>JAJDTJ010000047.1 GCA_022827225.1 Candidatus Poribacteria bacterium | reverse complement strand
TATACATCGTCCAGCGGACTATTAAATGAAGCAACTGATGTATTAGATGCTACAGGTCAAACATTAAATGATCAGTCTTACAATTTTATAGCACGCAAACAAGATGATGGGCATTGGAAAATTGAAAGAGTTACATCAACTATGATTGAAGAATAACCAGAATAGGTATATTCTTCATGAATTCAAATGGCAAACCCGACAGAACGCAGAAGCGGATTGGATCGACATTGATTCGGATAAATGCGATCCTGATAGAGTCGCCATTTACGGATACGATCTCAACGCAGCGGATCCCGGGCAGTATAGAGCCGTCTTAGATATGACGACAACGCGTCGTATGAAGCGGATGGCTCATGGGAGATTAAAGCAGTCTCGCCAAAACAATAATACGCTTATAGCAAAGACTGTATTTTCTACGGAGGAATTTTGCTATGAAAAGGCAAGTTTTAATTCTGGTTATGATAGCGTTAATATGTGGACTATACAGCACGAGCCACGCTGATATCATAAGCATTGAACCCGGTTCTAATGACACTTCCCTAATTGTCGAATTCAATTGGCGGTATTTTAAGGGTGCTTCCGGTTCCGCATCGAAAACTTTTACATTTCATTGGAGAGAAAAGGGTGTATCAGAAGAATGGGAATCAGATAGTAGGAGATATACTCATACATGGGCATCTCTTTTTGGAATATGGTTCTATGATAACCAATTCCATACAACGACAGATACTTATACAATTACAGGACTCAAGTTTGGAACTACGTATGAAGTGATGATGGACAACTCGAAAGGTGAGGGCACGACCAGCTTGACAGGGCTTGTTGTCTCGTCTGCGTCTCCGTTAGTAGAATCGGAGTTGGATAAGAACATCGTCACACTCACCCTAAACTATCATACTTACGAACAGGATATTGCTAAAATCGGAGATGCCGTATCAATATCGGGTATCCCTGGTCTAACCCTCCAACCTTCTGGTATTGAACGTCTCAGCGACACAGAAGTGAACGTTCAACTGGATTATAATGGAGATTTTGATGTCGATACCCTGCTTATCTTTACTATGGATGCAGATGCAATAGTCGGTTACACGGGAGACGCATTCACAGTAGAGATACTTGTCCCCCACCTCAAAGAACTGGGAGAACTAACTGAAAGAGAGCTGCTTCTGTCTATTTACTGGACAGACAATAGTAGGGATACAATTAAGCGTATGCGTTTCGATGGCATGAACATCGAAGCTCTCGTCCCCGAAGCACGGGCTCTAAATCCAGGTAATATAGCGTTAGATGTAGCGGGTGGCAAGATGTATTGGACAGACGCTGAGACAGAGAAGATCCAGCGTGCGAACTTGGATGGTTCCAAAGTCAAAGATCTCGTCACAGGAGGGTGGCGTATACAAGGAATCGCATTAGACGTTGAAGATGGCAAGATGTATTGGGCAGACGATTCGAGAATCCGACGTGCGAACTTGGATGGCACGGATATAGAAGCCCTTGTCACAGTGCAGGATCCACGAGGGATCGCGTTGGATGCTGTGGGGGGTAAGATGTATTGGATAGACTCTCGCAAAGAGAAGATCCGACGTGCGAACTTGGATGGCACGGACATAGAAGACCTCATCACAGGAGTGGAGGATCCACGAGGGATCGCATTAGATGTTGTGGGTGGCAAGATGTATTGGACGGACTCTGAGACAGAGAAGATCCAGCGTGCAAACTTGAATGGCACGGGCATAGAAGACCTCGTTATAGGAGTAGAGGATCCACAAGGGATCGCGTTGAATGCTGTGGGGGGTAAGATGTATTGGGCAGACTCTCAGGCAGGTAAAATCCAACGTGCAAACTTGGATGGATCAAACGTTGAAGACCTCGTTATAGGATTGATTAATCCACGAGGCATAGCTATCGGTAGTTTTCCTAATACCACAATAGCAAAGGAAGATGTAAACCGTGATGGTGTTGTAGATTTTAATGATCTGGTGATAATATCACTAAGGTATGGACGTACCGGTTCCAATGCTGCGGATGTCAACGGAGATGAAATTGTCAACGTGGACGATCTGATCTTGGTTGCAGCAGCGATAGATAATGCGGCAGCTGCAGCACCCGCTGCTCGCGCACAGGTGCAAACACATTTCACAGAAGCACAACTACAAGGATGGCTCACTGAGGCCCGCGCATCGGGCAATACCTCTCACATCTACCAGCGTGGGATTACTGTTTTAGAACAACTCTTGGCACTGTTTCCACCCGAAAAAACGGCACTCCTTGCAAACTACCCGAACCCGTTCAACCCTGAGACGTGGATTCCCTATCAGTTATCCGAACCCGCGGAAGTCACACTAACGATTTACACTGCAAGCGGGCAATTGGTTCGGAGATTAGCACTCGGACATCAGCGTGCGGGGTTGTATCAAAGCCGTTCTCGTGCGGCGTATTGGGATGGCAGAAACGCTGTCGGTGAGCCTGTGGCAAGTGGTGCGTATTTCTACACCCTCACCGCTGGTGACTTTACTGCCACGCGAAAAATGCTGATCCTCAAATAGTATCAAATGACCTTATGATAGCTGGAATGCTGATGTTTATTAGGTAGTGTTTACATTACATCATCAAAATCACCCGGAAGTCAATAAATATCGGCGAAGGTTCTGCAATAATGAGAAAGTTTTGCAGAACCTTGAAAGCCTTGTCACGACTGGATCCAGAGTCGAAAGGTAAACACAACCTAGCTGCCCATCTATCGTTGATGAGTGGGTTGAGTTGGGTTCGCAGGCATCTTTTTGAACCTCATTGAGCACCAGCCGACAAGGTGTGTAAACATTTTGTCAAAGCGACCCCTCCCTGTAGGAGCGAGTTTTACTCGCGATGCTCGCGAGCACAGCTCGCTCCTACAAAGAACACACCACGCCGTTCGGTGCCAAGAAGTCTCTTTGCTTCAGCGGAGCAATATATCTATAGAAAAGCGGACTGAAGCGATCGCACTCCAACGGAGTGCTATGTAAAAACATCTAACAGGGGTATCCTTAGCCGTTGTCCCCGAAAAAAGATTGACATCCGCTCCCTACAATGGTATAATTTCACCGAGACCGTAACCTTGCTTTTTCACGCATCACACCGCAAGGAGAACACCGATGGATACAGACAAAAATGGAATCAACGTACCTTTACTTCTTATAATAACTATTCTGTTCAGTCTTTTGCTTTCAAGCTTTGCGCAGGCACAACTTGTATCCATCCCGGATCCGAATTTAGCAGCAGCCATCCGACAAGAGATTGGCGATTCAATCACGACAGATACGATCTTAAATCTTACGCGTCTGGACGCCCGGAATCGTGGGATAACAGGCCTCACCGGACTTGAACATGCACACAATCTGAGAGAACTGTATCTTAGCGGTAAGTATGTTGAAACAGAACAGCGGATCGTCAACAGCAATGCAATATCAGATTTTTCACCCATCACCGGCCTTACCCAGATGACAGCTCTGGATCTCTCCTTCTGTGGTATCTCTGATGTGTCGTTCGTATCGGGTTTGACCCAACTCACTTGGTTAGATCTTAATTATAATAGTATTTCGGATATATCCGCGCTTGCTAACCTCAGACAGTTGAATCAGTTGTCTCTTTTGGATAATACGATCTCGGATGTCTCCCCCCTTGCTGAACTGAAAAAACTGACTTATTTGTATCTTTGGAATAATAGCATTTCGGATATATCCGCTTTCGTGAAACTCACGCAACTGAATCAGTTGTACCTTAACGGTAATATCATTTCGGATATATCCCCTCTCGCTGAGCTGAAAAAACTGGATGTGTTGAACCTCAGTTTTAATAACATTTCGGATGTCTCTCCACTGCTAAAGTTGAATCTGACAGGGACAGAGTGGGACCGCACGGGACTATATATTGAACGGAATCCACTGAACTATGCCGCTATTAACACACACATCCCTGCTATGCAAGCGCAGGGAATTGTCGTAAAGTTTGACCAGCGGACACCGACAACGCTCATTAAAATATCAGGGATCGCGCAACAAGGCATAATCAATACTGCGTTGCCGCTTCCATTCGTCGTGGAAGTCCGGGATCAGCAGAATAAGGCGTTTTCAGGGGTGCCGGTGACGTTTAGCGTTGCTACAGGTGACGGCAAGTTGAGTGCGACAACTGTTCCAACGGATGCTGCTGGGAGAGCAGCGGCACACTTGACGTTGGGACGTACTGCTGGTACAACAACTGTCCGCGTGGCGGCAGCAGAAATATCGCAACCGGTGCAGTTTACTGCGACGGGTGTGCTGCTTAGCCCACCTGTGACTATCACGGATGCGAATCTCCGCGAGAAGATAATAGAGGCACTTGACAAGCCTCAGGGTGGAACGCTCACCGTCGCAGATATGTTGAAACTAACTGCGTTGGTGGCGGACAACGCGGACATTCGCGACCTGACAGGGCTGCAACACGCGTCTAATCTAAAAATATTATTTCTTGACAACAACAATATTTCGGATATATCACGCCTCGGTGCGCTTACACATCTGATAGCGTTGTCTCTTAATAGCAATAACATATCGGATCTAACCCCCTTGGGTGTGCTGCCTCAATTGGAAGTACTGCTCCTTGACAATAATAATATTTCGGATGTAATCCCTCTCGCGGTGCTCACCGAACTGAAAACGCTGTCGCTTAACAATAACAATATCTCTAATGTTGTTCCGCTTGAGACCCTGACCCAGTTGAAAACACTGCAGCTAAAGGGAAATCTACTCAGTTACCCGTCACTCCACATATATATTCCTGCTATCCAAACACGAGGCGGGACGGTAAAGTTTGATCCCCGGACCCCCACGACGCTCCTGAACATCTCCGAAATGCAGGGTGTGGTAGGCACGGCACACCCTATCGGTGTGGAGGTGCAGGATGCACACGGTTTTGGGTTCTCGGAGGTGCCCGTGACGTTTACCGTCACTGCAGGCGGTGGTCAACTGAATACCTCGAACGTCATTGCTGATAGTCTGGGCAGGGCGTGGACAATCCTTACACTCGGGCCCGCCCCAGGCAAGAACACCGTTCGCGTCGCTGCTGCGGAAGGCCTGCGTCCCATCAGTTTCAGCATTACCGCCGTTGATGTGAATCCCCGAGTCAGGGTCCCCGATGCCAACCTCCATACGAAGATAGCTGAAACCCTTAATAAAGCACCGGGCGTGCAGCTTAATACAAGCGATATGTTGCGTTTGACGCGACTTGAGGCACAAAATGCGGACATTCAAAACCTCACTGGACTTGAACACGCACACAATCTGAGAAATCTGAATCTTAGCGGTGAGTATATTGAAACAGAACAGCGGATCGTCAACAGCAATGCAATATCAGATTTTTCACCCATCACGGGACTTACCCAGCTGACAGATATGAATCTCTCCTTTTGTAATATTTCTGATGTGTCGTTCGTATCGGGTTTGACACAACTCACTTGGTTAGATCTTGGTAAGAATAGCATTTCGGATATATCCGCGCTCGCTAACCTCAAACAATTGAATCAGTTGTATCTTTGGGGTAATAGGATCTCGGATGTCTCCCCCCTTGCAGAACTGAAAAAACTGACTCATTTGTATCTTGGGAATAATAGCATTTCGGATATATCCCCTTTCGCGAAACTCACGCAATTGACTGGGTTGTACCTTAGCAGTAATGGTATTTCGGATGTCTCCGCGCTCGCTGAGCTGAAAAAACTGGATGTGTTGGACCTCAATTTTAATAACATTTCGGATATAGCTCCACTGATAAAGTTGAATCTGGCAGGGACACAGTGGGATCGCACGGGACTATATATTGCACAGAATCCGCTGAACTATGCTGCTATCAACACATACATCCGCGCTATGCAAGCGGAGGGAATTGTCGTAAAGTTTGATCCCCGCGTTCCGGCGACACTCGAAAAAATATCAGGGATCGCGCAACAAGGCATAGTCAATACTGCGTTGCCACTCCCTTTTGCCGTGGAGGTGCGGGATCAGCAGAATAAGGCGTTTTCAGGGGTGCCGGTGACGTTCACCATCACCACGGGTGGAGGCAAACTCAGTGCCACAACCATCAAAACAGATACCATAGGCATGGCAACGGCACGCTTGACGATGGGACAAACCGCAGGCACCACAACTGTCCGTGTGACCGCTCCAGATGTTTCGCAACCCGTCCAGTTTACAGCAACGGCTATTTTACGCAGTGCGTCCGCGCCTATCCGTGATGCTAATCTCCGTGCGAAGATAGCGGAAACTCTCAGGAAACCTTCCGGTGCCACGGTCACCGTTACGGATATGCTAAAGCTGCGGACGCTGACCGCGAACGATGCCAACATTTACGACCTAACAGGGCTACAACATGCAGCCAATCTTACAACGCTGTCGCTCAATAACAACTATATCACGGAGGGGGGACCGCTTGCAGCACTTACACAGCTGACAGCGTTGTCGCTCGATAACAATAGCCTTTGGGACCTTGAGCCGCTCACAGGATTAACCGAATTGACAATGCTCTCACTTGAATATAACAGCCTCTCGGACATTAAACCCGTTACGGTTTTACCCCAATTGAAAACGTTACATCTACGCGGGAATTGGCTGGACAACTCCGCTTATGACAGATATATCCCCGCTATGCAGATGAAAGGGATTGACATAAGGTTTGATCCTCGGACTAAAGACCCCCGGCCTGTCGTCCGGCTCATCTACTTTTACCCAAGTGACCGCAAACCACTACCTGACGTAGATGAAAGGCTGGATCGATTGATAAAGGAGGCCCAGCAATTCTATGCGGACCAGATGGAGGCCCACGGGTTTGACAGGAAAACCTTTCTGTTTGAAACCGACACACAAGAAAGGGCAGTCATCCATCATGTTAAAGGCAGGTTCAGCCACAAAGATTATCAGAATAATTGGCAAGCAGCCTGGCACGAAGCTGAAGAACGATTTTATAGACTGGACTCTCTCCTTTTCACTGTGTTAGATGTGGACTTTGAGGGGATTACGGCATGCGGGAAAGGGGGTGGAAACGGACGTGCAGGACGCGGATTTGTCACCGCCCGAGAGTGTTTTAACGTTAGCGTTATTGCGCATGAGCTTGGGCACGCCTTTGGATTGTACCATGATTACACTCGCACAGATGGGAAGTGGATTCCATCTCAGTATAGCAAGGACCGAATGATGACATCTTTCTGTGCTGCAGAGTGGTTGAATGTAATCCCTATCTTCAATACCGGAGCAGCTCCCATCAATCATAATACAACGGTTAAAATGCTGCCACCGAAGGTCACCTCTCCACCCAATATCATTCGTCTTAGTTTTGAGATAAACGATCCTGATGGAATCCAGCAGATCCAGTTCTCGACAAATGAACCATTGAGGTCGGGGGAGATGTCTGTTGAGTTGGCGGATTATAAAGGATTAAAGGGAAATCCAGGCTACACTGTCGAATTTTTTACGACTCAAGTGAAACCTAAAAATAAAGTGGTAATATTTCAGAGCATTGATGTCCATGGAAACACAACGCGGCATAAGTTTCCAGTCGATAGCACGTCCTTATTCCCACCTCCTAAAGTTGTATTAATCCCGGACCCGCATTTGGCATCAGTCGTTAGAGAGGAGATTGGTAGTATCACGACACACACGATGCTAGATTTAATGGCACTTGATGTCCCCAACCACGGAATAAAAGATCTCACCGGGCTTGAACATGCACACAACCTCAGAAGACTGAACCTTAGTGGTCAGTATATTGAAGGAGAAGGAACTGTCAACAGCAATGCCATATCGGATGTCTCGCCCCTCGGAGGGCTTAAACAATTAACTTGGTTGATACTTGAGAATAATACGATCTCGGATGTCTCGCCCCTTGCCGCTCTTACGCAACTGAATGAGTTGCGGCTTGGCGGTAATATCATTTCGGATATAGCTCCCCTTGCTGAACTCAAAAAACTGACTTCGTTATATCTTTGGGGTAATAAGATCTCGGATGTTTCTCCGCTCGCTGAACTCAAAAAACTGGGTGTGTTGGACCTTAGTTTTAATAACATTTCGGATATAGCTCCATTGGTAAAGTTGAACCTGACGGGGACAGAGTGGGACCGCACCGGATTGCATGTTATCGGGAATCCATTGAGTGCCGTTTCTATCAACACACACATCCCCGCTATGCAAGCGAAAGGGATTATAGTAGCGTTTGACGGCTCTGATGGCGCATTGGCTCAAGAGATATCCGGCGAAAAAATAGTAGGCCCCTGGTTGTGGGTGATTGCGCCAACAGGAAAGTCCGGGGCGGATGCCGCTGCGTCCGGCATAGATTTTCTCTCCGAAATAAGCGACGGTGCTGTAACGGAGGCGAAAATCGCTACGGAGGGCGCGACTGCGGGATCCCCGGTCAGCGATAGCGTCTGGACACTACACACTCTCTCCGCTACGGATAGTGATAACATCAATGACATGGCGAAGGCTACAGGCTTGGGCATCGGGAATATAGATTATCACGTGGCTTACGGCTCCATCGCCTTAGATGCTCCGAGAGAACAACAGACGATTATGCTTGCAGGCAGCGATGATGCCGTTAAAGTCTGGCTCAACGGGGAACTGGTTCACAACAACCCTGTGAACCGGGGGGCCCGGGACTTCCAAGACCAATTCCCTGTCACGCTGAAAAAAGGGACAAACATCTTATTGGTGGCTGTTTATGAGGGACAGGGGGCTTGGGCCGGCTTCTTTGGATTCGCTGCTGATGCCGAATACACCCTTATCCTTCCAAGCAGCCCCCGACCCGCTCCAAGCAGCCCCCGACCAGCGTGGGATGTTAATGAAGACGGTGTTGTCGATGCAAAGGATATAACACCCGTGACAAAGGCATTAAGGCAAGAGCAGCCAGAAAACCCACGTCTCGACGTTAATAGCGATGGCGTTGTAGATGCCAAAGACCTCGCACTCGTTGTTGAACGTCTCGGCGATGGCGATACCCCCGCTGCTTCCTCACACCCCGCACCGCCCCTCGGCTTCACCCTCGAAAGCGTTGAACAGACCCTCAACATCCTGCGCGCAGCGGACGATGGAACGCTAACGTTCAAACGCGGGATTGCTAATCTCGAACAACTTTTGGCGCACTTCGTGCCAGAAAACACGGCTTTGCTTCATAACTATCCGAACCCGTTCAACCCGGAGACGTGGATACCCTATCAGTTGGCAAAACCAGCGGAGGTCACCCTATACATCTATGCTGTGAACGGGGCATTGGTCCGGACACTATCAATAGGGTATCAACCTGCGGGGATGTACCGTATCCAGAGCCGGGCGGCGTATTGGGATGGACGTAATGCGTTAGGAGAACGCGTTGTGAGTGGTCTGTATTTCTATACGTTCACGGCTGGCGAGTTCACCGCCACGCGAAAAATGCTG
Organism: Candidatus Poribacteria bacterium; assembly: GCA_022827225.1. GTDB lineage: Bacteria > Poribacteria > WGA-4E > WGA-4E > WGA-3G > WGA-3G. The sequence goes on along the minus strand of JAJDTJ010000047.1, from coordinate 14,215 downwards.
ATTTTGAAATAACACTCATTTGAATCTAAGGAGAGATGTTTTGAAAATATTCACCCCGATCGCCACGCGTGTGGTTCTGATTTTCTTCTTAACCTGTGCGTTGTTGATTTTCCAGAGTTGTGATGAGTATGAGAGGTTGACCAACGATCCGCCTGAAATCAATACGTTTACTGTTCCGAAAGCGGTTCGCTATGGCGAAAGTGTTGAACTGAAAGTCGGCGTTTCTGATCCTGAGAATGACGATCTTACCTACACCTGGGAGGTCTCTGCTGGCACATTATCCGACGCTGAAAGCGCAGCGGTACAGTGGACGGCACCTGAACTCCCGAATGCAGAAATCGCGCCGGATGAGACGGTTACGGTTACCGTGTCTGTCAGGGATCACGGCGAGGAGACAGTCTCAAAGTCTGCCGCAATTATCGTCTTTTCAAAATCATACAGGGTCGCTGAATCACTCAGTGGTATCTATGAACTCGTCCGAACTCAAGCCGACGGTAAAACAACGCAAGCGTTTGGATTGATGCGCCTGACAACGACAACATTTACGAGAGAATACGAGAGTAACAACACCTTTTTCTTCGGTGCCTATAAATTAATTGAACCGTTTGATGAAAGAAAAGGCACAATCTACTGGTTCTCTGATGAGAGCAGTGAACCGATTGTTAGCACTTATACATGGGACGGTGAATTATTAGTGCTGTATTGGACAGCAACCTCTACAGGACACGTCTACCAGAAGCTGAATTAACATTAAACCGTTTTTTTCGCGCGTCAAAATTATAGTAGATTCCGAAAATAATTGCACATTTTTGTTGCAACGGGCGAGGGACCTTGAAGAAACACCGGTTTTGCTTGGGTTTTCTTCTAAGTAAAAACCCCCTACGAACCCCCTTGTGCCAAGACAAGTGTATCATTAATTACGGGTTTTACTATAATACCGCGCATGTCTAAAAGGGAGCAGAGCGTGAACATAAATTTACGTTTCAAACTATTGGGGTTTTTGATCATTACTTTTACCTTTGCCTTGTATCTGTTAGGTTTTTGCCAAAAAAATGAGCGGATTACTGCCGAAGTCAATGGTCGCTCGAAAAAATACGACGTTATTGAAACAAAACGCTATGAAATCATTGAGGTCAAGGACTCCCCGGTTACACCAGAGGCTCTGAAGTCGGTTGCGGAGCAAGCCATTGCCGATGCCGAAAAAGACGCAGCGGCACATTTCAATAGGACAATGTGGTTTAGTGCTGGATGTTTTTTCCCATTAGTTGGGCCCATTCTTTCGCAGCACCACCAGCCGTTCATGCCGACTGCACGCGTTCTTGGCAAATCCCCAGAATATGTTGCCTTCTATTATGATGCCTATAAAGTCAAAACAAAGAAAATTCAGTTCAATTGGGCATTGGCGGGTTGTCTCGTTGGGGCACCTATAGAGGCGTATGTAATCACGCTTGTGTACAGGGCAACACGGGATTAGTACCGTCATATCCATCGGCGGACGCTATTTTTTCGATCAGCGGAACATCTCAACTTATGTAGGTGGCGGCTGTGCCATCGGTATAGTAGACAGTATTGAGACTCATCATAACAATAAAAAAAATGTTTTTCTGATTCGTTTGTGGTATAATTGATTTTAACAGGATATAATGTTAAGAGAGCAAAGCCATGAAAATCAGATTGGGTAGTAAAGAATTTCGTATTGATTCTATCAAAAGAGTGGAAAAGATTAGTCCACATTTGGCTTTGCTACGCTTTGTTACTGGTAATTCTATTCAAATACTTTGTTTGAAAGATGATATTGAAGGCTCAGTATGTTACAAAGGTACACCTGAAGAATTGAAGGAATTTATTGAAAAGTTCAACAAAAATAAAACGCAATAAGTAGTTTTCGGATTGGAAAAAATTGTTGGAAATCGCTTTAAACCTTGATGAAATTCAAAACAACTTTCAGTCTTTTGTGTCTTACAAGGAAAAAACATGTTATCTCATCGTATCAGGCGTATCGTCATTTTCGTCTTATTTGTTATTGTTTCATGCATAGGATGCGATAAAATTTTCGAGGATGAAGTTTACTACCATGGGGCAACGATTGAGGAGGCGTTCACTTGTATTTCCGTAGATAGACCGGTTGAAGTAGATAGACCGGCTGAAGTTCTCATAAGGCTCTCTGGATTCGCTGCCAGCTCTGGATGTACAGATAGGCCTTTTGAAAATATATATGTCGATCGGGTAGAAAATAGGATCTCCCTGAAACCAACGGTTATCAAGCGACTTCTTACAGGGTGGGGGGCAACATGCTCAGCTGTCGTCTACTATCAAGGAGAAGTCACTCTCAAGGATCTCGAAGTCGGTGAATATGAAATTTGGGCTAACGATAGCGAACCCTTGCGGCTACGTATCGAAGAGGAAACAGCCTCTGTACTCCTCAGACCGCACATAACCATTACGATGGTTGAGATGAAAACGTCCGAGAGGATTCAACGCTTTGATCGCTCTGATGTTTACCCATATCATTTCCCGGACCCTTGGATAGAGACACGTGAACCTGTTCAGGTTACAATTGGTGTGAGCGGATACTTTCGCTACGGTTCTGAAATTATAGATCCGTTGAAAATAACGTGCATAGAGCGAGAAGCCGCAGAGATAAAGGTGGATATATCGAGTGAAGTCGGCATTGCCGACTGCCTGCAAAATCAAGAGACAAATTATACATCGGGACCCAGTTACGACACTGAAATCGACCTCGGTATATTTGCAGTGGGTGATTATCATGTGGGCATCAATGGAGATAGCGTTTCGTTTTCTATACGTCCCCATGTTCGTAGAAAAAACATCGAGAAGCCAGAACAGACGCAAATTCAAAAGTGAGTTTCGGAATGTGTTTCAAAAAAACGCTATCAGATTTGGCAAGCGTTTTGGATTTGGATAGAATATTATGAAATGCATGGTGTGTTTTATCCATTGTTCGGTGTTGGCTTGATTGCCTGAATCATTCAAATTTAAGGAGAGTTTTTGATGTTTAACTTCAACCTGCGATTGCGGATATTTTTGAGTCTTCTCCTCTGTGGATGGGTTCTTGTGAGTTGTGATAACATTCTTGGTGAAATGGCGCGAGGGTGTATGAGTTTCGCCACCTATGTCGTTGTCGTGCCGTTGTGTGAGGTGTCGGAATGGCTTTACGAGAGCGCATCGGCTCTTGAACGTTTCCTTGAATCCTCATAGAAAGGCGTTTTTCGTCACTATTTTCAAGACTTTCGCTAAAATCAGTGGCTTACTCATCTTACTTGTATGTTTTATCGGGTGCGGCGGAGGCGCTGATAAAGGCCCTCCTATCCCCGAGAACCTGCTTCAAATTAGCAATATCCTGGACCAGTGGCGGAAAGGCTATGAAACAGAAGATGTTAATACCTACATTGGCACCTTCTCGGAAGAAGGTTTTTTTTATATTGCCGATATGGGAACAGACGCGGACAAAACAGACGATGTAGAATTTGACGATATTCGACAGGAACGTGCCGCCGCAACTCGCGTTTTTGAACGGTTTCAAGACATCAAAATAGAACTCTCATCACCGCCAGAGGTCTCCATGAATGATGATGGCACAGAGGCGGAGGTACGGAATCACTACAGAATCCAATTTTTCGTCTCAGATGGTTACGCACTTGAGGGTGGATACAGCGGCGCATACGCCGAAGGGGACAACATCTTTATCCAAACTCCTGCACTCCAGCGGAGTGCTATATATCTTGCGTAGGAGGCGAGTTGCCCGCTCCGCTGAAAATTGTCCAAACTATAGTATAAATTACGACACGAGGTAATAACAATGAGTAGAAGTAATATATTACGGGTCGATGAAAAAACACTTTCAAAAGACATAAGCGGAAAAGCCTATATCGTAACGGGGGCTAACTCCGGGGTTGGTCTTGAAACCACAAGGCAATTAGTCAAGCAGGGCGGTCATGTAATAATGGCATGCAGAAGACCAGAAGCAGCAGCGGAAGCAGCTAAAAGTTTTACGGGATTAAAAGGCACTTATGAGGTCATGAGATTAGACCTTGCCGACCTACAGTCGGTGAGAGATTTTGTCGCTGAATTCTTAAAGAAACACGATAAACTAGCTGCTTTAGTGTGCAACGCAGGACTCGTGACCATGGGCAGTGAAGTCAAACGGACGAAAGATGAATTTGAGATGGCTATAGGTGTTAGTTATTTCGGTCATTTCCTTCTTACGGAATTATTGCTTGATGTGCTAAAGCAAAGTGCACCATCAAGGATGGTTATTGTCTCGTCCGTTGTTCATGCCGGAAGTGAACGAAACCGACCGGATGTACATTTGGAAGATTTGAATTTTAACACAAGGAAATTCAATAATTTCGCTGCTTATGCTGAGGCTAAAGTTGCAGTTATATTATATGCAATGGAGCTTGCGAAAAGACTGGAGGGTACGGGTGTTACAACAACTTCCCTTCACCCAGGTTGGGCACGATCAAACTTCGGAGGCAACGGTTTGCTTATGAGAATCATGAGAATGGTGATGGCACCACTGAGACCTTTTATCACCGACAGTAACGAAGAAGCAGCCCAAACATCACTTCACTGTTTGCTGTCCGATGATGCGGCAAATCATTCAGGCGCGTATTTTAGTCAAAGCAGTGTGCTGTATAGAGACAAGGAATGTAAAAATGGCGGTTGGCCCATGACATCTCCAAATCCAAATGCCAGAAATATGGACACTGCAGAGAAATTAGTCGATCTAAGCTATAAATTGGTTGGATTAATCTAAGTTCCAGAGGACTTACGCATGCTGCTCTTCTGTACCATAGGAGACCGTTAGTCTGTGGTACAGAAACGCTGTGTTTTCCGAATTGAAATGGCTGCGGCTTCTGACGACCTTTCGCAAATTTGCGAAGTCTTCCGTTTTTCTTGTTGATTCTGTGATTGTTTTTCTGCTACACTATTCAGAACGTAGTAGCGCATCATTAAAGCCAGGTCAACTATTTTGCGTAAGTCCTAATTATGTAGGTGTGGAAATTGATCTTGATAATAACGAAGCACAAATTAAAGGATATGCATACGCTGATGAGTTTTACCTCTTTGATAAAGTTTATCCTCCCGCGTATGCTGTCAACCTTAGAGATTTACATTGTATAGATGAATTGTTGGACTCTGAATTTTAACCAATCCCAAGACTACTTATTGCGATTTCTTTTAATCGAACCAGTTTGGAATTGAAACGATTCTTTGATTTTCTGTAAAAAATGGTTGACTTCCCTTCTAATCGAACCTGTATTGAAACCCGAAACCGCGCCGGATCGTAAAAAAAGCTAAACTTTTTTCGTTGAATCGTATATAGTAACAATGCGTTAATAGGTTTGTGTTGAAAAATGTTTTCTGTCATCGATCTACCCTTGAAAGGAGATCAGTTATGTTTTACGATAGGGGCCCTCATTATTCAGCGAAATGTCCGTTCTATATCTTACCGAACAATCCACTTTCCGCGGAAACATCTATCCAGCATTGTGTGCGGTGTGCCACGCGTGGGCATTGCCGTTTGGAAAGCATGCGCGATGATTTCCGTCAGATCGCCTATCTCACGATCCTTGAAGAGGAACCGAAATACGATCCGGCGCATCCCAGCGGTGCAAGTTTCATTACCTTTATGAAATCGCGTGTCTGTGGCGCACTCTGGTCGGAACGGCGCAAAGAGCTGAAATATACGCCGTATGCCTCCGATCCACCTTCAGAACCCTATACCCCTCCGAATCCGTTGCTCGCAGTGTTGACAGCGGAAGCATGCGCGTCTAAAAGCCTTGAAGATGAAGTCTGTGAAAATATCGAAGTTGAAGAACTCCGGTCTTTTTTACCGCAGATGCTCTCACGGCTTTCTGAGAAAGAACGGCGCGTGATAGAGCTGAAGTATTTCAAAGACTGCTCGAGTCGAGACATCGCCAAGCGGCTCCGGGTCTCAGAAGGGCGGGTGAGTCCGTTGTTGAAAAACGCGCTCGGAAAACTCCGTAAAGCGCATTTGAAAATGGGAGGTGAACCGTCTGAAGTCGCATCGGTCTATGTTCGATAAAAAAAGCGTAAAGTTTTCGCATCAAGACGCATATCATAAAGGGAAGTTCATTCTTGGCAAGACGCATCAATGAACTTCCCTTTTCTAATTGGCAGCGACAAAATCTATCCGTTGACCCTGTGTTTAACTGTGTTTGTAAAAAAAGTACTAAAGTTTTCTCAGCGAACCGCATATAATTAGCATTACCGAAAAGCGCTCTGTCTTTTCATTGTGACAATAACGTTGGAGGTTTCTCATGTTCTATCATCTTCTCTCGACGCGAGCGATCCGAGTCGGTATTGCGTTCTTTATGTTGGTTGTCGGTGGGAGTCTGCTGTATGGTTGGTATGCCTATGAGACGACGAAAACCGAATTCGCTTATGAATACCCAGATGGCGGTATCGATCCCTATACGTTCCTCGGATTATAACGTTCAACAATAAAAAGGAGCATTAAAATGGAAATGACACTCACACTACAAAACGGTATCCCGATTTTGCAACCACATGGTAAAATCACGGGAAAATCTGTCTCGGAATTCCGAGACAGATTGGGCTTGTGGATCGATGATACCAACACACCGTCTCTGCTCATCGATTTCGCTGATGTTCAGAAACTCGATTCTTCGGCGTTGGGTGTGCTGGTGAATGCACACGTTCTGGCACACCATCATGATACAGAGATCGGACTCATCAATGTTTCAAAACGGATCAATAACTTGATCGTGCTCACACGGCTGGTGAGAGTGTTTCAATGTTTTCAGAATGCCGAGGTGGCGATCGCAACGTTCACGCAACGAAAGTTTTCGGGGGCGATTGTCAAACACCTCCCGACAACACCGCCGTAGCCAGCGACGGAACAGCACTGTATGAACATTGAGGGGCCCTAGATAGAACACAAACCTACCCCTCGGAAAACTTGGGTGCTTTCGGGCATCCGAGTTTTTTCTCGATCGTTTCTTTTTGACAAAAGGTGGAAACCATTTTATACTGTCTAACGATTTATCCATATCGGCGTTCGATTCACTCTTTGACGCGCCAAATCATCTTTCCGCCTGAGTCCACGCGCTCAACGCGTCCATCACAAGCCAACTCATCGAGAACACCCCGAATCAGCGTATAGCTGCCAGGATCCTGAAAAGATTTTTCAACATCTAATTTTTCACAGATTTCTGCGTTGCTCATTTCGGGAGAATCCGCCGCTGATGCTTCTAAAAGCACATTGTAGACGGCTTCTTTCACACAAAATAAACCCGCATGGAATAGGTGTTTGTTACTCATCGTTTATCTCCTTTTGATAGTCCCTCTGTCGCAACAGTTATCAACTTATTCCGGGCTGCTTCGTTAATAGGTAGGCGTTGTCTGTCAGGACAGCAATAACTTTTCGATGATCGGTTGAAACACGGTTTTGAATTTCAATAAAGATTCAACATGCCAGTCTCTGATGGCTTCTAATTCGTCCGCAGATGCTCCAATGTTTCCATCACGACACATCGAGATCAGGGAGTACGTTTTTTTCGGACACCGTTTCCATGCGAGTGGGAGAATGAAATGCGCGGCGATTTCTCCGTAGTGCGCCTCAAGGCGGTCAAAGAATGCAAGTCTCTCGGACTTTTTGAAACCTTTTTCATCAATCTGAACATAGACAGCCGTTTGACCATCTTTACGGAACCACGCGCCATACGTTATCCCTGTAATCCCCGACGCAAAGTAATGATAATTGTCGCCATTCACGCGGCGGGGCGTGGTAAACGAATGTTCTTCGTAAAGTTTATCAATCAGCGATTGAAAGTAGATTTTGTATTTTTCCGCCTTTAACAGATACTTGTGGCGTTTTTGCGCCCATTCTTCGTTTCTACTTTCGGTGCGTGTCGTATACGTGGGGTCCCCGTGAATGATAAAATCATAAATCTCTAACACTTCTTCGGGATTCGTCATAAACAATTCGTCGCCTGGCGCATCTATCTGCTGATCCCGTAGCCTGAGAATTCTGTGTATCGCGCCTTCCAAGTCAACACATTCATTTGTTCTAAATAGGAGTGGAATCTTTGGTGGGTCTACGATAGCCTTCCTCGCTTGTCTTTCAATATATTTTCTAATGCTCTTTATCGTCCCGCCGCTGGTGCGACCAATTGTACATGGAAACTGAGAAGCCCCTTGCTTTTTTTGGATCGTGAGATAATAACAATACACCCAATTCTCGCCGTTTCCAAAAACACGTTCATCGTCTTTAGGAAATATAAAATTCCCTCCAATCAACTCGACTGCATGCCCCGACTGGCGTAAATGAGAGAGTGCTCGCCGAACGACGCGACCCGGGTCGTCGGTCGGCAAGCCCCCATTTTTGACGTGGTATTTCTCGACAAATGACACCACACCTTTTATAGAAAGCCCTATGTCTATCCCTTTATCTGTTGTGACATGCCTTTTTAGGCAATCCATCGCAGCGATAATTGACAAAGATTCGTCGGCATATTTATAGTCTTGGCTCATCATATTCTCCTTTAAGTTTTTCAACCCGAGGACGGAAGACTTTAACTAATTTTTCAAGCTTCATGGCTAACCATTGATGTTGATCCGACCAGTCTGCTCTATCGGTAACGTCGCAGTCTTTTAATTCTACATATATCTGTTTTTCTGCTGCCTGTATCCAGCAATAAAATTTTTCACCCAGTTCATTTTCAATCTCTGTCTGTTGTTCTATCAATGAATGAAAAAAGTCTTGTGCAGACCCTTTCATGACAAAGGCAGCGCGGATAGTTGGAGGTCTAACGCGTTGAATAGCTCTTATGTAGCATCCTGTTATCCCCATGTGAAAGTCTCTATAGTGGGAATCATAGACGTTTGGTATCTTTAGACCCAATTGATCCGATGGTACTTCCTGAAAAAATGCAGCCCAATACTGTTCATTCTGTTTTTGTCCGGTATTATTCATCTTGTTCTCCTTTTGTCGTTGCTACCAGTTGGAAGACTGAATAATTGCGTTTATGACTTCCTTCCAGTATCTATACTCATGTGTGGTAGAGTCCGCGCCATGCGACGCGGATTGCATACTCTACCCACTACGTTTGAAAAGAGGATAGCAGATAGGCATTTTTTTGTCAAATTTCTAAAGCCAACCGGTAGAGAACGAAAAAAGTCCGGGTGTTCTTGACCGCCAAGCCAAGGTCCGCCCGACTTTTCTATTAAGGGAGGCTGTTTCTCCACCGTGTTGTCAACGAACATTTGCGAGTGTGTATCCCCAGCGTCTCGGGGTGTCTGCTATCGGCTGAAAACGGGTCAGATTTACGGGCAGGGCGTTTGTGGGCGCGTTTCTGAGGGTTCATGTCGGTATCAGGCGCGTGGCTTTCAGAGCGGTTCTCGGCGTTTTCGCGATGTTACCAAGACGGACGCAATTTTGACTGCAGCCTGTTCTGTTAGATGAGGTTTCTCGGTAAACATAGCGTTCTGGTGGAGAACCCAAACTGGGAAGTTTGTGGTACAAAAGAGCATCATGCGTAAGTCCTAGGTACGTTGAAACCGCTCCAACAAGCATTGTCTGAGAGGGTTCCGGAGATACATCATTCCGATCAAGGCGTGCAGTATCTTTCAAAGGAAGTATTTGTCAATATTAATACTTACCTTTCATACCATAAACACTTACCTTTAAATTCGGGAATGTATGTATGGCGTGGGCTGGCGGCACCCTTAAACAATTTAAAGGTCCTTTAAAATTGTTAAACTGGGATTTCTCACAATTGTTCGACTGATGTAAAAAATAAGGAAAAATGCAATTTTTAACCCCCATGACCATTGACTTCGTGAAAACAAACTCACACATATTTTACATGAAAGCAGCAAATCGTATATTCGAGACAGAAATTATAGCACCTCACATCGCTAAGGCGGCTCTTACCGGAGTTGCTGGTATGTTAGAATTCGAGAGGCAATCCCGTGAATCTTACCGCAGACGAACGCGTTGAACTGATCCAAACAATAGAGAAAGACAGAGGGTTTGTATACAACAGCAAAGTAGCACGCAAAACATTTGTTATAGGGGATCCCGTAATTATTTGCACATGTTTTGAAGAGACGCGCAATAATGCACTTCGCATTTGGGTGAGTACACCACAGAATTGCCCTACTACGAACGCTGCTCTGGTAATGTTCAGGGGCACTTGCGTCGCCAACGCCTTTCGGTATGAAATCCTTAGAGAATGCCCTCAGAACGCCTTCAAAAGCGTTATTATGCGATCGGCGGCATGCCGTGCTTCTCAAATAGCAGATTCAACCCATCTCCCAATACCTGCTCATAGGTTTTGTCTTCCTTTGCGGCAATCATCCGGACTTGCTGATGGGTTTCAGGATTAAACCACCCCGTCAAACATCGCTTGCCTTGTCTTGAGGGCGGTAACTTCTCATTGGCAGCCGCAACGACCGAAGCGGCAGTGAATCTCAGTGACTTATAGTAAATCCCATAATTATTTGCACACACAGTAAGCTCGTAGGGGAAACCGGGTAACCCAGTTTCCCCCACAAAGATGCAATGTAGAGTTCTACCGCGAAGTGCAAACACATTTTCGGATTCTACGATAATTCAAGCATTAAGGCCCGTAACTTATGTAACTTTCAGCGGCCGGTTCGAGCAGCGAAAAAACTTTTAATAAGGTCCTTACATTACCTTGATCACATGCATTTTCTGCGATATAGACTCTTAGCCTGCCTGATCCTGATGCAGGAATTAACAACTTAAATTCACAACTCATAAGCGGTATAGTTGGGTCGGGGTCACCTTCTTCATCAAATGGCACAGGATCAAGTGGAAACCCTTCCGGATACCTCGGTACTTGTATCAGCGAAGCAGTGGATGTAACATAATTATCTGTATTATCGTCAGTGTTATCTATCTCTACTTCAAAGTCTGAAGTCTCTAGACCCGTAACATGTCTATCCCAATACAAACCCAGAATGACTGACTCACCATCTAAATCTAAAAGTTCTGGATCTGGATTTGTGCCAGCACCGTTCCTATAATACGCTTTCGGGTGTAAAACCCGAAAATCCACTTGCGCTACTATCGGATTTGAATAGTTAAAGGTGTAGGTTATATTAATATCGTCATCAGCCAATCCACTCATTGAACCCGGTTTCAAACCTATTTTGATTTTACCGCTGGTTAAGCCTGCCTTCAAATTCCTTGGAGGTGGCAAGGAGAACTCATATTTAGGTCTGTGAACTTTTATTCTGCCTCCCCTACCTACTGTTTCACGGCGACCAGTATAAGTAAGCAGACCTGGAACTTGGTATCTATCCCCAGTTGAATTATCTGAATTATCGAGAATCGTAAAATTGAGATCGCTTATATCAAAATTATCAACACGGTAATCGTGATTATTTGATCTATCTACAATGTGGAACCTAACTGTCTGAGCCGCGTGATCACTTGAAAATGATACAGTATTATGCTGCACTTCAAGATCTTTATTGATATAACTATAATTAGCCGTAAACGCAGATGTTTGGAGTTGATTTCCACGTTTTCTAAATGCATTCGCTCTTACATTCAGGTCTATATTTCCCGATCCTGAACTCGGTGATGTGAATCGTATCTGCGCGTGCTTTGCATAGTTATTAACATACCAGTCTCGTATAAAAGTAGGATGATGTGCGATAGACTCCCTAAACGCATCATCGCCATACCTGAGCGTGCCTAATGTACCATTATTGACCGATAGATCATCTTCATTAAAATCATAAGATTTTAATGCAGTATTACTCCATCTGCCTGATTTATATTCTTGGACAACTATCTTAACATCTATAACCTCGTTGGATATAAACTCATAACTGGATGGACTAAATTGGACACGGATATCGCCATTGGATTGAGCAACGCATAAATTTAAACCTAAACCGAATACTAACAACATGAGTAACAGACTTGTTGTCCATAACACTTTGAGCCCAGCAATACGTGATAACATGATTCTTATGCCTCCTAGTAGTCGTTCAATTTCGGACCTAAAATTACTAAAGTTTGGACACTATTGTAAACTTATGCTGCCTTGTCAAAAGGCAGGTGTGTGAGGTGCAAAAGTTGCACGCTCGCCTCTAAACAGAGGAGGAATGGCAAGTAAGGCAAACGGCAACACATAACTGCCGTTTGCCTTCCACTTAATTACTCATCAACATCAATAATATCAAATATAACCTGGATACTGTGCGTAAAGGCATGTGCATCCGTGTCTTGCACAGTAACTCTGTATATATATTCTTGATGCGTTTCATAATCAAAGCTTCTACCTGCAGCCATTTCGAGATAAGCGACGCGATGATCATCAGAATCCAATACTAAGTTGATAATACCACCAGCATGTTCACTAACAGCTTCTATCGTTTTAAATTCGAAAAGACTGCCCTCTGGATCTACAGCTGAGATAGTCCGTCTATCGTCATTATTCTTGAATAATGTGTTTTCTTCAATCTGAATAATATAAGGATCCGCATTTTGGATCCTTGGTCCTTCGTCTAAATTTCTAACCATGATACAGCCGACAATAGCATCGGCTATACCATAGTTATCCAGCATCAAAATTCTAATAGGAAGAACTAGGTCGGTACCGCGACGACTTTTTCTATCGAGATGCTTTTCAAAATCAATTTTAGACTTGATTGACAATTGGCCTGAATCGGGATCAATATTCAAATAATGATTGTAGTATTTTGAACTTGATGACAGTTCAAATGTTATATCTTCATTATCTGGATTCTCTACAATCCCACTGGAGACTATAGGTTCACCTATATCATCTCCCACTTCAAACAAGTTAAGACCCGTATTACTATACCATTTATGTATGACCCTAATTCCAAATCTTAGAGCAAAGGAATCGTAGTAACTATCTATATTTGATAGATAATCATAGTGTTCAAAAATGTAGGGTATAAAAGGGAGACGGGTTGTATTAAACTCTGGTCGATTATTTATGAAAACCACCACATCTATTTGCGTTGCATCTTGTCCATCTGATGCCTCCACTGTTAATAGATAGGCGTTGGTGTTTTCATAATCAAAATATACCATCGAACTTAATTGTCCAGTATCCTTGTTGATCCAAAATTTTCGAGCCTCTCCACCTGTGAGTGAATAGGTAATTTTATCACCATCAGCATCCATCGCTGATATAGGATCACCTATATCACCAGGGTCGAAGTTCTCTGGGATTTCGCGATCAATAACGCCCCTGAAATTTTTAACATCTCCAACCTCCTCTAAAAAGACAGGTGGTTGATTTGTGGACCCTTCAGAATAACCGGACACTATCAATAGAACAGCAATTAATATGCTGAGAATTAAGAGTTGGCGTGGCTGAAAGACTTTCATAAACATTTTAATTTCTCCTTATTACCTATACTACTACTATAGTTTGGACAATTTGCCTCATTAGGTTTCTGAACATCGGTTGGACGTTGCGTTTTTCAACGTTTTTTATTTTTTCACGAGTTTTGGATGTCGGAAACATAAATGCGAAAAAGCATATTTAGGTTTCCGAACGCAGAATTAAATTCTTAAACTTCATACAGTTTGTGGTACAAAAGAGCATCATGCGTAAGTCCTAATCTAAAGAGGTGCAAAAGTTGCACGCTCGCCTCTAAATAAGGGACAATTTTTCTACCCTCGTAAAGCTTGTTGCACAAGATTGATAGCCTAAAAAAATGCAGCAGTAGCAAATATCAACAGCAAATATCAACGCGGTTATGTGTAGAACTATAGTGAATAAAACACTTAATATTTGTAAAGTGGGGGGGGGGGGGGGTAAATCGCTATTAACTGATATTTAGCACAGCAGGTTGTGGACGCGCAAGCGAAATCGCAGCGGTTAACCGTACCGCCGCATACACCCTCAATTTGAGGGGAGGTGAGGATCGTTTTGGCAATGTTAAAATTGATAGGTCCGATCAGCATGTTTGTCACCTGATATTCGGTTCTGGTTTCAAAAACCTGCGTGTATCGTTTTGTTCACGCGACATGCTAAACAAATTGGTCTGATATTTCTCAAAAGATTGTTTGATTCAATAGTTATAGGTGTTCTTGTGCGTTTAGTTCATGAAAATGCGCGCTGATGATAGACAACATCTGCCTATCACCGGAAAGTTGAAGTTTTATCTGATGAAAAGTGAGGCG
>JAJDTJ010000075.1 GCA_022827225.1 Candidatus Poribacteria bacterium | reverse complement strand
TGGCAATTGGTATTTGTGCCTCACCTACAGAAAAAGAAAAAAGAAAACGCCAGCAGGTGCGATGCGAGTCGTCGCCTTAGACCCAGGCGTGCATGATTTTCTAACATACTTTTCAGAGACCGGTTTCGGGTGGCTTGGAACGCAAGCCATCAACCGTATTCAACGTCTCTGTGTTCACCTTGACCGTTTGCTTTCTTGTATTGCGACTTGCACCGTCAGACGAAAAAAGCGAACGATGCGCCGTGCTGCGAATCAGATCCGCAAACGCATAAGATGTCTCGTCAAGGAACTTCATTGTAAAACGGTGCATTTTCTCGTCTCAAACTTCGATGTTATTCTTCTTCCGTCTTTTGACACCTCGCAAATGGTTCTACGAAACCGTAGACGCATCCGAAAAAAATCTGTCCGACAGATGTTGACCCTCTCACACTATAAGTTGAAAAAACGATTGCTTGAGAAAGCAGAGGCACTTGGCAAACACGTCATCATCGTCAACGAGGCGTATACCTCAAAAACAGTTTCTTGGACAGGTGAAGTGAAAAAGAATATAGGCGGTTGTAAAATCATCACCGCCGAAGATGGCACGTCCATGCATCGAGATTTGAATGGCGCGCGTGGTATTCTCGTTAGATTTCTAACGTGGATTCACGCTTTGCTTGATGAAGCCTGCCATGCATAACGCATAGTTGCAAGACCGTAGCTCCGAAACGATAGGCAGTAGACCTATCGCAACAGTCCAAAGTCTGTTTCTACAGATATGTTCGGAAATCTACAGGTTTAATTCATCGGTTGGATATTCCAGGATGTTACAAATTGTTCAGACGCGTACAGCAGCGGCAGACGCTCTGCTCTCTAAATTAAAGGCGCGCGGTAAACTCACAGATGAAAGTATCCTGAAAGTCGTCCGGCGTACTTTGAGTGATGTACAAGAAGAGGGCGATAAAGCGGTCGTCCGATATACACGCAAACTTGATGCCCCGCGAATCGCGGTCAAAGAATTGAAAGTAACAAGGGAGGAATTTGGAGAGGCATACTTAGAAGTGCCATCCGAATTTATTGACGCGATTACACACGCGCGGACGAACATCGAAGCGTTCCACAAAAAACAATTGCGTACCTCATGGCTCTCAACTGAAGATGACGGTATCCTACTCGGGCATCTCATCCGACCGCTCAAGCGGGTCGGTGTTTGCGTGCCATCTGTCAGCCAACTCTTGGTCTCTTCGCTATTGATGAGCGTGATCCCTGCGACTGTTGCCGGTGTTGAAGAGATCGCTGTCTGTATAGCACCGATGCGCAACCGCGATATTAATCCGTATATGCTCGTCGCAGCCGGGGAATGTGGTATCCAAGAAATTTACAAGTGCGGTGGTGCGCAGGCAGTCGCAGCGATGGCATACGGGACCGAGACGATCCCAGCAGTCGATAAGATTGTCGGTCCGGGGAACCTCTATGTCCAGTTCGCGAAGAAGGAGGTTTATGGACACGTCGATATAGACAAGTTGGCGGGTCCCAGCGAAATCCTCGTCATCGCTGATAGCACAGCCGACCCGGATTTCGTCGCTGCGGATCTAATTTCGCAGGCGGAACACGGGCCCGAATGCGCTGCGATCCTCGTTACCACCTCACAAGGGTTCGCCGAACAGGTCAAAAAATCTGTTGGGGTCCAAGGCGCATCCTTACCGCGATACGACCAACTCACCGAATCTTTTGAAAACTACGGTGTCGCTTTCATCGCCTCCGATTTACCAGAAGCCGTGGCTTTGGCAAACGCAATCGCGCCGGAGCACCTCGAACTCCACCTCGAAAACCCGTTAGATTGGCTCGGTGAAATCCGAAACGCCGGGGCTATCCTTATCGGCCCTTACTCACCTGAAGCCGTAGGCGATTACATCGCGGGTCCGAACCACATCCTACCGACAGGCACAGCTGCACGCTACGCCTCACCCTTAAGTGTTGACGACTTCCTGAAGAAGACGAGCTTGATCTCTTATACGAAAACGGCTCTGGAGAAAGTCACACCGGCAGTCGTCAAACTCGCCGAGGTCGAAGGACTTGAAGGACACGCCGCCGCGATGAAAATCCGATTTGAAGACGATTAAGAATATTGAATATTGGAGGTACGGCAGATGCTTGTAATACCCTTAAGTCTTTTATTGCACCTCTCTGAGCCTAACCCACCCATTGAAAACCCTGTCTTTCCACCTGTTGCGACGTTCTCGATTGTCGGATACGACCCGGAAACCGGTCAACTCGGTATCGCCGTGCAATCCAAATTTTTCGCTGTTGGCGGGGTTGTTCCGTGGGCTGAAGCCGGTGTCGGTGCCATCGCAACCCAATCCTGGGCGAATACGACTTATGGACCGAACGGCTTAAAACTGCTCAAAAGCGGACGCTCAGCAGAACAGACGTTGGAACGCCTCATCGCTGATGATCCAGGACGCGCGACGCGACAGGTCGGT
Source organism: Candidatus Poribacteria bacterium (assembly GCA_022827225.1). GTDB lineage: Bacteria > Poribacteria > WGA-4E > WGA-4E > WGA-3G > WGA-3G. The sequence goes on along the minus strand of JAJDTJ010000075.1, from coordinate 1,827 downwards.
ATCGTGGATGCGGAAGGCAACGTCGCCACCTACACAGGCGACGCATGTAACGAATGGGCGGGCGCCGTTTCAGGGCGACACTACACCGCACAAGGCAATATCCTCGCCGGTGAAGCCGTTGTCAAAGCGATGGGTGAAGCGTTTGAAGAGACGGACGGTGAACTCGCGGATAAATTAATGGCGGCACTCTTCGCAGGGCAAGAAAAAGGGGGCGATACACGCGGGCAACAGTCCGCCGCATTGCTCGTCGTGCAAGAGGGGCGCGGCTACGGCGGTTTCAATGACCGGTACATCGACTTACGCGTCGACGATGCCGAAAAACCTATCGAAGAACTCCAACGGTTATTCGACATCCACAAGACGCTATTCGCTCGGTAGACGCAACTTACCCTTCTAATCCTCTATCACAAACAGTGGACGCTTAAAACGTGACCGGATAAAGTTGGCAGCGGATAAAACAGCCCCTGAACGTATAATTCGATGCTCCAACCTACGTTTTCCGGGAATATCGCTGATGATAATCCCAATGAGTACGGTTAGAACACCTTGTCCCGGTGTAAGGAACATAATGATTCCGACAATAATGAGTAGCACTGCGAGTATATTCTTTAGGCACTTAATGGCTATCCGCAAAACAGGTTGCTTGATACGACTCTCCCGTTTTTTGGCTAAGAAATAATCGAAAGGTAGGTATGCGATAGCCAGTGTGCAAAAAAGGATACTACCGACAATGCTGGCAACGGAAATGATGCCGAGCAGCACTCCGTAAGTTTTAAGCCATCCAAGGATAGCGAAAGAGAAAGCTTTTAAAGTATCAATGAACGACAAGAAAGTTCTCCTCTATAACTCATCGACGTGAAACAGCCCCACCGTCAATCGTTATAATATCACCGCTTATATAGGCAGCTTCGTCAGAAGCGAGGAACAAGACTGCGCCGATATAGTCCCATACAGTTGCGCCCCGTTCAAGCGGCGGTGCATCTGTCGGAGCCGTCGGCAAATCAGGAAGTGTGTTATCTTTAGGAATATTTTGTGATGCGTTCATACCGGTCGGTGCACCGCCACCGGGTGCAACAGCGTTAACTGTGATGCCGTGCTGCCGAAGTTCGAGTGCCAGACTCCGGGTGAGCCTATTGAGTGCCGCTTTACTGACACAATAACTCAGTACGCCGCTGTGTGATTCCTCGGCATAAATAGACGAATTGTTGATGATACGTCCGCGTATGCCGTGTTGAATCATGATTTTAGCGACCGCTTGTGCACAGAGTAGACACCCTTTGACATTAACCGCCATAACTTTGTCGAACTGCTCTGGCGTTATTTCAAACAACGTCTGACGTCCGAGGATACCGGCGTTATTGAAGAGGATATCAATCCGTCGAAAAGTATCCACGGCGGTGTCTACAGCGACTTGAACCTGTTGCGGTACCGTAACATCCAAGGGTACAGCGATCGCCTTTCCACCTTCGGCGTGTATTTCTGCTGCGACAGCATCAGCGCTCCTACCGCCAGCAACGACTACGGATGCGCCTTCACGCGCGAATGCTAAACATGCGGCTCTGCCGATACCTAACGGTCCGCCGCCGCCTGTTACAAAGGCAACCCGGCTCTCAAAACGCATCCTTTCCTCCCGAATCACGCAATTTAATTTCCGTTTTATTTTTTCATTTCTTCAGACATTACTATTTTACTAAAGTTTGGACAATTTTAAGAATTAAGGTGTTTTAAAGCAGAAAAAGAGGTATCCTTTCATAAACAGACAAAAGTTTTGAAAGGAACGTAAAAAATGGACCTCCTTCTCTGCTTAGGAGATATTCTATCGGATTT
>JAJDTJ010000023.1 GCA_022827225.1 Candidatus Poribacteria bacterium | reverse complement strand
TCGCAAATAGCGGTCTCAAGATTTTTTGCCAAGTTCAATGAAAAAACAAACTCACAGAATATTAATGTCCGTTTTCAAGACGATACACCCCTGCCTTTTGACAAGGCAGCATAAGTTTACAATATCGTCCAAACTTTAGTTCACATAGAGAACACCGTCAAATGCTTTAATAAAAACACCGTCGTCAATACCGCCGGGAAGTGGTGTCCACGACTCACCACCGTCTACGGAGGTGACAAACCCAGCCATTGAATTTGCGTAGAGCTTACCACTAACAGCGATCAATGTGGTAACGGTAGTGTCCACAAATCCGGTATTAAACTGATGCCACGATTCGCCGCCGTCAGTTGTCCGCTGAACTCCGGGCGGGACACCTCTATAGAAAGTGTTCTTATCTAACATCAGTATAGGTGGGGCAATACCGTAACCTGATCCGGGCTTTAAATCCAAGGAATTCCATGTCTCGCCAGTGTTTATGGAGTGGAAAAGTTCTCCATTCGCATCTACCACCATCACCCTTTCTTCTGCTGCGACTATCTTGATTTTCGAGAATATCTCCATCAAAGAGGAACCATCTTCGCCTATCATATCTGCGTTATTAAACTGAAACCTATTGGGCAACCTACTCTTCCTGTTCCCTCCTTTCTCATTCTCCAATCTTTCCCAGGGATCTATAGAATACCAAGTATCGCCTGAATCTGTTGAACGGTAAAGCGACCACCAGGCGTTATTGGTCATTCCTGATTTAGATTGCATCTCTAACCTATTTGTAAACGCATCTCCGGCTGCAGCATAAAGCCGGTGCCCTGCGACTATCAAGGCATAGATAGTCGGTTTCTCTTCGCTCATCCCTTCTGGACGAATGGACACGCTTTCCCATGTCCCAGCACCAAGGCGATAGAGGCCGTTATCGGTCCCCACAAATACGGTGTTTTCAACGGCAGCGAGTGCATGAACCCTGTTAGCATCCAATCCATCTTTCAGAGGCACCCACGATGAACCCTTATCTTGAGAATGATAAACTCCGTCAGTAAGCGCAAGATAAAAGCCTGCGTCGGTTACCACCCAGCCTGCTGGTGCGCCTTTTGGATGGCTACGCAGCGAATTCCATGTGCTACCACTATCGGTAGAAGTCAATATTTTCGTATCAGTAGCAACGTAGAGGGTATCATTGTGTTCTACCATTTGTCCACCACTTACCAACCACTCTTGCACGCTGCGTGAGGTTTCGGTTTCGGCGTTGACAAGTCTCCATGCACGCTGATCATCGGATAATTTGTAAAGACTGGTCGGTGTTCCTGCGTAAATGTCTCCACTTGTTGTCGCGAAAATGGTGTTGACTGTGGCTCCCTCAGGTCCTTTTGTCTGTGTCCACTGCGGTTTCGGCGTTGAAACTTCGGTTTCGTCGGGCAGTGCTGCAGCGAAGCGTTGTGCGTCCGGTTTCTGACCGGCACCGGGGTTGTTACCGGGCGTAATTGAACTTCCTACCTGATTCCGAACAGCCGGTTTCGCAGGTGAATCTAAGACAAAAACTGCCTCAATAATCTCTACTGTCGGTTCCGAGGTGGCGTTCAGATTGTAGGGTCTCTGGAAACGGGAGAGGTATTGTGTACCGACCCCGATCAATAGGAAAATCAAAACAGCGGAAGCAGCCGAGAGTGCCCACGGCAACATCGGTTTATTCGCAGCGGGAGTTGTAGGAACAATACGAGATACCTCCCGCATAATGTTCGTTGTCAAGTTAGCAGGCAGCTGGAAGCTGCTGAGGTTTTGTTGAATCATGTCTTCCTCCTTCTTCAAACGGTTGCGCGCGCGACTGAGACGACTCTTTACGGTGTTCGGCGATACACCGAGAAACTCACCGATGGCATTAATGGTCATCTCACCGAGGTAAAAAAGCGTTATCACCGTCCGTTCACTTTCCGGTAGTTTTTGGAGCAGTTTTTTGACGACTTCACGGCGTGTCTCATCGGCTTCGGCAGCCTGTTTTTCTGCCGTGTATCGAGAGTATGACACTTTATCCACCTCGCTTGCATCAATATTATCCAAGGATGCTACTGGTGTAGCGTTCTTTTGGCGCCAGTCATAACACAAACGTGCCGCAATAACATAAAGCCATCCGGCAAACAAGTTGTGGTTTTTCAAGTCGCCAAGGTTCTTGTATGCCTTAAGAAATGCATCTTGCGTGATTTCTTGTGCGATGTGAAAATCACCGATTTTCCGCCATGCCAGTGCATGAACCGCTTTCTGATATTTTTTCACGAGGCAACCGAATGCGTCCTGGTCTCCCTGTAAACTGTGTTGAATGAGTTCAGCATCGTTTTGGGTCATCGCAAGCATCCCTCCGGAATTGGACATTGGACTGTCTTTTAACTTAAGTGACTGATTTTAGGGATCGAAAAGTTGCATTATTTTTAAAAAAGAACCAAAAACTACTAAAGTTTGGACAATCCTTGTTTCGTGAGCATTGAGTTTCAAAGGAAACCTGTATATTTTTACGAGAGTTTCACGCACGCAAGCAACCCGTAGAAAAATCCCCACTCCGTAGGAGTGGTATGTCTATAGAAAAACACAAAATTAAAAATAAATGGCTGCCTTTCAGGATTTATTGTATTTTTTTATTTGTCTGGGGCTGTGAATCGTCGGGTCGGGAAGATTAACAACGTCGGTAGGTGTTATGCCTTGGCGAGGTTTCATGAAGATTAATTTATTAATTCGGTAATCGTTAAAGATCGCGAGCGACAAGAAATCCGCAGAAACACCCAGGCAAAGACCCCAAGCAAAAACACTCGCTCCTACCAAGAGGTTGTTGATGCATTACCGAATTAAATTCTTAAACCTCATCAAACCTCGCCAATGGCGGGTTCGCTCAGTAAATGTCTCGTAGTTACGTGATAGACCCCGCCCTAAAGGGCGAGGCTTCCGCAAGTTTTTGATTTTGCGAAAGCATTTGTGGGTTCAAGCGACATGGCTTTGTTTTGAGAATGTCAAAAACGAAAGTCTTACGATGCCTAACCGCAAAGGACACTACCGTGCCCTCACACCAAAGTGCCTTATGAACATTTTGATGTGTTCTGAGAAGCTATTAACTTCTTTACATTCTCGCGGGATACAACATGACTTGGATTTCCCGAACACATGTCGAGCATATTTTAGATATTTGTCAGGTGTATAGACTTTTACGTAGTCGTCTGAATATCAAGCAATATACCAGTGCATCAACTCACAACCAATGCCGAATACAGTGTTAGTTTAACATTTTTGCGGAAGGATGTCGAGTTTTTTTTACACACACCTAACCGCTACTACATCCTCGCACTAAAGCACGAGATTTTGTAGCGGAAGATTGGATAACAGACTGATCGCAATATGGTAGCCTTAGACGGTTTCCGCATAGTTACCAAGATTCGACTTCGCGGCATCTCGGATTCCGTAAGCTTCAGCAAGGTCAGGATCAAGATGAATCGCTGTCCCACTATCTTCGATTGCGCCTTCATTGTCGCTTATCTCCAATTTGGCAGCGGCTCTCTTACTATAGACGTAGGCAGCAAAATCAGTATTCTCTAAGTCAAGACGGACGGTATCATCATAATCTTTGATCGCACTGATATTGTCGCCTAATTTAGACTTGGCTGTAGCACGATGGACATAGGCACTGGCAAGAATAACATTTTTCGGTTTCAGACGGATAACGGTGTTGTAATCTCTGATTGCGCCTATAGTGTCCCCCATATTGAACTTCGCAAGTCCGCGATTGAGGTATGCCACAGTAAGGATGACAGAACTTTTCGGTTGCAGGCGAATCGCCTCATTATAATCTTCAATGGCACCGTTATTGTCCCCGCTATCCAATCTCGCGTTGGCTCTTTTAATATATGCAAAGGTAAGGACGGTTTTGCTCGGTTTTAGCCGAATTGTCGTGTTATAGTCTTTAATCGCCATTTTGTGTCTCCTAACTTATACTTTGTTGAATCTCGCTCGGTACTAGCAGTTGCAAGATCCTGTGTTGTGTAGCTGCGTCAAATTTACTCTAAACGCCAAACTTTTTCGTTGTTTATAGAACGGTTTCTATTATTAATGACGCGCCTTGCAGGCAAAAAGGGTGCAGAATTTTTAAAAAACATAAAATCCTAAGTTATACTAAACTTTAATAGCCAACAAAACCTTGCTCGGCTGTTGTCCATTTAGACCCGCATAAAAAAGGCGCGCTTGGAAGCGCGCCTACGATAATTTAATTCCGTCGACAACCACTGCTATACAGCATAGCAAATTTAATTGATGATAAACTTATGTTCTACCTTACGCTGTTCTATACTTTCCACACTCGCTTGAAAACCTAAGTCTTCAACAGTCTCAATTAACGCTGCTTTCACACGCTCAGAGATCGCCTCATTAGCACCCTGTGCAGGATCTGAGCCACGAAGTGCCCACACTTCAACAGTAAAGCGTTGCGTTTCATCAGGATCCAGATGCCACCCATTAAGTGGTGCCTTGAGCCGCGTTACTTTATAGACTGCATCATCGATAGCCAACGCGTCGCTCTTTTTCAACGACCGCATAATACTGAACATAGAGGTAACTCGTGTCATACCGGTAACCGATAACTTAACATCAAACCCCGTTTTGCCCATGACTTGGGCAGTGCATCCCATTTGGAAGACAAATGATACAACAAACAAAACCAAAAGACAGACGAATACCCATTTTAATTGACGCACTGTAATTTCCTCCATATCTTAAAATCTAAATGTAAACACAGTCTATTCCTCTATTCATCAAGCGTGAAACGTAGCACACCGCTGCTGGATGTTCCAACATAGAGCACGTTGCTATCAACAACAAATGAAAGAACGGAATCTGGGATTTCAGGTGTAACTCGTTTCCACGTGTCAGAATTTTCTTTTAACTGATACACGTATTGACCGGTTGTGCCATACACCGTCGTTCCTTCCACCGCAAACTTTTTCACAATAAGCGGATTACCTTCAGCATCGGTTGCTGCGTGCCAGTTGATACCGTCGCTTGAATAGGCAACACCTTTATCCGTTGCCACATAGACGGTTGGTCCTGCGAAAACTATTGCGTTAAACGCCGCAAAAGAAAACGGAAGATTTTGCGTGACATCGTTCCATGTCTCGCCCTCATCAAACGACTGAGAGAGGTGTCCATCCCGCCTTGCAACATAAACGGTATCTCCTGACACAGCAATCTTGAAGCCTGTAGAATCCATCATATTGGCGATAGCAGAAGCTCCACCGGAATAGTCAAAAGGTTTGGAAAACATAGTCGCAAAAACGTTTTCGGCACTATCCACCAATCCAGTGTTGTACCATTCAGTCTCACCGGGTTTCCATCTGAAGAGTTTCTGCTTGTACTCAACGTAGTATGTCTCACCACTAACAGCAAAACTTCCGAACATCGGTGCCATAGCATCTGCAACCGCTCCTTTGAACGGATTCATCGTCTCATTGAGCTGCTCAAGGTCGATATCCTCAAGGTTCGGTGCTTTACCGTTTTCAAGGTCTTGCTTACCTAACTCTGTTAGTGAATCCACAAATGCCCTACCATTTTTTTCTTCTAACGGGTTCGCCAGATCGTTATTCAGGCCTTGCTGCTCTGGCGTAGGTTTTTCAAATATCATAGGGATCCCCGGAATCGGGATCATTTCCTGATTCGCTATAGATAAGCGAAGGATCTGAGGTGCCATGCCTACCATATTCTTCACATAGAGCGTGTTGTTAAACGTCTCCATCATTGGCATAACGGAAGCGCCAGGTTTATCGGGTCCATCAATGGCAGGTGTTAGCCAAGACTCACCGCCGTCAGTTGAAGTAACAAATCCATTCATGCTACCGGCGTAAAGTACTCCGTTAACAGCGAATAAGTCCATAACAGTGGCTCCAGCAAGTCCTGTATTAAATTCACGCCACGACTCGCCAGCATCAGTCGTGCGAAGGAGTCCAGATTGTGTGCCTCTGTAGAAGGTATTTGCGTCGAGCATCACAATAGGCGGTGCGATTTTGTCAGCTGCCGACGTATTTTTTAAATCTACGGAGGTCCACGTTTCACCCGCGTTCACTGAGTAAAAGAGTTCCTGTGCATCTGCCACCATCACTCTTCCTTTGGTGGTGATGATTCTGAAATTTGCGTAAGTCCAATCCATTTGTGTTGAATTTTTATCATCTAACGGGAATTGAAACCGAACGCCACCCTTTGGTTCCCTCTCGTTTTCCAGTTTTTTCTTTGGGTCTATGGCATACCATGTATCCCCCAGGTCAGTCGATCGGTACAGCGACCACCAATTAGCACCCGTCATGATTGTTTTGAGATCACCGATCTGGTTTGTAAATTCCCAACCTGCGGCGACATAGAGCCTGTGTGCCTCAGCAGCCAAAGCGTGGATTGTAAGTTTCTGTTCAGGTTTATCTGCTGGACCCACGGTTAACGGTTCCCATTTCTCAGCGTTGAGCCGATAGAGTCCACTATCCGTGCCAGCAAACACCGTGTTCTCAACGGCTGTGAGCGCGCGAATTTTCTCGACTTTCATGCCATCTTTCAGAACTTCCCACGAGGTTTTACCATCTTTGGAATGGTAAACACCGTTCATAAGTGCGAGATAAAACCCGGCGTCGGTCACGGCAAACCCTCTGGGCGGACCTTCTGGATGGGTGCCTAACGAATTCCACGTCTCGCCGTTATCTTCGGATGCCAACACTTCAGCATCGGTGGCCAGGTAGAGTCTATCACCGTGCTCTGCCAACTGTATCGCGCCTGCCAACCAATCTTGGAGATTCAGTGAAGTGCCGCTTCTCATGTTGACGTGTTTCCATGCCCGGGAATCCTCGGTAAGTTTATAGAGGCTGGTGGGTGTCCCTGCATAAATATCACCGGAGCTCGTCGTGAAGAGACTGTTGACGATACCACCTTCCGGTCCCTTAGTTTGGGTCCATTGCGGTTCCGGTGTTGAAACTTCGGTTTCGTCGAGCAGTGCTGCAGCGAAGCGTCGCGCATCGGGTTGTTGACCTGTGCCAGGATCCCTTCCCGGTGTCGCAGAGCTCCCCGCTTGATTCCGGATGGCGGGTTTCGCTGGCGTATCAACCACAAAAACTGCCTCAATAATGTCAACTGTCGGCTCTGATGTGGCATTTAGATTGTATGGCTTCTGGAAACGGGAAAGGTATTGTGTTCCAACACCCATAAGCAAAAAAATCAAAACAGCGGAGGCTGCCGAGAGTGCCCACGGCAACATCGGTTTATTCGCAGCGGGAGCATTGGGGACAATACGCGAGACCTCTCGCATGATGTTTTCTGTCAAGTCAGCAGGTAGTTGGAAGCTGCCGAGATTTTGTTGAATCATGTCTTCTTCCTTCCTTAAACGGTTGCGAGCGCGGTTGAGGCGACTCTTTACGGTGTTCTGTGATACACCGAGAAACTCAGCGACGGCTTTGACGGTCATTTCCCCGAGATAATGAAGCGTTACGACCGTCCGTTCACTTTCCGGTAGTTTTTTCAGGAGTTCCTTGACGATCTCGCGGCGCGTCTCATCGGCTTCAGCAGCCTGTTTTTCTGCCGTGTATCGAGAATATGACACTTGATCCACCTCACTTACATCGGTCGTATCTAACGGGTCCATCGGTAAACGGTTTTTGCGGAGCCAGTCCCGAGACAGATTTGCCACGATCACATAGAGCCATCCTGAAAAGGTGTCGTAGCTTTTCAAGGTGCTGAGTTTCTGATATGCCTTGAGAAACGCGTCCTGCGTAATTTCTTGTGCGATATGAAAATCGCCGATTTTCCGCCACGCCAGGGCGTGAACACCTTTCTGATACTTTTTCACGAGGCGACCGAACGCGTCTTCGTCACCTTGTAACACCCGTTGAATGAGTTCAGCATCGTTCTGTATCATCACAAATCTCCTTCGGTGGTTGTAACGTTGTTTGACTTAAGTGACGTAACTTAGGTGTCAAAAGGTTGCATTTTTTTCTTAAGCAATCACCATCAGCAATTGAGCGTCCTCTGGAAAACTACATGTTGCAATAAAAAATGGGGTGGTAAAACCACCCCATTTAACGTTCGACAGAATTTCGGATTTTAGGCAGATAGTGCTGAAACCGCATCAGCCTCACTATCGAAATGTTCAAAGTGCCTAACGAGTCGGCTAAGAACAACCAAGTTTTTGATCTGCTTGCTGACATTGATGACCCCGACACGTCCTTTCTTTCGTGCGACTGCGACACGTGCTCCCATTAGGGCACCGAGTCCTGAACTGTCGATTCTGTTGACGTGTTCAAAATTAATCAGAATGCGCGGTGTATCATAAGCCTCTATCTGCGGTGAAATTGCTTCCCTTAATTCTGATACGGAGGTTCCCATTATTTTTCCAGTGGGTTCCAAGATTACGATGCCATTTTGCTGGCGAATGTTAGTTGTCATGATTTACCCCTTTTTTCTTTTACTGTTTTTTGAAAATGTAGTTTGCCTTTTTAAAATGTTTATCTGATAGATTAGATTCAACGAATACGATCTGTGAAAGTTTATATCGTATTCGCCTCTAATATAAGTGACGCATCTCAGGTGTTAAAAGGGTGCATTTTTTTGTTTTTTTCTATTTGCGATTATAGATGTACCAAGACTAATAGCCCGTCACATCTAAACTGATAGGTGTTTCGTAGTGGCGCAATTCATTCTGCCTTCGGTTTACGTGCGATGAATCGCACTACTACGAGCCGAGTTTACCATACAAGTGGGGGCTGTTATCTGTAATCCAAACTTTTCTATTTCTTTTAGAGCAATTTCTTTTTCTGCATCAGATTCAAGACAGCCGCTGTCATTGCATTGAATTGGTCAGGATTGTCAGCGAAACGGTTGGCAAGTTCAGCCTCAGGCATCCATTGGATGGCACGTGTGCCATCGCCTTCCGCCAGTAAGACCCCTTTAGCACGGCAGCGAAAGTATATGCCCATGCCGTTGAAACCCTGCGTTGTCTGATAGACTGCGAAGGGTTCGAGACATTCTACTGTGGACTCCACGCCTGAGTGCTCCACTGCCTGCCCTTCAACCTCCTCCACCTCCAATCCTGTTTCTTCACGCACTTCGCGACGGAGTGCTGTCAGCAAGGGTTCGTGCGCCTCCACTGTTCCGCCAGGAAATTCTAAACTCTGTCGTTGACCGGGGCGGTCACGCACCTGTACCACGTACTCGATGCCGTTTTTCCCTTCGCGCCAAAGGATAGCACGAGCATTTACAAATATCTGATGGGCGCGCGGAACTTCAATTGTCATTCTCAAGCCTTTCTAACGTAGAAGGGTTTTGGTTAAATAATACGTAACATTTTTTAGCAGTCTCCACACATGCCGCCCTTACAGGGCTCGGGCGTTTTTAGCACACGCTTCTCTATAAACATTCCATCCCTACGGGATTCAAGAGGGTTTTAGCGTATACAAGATTTGTAGATAAGATCCAGCAATCAAATATCAGAGCGGAAGAATTTCAGAAACGCTATCGCCGTAAACGCTACCGCAAAAAAGCCGAGTAGGCACACATCTACCATAGATTGACGCAACGTTTCTGATAACGAAGGTTCTGTCAGGGGTGGCGGCGGCGGAATTTGCTCCGTTTCGGATTCAGAGTCACCATTCATCTGATCGCCCATCCGAGCTCCCAATTGCATTATCTGTGACAGCACATCGTCTGAAATCCCGCTGAAATATTCGTCATCAAGTTGATTGTAGTATCTTTCGCCGGTTTGAAAGTAGACTTCTCTTTTCAACTTACCCGTTTGCGTCAAATTCATCGC
>JAJDTJ010000031.1 GCA_022827225.1 Candidatus Poribacteria bacterium | reverse complement strand
GCAAATAGCGGTCTCAAGATTTTTTGCCAAGTTCAATGAAAAAACAAACTCACAGAATATTAATGTCCGTTTTCAAGACGATACACCCCTGCCTTTTGACAAGGCAGCATAAGTTTACAATATCGTCCAAACTTTAGTATTGATAAAAGCTGCGTAACTACCGCCAAATAGGGGGACTCCATTCAGTGAACAAACAACCCAGCCAGAAAAACGAGAGGATATCATTTGCCAAAACACCGATTCGGACAGAGCTCCCGAATCTTATAGAAACGCAAAAACTTTCGTATGATGCCTTTTTACAGCGAAATGTCTCACCGAACGACCGGACAGATACAGGACTCCAAGCCGTATTTAGGGAAATATTTCCGGAAGAAGATAAGGAGAAAGGCATTAAAAGTGGCATTCGCGATTTTTCCGATACCAACAGCCTCGAATTCGTCAATTACACACTCGGCACACCGAAATATACTTTACAAGAGTGCATCGCGCGCGGTGTAACGTATCAAGTATCCCTCACAGCACGTATTATGATGGTCCTGCGCGAAGCGGACCCAGATGCAGACGAACCGCACGTCGTAGATATCCGAGAATCGGATGTCTATCTTGGTGAAATACCATTAATGACAGAGAACGGTAGTTTTATTGTCAATGGTAGTGAACGTGTGATCGTGAGCCAGCTGCACCGCTCACCGGGCGTCATTTTCCTCGAAAAATCGTTACCGACAGGAAGACGGACACCGACAGCACAAATCATCCCTTATCGAGGTGCCTGGGTTGAATTTGAAATAGATACCAAGGACCAAATATATGTCCGCATCGACAAACGCAGAAAATTGCCAGCTACAGTACTACTCCGCGCACTCGGCTGGCAGACAGATGCCGACATTCTCCAACTCTATGCGAAGACGGAACAGCTCGTGCTCGCTGGATGGAAAGTCACATCCGTTGAAGGCCCAGCAATACAGGTTAAACCCGGCGATTTACTAAACGCTGCAGAATTCCGACAGGCGAAGAAAGACTATCCAGATATCGAGGTCGAGAAGTATTATCGTGTTACGAAAGTAACCGAGAAAGAGTGTCCACTTGAAGTCGGACAAGAACTGAACTATAAAGAACGCACAAACCACCGCAGAAAATGGAAGGGGTTTGAAACTGAACTCTTCCAACGGGTCATTGATACTCACAATAGTGGATGTGAATTCACTGTCGGGCAGATACTAACGAACTCCGAATATGAAGCGGCGCGCGCCCGCTACGGAAAAAAAGCGTTCACCGCTGAACAGATCATCCCTGATGATGGGCAGGATCGCGTCTGCGCCGAAGACATCGTCCATCAAGAAACCGAAGAAGTACTCCTTACAGCGAATACGCTCCTCACCGAAACCGAGTTGGAACGCCTCAAAGAGGCCGGCGTTGAAGCAATTACAGTGCTCGATGAAGAAGACTGCCGGCATATCGTATTTTTGCGGAATACCTTGGAACGCGACCGACAAGCCGATTACGATTCACAACACAACCTACAAGATGCCGCACTCCTTACAATTTTCCGCACCTTGAGACCCGGCGATGCACCCAGCATAGAGAATGCTCGTAAACACCTTACATGGCTGCTTTTTGACGCACACCGATACGATCTCGGTGTCGTCGGGAGATATAAACTTAATCGGAAATTTACGGATGTGCCTATTTATGAGCCGCCCCCAAGTTTCACTGCTGTTGAAAACAGTTACAAGGTGACAGAGCCAGTCCGTGAAGGTTTAACTGCTGTTGAAAACAGTTACGAAGTGACAAAGCCAGTCCGTGAAGGTTTAACTGCTGTTGAACAACATAAAGTAGTGAACGGACCGGAGCGATCAAATTCTTTAGAAATCCTCGATAAGCCTCGAAGAGTTCCAGAACGGGCTAAAGAAGATGACGTTAAAGCAAAAGTTAAGAAATATTTTGAATCACTTCATGATGTTGATGGCTTCAAAGCTAGTGTTGAACAAGCGATAAAGATAGGCAATGTGAATGCTAAGCTAGATGTTGACCTATATTCGCTCAAAGAAGGAAAGCGTATTGCTATTGCAGAATGCAAAGGAACAGATGGAGCAAACTACGGACGTCGCCAGTTGTTCGCCTATCTTTCTGCGACTAATACGCGGTTTGGAATATTTGCCAATAGCCTAGATCGGGATGATTGGGTTTTTTATGAAAACCTACGGCACTACAAGTTTCGTGAAATTGATCGTGATCACTTTGAGACAAAGATAAACGAGCGTGATTATAATTTGCCTGACGCGGCTTTAGAATTTAAAAACGATGATGAAAGTCTTAAGCAGATAGTTCAAAAGGTTAAGTCAACATCTCCGGGATCTGATCTTCAGACTTCTGTTGAGGATTATTTCTCGCCTCTTCTGAAGCAAAACTGGGAATGTAATCCGGATACCAATAAAGAAATTTGGATTAACACCCAGAAGGAAAAAGCGAACAAGGAAAAAGCGGATTTCCTGCTTCAAGGCCGCGATGGTCGTTATATTGCGATTGTGGAAACTAGGGATGGAGCAAGCAATAAAGCTGTCTTAAATTCATTGCTCTGTGCAACCGATACACGATTCGGGATAATAGCTTCGAGTTCTGATCCTGAGAAGTGGTCTTTTTGGGAGAGGGTGGGTTCAGAGCTGCCCAGTCAGGTGGATGCTGATGAATTTGCTGAAAAGATGGTTTTACAAGCGAAAGAATCCTCGCGTCCTTTAAAAGGTGATATGCTCACTCAAGACGAGTTGGATCGGCACCGTAAAACGTGGAAAGACTTAGAAACCGAACCAGTTTGGCGTGTTACCCAAGTTTTTCATTCAAAGTGTCGATTTAAGGTTGGAGATTTACTCTCGGATGACGAATACAAGAAGGCACGCACAGACTATCCCGGATGTCCAGCGAAGGAGGGCGGTAAACTCACTAGGGCGGAATTAGAGGATTATCGTAAAACATGGAAAGACTTAGAAACCGAACCCATTTGGCGTGTTACTGAAGTTTTCCATTCAGACTGTCCATTCCAGGTTGACGAGGAACTCTCTGATGCCGAATACAAACAAGCACGCGAAGACTATCCCGGATATCCAGTTCGGCGTGTTACTGAAGTTTTTCACTCAAGGTGTCCATTTAAGGTTGGAGATTTACTCTCGGATGACGAATACAAGAAGGCATATGAGGAAGATAAAACAGTGCCTGAGACGGTGCGTACGCTCCGCCCAGAAGATATTGCCGCTACGGTAGATTATCTCCTCAAAGTACATAACGGTCTTAAACCGAAAGACGATCTTGACCACCTCGGGAACCGACGCGTGCGCGTTATCGGTGAACTCCTGGAGAACCAATTCAGAATGGGGCTACTCCAAATTCGCAGAACCACGCGCGAACGGTTGAGCACGAACAACGATTTAGCGAACGTTGTACCGTCTTCTCTCGTAAACCCGAAACCGCTTATGATGGCACTTCGCGAATTTTTCGGTTCAAACCAACTTTCGCAGTTCATGCAACAAATTAATCCACTCGATGAATTAACCCACAAGCGTCGTATCTCAGCAATCGGCCCAGGTGGACTCCATCGCGATAGAGCAACTGCCGCCGTTCGGGACGTACACCGCACACACTACGGGCGCGTCTGCCCATTGGAAACGCCAGAAGGTCCCTCAATCGGACTCATCGTATCCCTCGCCTGCTATGGACGCATAAACCCTTACGGTTTTATAGAGACACCGTATCATAAGGTCGAAAACGGTTCCCCTTTAGTAGATGTTGAATACCTCACAGCGGATGGTGAGGACTCCGCTCATATCGCAGCGAAGGCGACACCGCGCAACGTCGAACAAAACGGTGATTCCGATGCCTCAGGACACCTGCTACCTGTCCGCAGTGGTGAAGAGGTACTCTCCCTGCCGATGGAAAAGATTGATTACATCGGCGTCGCACCGCAGCAGATTGTCGGTATTTCCGCAGCACTCGTCCCATTTCTTGAACACGAAGACGCAAATCGCGCCTTGATGGGCGCAAACCACCAACGCCAAGCCGTTCCGCTGATCCGCCCAGAAGCACCGCTTGTCGGAACCGGCATGGAAGGACCCGCAGCACGGTATTCGGGCGCACTCATCACAGCAAAGCGAGCAGGAACCGTCACAAGTGTTTCGGCTGATGAAATCCTTATCTATACAGGCGAAGCACTCCATCACGATGAAGGCGAAAACACCTTTAGCGAAATGGGATACGATGTCTACAAACTTCAAACATTCAAGCGGAGTAACAGCGGTACCTGTATCCATCAACGTCCAATCGTCGCAGTCGGAGACAACGTCAAAGCTGAACAAGTTATCGCTGACGGCACCTCTACCGAAGATGGAGAACTCGCACTCGGCAGGAACATCCTCTGCGCTTATATGCCGTGGGGTGGACACAACTATGAAGACTCTATCCTTATCAGCGAAACGCTTATCAAAGAGGATACCTTCACCTCCATCCACATTGAGGAATTTGAGGTAGAGGCGCGCGAAACGAAGGTCGGGCCAGAAGAAATCACACGCGACATCCCAAACGTCAGCGAAAGGCGACTCAGCCAACTCGACGAAGAAGGGATTATCCGCGTCGGCAGTGTTGTTAAAGCCGGTAGCATCCTTGTCGGAAAAATCACACCAAAGGGTGAAAGCGAGTATGGACCCGAACAGAAACTCCTACAAGCGATCTTCGGCGAAAAGGTTAAAGACGTACGGGATGCATCCACTTACGTTCGTCCAGGCGTTGAAGGCGTCGTTATTGATGTAAAGGTTTTTTCACGTAAACCCGATGGCGCACAACGACGCAGCAACTGGCAAACAGACTCCGGGGCATCGATGGCTGACGAATTGCGATTTGAATCCAAACGTAAGCAAATTGACGAAACCTGGCGACAACAAACCGCTTCAATCCGCCGTCGAAAAGTCGAAGAAATTCGTAATACCCTCATAGGATGTGAACTCACAGATCCACTTTTAGGCGTCGGAAACTCCGAACCCCTCGCGAATGCTGGTGATACACTGATTGCAGAGATCCTGGACGCTTATATCGCCGGCGCTATCGCAGAAGAGTACTACACGATAACCGAAGATACTGCTGCCGAAGCCTTCATTGCCGAACAACGCTACAAGGTCACGAGTGCTCCTGAACCAATTCCGACGGTAGCACTGTACACACCAGATGCTTCAGCTGACAGAACGGTAGACCCCGATAACGACGAATCTGAGGACCTTGATTTTGAAGAGATCGGAATATCCGAAGCTTCAACACCGGGGCTTTTCACCGCAGTACAGGAATATTTTCAAGGCGTTTGTGAACCGCTCTTGGGAAATACCGAAATCAATCTGCCAGAAGATATAACGACGAGTGAACAAGTAGCACACACCGGTATTTCACTGCTCGGTGCGGATCGCAGGCCCGTTACAATCGCTTTACGTCCGGAGGCACACACTGACGATGAAGGTGATACAGATGAATCGGATACCGAGCATCTCAAGGAAGCACTCGCTGCAGCGGATGCACGATTCGGCGTGCTCTTGACAGACGACCTCGAACCCGATAATTGGGAATTCTATGAACTCGGCGACGACGCTGAATTAAAGAGCCAAACTCGACCAGAATTTGAACAATCTGTTCTCACGCAATTGGAAGCTGCCGGATGTCCATTCGTTGAAGATGAAGAATTTTCTGAAGTTGAATGGGAGAATTTCAGTGAAATTTACCCCGATTTACAGGCAGACCCATTTTGGGAAATTAAGGAGGTCTTTGATCCGACGTGTCCCTTAACATCCGGACAAAAACTTTCCGATGCCGATTATCAAAAGGCGTGTAGCGATTTTCCAGCACACCCAGTATCTGCAGGACAGCGACTGACCGCAGAAGAGAAAGACGAACTCAGCAAAACTGTCAAAGACCTAAAAATCGAAAGCGTTTGGCATATTACCGCTGTTTTCGACCCGAAATCTCCACTATCGGTCGGCGAACATGTTTCTGACGCTGACTATCAGAAAGCACTTAAAGAGTGTAGTTTGTCTTTTTCGGACATCCGCGTTACCGATACTGAGGTCCGAGAACACATTCAACGCATCGAAGAAATGGCACAGGGGCGGATAACCGCTTATACTGAAGAAAAAGAACAGGCGCTTCAGCAATTGGAGATGGGCGACGAACTCAAACCGGGTGTTATCAAGCGCGTCAAAGTCTATGTCGCCAGCAAACGCCCCATCTCTGTCGGTGATAAAATGGCAGGACGCTACGGCAACAAAGGCGTTGTTGCCAAAATCTTACCGGCTGAGGATATGCCATACATGCCAGACGGCACACCCGTCGAGTTGGTATTGAATCCGTTAGGCGTGCCATCTCGTATGAATGTCGGGCAGATACTCGAAATTCACCTCGGATGGGCGTGCCACGAGCTCAGTAGGCGCGTCGAATCCCCTGTATTTGATGGCGCAACCGAAGCCGAAGTCTTCAAAATGCTTGCTGAAACCGAACTACCCGCACGGAGCAAAGAGACCGGTAAAAGCATACTTTTTGACGGTAGAACCGGGGAACCCTTTGCACAAGAAATAACAGTCGGATATGTCTATTTCCTCAAGTTGAACCACCTTGTCGCAGACAAGATGCATGCCCGCTCCACCGGACCTTATTCCCTCGTCACACAACAACCGCTCGGAGGTAAGGCACAGCACGGTGGGCAACGACTCGGTGAAATGGAAGTTTGGGCATTGGAAGCTTACGGAGCAGCGCACACGCTCCAAGAAATGCTTACGCTTAAATCCGATGATGTACTCGGTAGAAGAGAAATCTATGAATCGGTTGTCAAGGGACTAAACCCAGAACCACCAGGAACACCGGAATCTTTCAAAGTATTAGTTCGCGAACTCCAAACTCTCGGACTCCATGTATCCCTCGACCAAGATGAAGAATAACACTTAGAAATCAGCAGTCAGCAGTCAGCAGTCAGCAAAGAGATTTTCTGCTAATCAGAAACCTCTTGTTACTGACGGCTGATAGCCGACAGCCGACAGCCCCAAAAAAGGAGACCTGATGAACACGGCATTTGACAGCATCTCCATAAAGATAGCCTCGCCTGAAGAGATAAAAGATGCGGCAAAGCAAACCAGCTGCAAATATCGGAAACCTGCTGACGCTACTGACGGAGCCTTTAACTGCCCAGAGAGAGGCACATGCAGCTGCGGCGAAGTCAAGAAGGCAGAGACTATTAACTACCGATCCTTTCGACCAGAACCCGAAGGCCTTTTTTGTGAGGCTATCTTCGGACCCCAAAAGGATTGGGAGTGTAACTGCGGCAAATACAAACGGATTAAACATAAAGGTGTGATATGCGACCGATGCGGCGTTGAGATCACACAGCAACGCGTCCGTCGGGACCGCCTCGGCTATATTCAACTCGCCGCACCCGTCTCCCATATATGGTACTTCAAGGGATTGCCATCGCGTATCGGTCTCTTCTGCGGACTCTCCACGCGTGATGTTGAACGGGTCCTCTATTTTGAAGGCTTTATTGTTGTTGAGGTAACCGACCCAGAATGTTCACTTGAAGTCGGACAAGTGTTAACCGAGGTCGAATACGTCGAGCACAGCAATAAACACTGGGGCGGTTTTCGCGCCGGGACAGGTGCTGAAGTCATTCGAGAGATTCTCAGTAATATCGACCTCGAAGAAAAAATCAAAGAGTTAACCCAAGAACTCGAAGAGACCACAAGCCAACAAAAGCGGCTTAAAACCTTCAAGCAGCTAAAGCAGATGTCAGATTTTGCCGCCGCTGAACAACGACCCGAGTGGATGATCCTTGATGTCATCCCCGTAATTCCACCCGATTTACGACCCCTCGTCCCACTTGAAGGCGGACGCTTCGCTACCAGCGATCTCAACGACTTATATCGCCGAGTTATCAATCGGAATAACCGACTCCGGAAACTTATACAACTCCGGTCACCAGAGGTCATCCTGCGAAATGAAAAACGGATGTTACAAGAAGCCGTTGATGCCTTCTTCGACAACGGAAGACATGGAAGACGTGTCACCGGACCCGGTAATCGACCCCTCAAATCTCTCGCTGAAGTACTTAAAGGGAAAATTGGGCGGTTTCGACAGAACCTACTCGGTAAACGTGTTGACTACTCCGGACGTAGCGTCATTGTCGTCGGACCTGAACTGGGATTACATCAATGCGGTATCCCGAAACAGATGGCAGTCGAACTGTTTAAACCCTTTATCATTGAACGACTTCAGGCTTACGGTTATACACAGACCATTAAGCGAGCAAAACACATCGCCGAACACGTCGACTCTGATTCGCCCGTCTGGGATGTCGTAGAGGAAGTTATCGCGGATCACCCAGTTCTACTCAACCGTCCCCCGACATTGCATCGACTCGGCATCCAAGCGTTTTTACCTGTATTGGTCGAAGGTAAATCCATCAGGATCCCGCCACTCGTCTGTAAGGCCTTCAACGCCGATTTTGATGGCGACCAGATGGCAGTACACGTACCCCTGACAGTAGAAGCACAAACCGAAGCAAAACTGCTCATGCTTAGTAGCCATAACATCCTGAAACCCTCGCACGGTGACCCTATTGCCGTCCCAGAACTCGATATGGTGCTTGGCCCCAGCTTCTTGACCAAGACACTACCTGAGCACCCTGAAGATGCCGCTCTTTTACACGAGGCATACACGACGCGTGATACCTCTCTTTTTAATGAAATTCGTGAGAAATCTTGGTATCGCCGCCGATACTCCCATACAGAAGATGTTATCACCGCGCATGTCGCCGGTCAACTTAAGCTGCACGATAGTATCCAGCTCTTCTGTAAATCCAACGGACATAGCGAAAACGGGGACCCAACCGAGCCTATCCTCACTACGGTCGGTAGAGTTATCTTTAATGAAGTACTGCCGAAAAAGGAAAATGGAGAGCCAAAATTAGACTGGGAAGATGAACACTCAGAACAAGTTATTCCGTTCTACAACGCGGAAGCCGGTGGACGCGCACTCTCCACGCTCATCCATCGATGCTTTAATGAACTCGGAACAGGTGTTACCGTTGACGTACTTGAGAACGTACAAAAACTCGCTTTCGAGTACGCCACGCTGAGCGGTATCTCACCCGGTATCAAGGATTATATTACACCTGACAACCGGGACGCATTGGTGGATGAAGCAAAGTCAAAAATTGCTTCCCTACTTGAAACTGCGGAGACAACCGACCGAGAAGAACACGAAAACGAACAGATCCGTATCTGGTTCGATGCCATGGCGCAAATAGAAGAAAAGATGTTTGAGACTTTACCTGACCTAGAGGAGACACCGCTCGTTGAACGCGGCGACCCTCGCAAAGTCCATCCTAAAGTTAACCGTGATGGCACAGAGATCGCTGATAAAACCGTGAAAGGATTCAGCCCAGTACATATCATGGCCGATAGTGGCGCACGGGCACGGAAAAATCCCTTTATGCAGATCAGTGCATTTATCGGACTCAAGGCGAAACAGGACGGCAACATCCTCATCCCACCCATCGGGACATCTACCGATAATGAATATTTTTCTTCTTATCGAGAAGGATTGGATGTACTCGACTATTTCAACTCTACTTACGGATCCCGTAAAGGGTTGGTCGACACAGCACTGAAAACAGCGTCTTCAGGCTATCTAACCCGAAGACTTGTAGATGTCGCCCAAGATGTTCGTGTTACCTTTGAAGATTGCGGCACGCTTAACAGCATCCAGAAGTTCGCGACAGCCGGTGGAGACCTTACCTTTAAAATCAGCGGACGCACAACTGCCCAAGACATACGCCACCCAGAGAACGGTGATGTACTCGTCCCTGCCAACGAGGTCATTTCCGCACAGATGGCAGAACAGATTGATAAACTCGATATAAAGATAGTCAACGTCCGTTCGGTCCTCACCTGCCAAGCCGATGACGGGGTCTGTGCAAAATGTTATGGGAACGACTTAACAACGAATAGCCTCGTGAATGTCGGTGAAGCCATCGGCATCATCGCCGCGCAATCCATCGGTGAACCGGGAACGCAGCTCACAATGCGGACATTCCACACCGGCGGAGCAGTTGAAGATGTTTCGGAAGCCAGTCCACACAGAATTCTCTCTAAAGCCGCCGGCACCGTACGGTTCCGAGATTTCCAAGATGGACAAACCGTCAAAAGAGAAGGTGACCTATGGATCGTACTTGAAAATCGAACGAACCTTGACGGACCCGCTTACAAAGTCCAACAGGTCAACCACCCTGAATGTCAACTCCGTGAGGGTGAACGCCTCAGTGAAAAACAGTATAGCGAAAACGCAGAACGCTATAAAGGTTTTGATACCAAAGCTTGGCAGTATGAAGTCACCGAAGTTCTCGACAGCGAGTGTAAACTCACAGTAGGGCAACAACTATCACAAGCAGAGTACAATCGGGCATTAGTCGTATACGGGTTCCAACGGTTTGTAACCCCGAAATTCCGGGTAACAGAAGTGCAACATCCGAAAATCTCGGTGGCAGTCGATGATCTCCTTACCGAAGAAGAGGCGGAACAGAAGAAAGACGAAATTCGCCAAGGGTTTGACGGTGAATGGCACTACGCTGACGCTGCAATGGACGCTATTTTGGCTTCCGACGGCGAGAGCACAATAGCAACCGACATCAGAGATCAAGAGAACGAAGATGATCCCGAAACCGATCAAGATGCTGACTTCAGAGCGGAACGCGTTTACCGTATCACCGAGAAAACAGATAAATCCTTCCCATATCAAGTCGGCGAAGAAGTGTCAACGGAAGACATCACACCGTGGCTGACACCGTTTGAACTCGAAGCAAAGCCTGTCTATGTTGTCCATACGGATGTCGATGATTTTTCGGTTGAACAGGTACTAACGGCACGTGAATTCGAGGACGCACGGCAGCAGTATCAGCACCTTGAGCGCGCATTTAAAGTCGAGAAACATGATGTTGAACGATACATTGTAACTGCCGTCCATCATCCAGAATGCCCGCTTACGCCGGGTGAAGAGATTACCGAAGAAGCGTTAGACCGCGCACATAAACGGTTTACAGGGTTCGACGCACAAAAACTAAGGCACCGCGTAACGCAAGTCTATCATCCAGACTGCCCAATTAAACCGGGGGACCTGCTCGGTGAAACTGAAGCAAAAAAAGATCAAGAGAAGTACCGTGGGTTCACAACTTCTACAGAGGAAAACACACTCGGCAGCTTTAAAGTAGATCGCATGTACCGTATAACTGCCGTTAACCATGAAGATTGCCCATTAAAAGAGGGTGAACTTCTAACACAGCAAGAGACAAACGCGAAACGCCGACAATACAAGGGGATGGAAGTCTCACGGCATTATGAAGTGACAAATGTAGAGGACGGCACCACAACGGTAACCGCCGGTCAACGCCTCACTGAAGCGGAGTATAAAGCACTCCTGAAAACCGATAGCACCCTCCGAAATAAAGTAGTGAGTCGTTACCATGTTGCAAGTGTCCATCACCCCGAACTCCAACAAGAATTGGAGGCAGGCACCGAACTGTCCGACAAGGATTACAAGGCTTACAATCGCAAGTTCAAAGGGTTTGACACCGAACTGATCTTTCGTGTCGTTGAAGATAAACGTGAAATTGAAAACCCACTTGAACCAGGCACGGAACTCCTGTCGAAGGAATATCGTGCCTTGGAAAAAGCGAACAAACGGATTACCCATACAGTAACCGCTGTCTACCATCCGAATTGCAACTATGCTGTTGACGATGAATTGTCAGACGAAGAGTATCAGGACGCTCAAGCGCAATTCCAAGGATTTGAAGTGGACGAGTTAGACCTTCAAATGCGAATCGAAGTAGAAACCGATGACGGCACTCGAATACCGCATGTGATCCCGGCTGACTACTCCTTCTCTTTGGCAGAAGGTGATACCGTCCGTAAGGGTGAAGCACTCGCAGAACTCCATGAACGAACAGCCAACCTGGATATCGTTGCCGGTATCCCACGTGTTACCGATCTCTTTGAAGCGCGTCGTCTAAAACGCGGCGAGGCCGCTCAGATCGCAGAAATCGAGGGATTCGTCCGATCCGCCGGCACCAAGAGCGGTGTACCTACATATCGCATTGAGCACGAAGGATACGAAAGCAGACTCTATCAGATTCCTGATGAAAAACGACTCATTGCCGAAGGCGATTGGGTAGACGCAGGCGAACAACTCACCAACGGGTTCCTTAACCCCCACGATATCTTGAGTATCGGACGCGTCACCATTGAAGGTGTACCCATTGAAGGCGAAGAAGCGGTGTGGGCATATCTCGTCGATGAAGTACAGAAGGTCTACGGCAAAAGCATTATCAACGATAAACACGTCGAAGTCATCGTCCGACAGATGCTGACCAAAGTCCGTGTTATCAGTCCAGGCGATACACACTTCTACCCGAATGACGAAGTACATCGCAGAGAGTTTCAACGCGTCAACAGCGAAATTCTGGAGAAAGACGGCGTATCCGCAACCGGGGAACCGGTCCTCCAGAGTATTAGTAAAGCATCCTTAAGCACAGATAGTTTTATCTCTGCTGCATCCTTCCAACAGACAACGAAAGTACTAACGGATGCCGCTGTTAGCGGACAAACCGACAAACTCTTCGGGCTGAAAGAAAACGTCATCCTCGGACGTCTCATCCCGGCAGGCAGTGGGTTCTCAGATTTCCAAAGTTTAGAGGTATCCGACGAGAACCAAACAGAAGAGGCATCTAATGATGCGGAACATGTTGAATCTGAGACTAGAGACTAGGAAAAGTCGTAAAAAAAGGGAACCCAAACGGTTCCCTTTTTGCTTTATCAACACTTTCTTTGCTTATCCCAAATTCGGACGTGTCATATCCCCTGGCACGACAAGCGTATCGAAAGCCTCACCTGTCAAAACCTCCATAGCGATAGCAGCGTCCCGAAGCGTACATCCGTGTTCATGTGCGTATTGCGCAACTTTTGCCGCCTGATCATAACCGATATGTGGTGCCAACGCCGTCACAAGCATGAGAGACTCCGAGAGATGTCGTCCGATAGCCTCCGTGTTCGGCACAATCCCTTCTACACAGTTAACCCGAAAAGATTCACACGCATCCCCAAGAAGTTGTATAGACTGCAGCGCGTTATACGCCATCACAGGCATAAACACGTTCAACTGCAACGCACCATTCGCACCCGCAAACGCCAAGGTCGCATCGTTCCCGATGACTTGTGCGCACACCATTGTGACGGCTTCACACTGCGTCGGATTCACCTTCCCCGGCATGATAGAACTACCGGGCTCCATCTCAGGCAACCGTAATTCACCGAGTCCACACCGCGGACCCGACGCCAGCCACCGGATATCATTCGCAATCTTGAACAGCCCAACAGCCAACGTTTTCAATGCACCGCTCGCACTGACAACAGCATCTCGACACGCGAGTGCCTCAAACGCGTTCGAGGCACGTTGGAGCTCATATCCTGTCGCTTCCGAGAGCCGTGCCACAACCTTTGCGGTATAATCTGGATGCGTATTCAACCCCGTCCCGACAGCCGTTCCACCTATCGGAAGTTCACAGAGGTGTGGTAACGTAGCCGTGATACGCTCTTCCCCAGCAATAAGCTGTTGCGCGTAAGCACTAAACTCCTGTCCAAGCGTAAGCGGCGTCGCATCCATCAGATGTGTTCTGCCGATCTTGACGATCTCCCCGAATTCAGAAACCTTTTCCGCAAACGCGTTTTGCAATGCAGACAAGCGTGGCAATAGATGCGTCTGAATCTGTTTCACCATTGCCAGATGGATAGATGTCGGGAAGACATCGTTTGTCGATTGCGACTTATTGACGTGATCATTCGGATGGATCGGGTGCTTGCTCCCCATTTCACCACCGAGCATCTCGATTGCGCGGTTCGCTATGACTTCGTTGACATTCATATTCGTCTGTGTGCCGCTGCCTGTCTGCCAGATACGGAGCGGGAAGTGGTCATCCAATGTCCCATCAATAACCTCTTGTGCTGCCGCGCGAATCGCCTCTGCCAGTTTAGCATCAAGCAAGCCGAGATCGGCATTCACTTCTGCGACTGCCTGTTTGATAGTTCCGAGTGCCCATATCGCAGCCCGTGGCAGGCGTTCATCACCGATCTTGAAATTCTGGAGCGCACGTTGCGTCTGTGCCCCCCAATACCGGTCAGAGGGGACCTGAAGTGTCCCCATACTATCTGTTTCAGTTCTCATAAAGTCTCTGACTTTCCTTTCAGTTTTTGTGGTTATACGGTTTTTTGTCGATGTCTATGAATTAAAATTTAGCACACTTCCATCTATCAATGCAATCAAATTGACGCGCGATTTTGTAGCACATCATCTTTTGTAGCGTCCGCTGTTAGCTTGCGCCATAACAGATTTTAACATGACAAAAAACATAATCAATTTCATTCATTTGTTAGTTTCTTACTAAAATTTGGACAATCCTTCCACTAATAACCATTAAAATTTGCTATTTTTTCTTAGACATGGTATAGTTAAAGGAAAGAGAACGTTAGCACTAAAAACAGAGAGGAATCGCGCGTGGATTCAACGCTGACCAATCCGTACCTTGTAAACGCTTTAACAGCACCACCACCGCAGACATACCGCTACGAACGCTGGCGCGAACGCGGGTATCATCCCGACTTACGTCCCCTTTCGCCAGACACTGAGTGCGGAACGCTGATCGGACAGATGGGCTGGGTAGGCGAGCACGCACACGCGCACGACTATCTGTGGGCAACCGCTGGTAATATGGGGGCAGTTCTAACCGAAACAGTTGACGAAGCATGCCTCATCACTTATGACGCTTCACCGCGTTATCAACTACCCCCCCAGATTGTTGTTAAGGGGTTAGCAGGTAGACACGTACTGCTCACAAAATCGGGGTCGCGGCTCGACATGATCGGCATTGAACATCCCGCACTCAATCTAACGCTTATCGAAGTAGAATCAGATGGTGTCCATTATCGGATGCGCTACGGTACACCCGATCAGGCGACTTTGGAGCAAGCACAAAATGGCGTTGCACCGCCAGCACCGACGAGCGAAATGTTCCACTATCTCCTCATTTTTGAACAGTTAGCCGAAAACGGATTTAATGCACTCGTCCACCTGCAACCGAAATTTTTGAACCTAATTTCCCGCACGGAACACGGCGCACCAGATCGGTTTTACGATTTTCTCAGAGGATATGAGCCAGAGACACCTATCATATACGACGCATCCGGCGGCATCGGGTTCGTCGAAGAACGCGCACCAGGGATCCCAGAACTCTCTTACGAAAGTCTACGGCTCTTTCAGAACGGGGGCCAAAACGGTGAGCAGTCAGCACGACATATCCTTTATTGGGTCGGACACGGAACGTTTTCACGCGGCAGCGATATCCTTGACGCTTACAAACACGCAGAATACTTCGAAGCCGCGGCACGCATGGCTTGGGAAGCGAATCAGCAACGCGTTGACGCTCAGGCGTATACGGAAGAAATCGTCAACTGTATCTTACGAGAATTCAACGCAAACCGAGAGGCTACGCCCAGATTAGACGATGAACTCTTGGAGTCCGATACACCCGTGCAATCTGACAACGTCTATAATTATCCTTAAAAATCGCCGTAACAAACGGCAGCAGCTTAGGACAAGGAAACAACGAATATGCAAACACCTATAGATGTCCAAGAACCCGAGATTGATGACAATACTGAAACGAATGCTGAGGCATTGAGAACCCAGCAGCTGGAAGCGTATCTCCGTGATAGTGTCATTGGAAGATATATTCAGAACTACAACAAACGATTACGAACCCTCAGCCAGGACGTAGAAAAAACGCGCCAGCAGGTCGATGATAAACTCGCTGCCATAGAGCAACACTTCAGAGAAGAAATAGCGGACGTGAAAACTGAAATTCGCAAACTTTCCGGGCAGCTCGAAAATGAAGATTTCCTGCTAACATCAGACAAAATTGAGGCACTCATTGATACACGGATGGATGAGCGGCTCGATGGGATCGCAGGACGTAGCGAGACAGACCTTCAGAAATTGTCAACCCTCGTAGACGAATTCGCCCGTGAATTTCAAGCCCAAATCGACCGACTCAGCAACGAGACGAAACTCCTACGAGAACAGACGCGCCGAAATCAGGAATCTCTACGATCAGACTTAGCCTCCGAAACCGAAACACTTGAATCTACCAAAATTGACCGGCTGACCTTATCTGAAGCTCTCATCGCACTCGGAATGAAACTCAAAGAGGGCACACTGTTCGACGAATTCACCGCCAACCTCGGAATGGATGAAGATTTGGAGACAGATGCAGAAGATCATGAGATCTAAATACCTTAAAAACCGACGATTCACAATGCACACGCTGATTAACAAACTGTTGATTGGGACGCTCCTCGGGGCATTGACCATAGTCCTCTCGGTTTCTGAACCCGTTGCCGCCGGTGAGATCGCAGTTCTCGCTGTCGGTGATATTACTGTCAGTAGTCGTATGACACCACTGATTGAAAAGAACGGTGCCGGTGTATTCTTCGCCGGAACTACCGAATTCATCCAGTCCGCCGATGTCGCTACCGCCTCTTTGAACGCCAGTATTTCCGAAAGAGGCGAACCGAGACACGGGATCAAAAACCATTTTCGGTCAGCACCCGGACTCGGACGAGCCCTCGCGAATGCTGGATTTGACGCTGTCTCCTTAGCAACACCACATATAATGGATTTCGGTTTTGAAGCATTAGAAGATACAATCACCGAATTAGAGTGGTACGACGTTAAACCGATCGGTGCCGGTATGAATACTAACGCAGCGAAACGCCCCGCATGGGTGACGGTCGGTGTTGGAGATACCAAGCCTCTGAAAGTCGCGATGCTCGCATATTACCGACTGAATGAATTCGCACGATACACCGAAGACCCGATCGCTTACGCTGTCTACAGTGAGATGACAGACGCTGTTACGAAGGTGCGCTCAGAAGCAGCTCTCGTGATCGTTTGGTTACATTGGGGGATTCAAGGACGTTCAACCGATGGGGCAATCGGAAGGCAACGCATCTTCGCACAGGCACTCATCGATGCCGGGGCAGATATGGTCCTATGTCAGCAGATGCATACTTTTGGCGGCATTGAGTTATATCAACGGAAGCCGATCATCTACAGCCTCTCTGATTTCATCTATGACGCTTATGATAAACAGCACTCACATATAGTTATCCCAAAGGCGACTTTCAAAGATAGCGTCTTGCAGTCTATTGAGTTAATTCCTATTTTGACGGATCCGCCTAAGACACCCGTCCGAAGTGGAAAACCTACGGAGACCTCAGCAACACCTGAAATTAAAAATCAATTCCCGAGTATTCTCACTGGAGATACAGCAATAGAAGCATTGCAAGACTACCAGCGGCGTTGTGTAAAACTGAAAACGGAGGTGCATATAGAAGGCGAGCGCGGATGGATTCAATAGATAGCGTCTCCATTAGAGGCTGAAATATGACAGAAAACAAGGCGGTTATGGGCAGCCCGCAAACCGATAGTACAGACAGCATGTCCACTGTATTCAGAGGTGAACCCGGTTTAACACCTAAGGCACTTGTCATAGCGATGCTTCTCATACCTCTGAACGTTTTCTGGATCATTCAATTGGAGGTCGTCCGCTATACACATCCAACGCTAATTCATCCGTTGTCTAACGTCATTTTCATCATATTTTGGCTGATAGTATTCAGCGCAGCATTACGGAAGTTATCGTCCAGGTTACAACTGAAACCGGCAGAATTGCTCACAATCTACGTCATGTTGTGCATCGTCTCCTCGCTCTGTTCGCACGATATGATGGAGATTTTGGTCACCATACTCGGACACCCGTTTCGATTCGCAACATCCGAGAACGAGTGGCAACAACTGTTTTGGAAAGAACTCCCGACATGGCTAACCGTCCAGGACACTAACGTTCTGTCCGGATACTATGACGGACAATCGAGCCTTTATCGGAAGGAGCATCTTACCGCTTGGGCAGGACCTGCGGCATGGTGGACCGTTTTCATCCTTGTGTTGATGTTTGTTATGCTCTGCATCAATACGCTTCTCCGCCTTCAGTGGACGGAACGAGAACGGCTGACATACCCGATTATCCAGCTACCGCTCGCAATGACGGAGACGGATGCAAGTTTTTTCAAAAACAAACTGATGTGGTGCGGGTTCGGAATCGCTGCAGGCATTAGTGTCCTGAACTTATTAAATTCTATTTATCCAGCGGTCCCGTACCTGCCCGTCAAACGGCAAAACATCCATCAGTATTTCACCGGCCGCCCTTGGAATGCAATGGGTGGCGTACGACTTTCGTTCTATCCCTTCGCGATTGGGATCAGTTTCCTTATCCCGTTGGACCTGCTTTTTTCGTGTTGGGTGTTCTATTGGGTGTATAAATTTGAGTTAATGGCAGGTAGCATTCTCGGTGTGCGGAATTTACCAGGGTACCCTTATGCAGACGCACAAAGCTTCGGGGCGTATATGGTGCTACTCGGTACCGCAGCTTGGGTCGGGAGATCACATATCAAACGGATTCTCGCCGGCGTTATGGACGGACTTCGCGGCACATCTCGGATAGATATGCAACGTGAGCCGATGCCTTATCACATCGCTTTCCTCGGCATTGTGGGCGGCACGCTCTTTTTGACACTGTTCTCTTATCAGGCGGGTATGTCGCTTTGGGTAATCCCGATATTTTTCGGACTCTACTTCCTGCTCGCGACAATGGTCGCACGACTACGCGCCGAATTGGGGTTCTTAGTCCACGATTTACACAGAATCGATCCACACGGATTGATCGTGACAGCCTTCGGATCCCAACGGTTAACAACACGTACAAAAACCGTCTTTTCGTTGTACATGTTCTTTAACAGAGCATATCGGGCACACCCGATGCCGCAAGAGCTGGAGGCATTGAAAATTTCGGAGCGGCGGCAGATACGTCCGCAACATACCGCCGCTGCAATTCTTATCGCAACCTTCGTCGGTGCCATCGTCGTATTTTGGCTCCTGTTAGATAGCTACTACAGACACGGCGCCGAAACAGGTTATTATGGACCTTGGGCATTAGGGTTCGGGAGAGGTGTTTATAGGCAACTTGAAAACTGGCTGAATTATCCACAGGAAACCGATGTTCCTGCCCTCCTATTTATGGGCGGCGGCGCAGGATTCTCACTCGGACTCATACTATTGAGAACCCGATTCCTCTGGTGGCCACTGCACCCACTCGGCTACGCCATGGCAAATAGTTGGGGGATGTCTAATCTCTGGAGCTGTATCTTCGTCGCTTACGTCGCGAAGGCACTCGTGTTACATCAAGGCGGACTTAAAGCCTACAGACGCGCTGTACCTCTTTTCCTTGGACTCGCGCTCGG
The DNA here is from genome assembly GCA_022827225.1 of Candidatus Poribacteria bacterium. Lineage (GTDB taxonomy): Bacteria > Poribacteria > WGA-4E > WGA-4E > WGA-3G > WGA-3G. Next base: position 28,184 of record JAJDTJ010000031.1, on the reverse strand, counting down.
AGACTACATAACCGGAAGCTTATGGAGTATCGGCAGTATTCTCGCGAATACCACACTTTACCAATTCTGGCCCTAACTATAAAAACAGTTGCTGACTGCCGAGAACAACACAATAGGAGAAAAAGATGAAAGCCGAAGAAAAAGAAAAAGAAAAAGATGAAGAAAAAGAATCCGAAAGTACGAATGACGAAGAGGAATCTACACAGGAATATCCTATTCTGCCACTCGACGATCTCGTTGTCTTTCCGTACATGCCGCCGGTGCCGCCGTTCCCGCCACATCATGTAGCCCTCTCTGGCAAGATGGCTACCGCCGCTATTGAGCATGCTATGGACGGTGAAAGGGTACTCTGCATCTTTCGTCCGAAAAAAGAACTGTCCAAAAAAGAGATGAAAAATATTAAAGAGAGCGACCTCAGTCCAATCGGGAGCTTGATTCATATCCTCCGATACAAGACCGATGACGAAGATGTCCTATTCCTCGCACACGGACGTGAACGCGTGGAAATTGAGGAGATTATGCACACCGAACCTTTCATCAAGGCGCGCGTCAACGTTGTCGGCGGCGACGATGAAGATCCGACATCCAACACAGAAATGGATTTGGAAGTCGAAGCACTTGTCCGCAGTAATGATGAAATGTTCCAACGGATCGTTCAAATGTCCTCACGCTACCAAGAAGAATACGGAAGCATAACACGCACAATGATCGATGAACCCGGACGTCTCGCAGACTATATCGCGGCTGTCTTAGACTTGAAGCCACACGACAAGCAACGCATTTTGGAAGCAGTCTCTATCCAAGGACGTCTGAATACGCTCGCTATTATACTCGCAAAAGAACTTGATCTACACGAATTAGAAAGCAAAATCCAAAATAACGCACAAGCTGTTATTAATAAAGGACAACGCGAATATTATCTCCGAGAACAACTTAAAGCCATTCAAACTGAACTCGGTGAAGCCGACGACTTAGGACTCGAAATTGACGAGTTGCGGGAACAACTACAAAATACCGAAATGCCTGATAAAGCGAAACAGGCAGCTGAAAAAGAACTTAAACGACTCTCAAAAATGCAGTCGTTCTCCCCTGAATCGACCGTCTCTCGGAATTACTTGGACTGGTTGCTGCACATCCCGTGGGCAATTAGTACCGAGGATTCGTTAGACCTCGCTGAGGCAAAAGAGATACTCGATACCGATCACTATGATTTGGAAAAAATCAAAGAACGGATCCTGGAGCATCTCGCTATACGCATCCTCAAAGCCGATATGAAGGGACCGATCTTCTGTTTCGTCGGCCCCCCCGGTGTCGGGAAAACTTCACTCGGTAAATCTATCGCGCGCTCAATGAATAGGAAATTTGTACGCATCTCGCTCGGTGGTATGCACGATGAAGCCGAAATCCGCGGACACCGACGCACTTACATCGGTTCAATGCCAGGACGGATTGTCAAAGGATTACGACAAGCAGAATCAAACAACCCCGTCTTTATGCTTGATGAAATCGACAAACTCGGTTCCGATTTTCGCGGAGACCCGGCTTCCGCACTCTTGGAAGTCCTGGACCCAGAACAGAATCACTCCTTTACGGACAATTACATCGATGTCCCGTTTGACCTCTCAAAAGTGATGTTTGTGACAACCGCAAATCAACTTCACACGATCCCGCCACCGCTGCGGGACCGGATGGAGACAATAGAACTCCCCGGCTACACTGCCAACGAGAAACAGATCATTGCCAAACAGTATCTGATTCCTCGCCAATTGACCGTAAATGGACTCGAAGAGGATTTAATCCATATTAAAGACGCAGCGATTGACAAAGTAATTAGTGAGTATACCCGAGAGGCAGGAGTCCGAAATTTAGAACGAGAACTCGGGACCCTCTGCCGAAAAGTGGCACGCCGTGTTGCAGAAGGGAACACTGAACCGACAACGATTACAGCAAAGGACATTCAAGAGTACTTGGGACCCGAGAAATTTGATTCCGAAATCGCAGGACGTAAAGCCGACATCGGTGTCGCAACCGGCTTATCTGTCACGCCTGCTGGCGGTGAAATCCTCTTTATTGAGATTGCTACAACTAAAAAAACAAACGATAGCAACCAACTTCGTATCACTGGCCAGATCGGGGATGTCATGCAGGAATCCGTACAAGCCGCTCTCAGCTACGTCAAATCCCAGTCCGACGCACTCAAATTTGATCCAAGCATCTTAGAAGAAGAAATCCATGTACACGTACCAGCAGGCGCAATCCCGAAGGATGGGCCCTCCGCTGGTATCACCATCGCAACTGCGCTCGCTTCTATTGCAACGCAACACCCAATTAATCCGGATATCGCCATGACCGGTGAACTTACCCTCAGAGGGAGAGTTCTCCCCATCGGTGGTGTCAAGGAAAAAATACTCGCTGCGAAACAGGCAGGCATTAAGAAGGTTATTCTGCCACAAGGGAACGAAAAACATTTTACCGAAGTACCCGAAGACATTCAAGAAGGTATTAAGTTTCTGTTTGTAGAAGATGTAACCGAAGTTTTCACGGAGGTATTCGCATGAGACATCTATTGAGAACCACAGTACAAAACCTTTGTCCTGTGCACGTAACCGCTCAGTTTGCCACGCTCGCTGTTGTGCTTCTATTTTCCATTTCACTCTTAGCACTGCCATCCGCGACACAGGCAGACACAACGAATAGCGTCGAGCCAGCGACGAATAGTGCTGAAGCTCACCAAACGCAACCGTCAGTTAAATTTCTGAAAGACATCGCACCAATCCTTGACAAACAGGGCTGTTCAGCCGGCATGTGTCACGGAAAATTCGGTGGACAAGGCGGGTTAAACCTCTCTCTGTTGACCCTGAACCCGGAAACCGATTACCAACCCATCGTTCACCACAATCGCGGTCGGCGGGTCAACCTACTCGAACCCGATCAAAGCCTCTTCTTCCTCAAACCGACCGGACAAGTACCACATGAAGGCGGTTTGCGGTTCGATCCGAACTCAGAGGACGCATTAAAAATTCTGCGTTGGATCGAAGCAGGCGCACCTTTTTCGGATGACGAACCGAGACTCCGGAAACTCGAAGTTGAACCGAGCACTTTTATCCTCTCTGAGGTCGGACAAACCGCACAACTAAAAGTACTCGCCCATTTTTCCGACGGTTCTGTCGAAGATGTGACCGAAAAAGCCGTCTATGAATCCAAAGACGCACCTGTCGCCGAGGTGTCGCCTACCGGCGAAGTAACAAGCGTTCGATGGGGTGGAACCGCAGTTATCGCTCGTTTCTTAGGAGTTGTCGATGCCGCGTTTGTAACGATACCCCGAACCTCTGAAACAGCTACCGTCCCTGAAGACGAAAAATTCAAACCGAATAACTTCATTGATGAGTTTGTACTCGCCAAACTCGAAAAACTGAATATCCGTCCCTCTGCCTTGACAACCGATGATGCCTTTATGCGTAGAGTCTATCTGGATACTGTCGCTCGGCTCCCAACGCCGGATGAAGTAAAAGCATTCCTGGCAGATACAAATCCTTACAAGCGCGCACAACTCATTGATACACTTCTTGATACCCCAGAATGGGTTAACCTACGCACGCTGAAGTTAGCCGATATGTTACGTATCCACCCGCGGACCTTAGGAAACGGTGCCTTCGGAGAACGCGGGGCGACGCTCTTGCACGAGTGGGTACATGAGGCAATCGCGACAAACATACCTTATGACAAATTCGTCCGGGAACTCATCACGGCACGAGGCAGTACCTTTCAGCACGGACCCGCAAACTACTACCGCATTGAGCGGCAACCCGCAGGCAGAGCAGAGACCACTGCACAAGTATTTTTGGGGATCCGACTCAGTTGCGCCAGATGCCATAAACACCCGTTTGACCAATGGACAACTGATGACTACTGGAACTTTGCCGCCTTCAACGGAAAGATTAGAACCCAAGGCGGTGAAATCTACAACGAACTGGTCATCTCCTATAATCCCAACGGACGCGTTATAAATCAGTCCGTAGAAGGGAACCGCGGTGAAGTCGCACAACCAACCTTCCTTGGTGGTGAGTCCCTCTCCGCGAATTATCAGGGTGATATTCTGCAAGTACTCGCAGACTGGATGACCTCCTCGACGAATCCCTACTTCGCGAAAGCAACCGTGAACCGCATCTGGAGCCACTACTTCAGTAGAGGTATCGTCGATCCTGTCGATGATATGCGTGCCACAACGCCACCAAGTGTTGAGGGACTTCTCGAAGCGTTAGCAGATGCCTTCGTACAAAGCGGGTTTGATACGAAACATATCATCAGATTGATCTTCAATTCGCGCACGTACCAACTTTCCGCAGAACCGAATGAGACAAACCAGTTGGATGACCGGTTCTTCTCACGTTTCTATCCGCGGCCCATGATGGCACAGATTCTGTTAGATGTCGTAAATGACATTACCGGCATCTCGCAAAAGTACGGGCGTTATCCGTCTGGCACGCGTTCTGTCGAACTACCGCTACCGGTGAGTTCGCGATTCTTGTCACTCTATGGACGTTCCGGCAGAGAGTTCCTAGGCGACTTAGACCCGAAACTGGAACCGACACTCACACAGGCACTCTATATGATTAACTCCCGTGATGTCCATCAGAAATTGAGAAGCTCCGACGGTGTACTCACCCGTTCGATAAAAGCGAAACTCAACAACAGCGAATTCGTCACCGAGTTGTACCTCACTACGTTGAGTCGGTTCCCAACGGATGAGGAACTTAAAACCGGTAAAACGTACCTCGCCGAGAGTCCGAAACGCCGCACAGGCAGCGAGGATATCCTCTGGGCTCTCATCTCATCGCGAGAATTTATTTTCGTCCGATAGACCAATCCTAAAGCAAAAATGGCGAGGTAGAATTACCTCGCCATTCTCATTTTACGATGTCAAATGATTATCCGTTTTAAAAAAGGCAAAAACCAATCGAAACACAAACCCGATACGCTCACCTGTATCCGGGATGATGGAAGCGTCACGTGGACCTATCTCCACCGCGGGTTTGTTCATCACGACTTCGCACATTATGTTGTCGAAACAACACTCGGCTTTGAAAACGCCTTCTTTGGACTTGTGTCAAAAGGGTACGATATTCCCGATTTTAGCGAACCCAAAGCGCAGCGTCCTTTTGAAATCCCAGAGGAAGCGATGAACACCGAACCGATTGTAGCACTATTACAAGCAGAGCTCCCGAATACGCCATATCCGCAAGATGCTAATTCCAATGGAATATTTCGAGAACACAGCGCGACGCTTTCCGTAAGCATCACAGATGAACAACTTGAGGCGATGCGCCAGAAATTACAAGCCCTCTTACAACAATGGCACGATTTACAGCCAGGCGAATCAATGGTGTTACAATTTTATACGTAAAAAGGAGAATTGGCTATGATCCCTCAAGGCTCCAGACAAAAGTTTAAATGTATCATCGGGGTTGCGGTGCTTTTCCTCTTTACATCATTGCCTACCGTTTCGCAGGAAAATATCCGGATCCCTCAGAAACAGATTCGCGTGCAAGTTGTTTCTGCCAACGGAACGCCACTCACCAATGCTCACATTCGTGTTCAGTTACTACACACGGATTTGGATGGTAGCGGTTGGGGGAATTCACCAGGCACAAAGCAGACCGATGCGGAAGGGTTTTTCGTAGCGGACCTTAGGGACGATGAACCTCACATCTATATTCTGGGTGTTGAATGTCGTGGGTACCTCGCAAAAACCGACCCATTTATTATAGATGAAAAACAACTGCAAGCCCCGCTCCTTTTGACACTCAACGGCGATCCAACGCAAGATACTGGACGAACATCAGATCAAGCTTACGCTGCGTTAGAAAGATTTCTTCATACACCAGCGGTGTGGGTGGTGAACCCAGCAAATGGACACGCCTACAAAAGAATCTATTGTGAAGATATTACCGATGCAATTACCCAAGCCGCAGTAGAAAATGCCTATGTTATTGCCCTTAATGATAGAGCGGAAGAGGTATGGATAAAAAACGCGTTTCGGCACGAGCTCTTTTGGATCGGCCTCAGCGATGCTGCCGAGGAGGGAAAGTGGTCCTGGCACAGCGGTGAACCTCTTGAATACATCAATTGGGAGGAAAAGTATCACACAGCCGAGGGCGGCAACACCGAGACAAAAGATTACGTCATCGTCGGATTCACCGGCCGATGGGAATCTGTTGAAGTCGATAATGATGGAGAAACCTATACGGCATTCCTCGAAAGAGAAAATTTGCCTGTTAAAACACCGTCTTCTACTGAAAGAGATATGGATGTTCAGGCGATGCACCCTTGGCAGATCCTATACGCTGATGAGACACATCCATGGTCTGTGATCGTGGTGAACCCCGAAAATGGGCACGCTTACAAACGGATTAGAGCCAGAAGTCTTGCCGATGCACGCGCTAAAGCTGATGCTGATGACGCATACCTTGTTACCATTAACAACGCAGCAGAACAGAAGTGGTTGTCAGGAGTCTTTGGCAATGGACTCTATTGGATTGGACTCAGCGATGCTGAAACAGAGGGACAGTGGCAGTGGGATAACAGAGAACCCCTCGCTTATATGAATTGGGGACCCGAGGATAAGTTTCCACGCAGTGCCCTCTCAGCAGAGGAGAAAGATGGGGTTGTTATGACTTTTATCAATGGAACGTGGCACGCTGTTGGTCCCGGTGATCTTTTCTGGAACGCAACCGGACAGGCAATCCTTGAAACCGATAACTTCCCCATTAAGATACCAGCAAAAAATAAGTAAAGAGGGTCCTGGTCACGCGCTGTGCTTTGTCAACCGCGCAACGACTTCTTCAACCGCACCCTCCGCACGTTCACGAATCTGATCCGAGGTCAAACTTTGGATTGGGTGAGGAACAGTAAGCGGTTCCAAATCACTGTGACCTAATACACGTGCCTGTACCTTGCCCGCAGCGAAGAAAACTTCCGTACAGACCGCCACACTCGGCACCCCACGCTCCTCTAAAGCACTTCCATCGTGCATACTGCACGATATACACGACCCTCAGTCCGCAAGACCTTCGATAACGAAATCTGCCTGCTCCGCCAGCTCAACGATTAATTCTGTCGGTGCCGGACGTGTAAATGTCGGTTTCTTGACATGAATCACTTCGGCAATATCAAACCGTTCCTGCATCAATTCAGCAAGACGATCAAGAAAAATATCGCTCCCATTCTTTGTGATGTTAAGCAAACCCATCACTTTTCCATCAAGACTGTCAAGTCGCGGTGCAAGAAATTTTGTTGATACATCGCCTTGAGAGGTCGGATCAAGTAAGGTGGTATTTGGCATTGTAGCACCTCAGCGTTCTTTGACTGGCAAGATTTGTAACCTCGCCAGTCCTTTAAAATATCATACAGACGAATCAGACGCTTCCATCTGCAGCTGCTGCGACTTCGCCATCGCATCCTCTGCCTCCTGGATCATCCCTTTTCGTTGGTAACAGATAGATAGACTGGTATACGCGAGTGGATCCTTCGGGTTAATCTCAATCGCTTTCTGAATCGCCTCAATCGCTTCATCGTAGCGACTCAACCGTTCATAAGCATGTCCCAACCCAAGGAATCCTTCAATATACTTTGGATAGGTGTCAATCAATTCTCTGAAAGCGTTGACAGCCGCCTCAAGATCGTTTTCCGCAAAATGGGTGAGTGCAGCGTCGTAAAGTTCTGTTTCGGTAGGCATTTTTTATGTCCTTTGGGATAAGTATTTGGCAGAATTCTATCAAAAAAAACAGCAAATGTCAAACACAAAATGATCCTGATCCTGAAAAATCGGTTGCACACCAAGCTGTGTTACGGTATGCTATATGTAGAACTTTTGCGAATCCTGTTGAGGAGCACTGAAACTTGCGCGATTACACTGAAATCACTGAACACATAAAAAACTTAGAACTGCCAATAGAATTAGTTGGCAACGTCCACAGTTATCCTATACATCAAATACACTTAGCATCCTCGGCACGTACGCCAAAACGTGTTCTGATCACAGGTGGCGTACACGGCGATGAACCGGCAGGCGTTGAAGCAGTCTTACAGTTCCTCGAACGCGACAATACCGCACTCTTGAAACAATTTTCCTTTACGATAATCCCGTGTGTCAACCCGTACGGCTACGTTCATGAAACGCGTGAGACACGGAACGCCATAGACATCAACCGCGCATTTGAAACAGATAACATCCCTGAAGTGGCTATCGTCAAAAAGATACTCGGACAAACCCAATTCACCTTCGCGATAGACTTTCACGAAGACTACGACGCGACCGGGTTCTACCTCTACGAAGGCACACGCAATGAGAAATATATCGGCCCCCAACTCGCCGCAGCCGCAAAAGCAATCGGACCCATAGACCCAGAAGACCCAGGCGAAGACGCACCAAATCTTGTTGAAGGGGTCTACAAAGTCGCCACCGAATGGGGTACACAAGGTTTGGCGCCTTACTTATTGCATTTTCACAGTAAACATGTTATTATTTCTGAAACACCTACCATTTGGCAACTTGAACGACGTGCAGCACTCCATCTAACAATACTGGATACCGCACTTGACATTATCTCAGAAACGAACGAAAATTAACTGGCACAAGTCCTTAAAGAAAGCAGCCTGAAACGAAGTGGAAGGCGGACGTAGGAAAAGAAAACTGAACACCGAAACCAACTACATTAACCGCAAGGAAAAATTAAAAAATGGAAGATCAACAGATATTATCAAATGTTAATACCGCTTCTCAGCCTTCAGAATTGAAAATCACTGATATGCGTATCGTTCGGACCCAAGTAGGGGGTCCCATCTTGAAGCTCGACACCAACCAAGGCATTTACGGTCTCGGTGAAGTTCGAGACGGGGCAAGTCCGACGTATGCACTGATGCTCAAAAGCCGAATATTGGGCGAAAACCCGTGCAACGTTGATAAAATCTTTCGACAGATCAAACAGTTCGGACACCACGCACGACAAGGCGGCGGTATCTGCGGCATCGAAATGGCACTCATGGACCTGGCGGGTAAGGCTTACGGCGTTCCGTGCTACCAACTCGCCGGCGGCAAGTTCCGAGACAAAATCCGGTGTTACAGCGATACCCCGTCGCTTAGAGATGCTGCAGAGATGGGAAACAAACTCCAAGAACGCATCGATAGGGGGTTTACCTTCTTGAAGATGGATGTCGGTGTCGGATTGCTGCGCGGTATTCCCGGTACACTCTCCGCACCACAGGGAAATTTGGACACACGCGACCTGATGCACCCTTTCACCGGTATCCGCCTCACCGAAAAAGGGATCGCGATACTCTGTGAGTACGTCGAGATTGTTCGGGACATCATCGGTTATGAGATACCGCTTGCAGTCGATCATTTCGGACATATCGGCATTGAAGACTGTATCCGCCTGGCGAGAGCCCTGGAAAAATATAACCTCGCGTGGTTAGAGGATATGGTGCCGTGGCAGTATACCGACCAATATGTGCGTCTCTCTAACGCTTGTGCCACGCCTATCTGTACAGGCGAGGACATCTATTGTAAAGAGGACTTTATGCCACTGTTCGAGAGTCGAGGCATCGCTGTCGCACACCCCGATATTGCGACATCGGGTGGGATTTTGGAGACGAAGAAGATCGGCGATCTCGCAGAAGACCACGGCATTGCGATGGCACTCCACATGGCGGGAACACCTATTTGCGCAATGGCGAGCGTCCACTGCGCCGCTGCGACATCGAACTTTATGGTATTAGAGAACCACTCTGTTGACAATCCGTGGTGGGATGAAATGGTAACCGGTTTACCGAACCCGATTATCCAAGAAGGCTACATCAATGTCCCAGAAACCCCCGGCTTAGGCATCGACCTGAACGAAGAGGTCATCCGAGAACATCTCCATCGCGACGAGACAACATACTTCGCACCCACAACAGAATGGGATTCCGAACGTTCACACGATAGACTATGGAGTTAGGTTTTATTGACAAGGGCGGACTTCTACATCCGCCCGTCTCAAACCAGTTGGAGCGTCCGGCAGATCGTTGAAAATTGGGATGTTATAATAATGCCCAATATCCCATCTACCGCATTTTCAGATTTGCCCACACTGTTGCAAGTTTACTATCTGCTTCGACAGCAGCAAATTCTTCAACATGGAACAGCAAATTCTCCATGAAAAGTTTTGCCATATCTTTCGTATTGTCATCGTTACCTGCGATATAGTATTTATCAGGAGCAATTGCCATCATTAGGAACTTACCTTTCCCGAATCCCGCTTCCATGATAACAGGTTGTCCCAAACTTTCCATCAGCACGTCAAAACCCTTCTGAGAAGCGATGACTTCCCAGACAGTGGGCCAGCCTTGATGTCCCCAGCCTTCAAACGTTTTTTGATCCATGGGATTTGGTTCGTTAAAGAGTTGATGGTCCGCTTGTAGTATTTCAAAATCTGGACTATCACGGTCACTCCGAACACAACTCAATCCGGGCGGCAACCAATCTACATTTGCTTCGTTCTGATCCGCTTGGGTCGGTTCCCAGACGATACCACCATTTTCGACGAAATCCTGAATCACTTTTGCATTCTTGTCAAGATTCTGGTGCAATCCAGGATTGTTGGTCACCATGCTACCAATTAAGAAAATTTTATTTTCTGCTTTGAAAGGGAGTTGTCCATCCTCAAGTGCCTCTGTCAGATCATCGTATTCAACTTTGAATTCATCCAAGGTCTGACGTAACGCATCAACCTTTGTCCACTCGTCAGCAAAATCAACAACCGCAATTTTAGAGGCTTCTACAGCCATTACACTCAAAACGAGATTCAAAACACAGAGCGATACAAATAAACGGGGATACATAATTCAACCTCCTCACGCGTAACACGCGCTTTCATCAGTACCAAAAACAGTAGGATACAAGGCTTCTCCTACAACCCTTTATTCGGTGTCATTGAATTCCCGGAGACGTTGCTTGATATTAACTTTGATATTGTCCTGTCCTTGCTGTTTAGCTAATTTTAACGCCGTTCGTAAATCATGTTCCGCCGCTTTCGGCTGGTTAAGGGTAGACTTTGTTAGACCGCGGTTGTAGTAAGCTTCAACAAATTCTGGCTTGAGGCAAATAGTTTCGTCAAAATCAGCGATGGCAGCCGCATATTCAGCAATGAACGTTTTTGCCGTTCCGCGATTGTAATAGGCTTCAGCAAAATCAGGTTTCAAGCGGAGCACCATGTCGTAGGCAGAAATGGCTTCTCTTATCCAACCACCCTCTGAAAGAATATTGCCGATTGAAAAAAAGGCATGAATTGTCACCTCTGTTTCAGTCCATTCTAAGATGGCAGCCGGCGGATGTTTTTTTTCAAGCTCCTTTATATCTTCTGGAGTGAGGTCTCTTATCTCCAAGATCTCCCATTCGTCGTCCAATTCGACCAATGCTTCTTCTGTCCCGTCTGCTTCCTCCGCCGGATCTGTAGGGAGATCCGATAACTTCGGAACGTTTTCTTTCTCATACCTTTCAACGAGAAATCCAACGAGCATCATCAGGGAGGTAGCAGGATGGTGTACATTTTCACCGACTGTGTCAACTAATTCTTCAAGTAGGGGTGAAAGGTGTCGGTAGTCGCTTCTTGATATTATATTCAAACTGAGGGCTTCGTCCCGATTCCCGATATCGATTAATAATTTCAGTACACTGGCGAGCCAACGATAGTCACTTTCTGGATAAGGAGCAGCCTTCACCGTTTTCTGAAGTAGAGTCTGTTGTGTTACAAAAGGATCTTGCTTTTGGGGTGCAGGCATATCCGGCTCCACCGGGACAAAAGGTGCTAATAGAGATAATACATTTTGGGGAGTTTGTATATCGGTTAACATTATTTCCTATCTCCGTTTGTTCCAAGCATCATATTCCGCGTGTGTGAATACTTTGCGAATAGTGGCATGCTGGAGTTGATATTGCATGGACACTAAAAGACGAACTTTGTTGCCGCCAATATTGAAAGCCGTCCAAGTTCTCTTCACAGTGGCGTAAGAACCTGTCGGCAGCCTTTCTCGCACGTTCACTTGGATTAGATCCGCGTGCGGGAATTTTTCGCGCAACTCAACGATTGAACCAAAACTTTCTCGCTCCATCAATTCACGCCATCTGTTCAGTGCTGATCGAGTATTCGGATGTCTCTGGGCAAATTCAGTCAGTTTTTCTTCATTTCTGATATGCATTGATTATGTGTATGAAGTCTCCCTTGACACACTGTTAGCGCCCAAAGCACTTGGTTCACCTCTTAAGTTTCTGGTATGCCCACTGCAAACTATTATACCATGCTGGCACTTGAACGGCAATGTTAAGCTTAAAGAACAAGCATCAGAATCCAGAAACTTAACAACACCATCGCCATTTACGGAATAACAGCAACATAAACCTGCGAACGCCCCGACACATCTGACGTATACACGACAGCCGTTTCATCAGGACTAAATGACGGATGCGGGTGTGTCCATTGTGGTCCGTAGACGGTGTCCACCTTCATTTCCATCCAACTCAGCGATTTCTCGCGATCGCCTGCCTGTTGTGCTGCTGCCCAATCTTCGGCGAGCGCATACCGATCCGTTTTCCACTGACTCCCGCTCGATGAACTCTGCGGATAGCAGATAGGCGTATGTTCACCCGTCTCCACATCAACCAATCGTAGACCGATGTCGGGGTGAACAGTGTCGCACAATACCTTTGTCCCATCTCGGTTGCTGGCGATGTGCCACGCATTGAAATCGGCGATCGTCTGTATCTGTAAGGTTTCCAAGGATATCCGCCGCAGTGCGTAGGGCCAATGCGTTACAATCAAGTCGTCTTGCGCGCCGAGGAAGGTTTCATGGACCAAAAATTCGTTATTATCGTGTTGATAGAGCGACCGGTTTTCTGTGCCGTCCCGTTTAATCGTCCACATCCGGGGTGCAGGGTCGCCAGAGTAAGCAATGAGATCAGGGTATTTCGGGTGAAACTGCGGATGGATAATCGTCTGGTTTGGGGATGTATAGATAACCTCGCCGCCGCTGCCATCTGTAGCGGTCACAGTGATATGCGATTTATCATCGCGCTTCATTGCCGTTACAATAAACCGTTCATCCGCACTGACGCTGCATTCACCGAGACTCCCGCCCGGAAATTCCGCCAGCACACGTTCCTCAAAAGAGTCAAGGTGAATCGCCTTTATCGCGTCCGCTTGCGTATAAAAGAGTTCAGACCCGTCTTTGGAGATTACACCCGAATACCCGTGGACATCGTCGGCATCTGTCAGCTGCACAATATCGCCGTTAGGGAATTCCAGTTTGAAAAAGTTCGGTTTCCCTGAACGGTAAGAGGTAAAGATGAGATGCTTCTGGTCCGGTGTGAACGAGGATGTGAGGAAGTAAAGGTTATGATTAATAGAAGTATCGTTTGTAAGTTGATAGATATGCGCGCCCGTTTGGTCGTCTTGAAATTCACGTAGTTCTGAAGGATGAACGGACGCTTTGGCGTAGTTTGTCATAGTGTGTTCCTCGCAAGTCTGCTTATGAGATAAAATGGGTTCGGTTCGTAGTAGGGTGATTCATCACCCGTGGGAACGCTGAATAAATTGCGCGACTACAAACAAGAATTATAAACCGACCTCAACTAAATAGATAGTCTATCAATTGCGTGCCTTCTCGAAAATCAGGGATGATAATATCCGCTCCCGCGCGGATAAGACGTTCCCGTTTGTCGGCGTTCATGTTGTATCTATTCGCTTCTACGGACGCAACACCAACAGCGATTGCACCCACCGCTTTGGCATTCTCAATCTCCACGTACCCATCCCCGATAATGAGCAATTCGTTCCCTCTCAGTTCAAAATCTGTGATGATTTTTTGGATAACCATGGCTTTAGAAAACTTCTCATATTCCCGCAACGCACCGAAAATGCCACCGTCAAAGTACGGAGCAACACCGAGGAGTTCCGCTTCGTTTTTAACGAATTCGACATCCGTCCCGCTGGCGAGATAGCAGTGTATCCGCATTTCGCGTAGGCTCTGTAGAAATTCGAGAGACTTCGGCACCCGGAGGGGCTCAGCAGACAACGTCCCCGCCGCAAGTCCGGCAATCCGTTCCTCAACAACAGGCAGCAATCGGCGGTTATACGCATCTTTGTAGGCGAGCGGTTCTTGCGGTGTCCCGCCACGTTTTTCGATCTCTTCACTGAGTTGAATCATCTGATAGATCGTCTGCTTACCGGTCAGTCTATCCACAAATTCAACGACGAGTGCTTCAAGTTGTGCTTCTGTCTCGGTGGTATCCGTGTCCGTTTGAAGGCATTCGACCATCATCGGCACCATCACATTTTGCCAACCGTCTCGGATAAGCGAGATCGTGCCATCAAAATCCAAAACGACATGACGGATGTTTCCAGTTTCGACCTCACGATGGATTTCAATTGCAGTATCATCGAAAAAAATGTTTTGCATTATGTATCCTAAAATTAGCTATCGGCTTTCAATGTTTGCGGTGGAAGCTTGAACACCCATCCTTCCTCGCTTCCCGCCTTCTCTCTTCTGCTGACTGCCGACAGCCAGTACAAAGATGTTGATCCCTTCGCTTTTTTGTGATAGTATAATAGCGTTTAGAGAGTTAAGCAAGCACTTTCCTTATGCGGAACAGAACTAATGAACGAAAAAGAGATCCTTAAAAAAATCCGACGCATCGAAATATTTACCAACCGCCTCGTTAGCACAGTCTTTGCTGGAGAATACGAGAGTGTCTTTAAAGGACAAGGGATTACCTTCGATGAAGTCCGTGAATATCAAGCAGGCGATGAGATCCGTGCTATCGACTGGAATGTTACCGCGCGTATGGAGCAGGCATATATCAAGAAGTATGTAGAAGAACGTGAACTCGTGATGATGCTGGTTGTCGATATGAGTGCTTCAACCAGTTTTGGGAGTATCCGTGAGACAAAGGCGGAAATTGCTGCCGAGATTGCGGCACTCCTCGCCTTTTCTGCTATTAGGAATAACGATAAAGTCGGTCTTATCTGCTTTACGGATACGGTAGAGCACTTCGTCGCACCCCGTAAAGGCAGAAGGCACGTCCTGCGCGTCGTCCGAGATATCCTCTACTTTCAACCGAAACAACCGGGGACAAACATTGAAACGGCGTTGGCATTCGTCGATCGTGTGCTTAAACCCCACAGCGTTGTATTTCTGATTTCCGATTTCAAAGATACAGGGTATGAAAAGCAGCTACGCTTGAGCAGCAAGCGACACTCACTCACCGCTATCACCCTACAGGATAGACGTGAAGCAGAACTGCCGGATGTCGGTCTGATAGAACTTGAAGATCCCGAAACTGGCGAGACAACGGTTATTGATACACGCTCCGAGGAAGCACGGCAGCTCTATAAAGAACTTAATCAACACGCTGAGGCAGAACGTCGGCAGATTTTCCGGACAAGCCAGGTTGATACCATTGATGTCAGGACGGATGAGCCCTACGTGAAACCGCTAATTCGGTTTTTCCGTCAGCGTGCCGCCAAAGGTTAAAATCCGTAGAAACTATGCGCACATTAGAGATCCGAAATTTAACGCAAACTTTTGCGCAGAAGGACACCCAACTACAGGTGCTGGACAACTTAAACTTCTCTGTTGATGCGGGGCAGTTTACCGCCTTACTGGGACCCTCTGGCTGCGGCAAGAGCACGCTTTTTAATATTATCGCCGGGCTGCTCACGCCAGACACTGGGGAGATTTACCTCAACGGCGAGCGCATCTCCGGTAACACCGGCGATTTCGCTTACATGCAACAGAAAGACCTCCTGCTACCGTGGCGAACGGTTCTCAAAAATGTTCTTATCGGGCCAGAAATTCACTACGAACCACCTAATACAGCGAAGACGGAGGCGCGACAGCGACTCATGCAACTCGGTCTCAGTGGGTTTGAAAACAGTTATCCGATGCAACTGTCGGGCGGGATGCGTCAGCGCGTTGCGCTCGTTCGGACGCTCCTGTTTCGCAAGGAAATCCTGCTTTTAGATGAACCCTTCGGCGCACTCGATGCAATGACCCGGACCGTCATGCAATCCATCCTGCTCGACATCTGGGCGGAAGGCAAGCAGACCGTACTCCTCATCACTCACGATCTTGAGGAGGCACTCCTACTCGCAGATAAGATTTATCTACTAACAGCCCGACCCGCAACACTCAAAGCAGAGATACCCATCCCGTTACCGCGTCCACGAGACATCACAGACACCGCTCTCATTCACTTGAAAAAGGAACTCTTAGCGTTACTACAAGTCGAAATGTCAACGGCTTTCGACTGAGACGATCCTTGGGCAACCGGTTTGTAACCCAGAACGCTACTCCTCTTCGGAATCCTTTGTCAATTCGTGCCAGAATGAACGCGATGAACGGTTCATGTTGTCAAGCATCTCGTAACTCCCTTCTTTACAGAATTCGTAGAGTGCTTCGGTGAGCGGAATTTCAAATCCTGTTGCCTTTGCCGCTGCGAGGAAATACGGCAACTCAGGATATTTCACAACGAGCGTCTTACCTGTGCCATCAATGATACGTTTAGCAATTCTGTCGAATTCACCGCGCCATCCACTACCCGTACCGACAACATTTCGGATTGCCACCGGATCCACACCGGCACAGACTCCAAATGCCATCGCCTCCATGTACGCTGCAGCACCGAGTCCCATCGCCAATTGGTTCACTCCCTTGACAATCTGACCAGATCCGCTCGGACCACAATACACCACATATTTCGGTTCGCCGAGGACTTCTAAGACGGAACGACATTTTTCGACAGCCGATGCCTCACCACCAACAAAGATGCGGAGCGTCCCCGTTTCAGACCCATGCGGTCCGCCGCTCACCGGAGCGTCTATAAGCGTCGCCCCTTTTTCAGTAAGTGCAGTCGCCAAGTTCCGAGTCTTCGCCACCTCTGTCGTCCCTAAATCAATAAATACCTGATCCTCACGCGCATTACGGATGAAGTGTTGTTCGGCAACACTGCAAAAAACATCGGACGAACGCAAACTGGTCATGACAACATCACTATTTTTGACAACTTCAGTCGTATCCTCACCGGCACTCGCACCTGCCGCTGTGAGTGCCTCACATTTTTCTCTATCAATATCATATCCGATGAGTGGGTATCCAGCGTTATGAAGATTCTTCGCCATCCGCCCGCCCATATTGCCGAGCCCAATAAAACCGATTCTGGGAAGTTGTTGGGATGTCATAATTTTCCTATCCAAGTATAGTTGTTGAATTCACAGCACATAAACTTTCCTCGTCCACTGCATTGTTCCTGTCCAGAGAGTATAGCATGGTAAAAGAGAGGTGGCAAGAAGAATCAAACCTCCGAAAACTGAAACTGCATCCTGAAAACCGCTCCGTCATTGATAAAATTTCCAAATTTCCTTTGACTTTTCTATGACGTATGCTATACTGCTACAACTCACTTCAAACATAACATTTCCGACCCAATAAATCCGAACAAAGGAGTTCACGGAGATGATACACGCAATTAAATGTGTCTTGATTCTAACGATACTCGTTTTTGTGGCGTTTGACGTGTCAGCGGAAATATTGCTACAAGAAGATTTTGAGGGTGAATTGGACTTAACCACCAAATGGAGAACAGATACCCCTAAATTCGTCTACCCAAAGGATGGTATCCTCTATTTGGACCAAGGAAAATCTGGCGGGGACTATGTAAGTCTTCGGTCCCCTCAGCAATTCAATGATGTCATCATCTATTACGAATGGTTCATCATAGAGTGGAGCGGACAAGGCGACGGTGGCGGTGCGCTGCGGCAGACACCGAATGGTTCCTATTGGATGCGCTGGTGGGGACGTGCCAACGTCAAGGTAACAACGAATAAAGATGGACCCGTCAACGCTTGGCAACCTTTTCCTGTAAAAGGCGGACAAGCGCAGGCGAACTACGCACAAGGTTCCGAGCATTTCATACTCAAAGCGGCGTTAATGACGCAGGAAAAGCGCGTCACCGTTCATATATGGGATGTCACTGAGAAAGAACCGATACAGGTCGCCGAGTGGGAAATCAAAGACAACACCTATAAGTCCGGAAACATTAGCTTTGACTGTTGGAAGTTCGGTATCTACGGCGTTGATAACGTGATCGTTGCCACACCAGAGCACGAAAAAGAGATTTTCGCTGAAAATTTCGATCCACACGGACTTGCAGTCCAACCTGTCGGTAAACTGGCAACCACTTGGGGACACTTGAAATCGAATCATCGGTAAGCAGAAAGGAATTTAATCATGACAAAATGCGCGCTTATTAGTGGTAGAGGTATGGGGATGATGCACGGCGGAAACTTCCACGCCCATCCGGATGCGGAAGTTGTAGCGGTGTGCGATATGGACCCCGAACTCCTCGCGAAAGCAAAAGAACACTTCGGGGTACCGGGGTATTCAACAATTCAAGAACTCTTAGCGAATTGTGATGCTGAACTCGTTCTTCTTATCGTCAACGAAACCCGACGCATCCCACCGCTGCGGGAGTTGCTTGAAGCTGGACGGAATGTATTTACTGAAAAACCGCTCTGTGGATTAGAAGGACAGGCACGCGTCCGTGAAGAGGACCTCGGAATCGCTGCACCTGCTATCGCAACGTGGCGAGATTCCAACTTCAAATTCGGGATCGACTTCAACTACCGATTTATGCACCACTTCCGAAAACTTCATGACGATGTGGCTGAGGGGCGGTTGGGTGAAATCCGGATGGTACACGCTCGCGCACATTTCAACTGCTGGTCCCATATTATCGACCAAATCCTTTGGACAGTCGGTAGACCAGAGTGGGTCAGCGTCGTCGGCGATCCCAACGAATCCGGTGGCTGGCGGCGACTCATCCATATCGGTTGGGAAAATGGGGTCATCGGCTCCCTCAGCGGCACGAACCTGTGGGGCTACGACGATCATCCGCTCCGAGTCAAAGTCCTCGGTGATGAATTTTACGCCGAAGCAAAGGGACTGGAAGGCTCATATTGTCGCAGAAAAGCGAATAACTCCGAAGTAGAAGAAGTCTGGGAAGCAGAAGCAGGCAAGCCTGAAATGCCGGAATCTTTCAAGCGGATGGCTGATGGTGTAATCAAGGCGATGCATGCCGATACACCCTTCCCCGCGGACGGTGAAGCCGCATGGAACGAACTCCTATTTGAGGCAGCGGTACACAGGTCGGCTTTGGAAAATAACGCACGCGTATTTTTGGCAGATGTAGAAGCAGACGCATTCGCCTAAAGATATGTACAGGCGCGCTTTTCAGGTAGGAGCGAGTGTTTTTGCTTGGGTGTTTCTTCGCGCTCGCGATTTACCCGGACGTTCCAGCCTATGGTAGGAGCGAGTGTTTTTGCTTGGGGTATTTCTGCGGATTTCTTCGCGCTCGCGATCCCTAACAATTCAATAAAGCGCGCCTCCACTTCAAGCACCTCCGCCTTTAACAGCGATTTTGATCGTGTCTTTGCCGTCTAAGTGATAATTTCCGTGAAGTGCGTCGAAGCCTTTAGACACATCTTCTAACGGCAGAATATGGCTGACAAACCCTTCAAAAAGTGAAGCGTGTTTCTCAAGCATCGGAATGGCACGGAGGAAATGCTTTCTCTCGAAACCCCATCCAGCTTCCAACCGAAGATTTTTACGCATTAACATCTGGTTCGGATTGCAGTCAAAGCTGCCAACATCGACAAAATGCCCATAGACAACGTAAGTTCCGCCGTATCTAATGTAGTCTAAACCTTCCGGGATAGCAGCAAGAAAACCGGTACATTCGTAGACGACATCCGCACCTTCGCCTTGCGAGGTATTTTCTCGGACAATCCGCTTTCGTTCTTCAGGATCTGGCACTTCTGCGATGTCAATAGTGAGGTCCGCGCCTAATCTTTCTGCCATCTCAAGCCTTCCCGGAGGACCACCGACCATAATAAGCCTCCCCGCGCCTGAAACCCTCGCCCAATTAAGCGCAAGCAGACCAATCGGACCAGACCCTTGAATCACAACCGTATCCCCAAATTCAATTTTCCCGCGTGACACGCAGTGTGCCGCACATGAAGCAGGTTCCGCGAGGACAGCGATCTCCGGCGGTAAATCGGTTTTAAGGAACATATTCGTTGATGGATTTGAAAGGTAGATATATTCACTAAAGCCGCCGCGAAGATACGGTGCTTCTTCCGACGGAGAGAAACCGAGCCCCCCGCTCGGAGAGAGCGCGACTCTATCTCCGATTTTAATCGGATTTCCGAGGTAGTCCGTTTCGACGCCTTCCCCTAAAGTATCAATCACACCGACGTTCTCGTGTCCGAGGATAATATCGTGTTTAATATGTTGAAATTCCCAGTTGTGGAGGTCGGTACCGCAAATACCGCCCAACTCCTGACGCACGAGTACCGTGCCAGGTTCAGGATCAACGACAGGATACTCTCGGATTTCAAAATCTTTACCACTCATCACCGTGGCCCGCGCGGTTCTGGTTCCCATTGCAAACTCCTTCTTATTGTAGGAGCGAACTTTGGTCGCGACTCCCTACGTTTTATTCGGATTCAATTTTAATAATTACTTTACCGAGTTTCTCACCCGTAAAAAGTGATACAAACGCCTTTGGCGTATTCTCTAAGCCTTCTACGATTGTCTCTTCCCACCGTATTCTGCCCTCGGATATCCATTGCCGCATATCACGATAAAATTCAGCGTTCCGTTCTGCAAAGTCAGTAACGATAAATCCCTGTAATCGAATCCGTTTACCGATGGCGGAACTGAGGTTCGTTGGACCTGGCGTCGGTTCAATATCGTTGTATTGTGAGATCATCCCGCACAGCGGGATACGTCCGTGCATGTTCATCACCGCAAGCGCAGCCTGAAGGTGCCTACCACCGACGTTCTCAAAGTAGATGTCAAGTCCATCCGGGAAATGTTTCCTGAGTTCAGCTTCCAAATCATCAACTTGTTTGTAGTTGAATGCCGCATCAACCCCTGCTGTTTCAAGTAACCAAGCGACTTTCTGGTCTGAGCCTGCACTCCCAACAACTCGGCACCCTTTGATTTTAGCGATCTGACATACAATTGAACCGACCGCACCTGCCGCTGCGGACACGAAAACTGTTTCACCAGCTTTGGGTTGACCGATCTCCAGAAGACCGAAGTATGCTGTTCGACCCGGCATACCGACAGCACCTAAAAATGACTGCAGCGGCGCGATTGTTGTATCAACGACGGTTACATGCTCTGCCCGCGCTATATAATAGTCCCGCCACCCTAAGGGACCTGTCACGTAGTCTCCAGCTTTAAACCGATCGCTATTTGAATGTACAATCTTTCCGGCACACCCACCTTCAAGCGGTTGACCGGGCTGCGCAGACCGCATGCCACCCCGCATATACGGGTCCACTGATGTGTACAGGTTTTGGACGAGGACCTCTCCTTCTCCAGGTTCAGGAAGAGGCACTTCGACAAGTTCAAAATCGCTCTCCTTGGGCATACCCACAACCCGATCTCTGAGACGAATTTGTCGACTTACAATGTTTGGCATTTTTTCTCCTATCGCTGGTAACGTAATCCTATTCAAACAATGTTAGTGCAATGATAGCATATCTGAGAAAAAAGTCAAGATCGGAGCGATAAAGAATTCGCTTGACATCTGTTCATGAATGTGATTTGATTTAAAAAACAAGAAAAAATAAAACGGGCTTGTAGCATAAGCCTTTAGTTTGTGCCATCTGCCCAGAGAGTGATAATGGGTTTTCTGTAGTGGCTGAAAAGGGACAGCAACGAAGCAAGAAAAGGAAAAGCAGGTATCGTTATGAAAGTCGAAAAACCGAAAGAGAAATACGATCAATTAATCACTGACGGTTACTGTGTTATTGAGGGTGTCTTGAAGGAAGAGATGCTTACTCAACTTAGAACAGTGACCGACGAATTGCTTGATGCCCAGACAGAAGGTGAACGTGCCGCCCATCGTTCCTCTGGCAGTATGATCAGCGTCTATACGCATCCACTGTTCTCGGAACTTGTCGTTTATCCGCGGGCGTTGCAGGCTCTTGAAACTTTGGGGTTCTTGAGACCGAAATGGTCGTCGGGATATGTCATCAGCAAGCCACCGAAGAGTCCACCCCTGTTTTGGCATCAAGACTGGTGGGGTTGGAACGATCCGTGCAGCTACACGGCACTGCCCCAGCAGCTGTTTCTCATGTATTATTTGGTTGACACAACACCATCCAACGGTTGCCTCCGTGTGATTAGGGGTTCGCATCTTAAACGGCATCCGCTGCATGACATCCTGCCCGATGCCCACGGTGAAGCACTCCAGCGCGTCGATGATGCTGAACATCCCGCCTATCAACACTTCCCCGGTGAAGTTGACCTACCTGTGAAAGCAGGAGACCTCGTTATCGGTGATTCTCGGTTACTACATGCCTCACATGGCAATCAGTCAGATGAACGCCGCACCGTGATTACGCTCTGGTATCACCCGTTTTTTGCGTTATTACCTAAAGGAATGCAAGCGCATATTGGAAGACTCCGGCAGAGTCTCGCTTGGTCGGAGGCGGATTGGGCACGGATCGCCGAACTGGCTCCAGTCTATCAAGGTGAGGCGGAACCCTTAAAATGGAATCGAGACCCAGGACCTGAATTGAAGTAGCCGAATTCTAAAGCAGACAAAATTTGACTTGAAAGAAATCGGATTTCTTGATATGCTATACAATAGATAGGATTTAGGTCTACATCATAGGGTAGAAGTAAAAGGAGTTTTGCCATGCCACAACCTCCTATTTTTCATCCGTACACATTTGGTGAAGCGGCGGGAAAAAAAATGGATCGGGACGGACATTTTGTTTTACCCGGTTTACTTACACCAGAAGCACAGGCGAACCTAACACGCTCCCTCTCACATATCCACGAACTCTCGCGCACGTCAACGGAAGGGCATGAACCGAACCGATTCTCAGCGGAATATGATAACTACCTCGAAAGCATCATCGCACATCCGCAGATGCTTGAACTTGCCCGGAAGGTCCTCGGTGAAGATATCCGATACGATCATTGCGTGAGTCTCAATCGTCCGGGCGGTAACGGTGGCATCGGCTGGCATAGCCACGGATATTCAGATGACAACCCGAGTTTAGGGTTCGTCCGTATCTTCTTCTATGTCAACGGATTTGAACCCGATGATGGCGGTCTGAAGGCGGTTCCGGGAAGCCATCTCTATCGGGATGCAAGGATCCATGCCGGAACAGACGAAGCACTGCGCGAAGGTTGGCTCGTTGGAAGAAAGCACCCAGAGACGGGAGAACCTCTTGAAATTGAGGCACTATCTGCACCCGCTGGCACCGTCGCGTTGATGTGGACGCATGCCGCACACGCCGTGTCACCAAGAAAACCGGATAGCGATACGCGGTGGTGTGTGGTCTATGCCTATCGGAACCCCGGCAGACCGTCCGGTGCCCGTTGGATTACGCCTGAATTTGAGCGAAAACCGATACCGGGAGCAGAAGGGTTAATGTCTCTCTATTAAAGGAGTTTTTATGCCACAAAACTCGATTTTTCATGATTATACTTTTGGAGATCAAGAGCGCAAAGAATTAGATCATGTTGGCCATTTTGTGCTGCCTAAACTTCTTACCATCAACGCTCAAGCACGATTGATAGAATCGCTGGCTCGGGTTGAATCGCTTATACCGGGTTGCCAAAAAGGGTATGAACCGAACCGATTTGCTGCGGAGTACGATAGTTATCTCGAAAGTCTGATCGGACACCCTCAAATGCTTAAACTCGCACGTGAAGTGCTTGGGGAAGAGATACGTTATGACCACTGCGTTAGCCTCAATCGTCCAGGCGGCAATAATGGTGCCGGATGGCATAGCCACGCATACGCTGAAGACGATCCGCGCTACGGTTTTGTCCGTATCTTCTTCTATGTTAATGGATTCGAGGCGGATGATGGCAGTTTGAAGGCGGTTCCCGGTAGTCATCTATACCGCGATCCCAAAATTCAGGCGGCAACAGATGAAGCACTACGAGAAGGTTGGTTGGTAGGAAAAACCCATCCCGATACCGGCGAACCGTTAGCAATTGAACCGTTATCGGTACCGCCAGGAACGGTTGTCCTGATGTGGACGCATGCCGCACATGCTGTAACCCCAAGAAAACAAGAGAGTGACACCAGATGGACAGTCGTTTATGGATATTATAAACCAGGAAAAGACCCAGGTGAAAGGTGGATTACACCGGAATTTGAGCGAAAACCGATACCGGGCGCAGAAGGACTGATGTCTCCTTATTAGCAGCGATAGGATGAAAAATCTGTTAACTGATGACCGACAACTAACAACTGATACCCCTTAAAGCAGCCATGCCACAAAATAAACCGCACATTTTACTCCTTATTAACGATGAACACCGTCCAGATATCCAGCCAATCGAAGGAGATACGGCTATTCGGATGCCAACGCTCTCTCGATTTATGGAGGAAGGCACTTACTTCCGCAACGCTTATACGCCTTCGCCGGTCTGCGTCCCTGCACGGCAGAGCTTCCTTTCAGGACTCTATCCACGCAACTGCGGATGCCTCAATTTCGGAGATCCGATGCCGACAGAGGTCCGAACAATTCCAGGACAGTTAGGAAACTATGGTTACTATACCTGCTGTGCGGGCAAAATGCATTTCGTCGGAACCGATGTGATGCACGGTTGGCGAGAACGGATCGGGCGCGATATTATCGGAAATAACGGCTATCCATACGGCATTGTTAAAGATGAACATCACGCCCAGATGACACCAGAACCCGGCACCGGTATGAAGCGTAACAAGGTCATTCAAGAGGTTCGCGATGCCCAACCCGGAATCGGACACTGGATGCTCCACGACCAATACAACGTAGATGGCGCAGTACTGTTCCTTGAAGAGTATTTCGTCAACGCCTCTTATGACCGTCCAAAAGCCAATCCACTCTGTATGGCAGTAAGCCTCATCGCACCACACTATCCGTATCAGTGTCCACTCGACCTGTTCAATTACTACATGCAGCGCGTAGAACCGATCGTTGAAGAACCGAATGAGCAGTTTGGCTACAGCGATTTCTTTAGAGTGCGAGTTGGAGAAGATGTAACTTACCGTCAAGCACACCGTGCAACCGCTGCATATTACGGAATGATTGAGTGGATGGATGCACAATTTGGTCGGGTCATTGAGAAACTGGAGCACCTGAACGTCTTGGACGATTTCATTATTATTTTTCTCTCTGATCACGGTGAGATGCTCGGCACAAAAGGATTGTGGGAGAAACAGAGTTACTTTGAGGCTTCGGCGCGTGTACCACTCTCTATCTGGTACCCGAAACGATTCGGGAGAGAACCGAGAATCGTTGAACACAACGTATCGTTAGTCGATCTGTTCCCAACACTATGTGAATTGGCAGAGATCCCCGCACCCGATGAACTTGATGGACGCTCGCTCGTACCGTTGATTGATGGAAACACAGCCGACTGGAACGATGACGATACCGTTTACAGCGAACTCTGGCGCGCCCAAAATGGTCCCTCTGTGATGGTCAAAGAAGGAAATTTAAAGTACTTTAGATTCGACAACGATAAAGGGTGGCCCGAACAACTCTTTGATCTCGCCAAAGACCCAGATGAACGGAACAACTTGATTGACGTACCAGCGTATGCCGACGCGCTTTCAAGGCTGCGCGCAAAAGCCGACGCACTACCCACACCGCGACGTAAAGATAAGAACAACAAGTTTATTGATCCACATCGTCCAATTGCCACTACACAGTAAAATAAGGACCCCTAAAACAGATTGTTATCTTAAGAACCGATTGTTCGTTCTCGCCAAAATATGAAATTTAACGCCACCACTTTCAAACGTCCGAAGTTTACCCATTACATTGTAATCCTCTGTTGTATCGTTCAAGCGATACAGTTGATAAGTGCCGGATGTAGCCATACCAAACCTTACTACCATCCCGATATACCCGACATCGGAAAACGCGAGAGTGAAATAGACGGTGTGCTGCGCTACCGTCTTTTATTGCTCGGCGATGGGGGGGCACCGAAGCCTGGTGAACCTGTCTTAAAAACCCTCGGCGAATGGGCACAAAAGGATGCTGCGAAAACGAGTATCGTCTTTTTAGGGGACAACATGTATCCTGAAGGGATGACAGAACGCCGAAAACATGAAGCAGCGACGCGCCTCGGACCGCAAATCTCTGTTATCAAAGATACGGGTGTACATGGGTTCTTTATTCCGGGAAACCACGATTGGGCAAGCGGAGAATCGGAAGGTTATAGCGCGCTGCTCACACAAGAGAAGTTTATCAACGATGCGCTTCCAGGAGAACCGAATTTTTTGCCAACTGGAGGTTCACCCGGTCCTGTTATGCTTGAGCTGCCAAAAGTTAACCCGGCAGTGCGGCTCGTCATTCTCGATACACAATGGTGGCTTCATCAATATGAAAAACCGCAAAAATCACCGGAAAAAGTCATAGAAGAACTGATCGGCTTGTTGGATACAGAACTACCAGTGATCGTTATCGGACACCATCCCTTGCAAAGCTACGGTCCACACGGCGGCTACTTTGACTGGAAATCTCATTTTTTCGCTGCCAGAGTTCTAAAAAAATGGCTCTGGATTCCAACCCCGATTCTCGGTTCAATGTATGCGTATACAAGAGGGCACCTTTATAAACTCGACCAAGATATAGGCAGCGCACGCAACAAAAATATGGTAGCACAACTCAACCGAGCATTTTCTGCAAGGACATCAGTACATCAAGAAGATATGCCCCTTTTAATCTATGCTTCAGGACATGAACACTCGCTACAAGTCCTGAAAGGTGATACTGTTGACTATCTTCTTATCAGTGGTGCTGCCGCGAGTCGGAAAGTAACAGAAGTGATGTCTGGGGCAAATACCCTATTCGCGCATCAGCATACCGGTTTCATGGCGGTGGACTTTCTCACTGATGGGAAGGTCTTGTTGCGGGTGGTTGAACCTGAAGGTAGAGGTGTTCTCTTTCACCGATGGTTGACTTTTTAGGGCTTTAATAGTTTGTCCTACACCTCAATGCGCACAAATACAAGATATGCCGCAAACGAAAGAACAACGAAAAATAGAACCAACAAAAGCAAATTTATCGCCGCAGCGTTAAAATCGCGACTGAGACTGAGCGTATCTTCAAAGGCAGGAATTGATTCTGGACTGATAGACTTCTTCGACATTCCTTCACGAACTCCAATGATATGAAGACTGTCGGAGTCTGCTCTATCCATATCCGTGACGAATTCCCGGTATTCGCGTGCATAACGATGCACATTCTCTAAAAATTGTTGATGCCGTTCAAACCCTGTTCCGACAAAAACTTCAAGAAGATGCTGGATAAGCGTAACAGGTGAGATACGCGTGACGGAACGTGCCAGTTGAATTTGGGCAATCTGTTGATTTAACTGTTCTTGGGACAAACGTTCCTCTTGTTCAGTACCTTTGGTGACATACTCACTATCCAATTGTATCTTTTTATCTGGCAGCCCACGCGTCTCTTGCAAAAGAGCAACGTATTCTTCCTTGAGGTTTTTTATGTTTTGGTTTCGGCGTTTGAAGTATTCATCATAAGTCATTGGGTTTGAGAAACCACTTGCAATGGAAGCGAGAGTACTCGGTACAAATACGACAAAAACACACCACGTCAATAGGAGTATCACAAGGCTCGCAACACTGTTCTGCACAGATGACGAAACTAACAAACCTAACGCAATAAACAGGCATAGGTACAAAATCGCAATAATAAAAATAATACATAAACGTATCCACACGTCTGCACCAAGATTAATGTCTCTGGACATAGAAATTACCAATAG
This sequence comes from Candidatus Poribacteria bacterium, assembly GCA_022827225.1. Lineage (GTDB taxonomy): Bacteria > Poribacteria > WGA-4E > WGA-4E > WGA-3G > WGA-3G. The sequence continues at coordinate 272 of JAJDTJ010000031.1, read as the reverse complement.
ATTCATCAATATCGCAAGAGTAAACGGAATGCTAATACTTACTAATGCTCCTAAAAATTTGCCAATCAATACAGTGTGTCGTGGCCCTGAATTCGACAACACCAATCGGAGCGTACCGCGTTCACGTTCATTGGAAATAGAATCAAAGGTGAACAGAATTGCTATCAGACTCAGAACATACCCGATTACAAATCCCCAGTCTACTTTGACAGTATCCGGACGTATATTGAATATATTAGGAAACGCTCCGGGATAATACAACGACCAGAAAG
>JAJDTJ010000146.1 GCA_022827225.1 Candidatus Poribacteria bacterium | reverse complement strand
ACTGCCTTATGGGACACGTTGATTATATCCGTGTCCAAGTAACTCGAAAACATAAGAACGCTCGTTCTACTTCCTTAATCGGAAGTGTTTGAGGTTCTATCCGGGAAGCATAGAGTTAGCTTCCTAAACGCCCGCTTGGGGTGTGCAGTGGCGGATAGGTAAAGTTACGAGCCAAGACTGCGGAACATAAACTGCCGAGAATGACGGGGCGACTCTTAACAAGCCCCCGACTTTAGTCGGCGGGTACATTGACTGGCAAGATTTTCAGACCTTTTTATCCTATTAAATCCTAAATCCTCCCAAAATTGCATTTTATGCAACATTCCAACCGCTCTACGCGTCTATAATATCATGAAACCCCTATTCTTTTCAGAGGAGACATGATGAAGGCAAATGATGTAGATCTCATTCAACGGACTTTGGATGGCGATCAAGACGCGTTTACCAAATTAGTGAACAAATACCAAAAATGGGTGCACGCACTCGTCTGGCGAAAGATCGGTGATTTCCATATCGCCGAAGAACTCACACAAGATGTGTTTCTAAAGGTTTACAAAAGACTCTCAACGCTGAAACGTCCCGACCATTTTCCGAGCTGGCTCTATGTGATTGCGACACGTCAATGTATCGCATGGCTACGAAAAAAGCGATTGTCAACAAAATCTTTGGATGCCATGTCCACAGCACAGTTAGAGGAGCTATGTTATACACAATATGAGCGGAACTGCTCAGAAGCAGTAGCCATTGAACATCAGCGTGAACTCGTCAAACGTCTTCTGAAAAAGTTGCCAGAGAGTGAACGCACTGTCGTAACGCTGTATTACCTTGCAGAAATGTCGGGTGAGGAGATCAGCCAGTTTTTAGGCGTATCACCAAATACAGTCAGAAGTCGGCTACACCGCGCCCGACAACGTTTAGAAAAAGAAGAATCTCTAATTCAAGAGGTCTTCGGCAGTTTCCAACTCTCTCCAGACCTAACAGGGAACATCATGCAAGAGATCGCACGCATCAAACCTGCTGCACCATCTGCAAGCAAACCGTGGATACCCTGGGGTCTCTCATTCGTATCAACCTTTTTGGTTATCCTGATGTTCGGGATGGGACCGCGTGCGTTATCCCGTTTCCAGCAACCTTACAATTTAGACGCAACATCGGAGATGACAATTGAACTTGTTGACACGCCAATCGTCGAAGTATTAGCACGCAAATCCAACACACGAACCCGATTCGGAATATCTGACACACACGGTAAAATTAGCAGTGCCGGATTCCAATCCGAAACACGACTTCTCGCAGCTGCGCAAGCAGAGGAGACCGACCTTCCAGTCGCAAAATCGCAGTGGATTCAGACGAAAGGCCCCGGAGGCGTTTCAAGTGCCGGACTCTTCCTTGCATCCGATCAAACCCTCTACGCCATTGCAAAAACCGGACTCTATCGGCTCACAGAAGCGGCAGATGCCTGGACACTTGTCAGTGCCAGCGGTCCAAAGCGAGAATTCAATCGTATTATGGCAGAACGCGAGAACACTTTCTACCTCCTCACACCTGATGAACTTTTAGCCGCAATTGATGAAGGTAAGACATGGCATAGCCTCGGCGCACGACCCAAGGGACGAGCAGTCGCTTTGATTATCACGGATACAGCGATGTACCTCGTTCTCCAAACGGAAGTGTTTCGTTCTGAGGATGTCGGGCAGCAGTGGGAACCTATAGGGCAGCCTTTGCAAGCCCATGACCTACCAGAAGCAGTGAACCCTGAATTCTTCATTTCGGACGCACTCGCTGTTGACAACACGCTGTTTGTCGGAACCAGCCAAGGACTTTTCCGGTTTATTAAGGAGTGGGAAAAATTGCCTGTCCCGACTTCCCACGGTATTGAATCGTTGGCGTTTGACGGGAGCAGGTTTTATATCGGTACCGTCGTTGGACCTTCAAGCGCACCCGATTGGAATCCGTATGCAGCAGTCTTCTATTCAACAGATCTCGGCGATTCTTGGATCAATATTACACCGGATGTTAACCTGTATGCAAGTAAAATACTATACGCTGTTGAGGTGGTTGCAGTTGGCGATACACTTATGATAGTTGGGGCTGCAGGCGCTTTACTCTCTTATGATCGGGGCGAGACGTGGACGGATCACCGCCGTACGTCTGGCGCGTCTCCTATTGTTCCCTTGGACGAAAACAATTTTTACAAAACCGATCACGATGGAATAACACGCTCAACGGATCGTGGTATCACATGGCACCCTTTTATGCCCGGAATGGTGAATTCCCATGTTTCAAGTCTCGTTACAATCGAAAATGACCTCTACGCCCTAACACACACAAAAATGTTCAAGTCCGCAGATGGCGGTGCGTCTTGGGAACCTGTCGGTTTGAGTACTGACGAAAATGCTTCACTCGAAAGTGCAAGAGCAAAGGTTGTAACAGCCGACGGGACCCTCTATGCAAGCAACAGTGAACTCAATGGTGTAACCATCTTCCGCCTCTCTGATGCTGGAAATCTACTCTTATTGGATGAAAGTGTACCAGACTTTGAGGCAGACACGTTATACGAGGAACGATCAAAAAAAGCGAAGGCAGCGATAGAGAAGGGCGCTGAAATGAATAAAGTAGCCGAGTTGCTGGAAGCCAATTATGACCGTGTACTAGAAGAGCTGAGGACAAACGGAACTTTTACATTCACCGATGCTGCTGTTTTCATGGAATACAAGCGCAAACTTTTCAGATGGCGACGTGGCGAAACCGAATGGCACGACACAGGTTTAGAAGACCACGAAGGGATCTCGCCTATCTTCAAGGGATTCACGCTTGCCGCTTCTGGGAACACAGTCTATGCCGGAAAACGAGAGGGGGAACTTTTCCTATCCCAAGACAGCGGAGACACATGGAGCAACGTCACCGAGAACCTCGGCTTTCCGTTTGGACACTTCAAAGAGATATTGTTCGCTGACGCAACCGTCTATGTTTCAACGGACATAGCGGTTGCGCGTTCACGCAATGACGAAACCTGGGAAGTCGTCACCGATATTGATAGCAATAGGCTAATCATGGATCGAATTGCGGTCGATGGTGTTATGGTTTACGGTGTCTGTGATAGCGGGGTCTATGAGGTGGATACCCAGACCAACGCGTGGAAACAGATCATCGCAGAACTACCACATACAGCAATCTCCTTTGCCGTTGATGGCGATACGTTCTACATCGGCACAAAGCAAAACGGCGTGTTCCGCTTCCAACGTGATATTCGATAAATATTTTCTCCATTTTTCCATTGAAAATTGCATTTTATGCACCATTTCGGTCCCCAAAATGCGTTACTATATTATAATGAACCTCATTTCTTATTTTTTTTGGAGGAAGACAGATGAAAGAAAATGATGTTACATTAATTCAACGAACTTTAGATGGAGACGAAGCGGCGTTTACGACACTCGTCAAGAAATATCAGAAATGGGTTCACACCCTTGTCTGGCGGAAGATAGGCGATTTCCATACCGCCGAAGAACTCACGCAGGATATTTTCCTGAAAGTTTACAAAAAGTTATCGACGCTGAAACCGCCAGAGCATTTCCCCGGATGGCTCTATGTAATCACCACGCGGCACTGTATCACATGGCTCCGAAAAAAACGGGTACCAACGACATCCCTGGATACGATGCCCTCAACCGAGTTAGAGGCGTTATGTTACGCACGATATGACACAGCCCATAGCGAAGAAGCATCTATTGAACACCAACGCGAACTCGTCAAACGCCTCCTCCAAAAACTCCCAGAGAGCGAGCGCACCGTTGTAACGCTATATTATCTCGCAGAAATGACGAGTGAGGAGGTTGGAGCATTTTTGGGGGTATCGCCGAATACAATTAGAAGCCGACTCCGCCGTGCTCGCAAGCGATTGCAGGAACAAGAGCATTTGCTTCACAGTACCTCAGGTGTCTTCCAATTGCCACCGACCGTAACCGAGAATATCATGCGTGAAATTGCGCGCATCAAACCGGCATCTCCGCCCGTGAGCAAACCCTGGATACCCTGGGGACTCTCATTCGCATCAACGTTCTTGGTTATCCTGATGGTCGGGATGGGACCGCGTGCGCTATCCCGTTTCCAGCAACCTTACAACTTAGACGCAACATCGGAGATGACAATCGAATTAGTAGAGGATCCTGTTCTGCTCGCTTTGGAACGAAAACGGGATGTGAGAAACCAATATGGGATAACGGGTAACGTCGGAAGCGGCACCGAGACAGGCACTAAAACCGACGAGAGATTGCTCGCCGCTGCACAAGCAGATACGACAGAGCAGTTAGAAACGAAACCGCGGTGGATACCAGCAAACGGACCGGGAGGCGGATCTGCCAGTAACCTCTTTCTAACATCTCAAAAGGACCTCTACGCTATTAGTGGTGCCCAGCTTTACCGATTGACAGGCGACAATAACACCGACTGGATGCTTATCAACGCTGAGCTCCCTACACCCAACTATCACACATTAATAGCAGAGCGGAACCGTAGGCTCTATATTGCCACCCAAAAACATCTGTTCGTCTCAATCGACCGCGGGGCGACGCTGACACCCGTCGGTCCTCTGCCAGAGGGACGCGCCGTCGCATTGCTAATCACAGATCCGAGTCAAGTTCGCCAGCCAGAAGAAGCACAGTATGAAATGTACCTCGTCCTCACCAACGGGGTTTTCCGTTCAACGGATGCTGGTAAAACTTGGCATGTGTTTAATGAGGGGTTGACAACAACGGAGATACAAGCTGCCGCCGTCATTGACAACGCACTTCTTTTCGGAACGAATCCTCTCTTTTTGGGAACAACAGGCGGACTCTATCGGCTCAACACCGGTGTATGGGAGAAATTGCCGATTGCGCCGTCACAACCCGTTGAATCGTTGGCAGTTGCTGATAATAGGATCTATTTCAGTACCAGAAAGCAGAATGGCAACTGGTCCGATTCGGTTTACCTCTCAAACGATTTCGGGGAGTCTTGGACAGACATAACACCACAGCAGCTGCCGCCGTTTGTTAAACTTGCGGCGATAGGCGATACGCTCTGGATAATCGGGAATCGCATCTTAAGTTCAACGGATGCCGGCAATACATGGGAAGACCTTGGACCCCATGGACATGTATTCCATGTCAGCTCTAGCTCACCAGTCGCTTTAGACGAAAACACCCTTTTTCTTGGCAGTCCAGGGCAGGATATTATACGTTCAGACGACGGGGGCAAAAGTTGGCAGCCGTTCACAGCAGGCATCGCCGCAACCGACATCCAAGATATAGCACAGGTTAACAACGTCCTCTACGCCGCAACCCATAAAGGGATCGCTACATCCACTGACGGAGGGGCACGGTGGACATATATCCAGTCAGCACTGCCATCTTCATCAACCTCCCTAACTGCGTTCGGAGATTCACTCTATTTCAGAAGAAACAGAGGCGACAGCGCAAACGGTCTGCTCCACCTACACCCCCATACAGATACGCTGCACCCTGTTGAAGGGATGCCTGTTTATGTAGATGTGAACCACGACCAAGAAGTGGAAAGATTGCCAAACGCCACAGCTACCCCCGCTATCAATATCAAAATTGAAGAAGGAAAGATACAAAGCGCTGGTGAATTCGCCATCAGCGGGGATACCTTCTACATCGAATACGAACGCAAACTCTATCGATGGACCCGCGGTGAACACACATGGCACGATACCGGCATGCAAGATGCTCCCGCATTCGGCAACTACTATCCTTCCATCAACGGTCTCCAATTCGCTGTCTCAGGGAAAGTTATCTACCTCGGAAAAAGCGACGGGAGCCTCTTTCAGTCATCGGATCGCGGAGACACCTGGCGCGATATTACTGCAACCTTTCCATTTCCACTGGATAAACCAAAATTACCGTTATTCACATTGTCAGAAGTCCAGGAGATGATGAGAAAATTGCCGCATTTTAAGGATATCGTCTATGTGGGGAACACGGTGTATATCATAACAAACAATGGGGGTGCCATGTCAAACGATGGTGAGAATTGGCAGCCATTCACAAATGAAAAATCTGTACCAATCACCCTCTCCGAGTTAGCCGTTAAAGGGACAACTCTCTATGGTACCTCCGAGACAGGCACGTATCGCTTGAACAACGAGACAAACACTTGGATACAGATTGCCCCAAAAGTGCCCAGAGGCGTGACATCACTCGTGGTTGCAGACGATGCGCTTTATGTCGGTACAAGACAACGTGGTGTCCTACGTTTACCCCTTCATGGACTACAGTAATCCATAGTTTAACTGGCGGAATGTTATCAATCTTCCCATTTTAGAAAAAATTCAGTACATCTGCCCTTGCAAACTTACCCGAAACACAGTATAATAGGCGAAAATTTGTAAGTCAGCAGGAATGGGAATGGAAACCAACGGAAACGGGAAGCCCAACCTCGTTAAACAACTCGTTAAACCGCATATTCTACTGATTGGGTTGCTACTCGTCGCTTTTAACAGCTACTGGTGCCTGATGGGGACAGAGGTGTGGCACTCAACGCAGCTGACGATTGCCTCCCTGTTCTTCAATGCCGTTTTCACCCTCCTCGTTTTCGTGCTTGTCAATCTACTGTTCCAGCGATTTGTGCCGCGCTTGGCGATGTCACAAGCAGACTTACAAACCATCTATGTGATGGTCGTAATGGTAACAACCATCAGCGGACATACCATGATGGGATACCTCATCCCCGTCCTCGCGCATACCTTTCAGTTCGCATCACCAGAAAATGAGTGGCTATCGCTCTTTGGAGACAGTATCCCCAGTTGGATCGCCGTCAAAAGTCCACGTATCTTAGATGGATTCTACAACGGGGATTCCACGCTCTATAATTCCGCAACGCTAAACGCATGGATACCCCCCGTACTTGCTTGGTCAAGTTTTGTCATCGCGCTCTGGTTGACACTGTTAGCCGTAACGGTTTTCCTCCGTAAGCAGTGGACGGAAAACGAACGGTTGAACTATCCTATCGTCCAACTCCCGTTAGCATTGACGAGCAACCCGAAACGCTTCTTTACTTCGCCGTGGATGTGGGTCGGTTTTGCGGTTGCAGGAAGCGTAGAACTGCTAAATGGACTGAGTTTCTTGTTCCCGGAAATCCCCTCCCTGCCTATTAGAAACAAAACGCTTGGACAATTCAGCTCAAAACCGTGGAGTGCGATGGGCACCATTCGCGTCTCCTTCTATCCGTTTAGCATCGGGTTGATGTTCTTCACGCCGCTGGACCTCTCGTTTTCGTGCTGGTTCTTCTGGCTCCTGACACGCCTTCAGATGGTCGTAACAGATATGCTCGGCGCACGTAATATCTATAACCTTGAACAGCAAACAGGGGCATGGATTGCCTTCGGATGCATCCCGTTATGGATGGGAAGACGACATTACGGACGTGTAATCCGTAAAGTTTTCGGGATACCGCAACGCCGTGGCGAACCGCCTCCTGACGATTCCCGAGAACCGATGCGTTACCGCACTGCTGCCGGACTGTTCACCCTCGGATTGATGTTCCTTTTCTTCTTCTGTTTTCAGATGGGGATGACCTTCTGGGCGATTGGACTCTTCTTCCTGTTCTATTTTCCGATGATTCTCGGTATCACCCGTATCCGCGCCGAAATTGGGCCCCCACTCCATCAACTCATCCTTGTTGATCCAGGGCGGACGATGGTGCTTGCACTCGGCACACGCCGACTCGGTACAGGTAACCTGATGGGATTAACGTTTCTCTATCCGTTTGTCCGTTGTTTCCGCGCGCATCCAACACCGAGCGAACTGGAGGCGTTCCGTCTGGCAGAACGGAGCCAAATCGGATATCGGCAGCTACTCATCGGGATGATCTTGGCGATTGTGTTCGGTATCCTGATAACGTTCTGGGCATATCTACACGTCCTCTACGATATGGGGGCAGCAAGCAAAGCACGCGGCTGGATCGTCTATATGGGATGGGAGACGTTCAACCGTCTGCAAACGTGGCTTGTGAGTCCGCGTGAGACAGGCGTGCCAGAGCTCGGTGTTATCGGTAGCAGTTTCCTCTTCACGATATTCCTAATGATTATGAAGATCCGGTTTCTATGGTGGCCCCTACACCCTGCCGGTTATGTGTTAGTCAGTGGTACAGGGATGGGACGGCTGTGGTTCACAATTTTCCTCGGTTGGCTGGCGAAGGCAATCGTGCTAAAGATTGGCGGCGTGAAACTCTATCGACAAGCCGTACCGTTCTTTTTGGGGCTGATCTTAGGCGATTACACGCTCGGATGTCTCTGGAGCCTTATCGGACTGGTGCTGCAGATACCGACCTATATTGTGTGGCATTGAAGAATTCAATTTTACACACCTTCCCTTGCAAACTTATGCCAAACACGGTATAATAAACGGAAACTTCCGCTGAGGTGCTACCCAATTGAGCGACGTTCCGAAAACACATCCCCGATACCTTTCACTAACACTCAGAGATACCATCGTTGCAGGTGTCCAACAAGGCATTACCTCTATCCACGGACTCATCGCGCATGGACGCGGCGAGGCGTTTGATTACCTTATCGGCGAGGCGACACAGCCGTTCGCGATTGAGGCGATCCACGCTGCAGCAGCGATGCTCCGTCTGGCAGAACACCCCGTCATCTCCGTCAACGGGAATGTGGCGGCGTTGGCACCCGAAGCACTCATCGAACTCGGGCAAGTCCTGAACGCACCCCTTGAGGTGAACATCTTCCATACCGAAACCGGACGGGAACAGAAAATCCGAGAGTACCTCCTAAAGCACGGCGCGTCAGATGTACTGATGCCAACAACCGAGGCGCAACTCTCCTTTATCGACTCTAACAGGAAGTTCGTGCATCCAGAGGGCATCTTTAAAGCGGATGTCGTTTTTGTGCCGCTTGAGGACGGCGACCGATGCGAAGCACTCCGAAAAATGGGTAAAGATGTCGTGACCGTCGATCTCAACCCGATGTCGCGCACCGCGAAGCAGGCGAGCATCACCATCGTGGACAACGTCGTCCGAGCATTGCCACTGTTATGCGAAAAGATTCCGGAACTGTCATCAAGCGATGCTACAACACAAGGCATTCTGAAAAGATACAGCAACGAAGCGGTGTTACACGAGGCGTTACAACATATCAGCAGGAGCGGGAATGGAAACCAACGGAAACGGGAAGCAGAACCTCGTTAAACCGCATATTCTACTGATTGGGTTGATACTCGTCGCTTTCAATAGCTACTGGTGCCTGATGGGGACGGAGGTATGGCACTCAACACAGTTGACGATCGCCTCCCTGTTCTTTAACGCCGTCTTTACGCTCCTTATCTTCGTCCTTGCCAACCTACTGCTACAGCGATTCATGCCGCGGCTGGCGATGTCGCAAGCCGATTTGCAAACCATCTACGTGATGGTTGTAATGTTGACGACAATCAGTGGGCACACGATGATGGGGTACCTCATCCCTGTCCTCGCACACACCTTCCAATTCGCATCGCCAGAAAACGAATGGATCCCGCTTTTTGGGCATCATATCCCCACTTGGATCGCCGTCAAAAGTCCACGGGTCTTAGATGGGTTCTACAACGGCGATTCTACGCTCTACACCTCCACAACGCTAAACGCATGGATACCACCCGTACTTGCTTGGTCAAGTTTTGTCATCGCGCTCTGGTTGACATTGCTGGCGGTAACAGTCTTTCTCCGTAAGCAGTGGACAGAAAACGAACGGCTGAACTATCCCATCGTCCAACTCCCATTAGCCTTGACAAGCAATCCGAGACGCTTTTTTACCTCACCGTGGATGTGGCTCGGATTCGCCCTGGCAGGTGGCGCAGAATTGCTGAACGGCTTGAATTACTTGTTCCCCGATATTCCCGCGCTACCGATCAAAGGTAAAACCATCGGACAGTTCAGTTCAAAACCGTGGAGTGCGATGGGACCGATTCGCATCTCTTTCTATCCGTTTAGCATCGGATTGATGTTCTTCACACCGCTGGACCTCTCGTTTTCATGCTGGTTCTTCTGGCTTCTCAGTCGTATCCAACTGATTGTAACCGATGCGTTCGGCGCGCGGAACATCTACCATCTCGAACAGCAAACCGGCGCGTGGATCGCGTTCGGATGCATCCCGTTGTGGATCGGACGGAAACACTACGGACGCATTATCCGTAAGGTTTTCGGAATCGCGCAACGCCAAGGTGAAACCGCACCCGACGATTCCCGGGAACCGATGCGCTATCGTACCGCTGCCGGTCTGTTCACCGTCGGCATGTTGTTCCTTTTCTTCTTCTGTTATCAAATGGGAATGACGTTCTGGGCAATCGGACTCTTCTTTCTCTTCTACTTCCCGTTAGTTATCGGTATCACCCGCATTCGCGCCGAAATCGGACCGCCGCTCCATCAACTCATCTTTGTCGATCCCGGACGGACGATGGTGCTTGCACTCGGAACACGCCGACTCGGCGCAGGAAATCTGACAGGACTAACATTTCTCTATCCATTTGTCCGATGTTTCCGAGCGCATCCGACACCGAGTGAATTAGAGGCATTTCGCTTGGCAGAGCGAAGCAGCATCGGATATCGGCAACTCCTTATCGGGATGATCCTGGCGATTGTATTCGGTATCCTGATAACGTTCTGGGCATATTTACATGTCCTCTACGATATGGGGGCAGCAAGCAAGGCGCGCGGCTGGATCGTCTATATGGGATGGGAGACGTTCAACCGACTCCAAACATGGCTCGTCAGTCCACGGGAGACCAGCGCGCCGGAGCTCAGCGTTATCGGTAGCAGTTTCCTGTTTACGATATTCCTGATGATTATGAAAATCCGGTTTCTATGGTGGCCCCTGCATCCGGGTGGCTATGTCCTCGTGAGCGGGACAGGGATGGGTGGCTTGTGGTTTCCGATCTTCCTCAGCTGGCTAGCAAAAGCGATTGTACTGAAACTCGGCGGTGTGAAACTTTACCGACAAGCTGTGCCGTTCTTTTTAGGACTAATCTTAGGGGACTACACACTCGGATGCGTCTGGAGTTTGATCGGATTGGTATGGCAAATGCCAACGTACATCGTATGGCATTGACACAACTTACGCATGCCATTCTTTTCTACCACAAACTTTTAGTTTGTGCTACCAGAAACCCTGTGTTGTCAGAAAAATTTCATCTAACAAAACCCCTACAGCCAAAATTGCGTCCGTCCTGCTGTTATCGGAAACCCTAAAACCCATTCATCCTACTTACCCACTGCTAAATTTGCGTCCATCCCAAAAAATAAATTTGCATTCCTGTATTATATATAGTATTATATACAATATAAATCTAAATTAGGTTAAAATCAATAAATAACAAAACATAACTACTCTTACATTTTTCTAACTGCTGATGGTTGACCGCTAAACCAAATGTTACACTTTTCGCCAAATTATTTTTTTTACAGCAACACAAAAATCACCTCTAAACCCTTACAACGACTAAGTTTAGACCGATAACCTGTTCATCCCAAATGTTACACCAGTGTAACATTTTATAAGGAGTCCACGCATGAAACTCAAAGAGAAGCACAAACAATTTGTCGTCATATCCTTCGCACGTTTTATGAAATTAACCGACATCATTGACGCATTCATTGAAGAATTTGAAGACGAACTGCCACCCCTCGGAATTCCAGAGACGCTCAATGTTGATGCAATTATGGCTGAACCCCTCAACGACAGCGAACTCCGCAGCAGATCTGAATTTATCGCGGCGTACCTTAAGAAAAATCTCAAGGCTTTCGATGAAAAATATGGCAAGGAAACAGATAAGAAACTTAATGAGAGTGCCCTCGCGGCATTCGATGTTTACCGTAAAGACAGATACATCAAAAATTACAGACTTCACTATATCCAAGAACGTGCGACTCATGAAAGGGAGCTCCGACAAGAGTTGTTCAATCAATTCCGACGCTTGGATATCAACCACCGCCAATTTCCTGAGAAATACCGCGACCTCTTTAACCAAACCCGAGACGAATTCTGCGCGAATTACCGCACCTTGAACCTCACGACTTCTGCAAACATCGCCCAAGAATTAGAAACCCTCTACGGACACCAGAAACAATGCCTCTTCCAAGCAGAAGACTCCGAAGAGGCTACGAAACACGTAACGTTAGCACACCAGATCCTAAAAACCCTCGTCGCCTGCAACACCATCAACGCAGAGCAAGACATAGTAGACATCACACCCCAAGACCCAAAACCACTGGAGGAGAAAAAATAACCGTCGAGGCCCCAGACCCGGTAGGGTCGGTTTCCTAACCGAACCGGATTTTAGCGAGAAATTTTGGACACACCCAAACCTCTCTTTAGTTCCGTAGGAACGATATGTTTATAGTAGCATGTTCAAGCAAAGCCCCAAGCCCTTTAAGGGGTTTTGCCTGGGTGTTTTTTCAACATGTTTATATTTATCGCTTTCGCCCCGTAGATACCAAGGGTATTTAGTTTTACATATTCACTTTATCTATGTGAATACGCTTCCCCGGTAGGAGCGAGCTGTGCTCGCGATCTTGCGAAAAAACGTTAGCACCTATAAACGAAAACCAAAGTCAAAACCGAAAACTAAATCGTCCTGCCGTAGATACAAATTTTTCTTGACATCACCAGCAAAATTTGCTACAATTAACGGACAATCTAAAACTTCACTTTCAGATAACGAGACCAGATAAATATGCAAGAATCCTTACAAAAACTACAAGAGCTCCTCCAGAAACTCTTCCGCGCAGATGCCGCCGACCTCGATTTCGGCATCTACCGCATCATCAACTACAGACGAGACCAGCTCCAAAAATTCATTGACGAGGAGCTCCCCACGATTGTTCAAAATGCTCTTGACGCAAACACCGAAATAGAATCCGCTCGCGAGGAACTTGAAGATTTAAAAAAGCGAGTCAAAGATGCCTTTGGCGAGGATGTATTAGATGCTGACGGGATTCTCATTGACGAAACCATAAAAGATCGTCCATTAGTTAAGCAATACCTTGAAGCACAAGAACAACTTGGTTCACCGCAAACCCGAGACCAACAGGAAGATACGGTTTATAACCATCTCTACACCTTCTTCTCCCGCTACTACGACAATGGCGACTTCATCCCACGTCGACGTTATTCCCAAGCCGAACGCTACGCCGTCCCATACAACGGCGAAGAGGTATATCTCCACTGGGCAAACAAAGACCAATATTATGTCAAAAGCGGCGAGCATTTCTCTACCTATAGATTCACATCACAAGGTATCACCGTCACTTTTGATCTCCGTGATGTAGATATTGAAAAAGATAATGTCAAAGGTGCGAAACGTTTCTTTATTCCTGTCTCTGACGAAACAACCTATTCACCAGATATCGATGAAATCCGTATTCCATTTAAATACCGACCGCTTAACGATGAAGAAAAGAAAAAATATAGTGGACAAAAACAACAAGACAAAATTATTGATGCCGCTGAGCCGGAAATCATGCGATGTCTAACCGGTCATTACGATGCCCTATCTGCCTTAGAGAACCAAACAGAAGGCGAAACGACTCTCGGAAAGCACCTTCGTACGTACACCCGACGTAACACCGCAGACTTTTTTATACACAAAGACCTCAAGGAATTCCTCAACCGCGAACTAGATGTCTACATCAAAAACGAAGTCATCCCTATATCTGACTTAATTTTAACGAACGTTAATTTGGAATTAAGCAGGGGGGGGGGGGGCAACTCCAGTATTAACCAATAGTAATAATTGGCTGGAAACCGCGAAACTTGTCCACAAAGTTGCCACCCAAATTACCGATTTTGTCGCTCACATTGAAGAATTCCAAAAACGTCTCTGGCTGAAAAAGAAGTTTGTCCTCTCCACCGACTACTGCCTCACACTTGATCGCGTCCCAGAAGAATTTTACCCCGAAATCACACAGAACACTGCACAACTCAATGAATGGAAAGACCTATTTGCCATTCATCAAATAGACAGTAACCTAATTCATACCCACTACAAGGAACCGCTCTCCGTTGACTTTCTCAAAAACAATCCAAATCTCGTTTTGGATACCTGTCACTTTGACTCCGAATTCAAAGACCGCCTCCTATCACATTTTGACGATATCGATAATGAGACAGATGGTTTGCTAATTCACGGCGAGAATTTTCAAGCTTTAAATCTGCTGGTAGAAAAGTACCGCAATTTAATAAAGTGTATTCACATCGATCCGCCGTATAACACCCAAACGAGTGGTTTCCTTTACAAAAATGCTTATCAGCATTCAAGTTGGCTATCAATGATGGAAGACCGATTAATCACTTCTGAACAGTTCATGGCATCGGAAAGTTGCTTCTTTTGCCATATTGATGAAAGTGAATATGAGAAACTTTTTCTGTTTTTCAATTCGTTGCGGATGGATGATCAAGGATCGATTGTGTGGGATAAAAGGAATCCCATTGGAGCATCAAATACGATAGCAACACAACACGAATATACTATTTGTCGATCAAGGGGAAATGTAAAACTGAAGGCACAACATGTTAATGGTGAAATGATATTAAAAAAATCTTTGGCTTTAGCAAAAGCACATGGGGGGATTACCAGTCAATGCCGTAGTGACTTCAAAACTTGGATTAACAAAAGAACAGAGTTAAGTGGGATGGAACGATCTTATTCCAATATCGATGAAAATGGACATGTCTATACAACTGTCCACATGGGGGCAGGTGATGTGCGAACAGATCCTAAATACTTTAGACCACTAATTCATCCTATTACTAAAAAACCTTGTCCTGTACCCAAGAATGGTTGGTCAAGTACACCAGAATATTTAGACGATTTATTAGAAAAAAATGAAGTTAGTTTCGGCGTTGACGAAAAAACTCAACCTCGCCGAAAATGTTATTTGAAAGATAATTTAATAGGAGAATTAACATCTGTAATTTCCACAGGCGAAAGAGGTAAACATATACTGGATGCCTTTGGTTTAGATTTTCCGTATTCTCATCCTGTTGGTTTATATGAAAAACTTGTATGGTCAATTACTACTGATGGAAAAGGTATGATACTTGATTTCTTCGCAGGCAGTGGTACCAATGCCCATGCTGTCATCAATCTAAATCGCCGGGATAGTGGAGAGCGTAAATATATCCTAATTGAGATGGGACACCATTTTGATACTGCGCTTACGCCTCGCGTCAAGAAAGCCGTTTACGCCGAAAAATGGAAAGACGCTAAGCCAGTCTCTCGTGAGAGTCGCCTCTCTCACATCATCAAATACCAACGCATTGAGTCCTATGAAGATGCCCTTAACAACATTGAATTCAACGAAATCGAACATAAAAATCTGCTACTTAATGAACACCAATTGCGTTATATTTTGGAAAGCGATACAAAGGAAAGTCCAACGTTCCTAAACATATCCAAGCTCCAAAATCCGTTCAGTTATCAACTTAATATCGTCAAAGATATGCAGACACGAACACAGACCATAGACCTACCTGAAACTTTCAACTACCTCCTCGGCTTATCAGTCCAGATCCGCCAGTGTCTGCACGACGATGACAGACGTTATCTTGTCTATAAAGGTACGGTTGGGCAAAAACCAGTCGTCATTATCTGGCGTGAAACGGAAGGCTGGGAAGAACAAGATTGGGAACGAGATTACCGTTTCATTCAAGAAAATAAACTCACAGAAGAAGTGGACAAGGTCTATGTCAATACAGATAGCATTGTTCCAGAAGCAGAATCTTTAGATCCGCTTTTCAAACGATTGATGTTTTCACAATAAATTTAAAAAACAAACCGCTATGCCCAGAAGAAACAACGCACAACGCACACTTGACAACCATCTAACCCTCCACGGGTGGCTCAACAGCCACTTCGGATATAAAACCACGCGCGACCTACTTAACGATACCGCCAGATTCGATGCAGAACACAACCCAAGCGGAGATGCAGCACTCTGCAAGTTTCTTATGACCCTGCCAGACCTAAATCCGAGAACTGAAAAAGAATTACCAACCTATGACGACAACATCAAACAGCACCTCGCTGCTATAAACGACAAACGCGCACAGCCGATTGTCCTCCGCTACTTCCAATACCTTGCACTCCTCTATACCGAAATTTTCTTAGACTGGAAATTCAACAGACCCGGGGAACTCCTGAAACAACTCAACGATTTTGTTCAAACCCGTAATAGCGCAAGAGCACCCAGCGACTCTATGGATACAAACTTTACAAACACAGACCTTGATAAACTCGCCTTCTGGATGGCAACCGGCGCTGGCAAAACCCTCATCATGCACATCAACTACCACCAGTATCTCCACTATTGCAAAGAGAAATTGGACCACGTTGTCCTCATCACACCGAACGAAGGCTTAAGCGAACAACACCTGCACGAACTTGTAAATTCAGACATACGATGTGAACGTTTCAAAGTTGAAGGCAATCGCTTGGCGAGTACGCGTAACACAGTACAGGTAATAGAAATCACAAAATTAGTAGAGGAAAAAACAGGAGAAGGCGAAAGTGTTGAAGTTGAAGCATTTGAAGGCAAAAACCTCATCCTCGTGGACGAAGGACATAAAGGCAGTGGCGGCGAAGTCTGGCGCAAAATCCGAGATACACTCGGCGAAACAGGTTTCACCTTTGAATACAGCGCAACTTTCGGACAAGCACTCGCCGCCGCTAAAAACGCCGACCTCATAGAAGAATACGGAAAAGCGATTGTCTTCGATTACTCCTATCGTTATTTCTATGGCGATGGATACGGCAAGAATTTCCGCATCCTCAACGTCCGCTATGACAAAGAAACGCAAACCGAAACACTGCTTTTAGCCAATCTGCTCAGTTTCTACGAGCAGCGTCGCTATTTCAAGCAAAATTCAGAAGTTGTTCGTACCTACGGATTAGATTCTCCGCTATGGGCATTCGTAGGCAGTAAAGTCAACGCCGTCTATACCGAAAACAGACAATCTCGCTCCGATGTTCTTAATGTTATCCGTTTCTTGAACCGATTCCTGAAAAATGAAAACTGGGCAATCAACATAATTGAGAAAATTCTCAATGGCGACTCAGGCTTATCCGATGACAGTGGCACCGACGTTTTTGAAAACCGGTTTAGTTATCTCAAAAATGAACGCAATGAGACACCCGTCCAAATCTATGCAGCTATTCTCAATGAAGTGTTTCACACCGATTCAAGTGGCGAGCTTTCCCTATGTGATGTCCGCAGTGCCCCCGGTGAAATCGCACTGAAAACTAATGGTGGCAATCAATATTTCGGTCTTATCTATATCGGAGACACTTCCGCTTTTAAAAAACTCGTCCGAAACGACGATGCCGGCATTGAAACAGATGCTGAAGATGTCCTCACTGAAAGCCTCTTCAGCGACATCAATACGCCCAACAGCCCGATCAACATCCTCATTGGAGCGAAAAAATTCATTGAAGGATGGGACAGCTGGCGTGTCACTGCCATGGGACTGCTAAACATCGGTAGACAGGAAGGCTCCCAAATCATTCAACTGTTCGGTCGGGGTGTCCGTCTACGCGGCAAAGACATGACCCTTAAGCGAAGCTCCGCACTTGAGGGTAAGCATCCACCCGATCTTCCACTTCTGGAAACCCTAAACATCTTTGCTGTCCGCGCAAACTTCATGGCACAATTCAGAGACTATCTCACCCGTGAAGGCGTTGAACCCGATGAGCCTATTCAGATCGAAATACCTATCGTTTCTAACGAAAATTTCCTCGCGCATCGCCTTTTTATTCCAAATGTCCAGCCTTACGATGAGGCAGCTAAAGGGCAGTGTGTCCCGCTCTCAGTCAATATCAATGCTTATATCACTCATACTACGCAAATCGTTGAAGTTATCGGAAGTAGTTCACAACAAGGCATCCGAGGAAACCAGTCAACTGCTGCCTTAGAACGCAAAATCGGACACGAGAGTTTGGATCTATTAGATTGGGAAAGGATCTATCTAGAATTGCTTGAATACAAACAAGAAAAGCAGTTTCATAACCTCATCTTTGATGTCGGTATTCTCCAGACGATCATGGATCCAAAGCATGAATTGTACGGACTCACCGTTATGACAGAATCAGAAGTTAAGCCAACATCGCTTGAAGAGGTCGCTCGTTTAGAAGAATTAGTGATTACACTGCTCCGCAAGTATATTGCTAAATTCTACCGTATCGTTCAGCAACAGTGGAGCGGTAGGCAGATGAGACCGGGTTGGTTAGACGAAAAGGATACGAACTTCACCAATTGGAACGTCTACATTCCACGAGACAAAGCACAAGAACTTGAACCAAAAATCCAAAACCTGATAGAAAGTGGGGCAATATACGGACCTGATGTGACTGAGCTGCCCAACGCCTACAATGATAGGCACTTATATCAACCACTGCTCGCGATTACAAATGCCAACGACTCGTGGCGAACTACACCACCAGCCTTAGAAGAAAGCGAGAAACTCTTCGTAGAGGACCTACGCCGTTACGTTCGCGGGCAACATGAGGGTCTTCTCGCCAAAAAGGAGGTATTTCTCCTACGCAACCAGAGTCGAGGCAGAGGTATCGGATTCTATGAAAACAAAGGTTTCTATCCGGACTTCATCCTTTGGATAACTGAAGGTGCAAAACGGCGTGTCGTTTTCATTGAACCGCACGGTATGGTATATGATGCCATCAATGAGCACAACGATAAAATCACTCTTTTCAAGTGGCTGCGTGAAATATCTTATGAACGCTTCCGCGGTGAACACGTCCAGATGGATTCCTTTATCATCTCAAAAACTGATTTTCAAGTTCTCCGACTCAGAGAAGGGATGGATAGACAAGAATTTGCAGAAGAATGGCACATCCTTTTCCGAGATCCTGCTGATCCCACCTACCTCTCCCCAATTTTTCAAAATCTGGACTAGTGCTTTGTCAAGTCTGAATTTTAGGGTATAGAAGTCACAAGCATAACTCGTTCCTACAAGAAGATGCACTGTTGTGAGCGAAATTTGAGGGAATTTTTCGTCTCAATCTCAGTTACACAGTTAACACTACAAAATTCAAAACTAAATAGCCTCGGATGAGCGAGGGGTGTGTAAAGTTTTGACGCGCGATTTTGTAGCACATTATCTTTTGTAGCGTATGCTGTTAGCTTGCGCCGTAACGAGCCAAATCCCTGACTTGCTGCGTACTCACCCAAATGCGACCTGCATTCAGACAACAATTAACAAAATATTTACACACCCGAAAAAGGTTGAAAATTTGCTAAAAATGCCTTATACTTAATCAGGCTTGCAATCAGATGCTTGCATTTTACTATAGCATTGGCATCGCTAACCACTTTTGTATGGAGGTATCTCAATGACAACACGCCTTGAACAAGCTTTCACAGAAGCATCAAAACTCTCACCGAAGGAACAAGATGCCTTTGCAGATTGGGTGCTTGCTGAACTCCACTTCAAAAAAAAATGGGATAGATTATTCGCTAATTCTCAAGAGGAATTATCCAAATTGGCTTCTGAAGCACTTAATGAAAATCATAGTGGACAAACGCAGGAACTCAATCCAGCCCAACTATGAATTCAAGAATGTTATTGTGGCACAATCTTGATTTAGACAGTGGACCAAATTTCCGATGGCAGTACAATATGTTAATGTTCAAATTAACGTTCCATGCAAGAACAAAACTTTAAGCATATTTAGATTGTGGAGGACATAATGGCTAATAAAGGGAAACAGAACCAATCTGTAGAATTAACGAGAGAAAATTTTGAAGAAATTATCAAAAATGCGAACAGTTATAGGGACATAGCATATGCGGCGCAAAGTAATAGTATTGGTGGCGTAAGTAGTCCAGATGCCGTTACTATGTTTAACATGCACACCGCATTAGAACTAATTTTAAAAGCCCTACGTTTTATCGCAACAGGTGAAATAGATAAAAAATCTCACATACTAGAAGTGGTATATAATAAACCGGAATTATCTGCACATCACTGTCAACTAGAATCTTTATATCACCAAGCAGTTTCCAAGTATGAAAATCAACAGAGTAATTTCAGCCGAAGAATCGCTGAGAATTCTATGGAAGAAAAGAGGTATGATCCATCTAATTTACTGGAAACTTTAAAGACGATAGATAGTATGAATTTACATCTACAGCGTTACTCTCATGAACAAGAAGATAATTGGATTATACTGGAAGATTTCCAATTTTTATTTCTCTTATTTGATAAACTTTGTGAATATGTGGAAAACGATTATCGTCGCTATACTGTTGACGTTCAACATAATGGACTAATAAAAAAGGAGAATCCAGATGGAACTGTTAGCTACATCCTAAACATAACAGAGATTGGTGGGGAAGATCTGCGAAAAGTAAATCCTCAGTTTGAAATCCTTGGGAATGGCATGATGCAAATAACCCTGACACCACGAGTCTCCCCCAAGCGTGATGTCTAATGGTCTGTCCAGTGTAAAATTAATGGTCTGTTTAGAGTCAATTGATTCATATCATATTACGACGGGCAATAAATTGCCCTACTACAAACGAATACACCTACAACTTTAAGGTGGATAAACCCATTAGTTCAGCACAACTTTCACGTTACAAGTCGAAATTAGATCATCCACCTGCTTCTATAGACTGAAATTATTGAGCCAATAAGGTTTGAGTCGAGACTTCATTCTGCACCACACTCAGGTCGCCCTGTTGGGTTTTATTCTTAAGGATAAACGGCATTTCTATACACATGCGGCCCCGCAGGAGCTAAATGTAATTTGATGAAAACTAAGGACACGATAAAAACAATGCCTTTTGCAAGTGTATACAGAGTCATTCAGTTTTCGATTTTCTGAGTGCATTATCGGGAATGGATGCGCCCACTATCCGTAAGAATCGAGGTTACAAACCCTTCCCACGAAAGTGATTAGGAACAATTGAATGGTTCTGCAAGTGTACAGAATTTACCTTGCCACCACCTCCAAATTATGCTAAAATTCACATAGCATGAACCAGCACAATCTCAACCACACACATAAAGAACTCCGCGCCCTCCTCGGAACACGTTTCAGCACAGACGACACCGTCCGAGACGCGCACGCACGCGATGCCTCCTATCACCGAGGCGCGCCCCCAGATGCCGTCACCTTCCCGAAAACCAACACCGAAGTCGCTGATATCGTCAAAATCTGTGCCAAACACAAAATACCGATCATCCCCTACGGCACCGGCACCGGCGTCGAAGGCGCAGTCGTCGCTACCGAAGACACACTCTGTATCGCACTCAACGAAATGAACAATATCCTACACGTCAACCCAGACGATAGAGATGCCACCGTCCAAGCAGGCGTAACGCGTTTCCAATTGAACAGCCATCTCATCGACATCGGGACACAACTCCATTTCCCTGTCGATCCAGGGGCAGACGCTTCACTCGGGGGGATGGTCGCAACCCGCGCATCCGGCACAAGTGCCGTCCGATACGGCACAATGCTCGATAACGTCCTCGGCTTGACAGTCGTTACTGCCGACGGCTCTATTGTCCGAACAGGGAGTAGGGCCAGAAAATCCGCCGCAGGCTACGATCTCACCCGTCTTTTCATCGGTTCGGAAGGCACCCTCGGAATTATCACCGAAATCACACTGAAATTAACACGGTTGCCGGAAGCAGTCGCCGCAGCCGTTTGCGCTTTTCCGAGCGTCGCCGCCGCCGTGGACACCGTTATCAAAATGATGGATACGAGTATCAGTATCGCACGCATTGAACTGTTAGATGAACTTCAAATGGAGGCAGTCAACAAATATGCAGGATTAGATTACCAAGTCGCACCGACACTCTTCCTTGAGTTCCACGGGTCCGAACACACCGTCGCAGAGAGCTCCGAGATTGCCGGTAAAATCGCAGCGAGGCACGGTAGTGGCGATTTCCGATGGGCAACAGACGAAACCGAACGTAAACGACTCTGGCAAGCACGATACGATAGCTACTACGCCGCACTCAACCGTCGTCCCGGTTCCGTCGGTTATGTCACAGATGTCTGTGTCCCGATCTCTCGACTCGCCGAATGCATCGCGAAAACGAAAGCACGCCTCGCAACATCAGACCTTACACCGTCAATCCTCGGACACGTCGGGGACGGCAACTTTCACGTCGTTTTTCCGCTTGAACCCCATAACAAAGACGAGTTAGCAGAGGCACAACGACTCAGCCGCGAAATAGTAGACATCGCTTTAGAGATGGACGGCACCTGTACAGGTGAACACGGTGTCGGCATCGGTAAACGCAACGCATTAGAGAAAGAACACGGAGAAGCAGTTAACCTGATGCGCGCCATCAAACACGCCCTGGATCCACTCAACTTAATGAACCCCGGCAAGGTTTTCTTGTAACCCCCAATTGGAGGGGTATCTTGTCAATAACCCTCTGCTAAAGCATGAGGGCTTGTTCAATACGGCAGCCGAGCCTATAGATTGGACGAGGGCAACTTATTGACTACAGTAATATATCGCAGTATCTTGGTATGGTAGCCAGCACAATGTTTCGGATGCTCCCCAAGTCTGATTCATTCTTGGATATTGCGATCTGGATGGGGCAACATATACCCTTTTTTAAGGAGATTGTAAACTTATGTTTATTCCTGTAAAGACGAAAAATGGTCAGCAGTTGATGCCTCTGCATGCTGCACGGGCGAGGAAACTCGTCAAGCGTGGTGAAGCGACGCCTTATTGGTCTAATGGTATCTATTGTATTAGATTGAACAAAGCACCTTCAGATAGAGAAACACAAGACGTTTGTGTAGGTGTCGATCCTGGTAGCAAAAAAGAAGGTTTGACTGTTAAGAGTGAAAGCCACACGTATCTGAATATCCAAGCCGATGCTCACGATAAGGTTGGCAAGAAAGTAGAAAAGCGTCGTGAACTCAGGCGGAGTCGTCGTTCGCGTAAATGTCCGAACAGAAAGCATCGCAAG
>JAJDTJ010000053.1 GCA_022827225.1 Candidatus Poribacteria bacterium | reverse complement strand
CGCAAATAGCGGTCTCAAGATTTTTTGCCAAGTTCAATGAAAAAACAAACTCACAGAATATTAATGTCCGTTTTCAAGACGATACACCCCTGCCTTTTGACAAGGCAGCATAAGTTTACAATATCGTCCAAACTTTAGTAGTTTTAGTGTATTGCTTGCAATATCAATCGGGTGTGACCGCCTCCAAAAAATTGTTACGCCTCAACAACAAGAAGAAACCCTCAAGATCGGTTTCATTGTTGCGGGTGAACGCGTTACCTATCCAAACGGTGCTGAGATGGCTGTCACCGAGATTAACCAGCGTGGTGGACTTCTTGGCATGCCTGTCGAATTAATCGGACACATTAACAAAGAGGCGGGACCCGAGGTCTCCGCCCAAATCGCTGAAAGACTTATTGTTGAAGACGGAATCATCGCGCTTATCGGACCTAACCGATCTTCTCATGCCGTTGTGGTCGGTCCAATCGCACAACGCCACGGAATCCCGATGATCACGACAACTGCGACCAACCCAAACGTTACAAATGCAGGTAACTTCGTCTTCATGGCATCTTTCACGGATAGTTTCCAAGGTGCAGTCATGGCACAATTCGCCAAAGCCGACCTCGGCACCTCCACCGCCGCGGTTATCACGCAAAGTGGAGACCTCTACACTGAAGGCATCTCTGAATTCTTTGCACGCGATTTCGGTGGGCTCGGTGGCGAAATCGTTGCACAGGAGTTCTACGAAGACGAGACATCAGATTTCACCGCGCAGCTCACCCGCATTGCCGATCTGCAACCCGACGCGCTTTTCATCGCCGGATTCGTTCAAGAAACTTCGCTCATAACGCAACAGGCACGCGCGATGCCACTCCTAAACGCAGATGGAGATCCGACAATCTTCCTCGGCGCAGACGCGTGGGATAGCGAACTTCTGTACGGTAACGCAGATGCCGAAGTGGAAGGCAGCTTTTTCAGCGGACATTTCTCGCCAGAGACAGACGAACCGACAGCTCGCGCGTTTGTTGATGCTTACGAAGCCATCTACGTTTCGACACCTACAGGCGGTATCGGTGTTAGTTACGATGCCGTCAAGTTGCTTTTTGAAGCCGTTGAACGAGCCGGTAGCCTTGATCCAGAAAAGATACGCGAGCAACTCGCTGCCACCGAAAACTACATCGGTGCAACGACCATCGCCGGTTACGATGAAAACCGCCATCCAACCAAAAGTGCCGTAATTTTCACCATCAAAAACGGCGAAAAGCAGTTCCACAAGCAAATTGACCCGTGAAAGCAGCAGGCAGACTTCATCCGGCACAATTGACATCTGACTATTCAGATCCTGTATAGGAAGTTTTCATGTGTGTTTAGTTTCCGGTGTTTAGCAAACTCGATTTTTTTCAAAGAAACCGAAACGTTTTACAACAAAAATAACGTTAGGAAGCGAACCCAACGGGCTTTTTGAAAATGAACTGTTTGCGATTACCAAAAGGAGATATCTCACCATGAAAACTTCCTTTCTTTTCCTATTCACAGCAATTATCGTTTCGGTTTGCTCTCTCCCTTCAACCGCACAAGATAACCCACAAATCGGCTTACCCGAAAATGCAATAGCACGTATCGGCAAAGGTGACCTCGGTGAAGTCCACTTTTCTCCAGATGGTAGTCAACTGGCGATTTCAACGTCTATCGGCATCTGGTTCCACGATCCACAAACAGGAAAAGCGTTGGAATTGCTACAACGTCCGAACATAAGATATCCTTTTCCTTTTGCTTTTTCACCTGATGGTAACAGGATTGGTATCGGTGTTCGCGCGAAAAGGAGAAACGCAAGCGGAAGTTCAAGGTATTCAGTAGAGGTGTGGAATGCCAATACTGGAGAAGCAAAAAAGATGCGTCTTGGACACTTGCGTGGTATTAAATCCATAGTCTTTTCGCCTGACGGAAATTATGTCGCCTCCGTTGGCGGGTTTAGCAACACTGCTCGCTTATGGAACACACAAACCGGAAAAAGCATATCCATAAGAAGAATGCATCCAAAAGGATTCAATTTAGTTGTGTCTGCATTGGATGGACCGATTTTCGCCACTGTGGGGGACGATAACGCAGCATACTTGTGGGATGGAAAAACTGGCAATCACAAAATCACACTGACTGGACATAGAAAACAGGTTTCTTGTGTCGCGTATTCCCCAGATAGCAAGACTATCGCAACAGGCAGCTCCGATAGGACGATTCGGTTGTGGGATGCCACTACCGGAACGCACCAAACGACACTCGCTTCTGCAGTCGGAGGCATGAGGTCCTTAGTATATTCCCCAGATGGCGACACCATCGTCTGCGGTGGTAGAAACGGGAGTGTGCAATTGTGGGATACACAAACACTGAAACTTAAATCTACCCTCACTGGGCACACAGCGCGCGTCAAATCTATCGTATACGCGCCAGATGGAAACACTATCGCTACTGCCAGTTCAGATGGCACAGTGCGATTGTGGGATGCTGAGACGGGTAAATCCAAAGTTACACTCACAGGATATATGCGTGTCAACGCCGCCGCATATTCTCCTGATGGTAAAACAATTGTTACCGGAAATCAAGACGGAAAGGTCCACTTTTGGGATGTGTCCACAGCCTCACTTAAAAACACTTTTACTGGTGATAAAAATGGTATCATTTTTAACATCACATATTCTCCCGATGGCAAAACGATCGCTGTAGTGAGTTCATACAACGATCAAGTGCTGTTACGGGATGCGAAAACCGGCAAACATAAAGCAACACTGGCACATGTTGGTTTGATTGACACCATCTTTTTGCTACTTCAAAACCGTGAGTACGAGATAGGGCCTATCGCTTATTCCCCTGATGGGAATACTATCGTTACCGGTGGAGATTATTACACTGTCGAGAAAGGAACGGTGTATTTGTGGAATGCAAACACAGGAAAACGCAAAAGGGTGATATTTAAAGGACCAGGTGCTGTGTGGACTGTCGTATTTTCAAAGGATGGGAAAAGAATAATCGCGACTGGCGATTGGAAAAATGAGGTCCGGGTGTGGCATGCCGAGACAGGAAAGGAACTTACGCCGACACCTGCTGACACGCCAGGCAGCTCCAAGTGGTTATTGCATTCCCCAGATGGTACAACTGCTGCACGGGTGAATCAAGATGGCACTGTGCTAATCAGGAAAAGAGAAACAACTCTACGAAAAGAATAACCGCAAACATGAAGGCGGAGATGGATATACTATGAAAATTCCCTTTTTCTTCATACGGATGCTATTAATAATTCCAATGTGCTGTCTCCCAGCCGTCGCGCAAGATTACACGCAGTTCAGTCTACCCGAAGGCGCGAAAGCACGGCTCGGGAAGGGAGCTATAGGCGAAGTCCGATTCTCCCCCGATGGCAGTCGGCTCGCAATTTCCAGTTCCATCGGGATTTGGTTCTATGATCCCGCTACCGGCAAAGCACTCGATCTGCTACCGCAGACAGATAGCACTTCTGCTTTTGCATTCGCATATTCACCCGACGGCACCAGAATCGCAAGAGCAATTAACGACAGCAAAGTCGGCTTTTGGGATGTTACCACAAAGCAACGGATAGGCACACTCACAAAGTATGGCCGCCACATTACTGCCATCGCATACGCACCCGACGGCACCAGAATCGTTAGCGGGAATTCAGACGATGCAGTGCGGGTCTGGGACACGATGACAATGCAACGAATAGGCACGCTCAGAGGATATCACACAGGCGGTGTCACGGCTGTTGCGTACGCACCGAACGGCACCACAATCGCTACCGGCTGCGGTTGGAGATCGAGAGATGATAAAGATAATACCAATACCGTGCAGTTATGGGACGCACTCACAGGAATACGTACAGCCAAGCTTGCGGGGCACGCGAAGCGGATTACCGCTATTGCCTATTCACCCGACAGCGCCACCATCGCTACCGCAAGTCGGGACAGCACCGTGCGGTTGTGGCACACTGACACAGGAAAACACAAAACCACGCTGAAACATAGACAAGGGCTCAACGCCACACTCCCTTGGAATCGCGATGCGGATGCTGTCAACACTATCGCATATTCACCCGATGGAAATACTATCGCCACCGGCACTCAGAACGGTAAGGTCCGGTTGTGGGATGCGAGAACCGGGCGACTCCAGACGCAGTTCACGGCACACGCGTTCGGGGTCGCCTCTATTGCCTATTCACCGGACGGCAACACAATTGCTACTGTCAGCCGGGACGGGACAGCCGAATTATGGGACGGACAGACCGGCATACACAAAACCACAATCACAAAACATAGCCGTATCACACCGCTTGCATATTCATTCGATGGCAACACTCTCGCCACTAGAGAGCCAGGCGGTCTCGGGTTACGGGATGCCAGCACCGGAAAACGCAAAACCCTAACAACAATCAGAGGTACGCCTATTGCCTATTCGCCTGAAGGCAATACCATCGCTACCAAAAATTGGAACGATACCGTACAGTTGTGGGACGCGAAAACAGGCAAACGAAAAACGACACTTAAACACACTAACTTGATTTATCTATTATCCACAGATCGCGAGTACGATATATCTTCCGCTGTGTTCTCACCCGATGGCAACACTGTTGTTACCGTTGGCGAATATTACACACATGACGAAGGGACGATCTATTTGTGGCACGTGCGAACAGGGAAGCGTAAAGTTATATATGAAGGCCAGAGTTATCACTCCCGTGTGGTGTTCTCACCCGATGGTAAAACGATCGCTAGTGCGGATATTGGCGGTAAGATCCAGCTGTGGAATCCCGTAACGGGTGAACTTGAAGGCACAATCACCCTTAAGCACGCGAGTGGTATCCGGTCATTAGCATACGCTCCTGATGGAAGAACTATCGCTATCAGTGAAAGAAATAATAATATCGTCGATTTATGGGATATTGCCACAGGACAAAATACCATTACACTCACGGGGCATACAGGTCAGGTTACTGCTATCGCGTATGCTCCCGATGGCAACACAATTGCTACAGGGAGCATTGACCGCACGATCCGATTGTGGGATGCTAACACCGGAAAACACAAGACGACTTTCACAGGATACACGACGGTCACCTCTGTCCTATATTCACCGGATGGACGCACGATCGCCAGTGGCAGTCCGGATCGTACAGTGCTACTTTGGGAGATTACACTGTCACCCGCAACGGAATAAGCAAGTTTCAATATTGAATGGACATTTTTGATTTTCGGACCTTCTTCCCTTCCATCCTTCCTTAAAAAGAGTTATAAGAGGTTCCATTTTTTCAGAAAAAACGTGACATCCTACAATTTTTGTGGTATAGTTACAGGGCGATTTAGTTTTACAGATTCACTTTATGTATACGTATATTTTCCTCTGTAGGAGCGAGTGTTTTTGCTTACAAGAAATCCGCAGAAATACGCAGAAACACCCTATCAAAAACCCCAAGCAAATACCCCCAGCAAAAACGGTATTTCTTGTCGCTCGCGATCTTTGTAGGAGCGAGCTGCGCTCGCGATCTTTGTAGGAGCGAGCTGCGCTCGCGATCTTGTGAAAAAACATTAACATCAGACTATGCTACAACGGAAGGAAAAAACATGAACAGACCGCCAGAAGATTTTGTCCATGTAGACGAAGAACGGCTTCTTAACTTCAGCACTGCCTGTTTTGAGAAAGCCGGTATCACACACGAGCACGCCGCACTCATCAGCCGTCTGCTCGTCAATTCCGATCTGCGAGGTGTCCGCAGTCACGGCACCCGAACCGTCAACGGGTATTGCGGAGGCTTTGAAAACGGAAGTCTCAACCCGAACCCGGATATCCGGGTCATCCGTGAAACACCAACTGCTGTCGTGCTTGACGGCAACGGGACACTCGGCTACCTCCCGATGGTGCGCGCCACCGAACACGCCATCGCCAAAGCAAAAGAAGTCGGTATCGGGATGGGACTTGTCCGATATATAGGACACTACGGGTCGGCAGGACATTATGCACGTATCTGTAACGAAGCCGGTTGTATCGGGTTCTCAGTCCAAGGCTATCAGAACCACGGTAACGCTGCAGGTCGAGACCCGAAACCGCAACTCGGCTATTACGGCAATCCGCCGATCTGTTTCGCCATCCCATCTGGCGACGAACCGCCTGTTATTCTCGACGCAGCAACCTGTATCATGGCGGATTACCAACGCGGGCCCGAATTCGATGCACTCCTTTCGGTGATCCCGGCTGCCTTCTTTAAAAGTATCGGTTATACAGCTGTGGCGTGTCTACTCGGTGGCGCATTGACGGGGTTCACGGAACCGCCCCCGGAAGATACCGCGAAATGGACCGGCGCACGTCATGGCGGTATGGTACTCGCAATAGACATCGAATCTGTTGTACCGACGGATGTCTTCCACGCTGAAGTTGATCGCTTGGTGCATGATGTCCGCGAAACCTACGAACCGATGCCCGGAACCGAGCAAGCGCTGCTACCCGGTGCCGTTGAAGTTGAACGGACAGCGTTACATCGACAAGATGGCATCCGCTACGGGGAAATGGAGCAGGAATCCGCACGTGGTGTCAGTGAACGCCTCGGTGTTCCATTGCCGTGGGACGAATAATCTTCACACCGTTGTAAGAGTAAAGAGAATCAAGAAAACAGACGAGGTCTCTGCTGGCGGATCCCTTCAAGATTTCCTCGTCTGTCTTTCAAGGCTTGTCTTATTATTTTTCGATGTCACTATGAATAAAATGTACGATTTGAGGTTTTGGTTATGCACTTTCAGATTAGAAATAGTTTTTTGTTTTTCATGTTTACCTTGTTTTTATTCCTCAGTTTCTTTGTCTTAAAGGATACTGCTGCACAGGACAACGCTGAATCCGATGTTGCCGCCGCCAATGCCAACTATACCTTTGAGACGATAGATGTTCCGGGTGTAGATTTTTTAGCGTTGACGGCAAGTAGCGACTTTGAGGACTACGCAGGCAACACCCCGAGTGCCGATGGTGAAAAAATGGTCGGCTTTACGCTGATTGATGGGGTTTTTACGACATACGATTTCCCTGGGTCACAAGGCACTTATTTCTATGCCCTCGGTAATAATGGAGTAGCCGCCGGGCACTACGAGGATAGCGAAGGTCTCTACCACGGCATCATCTTAGGAGAAGATGGCGAACTGCGCCAATACGACTTTCCAGGCGCCGTCGAAACCCAAATCTTCGGTTATAGTGACTCCACTGGAAGATTAACGGGTAGTTTTGTAGATGCTGCAGGCGTTCGCCGTGGGTTCTCGGGCGACACAATCGTTGAGTATCCCGGAGCACCGGAAACTTATGCCGATTTTGTGAGTGGGTTAGGCAATATCGTGGGGAGTTACGTGGATGCTGCAGGCACGTATCATGCATTCCTGCGTGGCCCGGGGGGTAGTTTTGCAACACTTGACCTTCCACTGAAAGGAGAGTTGGACTACTTTTTTCTTCACGGTCTCAACGATGGACTGATTGCTGTTGGCCGCGCCAAATTGGTCGATGGTGTCCCGCGCACTTATGTTGGTAACCCCCTCAACCTACAAGAATTACGCGTTCCGGATAGCGTTGGCACAGAGGGTTGGAATATCAATCAGGACAGCTCTGTCGTCGGGCACTATGACACAGCAGATGGACGCAGACACGGGTTTATCGCAAGACCCATAGTGAGCACTCCAAGAATCAGTAGACGCATTGGCGCACCCTCCGGCTATACCTTTGAAAGTATTGATGTTCCAGGTGTAGATTTTTTAGCGTTGACTGCGAGTAGCGACTTTGAGGATTACGCCGGCAATACGAAAAGTGCTGATGGTGAAAAAATGGTCGGTTTTACGCTGATTGGCGGTGTTTTTACGACCTACGATTTCCCGGGCTCACAGAACACCTATTTCTATGCCCTCGCTAATAATGGGAACGCCGCCGGACACTACCAAGATAGCGACGGTCTTTACCACGGGGTCATCTTAGAAAATGGCGAACTACGACAATACGATTTCCCGGACGCTGTCGAAACGTTCCTCTATGGTATTAGTGATGCAACAGGGGGACTGACGGGCAGTTTTATAGATGCTTCTGGGGTTCGCCGTGGCTTCTCAGGAGACCTAATCGTTGAGTACCCCGAAGCATCAGCAACTTATGCCGATTTTGCGAGCGCGGAAGGCGCTGTCATCGGCAGTTTCGTTGATGCCCAAGGTGTATTTTATCCATACGTACGGAACCCAGATGGCAGATTTATATCCCTTGAACTGCCACACGCCGCACTGTTTGAATACTTTTTTCTCCCTGCTGTCAATGATGCAGGAATTGTTATTGCGCGCGCAAAATTGAGAGGTGATATCCCGCGCACTGCTGTCGGAACACTCCAGCAAGGATTACAAAGCTTGGAGGTTCCAGGCAGCGTTAGCACAGACGGTTGGAATATCAATCAGGACGGTTCTATCGTTGGACACTATGACTCAGCGGACGGGCGTAGACACGGGTTTATCGCAAGACCCGTTCCCAAGGCAGAGAGCGATTATTTCGGTAACATATTTAACGTCACACTGACGAAAGGTTTGAACATGCTTTCTGTGCCGTTGGCACCCCCAACACCGATGACCGCCAAGTCGCTTGTCGCCATGGCAGGCGCAACAACTATCCTCACACTTGATACGGCAACCCAGGGTTTCGTCGCATGGACACCGGACGCGCCCGACGATGGTTTCTTGATTGAAGGTGGTGAAGCCTATATTGTTAACGTTCCAGAAACTCGAAACTTTGCTTTCGTCGGTGCCCCTTGGACAAATCAAACCGAGGTCGCCGCAGCACCACCTGCCATAGCCACAGAAGCATGGGCATTCGTCGTCAGCGGGCATCTGGAAGGGAAACCTACGTTTGACGGCTACAAGGTCATCGTCCGTAATTTGAGAACAGACAGTGTGATAACCACTTCAGTGCAAGGCGATTACTTCGCTGCCGCAACTGCCGACTTGACGCGTCGGAGTGTTGTCCAAGTTGGAGACGTGGTTGAAGTACGCGTCATCGCTCCAAATGGAAACTTTGAATCACAGACGCTGAGTTTTAAAGTGACACCTGAGCACCTCGCAGACGCAGTTTTGTCTGTCAGTCTTGATGGCATCGGTCAACCGACGCGGAATCAGTTGTTGCAGAACTATCCGAACCCGTTTAACCCAGAGACATGGATTCCATACCAACTCTCGGAAGCCAGCCCCGTATCGGTCTCCGTTTATGATACAACCGGCAAGTTGATTCGCAAACTTTCGCTCGGTTTTCAATCCGCGGGGTTCTATAACAGTCGGGAGCGTGCGGCGTATTGGGATGGACGCAATGCCCTTGGCGAACGCGTTGCGAGTGGTGTCTATTTTTACCAGTTGACGACCGCCACCTTCCAGCAGACACGGCGACTCGTTATTGTAACCCAAGTTGCCACTTGTAAATCCATGGGATATCCTTTATAGTGTTTTTAACGCAAAAACAAAAGGAGAACCCCATGGACTTGACTATTGTAGCACTTTATACGATTTGTGACGATCTTTTAATCTCAATCGGGCAT
>JAJDTJ010000062.1 GCA_022827225.1 Candidatus Poribacteria bacterium | reverse complement strand
AAAATCCGATAGAATATCTCCTAAGCAGAGAAGGAGGTCCATTTTTTACGTTCCTTTCAAAACTTTTGTCTGTTTATGAAAGGATACCTCTTTTTCTGCTTTAAAACACCTTAATTCTTAAAATTGTCCAAACTTTAGTATCTTTATAGATTTCCATCTGCCAGTATGATACCATAACCACATCGCGCACCCTTGTACAATGTTTGAGAGTGCGATCCCTATCCAAACCCCGTTCAGTCCGATCAGATGTGAAAGTATAATCACAAGTCCTAAACCGACGACAAGTTGTGAACCGAGTGTAATCACCATCGGTGAGAACGTGTCTCCCGCACCGTTGAGTGCTTTCCCTAAGACCAGCGAGAAACCGATAAATCCAAATGTTGGTGCCAGAAACCGTAGGTAGACGATCCCAATTTCAACCACACCGGTATCGGCGGTAAAAATCCGAATGAACGTCTCAGGGAAAACGAGGAATATTGCGCCGATGACCGCCATAATTGCGGCACCTAAAATGTTTGCAACGCGTGCCGATCTTTCAGCACGATCCACCTGATTCGCACCCAAATTTTGTCCGACTAACGGCGCGACAGAGTTCGCGATGCCGAAGCCGGGGTTCATCACCAAGATCCGGAGCCGCATACAAATCGTATACGCAGCAACAACCGTCTTGCCGTACGGGCCTATGACCCATAGGAAACCGAGCCTTGAAGCATGCCGCCAGAATCCTTGCATAGAACTGTAAACGCCGAGTCGTAAAATAGCGAGCATCTCTGTGAAGTCTACCCGAAACCGAACGCTTTTTAACGATATAGGTGCTCTACCGGTCCAACACAGATAGAGGAGGACAATCACACCGACACCCCGCCCGATTAACGTCGCATACGCCGAACCTGCTACACCAAGTTTCGGGAACCCCCATAAACCGAAAATTAACAACGGATCAAGCACAATATTGATGACGGTTGAAAACATCAGTACGAGCATCGGTGTGAACGCGTCCCCACCGGCGCGGAAAATGGAACCCAGGGTCATTGACAAAAACATTGTACTGATGCCGATGAGGACGATGTGCATGTAGGTTGTACCGAGCCTCAAGACTTCGGGGTCCTTCATTCGGACAGCAAGCAAGCCAGGTTTCGCCAGTGGGTAACCGACAAGCGTGACACAGATGGAAAAGAAGACGGCTAACAGGATTGATTGTATCACGATGTGTTCGGCTTGGGCACGGTCCCTCGCACCTAAATATTGCGCGACCATGATCCCAGCACCCGTCGAGATACCGAGCGAAAAAACACCGATGAGTCGGAGCAAATTTCCGCTCACACCCACAGCAGCGATCGCGCCCGCACCGAGTCTGCCGACGAAGATCATATCAACGATATTGAAGGCATCTTGGAGAATGTAACTGAGTATTATCGGTCCCGCGAGCCGCAGAAGATGCTTCAGCAGACTCCCTTGCGTCAAATCGCCCCGGGCTTTTCTCATATTTTTCTCTCGCGGCTCCCGTTACGTCGTATTCAGTTCACCTTAGCACAAACCTGCAAACGAAATCTTACTCGTAGATGTAGCACCAATCATAATAGCAGAATTCCGCTTACCTGTCAAATGAAAACTGAGTTCGCCACGATTACGTCCATCTCGTAAATGTTAGAACCGTACATTTACGACATTTTTCTTTGACAGTATTACCGAAACTTGTTATAATAGTGTTGCATATTTTTATTACAATTTACGCAAACCCCTTTGCAGGCAGTCGGCATCTATCTAAAAAAAATTCACACGCAGGAGCGGAGAAAAAAATGTTTTGGGATGAAGTCGAAAAACACTACGAGGCAGGTTCCGCACACCAATTCCTACTCC
Organism: Candidatus Poribacteria bacterium; assembly: GCA_022827225.1. Classification (GTDB taxonomy): domain Bacteria; phylum Poribacteria; class WGA-4E; order WGA-4E; family WGA-3G; genus WGA-3G. The sequence goes on along the minus strand of JAJDTJ010000062.1, from coordinate 7,159 downwards.
ATTTTAATGTAGATGATCTGCTACACGATGAAGTCTACGGCTACTTGCCTACCGTAAACTATCTCATGGAACAACTCAACGCCTTAGGTTGTGAGCTCGTCCTCGGATATAATATGGTGCAAGGCGTTTATCATCCTAATATTGGGCGGTGGAGAAATAGGCAGAAAATGCTCGGACTGATTCCACAGGACCATAAAGAGGAAGATGTGAAAAATCAACGTCCGAGAATTAATTCACGGATAGCGTTCCATGAACCCCATAAAGATCCTTTCTTTCAGATGGAACCGGTACCCTCCGTTGATCTACGGAAAAAATTAAATCATCTGTTTCGGCAAGGGAGAACGAGAGTCGGCTTGGTTATCGATATGCTCGAGCAGCTCATACCGAACCATTCATCCCTGACCGATGCCGCTGTGGATGAAACACAACGTTTGTTGAATCAAATCCAAAATTGGGCACCCGATCTTGAGATACGAAGGAACAAGCATATCATCCTGCTTGTCACTCGTAACACATCTGACATACACCCGAATCTAACCGTGCAACCCGAAATCCCGATGAGCGTAATTCCGTTCCCAGACTATGAGGAACGCCTGCGGTTTATTGAACACCTCCATAACGTCGCGGATGGGGCATCACAGATGCGTAAAACCCTCGGTAATAATCGCGAACGTGAAGCCTTAGCACGCGAAACGGTAGGATTGAATCTATTCGGGGTCCACGATGTCGTCCAACAAGCCGTCGCTGCAGAGCAGAGAGCAGGCGGTGAGCCTGTCCTTAGATACCGGCGCGAGAGCCTCAGAACTTTCAGTCACAGTGTCCTCGAACTCACTGATACGCAACCGGGACCCTCTGACGACGGTTGGTACGTCATGCGGACCATTAGAGATATAGCAGACGGTGTGAAAAATCAAGATCTGCAACGCGTACCGAGAGGGATGCTTTTCCTCGGTCCACCCGGGACCAGCAAGGCTTACGCCGCAAGGGTACTCGCAGGTGAAGCGGATATGCCGCTCGTTCAACTCCGTTACGCCAACCAAGTCGGTGAAGTAACGCTAAATATCAATGAAAACGGGAACTCTTATGAACGGAACTTAACCACAGCCCTTAACTATATCCGCAGCATCGCACCAGCCGTCGTTTTTATGGATGATATTGAGCAGGCATCGCCGCATACAGCGATGCACCCCGATGAACTCAATCAAACGATGCCTCATGCCCTTATAAACGCTATCAGTGACGCATCATTGCACGGTAGCGTGATTTGGGTCGGCGCATCACAGCGACCCGACTTAATGCCACCCATCTTTCGACGATACGGTATTTTCGATACCAAGCTAATCATGTTGCCACCCAACAGTGGGGGTAGAGTCGCAATCCTAAGAATATTTTGCAGAGGACAAACATCGGGGAATATCAATTTTCAGGCACTCGTCGGCGGATCAGAAAAAGACGGATTGACGTGGCGGGACCTGTTAATTGTCGTTCAACGAGCAAACAACTTCGCCAGACGCAACAATCGAGATCGGATGACAGAAAACGACCTACGTCAAGCAATCAACGACTTTATACCCGATTATTCACGCGAGATGCAAACCTTCATGGGATTATTGGCGTTGCGAGAGGCGAACTCACGTATGATGATCCCAGACGGATTACTGCCAGAATACCAAGAATTTGTGGAGCGGAACCAGATTGACAAAACAAGAATCAATAAGCGTTTGATGGAACTCAGCAATCAACTCGGTTTGCACGACTGATGTCCGGAGGCGGAATCGCTAACGACATCGAAAACACCGCCTACTCAAGCAGTGTCCTGATAACCAGCGATAACAAAACCCAACAAACGCACAACACGAAACCGACAGAAACTGTCCAAAATATTGTACCCATAAAAAAAATGCCTGAAATTCCAGACACAATTTCGTGCAGAAATTGCGATGCACAAATTCCAACGCAGACATTCACCAAAAACCTGAAAGTGTGTCCGCACTGTGACTATCACCACTACATGAGCGCTTACGAGCGGCTCAGCCTCATCGTGGACCAGGGCACCTTCGAGGAATACGACGCAAATCTCTATTCTATTGATTCTTTGGAGTTCCCCGAATATCCAGAGAAACTTGAGCGAGATGTCGCAAAAACAGGACTCAGGTCCGAGATGCTCTCCGGTATCGCCGAAATCGGTGGCCACCGGACTGCTATTGCGATTGGTGATGTCGGATTCATAGGCGGAACGTGTGGTTCCGTCATCGGTGAAAAGGTCACGCGATGTATTGAACGCGCCCTGGAGAACAAATTGCCGTTAGTGGTTGTTTCAGTCAGCGGCGGCATGCGGATGCAGGAGGGGACGCTCGCCTTAATGCAGATGGCGAAAACCGCCGCAGCATGTGCCGAATATGCTAAAGAAGGGGTCTGTTATATCTCTGTCGTTACCGACCCGACTTTCGGTGGGGCTACCGCCAGTTATACATCACTCGGTGATGTAATCATCGCTGAACCCGGGGCGCGGATCGGCTTCGCAGGACCCTTAGCCGTCGCCAGCCTACGAGAAGAACTGCCTGAAAACTTTCAAAAGGCTGAATCCTTATTAGCACATGGATTCATTGACGCTATTGTCCATCGCTCCGATATGCGGCACCTGTTGACCGATCTGATCGATTTTGCATCCTGATTAATAGTCTATGAAACCGTTATCAGCCTGAGTCGTTAATAAAGTGTGTAGTTATCACAAAATCTCGGACTGTCAAACGGATGCCTGTCAGTACGGTCCGTCTTGCACATTTTGCCCTTTAGCGACAAACCTGCTGATACTGAACCTAACATCGTTGCATACTCAGCCCGTGCAACCATCAACGCAATCATAAAAATAATAGGAATCAAACATGTCGAAGTCACTCGTCGTTGTTGAATCACCGGCGAAAGCAAGAACCATCAAAAAGATTTTGGGTAAGGATTATATTGTCGATTCTTCTGTTGGACACATTCGAGATCTACCGAAGAATGATCTTGGTGTTGATGTCGACAACGCCTTTACGCCGAAGTATGTACTTATCCGCGGGAAAGGCAAGGTCGTGAAAGCCCTTCAAAGCGAGGCAAACAAGGTTGACAACATATATCTTGCTGCAGACCCTGATCGTGAGGGTGAAGCCATCTGTTGGCACCTCGCTGAAGAACTCAAGAAGGCAAAAAAGCCTATCCACCGGATAACCTATAACGAAGTCACGAAAAGCGCAATCTTAGATGCGATCAAAAAACCGGGTGAGATCAATATGTCACTCGTTGATGCGCAACAGGCGCGCCGCGTTTTGGACCGCCTCATCGGATGGAAAATTAGCCCTATTTTGTGGCGTAGCGTCAAACCCAAACTGAGCGCAGGGAGAGTCCAGTCCGTCGCCGTACGGCTTATCTGTGAACGTGAAGCAGAAATTGAGGCGTTCAAACCTGAAGAATACTGGACACTTACCGCAACGCTTACGCCTCTTAAAAGTGAGAACCCATTTCCCGCGAAATTACATAAAATCGGAACAAAAAAAGGCGAAATTAATAACTACGGATTCCGCATAGACGAGGCTCGCGCAAAAGAGATCACCGCAGATGCCGAAACACACGATTATGTCGTCGAAAAAGTCGATAAAAGAGAACGGAAACAGCGACCTGTCCCGCCGTTTATCACAAGTACGATGCAACAGGAAGCAGCCCGAAAACTCCGATTTTCCGCAAAAAAGACAATGCTTATCGCACAGCAGCTCTATGAAGGGTTAGAAATCGGAAACCAGGGATCCGTTGGACTTATTACCTATATGCGTACCGATTCAACGCGGATCGCCCAAGAAGCAACCCAAGCAGCACGAGACTATATTAAAGCGACCTATGGAACGGAATATCTGCCAAGTCGTACCGTGAATTATCGCAGCAAAAAGGGCGCACAGGACGCACACGAAGCGATCCGTCCCACCGTGCCGTTACGTACACCAACAGAATTGAAACCTTATCTGAGTAAGGATCAATATAATATTTATGAACTTATCTGGAAACGTTTCATCGCGTGTCAGATGAACCCCACTATTCTCGATGCAACAACGATTGACATCAAAGCGGGACCCTATCTTTTTCGAGCCACCGGTTCCGTTATCAAATTTGATGGGTTCAGACGTATCTATATGGAGGGTCAAGACGATACAACTACTGATGAAAGCGAATCGCGCGAAGAAAACACCATTTTGCCCGTCGTTAAGGAAGGCGACACGCTTAACCTACGCAAACTAGAACCGAAGCAGCACTATACGCAACCCCCACCCCGCTACAATGAAGCAACGCTCGTTAAAATGCTCGAGGCGAAAGAGATCGGACGACCCAGCACGTATGCTTCTACTCTATCAATTATTCAGGAACGAGAATATATAACCAAAGAACGCGGACGATTGATGCCCACAGATGTCGGTAGGCTCGTCAACCATCTCCTAATTCAAGGGTTTCCTAATATCGTCAATGTTGAATTCACAGCAAGAATGGAAGAACAACTCGATACCATCGCTAGCGGGCAAGTAGATTGGACCCAAACTTTAAAACAATTTTACCCGGACTTCCAAATTGCCCTCGAAGCGGCGCCCGACAAAATGTATGAGGCACGGAAAGCATTGGAAGAAGAGTCCGATGAGAAATGCGAAAAATGTGGCGGAAACATGATCCTCAAATGGGGTAAATATGGACGGTTCCTCGGATGCGCTAACTATCCAGAATGTACCAATATTAAATCCCTAAGCACAGATGACACCCCCGCACCCGAACCGGAAACGACAGACACACTCTGCGACAAGTGCGGTGAACCGATGGTCATCAGAACAAGCCGCGTCGGCGGAAAATTTTTATCCTGTAGTGGATACCCGAAGTGCAAAAATGCCAAACCGTTACCCATGGGCATAGATTGCCCCGAATCGGATTGCGATGGGTACCTCGGTGAGCGCCGCAGCCGGCGCGGAAAAGTGTTTTACGGGTGCAGTAACTATCCGAAGTGCGAGTTCTCACTATGGGATAAACCTATATTGGAACCCTGCCCAAAATGCAACGCACCGTTCCTCGTTGAGAAAACCAGAAAACCGAGAGGCAGCGATACTGTACAGATCACAGTAAGTTGCCAATCAAAGGATTGCGATTATACAAAGGAATAGCTATCGGTTTTCAATAGTTATAAGTTAACCTCTTGTGGCGGTTACTTTTGCTGTATCCACCACAGAAAACCTCTTTAACTGACAACTGATAACTGAAAGATTTTTTCGCAGAAAAAATCGTACTGAAAACTATAAAAAATGATACAGGTCCATCAGGTCAGTTACAGCTATAATGAACTTAGCGTGCTTGAGCAGGTCAGCCTTCGCGTCGAGCGTGGTGAATTCGTCTTCCTCGTCGGTCCGAGCGGCTCCGGGAAAACGACGCTGCTCCGTCTATTATACGCTGACCTGATGCCCATCACCGGGGACCTGAGTGTGATCGGACAAAAACTTGCAAAATTAGATAAGATAAGTCTACCGTACTTTCGCCAGAAAATAGGACTTGTGTTTCAAGACTTCAAATTTTTGCAGGATAAGACAGTCAGAGAAAATCTCGCGCTGCCACAAAGGCTAGCAGGCACACCATCGAAATCCGTTAAAGAGAACGTCAATAGGTTCCTTCATCAAATGGGACTTAGCCACCATCAGCACGCACTACCTACAGAAATATCGAGCAATGAGCGACGACGGCTCGCTATTGCCAGAGCCGTTATCAACAATCCGGTGCTACTGCTCGCCGACGCACCTACAGAAGGTTTAGATTTACGCCTCTCGCTTGAAGTTATGGCACTTCTCGACGCACTCAATTTTCAAGGCATGACTGTCTTTGTCACGACAACCGACCGTCAACTCGCTGAGAAATGTAACAAGCGGATCATTGAACTGCGGGATGGCGGTATCCATTGAGATAGGAGGTGTTGTCAGTTATCAGTTATCGGTCATCAGTTACAAAAGGATTCTGATTGTTCAATTTTCTTTTTAAACCGTTGACACTTCAAAAGTAAAGGTTTGAAAGAGCGTGTTTGTGTATCAAAAGCCAAAACTGAAAACTGAGAACTTAAAATGCGTTATCCTCTTAAAAATGCTATCTCTCATATCGCGTGCGCTGGCACTGCCAATCTGATAGGCATTATCGGTGTCGGGTTCATCACTGCCCTACTTACTACCTTGCTGCTAAACCACTCGCTCATATTAAAACAATCTGAGTTTAAGAGACACTCACCGACCCTCGTCGCCTTTCTAAAAGATACAGTCGAGGAGGCACACGGACGCACATTGGTCAGCCAATTAGAGAAGAACGGACAGATTCTCGCCGTAGATTATACTTCAAAAGCGGATAAACTCGCACGCGGCGAAGCCGAATTCCAAGATTTAGGGGTGCTGATTAAGGAAGCGTTTGCAGAGACACAAGGCGTAAACCCATTTCCAGCATCCCTCAACATTTATGTCGATGAGGAATTAATCACCCGTAAAGCGTTAGAACATATCGCCTTAGAAATAAAAACACACCATGAAATCGAAGATGTCATGTTGACCGGACAGGGACAGTTGAAAGATCGTTTGCGTGATTCAGAACGAACAATGCTCGTCGGCACCGCCATCGCAATTGTTGTCGCATGGTTTATCATCGGTTCAATTATAAAAAGAGCAACGGTCGCCCGATCCGAGGAGATTTACCTAATGAAACTAATCGGTATGTTCCGAAACTACCTGCTTCTCCCTTTTGTTGTTCAGGGTCTGTTCCTCGGAGGTCTCAGTGCACTGTGTGGTCTCGGCTGCTTCTACACAATGATGTATGTGTTCCAGTCCCAATTAGGGGGCGTACACTTCCTCACAATTTATCAAATTATCTTGGTCGTTGCCGCTGAGATGCTAATTGGGGCACTCGTTGGTCTCACCACGCATCGGAAATACGCATAGCAGTTTTGATTCTATAGGACTTACGCAGTTTTGATTGTAGCTCGTTCTATTATAGTAAGCGTTAGAATTAAAGATACATGTTTATGACTTCATCAATAGTTCTATCAGCATTGTATTCTCTGAGACGTTTTATATTCGCAAAGTCGTGTTCAATCGGGTTGTAATCGGGTGAATAAGGTGGCAAAAAC
>JAJDTJ010000144.1 GCA_022827225.1 Candidatus Poribacteria bacterium | reverse complement strand
GTTTTTGCCACCTTATTCACCCGATTACAACCCGATTGAACACGACTTTGCGAATATAAAACGTCTCAGAGAATACAATGCTGATAGAACTATTGATGAAGTCATAAACATGTATCTTTAATTCTAACGCTTACTATAATTAATTTATGCTAAATTTTTAACATTTTTCCTTGACATCATTTTTCGTAAATGCTAAAATATTAGCATATTACTAAATTTAATGTGCGTTTAATAGGTTTCCGATGAACTTCTAAACGGAGGTAGACACATGTCAGACGATAAACAACAACAGGATTTGGCGACTCAGATTAAAACATTCCACAAGTCAGGTGAATTTGATAAGGCTTTAGAAATCAGCGAACGGGCATTGAAATCCAATCCAGTAGACTTGGAGGCTTATGACGCTCGATGGAGACTGATAGCCAAAGTGTTTTCAGAGGACGAGGCGAAAAAGAGGATCTTCCCGGAAATCGAAACACTGCTGCGGACACAACCAGAAACCCCGGAAGTATTATACACTGCCCATTGGGGATATAAGACCCTCCCCGGACGCGCAGAGAATGTGCCAAGCAGTTTGTTTGATAAGATGTTGCAATATCCCAAGACCAAAGTTTATTTGACAGCATTGTTAGGGTTAGCCCAACGGAGCGAAGGTACAGATCAAGAGTGGCGCTATTACCAGCGTCTAGTTAATGAGTGCACTGTATTAGATGGTCCATCTACTTGGTATATGATGGCTTATGAAAAAATGCTGAGGTTAGTTGAGAAGAATCGTTCTCTTGCAGACGATGACTACATTGATGAACTTATTGATGGACTCTTGAACGCACATCTATATTATTGTCGCGAGACTCAGCAATGGTACGGATGGGCATATACCGACGCAGTTAAACATCGTATTAAGCTTAACAATCGATTAGACAAAGCATTGGAAACTTTAGAACGTGCTGAAATAAGATTAGAAGAGAAGGAAGAACAAGAGTGGCTTATAGAAAACAACAAAGGAACCGTAGAATTTGGGTACAAGAAGATCTCGCGCTTACGTGCGGAAGTTTACTACCATCAAGAACGGTGGAGCGAAGCTTATGATGGACTCAACGCATACGCCCCAGATTTTCTGGAATCCCTCTCGACGAGGTTTAGCAGCGAGAGCACGATAAACTACTTTTATATGCTTGGTCGTTCTGCAGAAGGAATTGGAGACTGGGAAAAAGCGAAGTACTACTATACTGATGCACATTTCGCACTTACACCCCATTCTGATGCACAAGCAGGGTTAAAACGCGTCTATCAACAGATAGAGAGAACAAATCCCACGACTACCTTTGAGGCGTTTCTCAAAGATACTGAAGCAGCATACAAAACACGAGAAGAAGCCGACCGTGAACATATCCGTCGAAAATTACTGTCGAATAGATTAAATGAGAAGGCAGCGGATTTTCGTCTACAAACTCTGGAAGGTGAAATCTATTCCCTATCAGCAATGGCTGGAAAGGTTGTTTTACTTGATGTTGGTGCTTCGTGGTGTGGTCCCTGCAACATGGCGATTCCGCACCTTAAAATCGTCTACAAGCACTTCAGCGAAAACGATGATGTGGTGGTTTGGGGGATCAACGACGGTGAAACCCCTCAACAAGTGCGGAAGTCTTTAGACAAACATCAGCCACCCTGGCCCGTTCTACTTGACCCACATCGAGAGGTAGCTAAGGCATATAAAGTCAGAGCCATCCCAAAATTTATTTTCATTGATAAAAACGGATATTGGCAATACAGTTTTGGGAGTTCAAATATTATAAACGGTCAACCCTTAATTTGGATGATTGAAGCACTCCTATCAGATTAGGTGATACTGCAATGTTTCTAACACTCGTTCGCCGAGAACTGCTCGACAATCTAATGACGTTCCGATTTGCGGCAGCTGTTGTGATTATGCTGCTGCTGGTCGTTGCGAATACCGTTGTGCTTATCGAGGATTATGAACAACGGTTGGCGGATTATAACGCCGCCGTCAAAACCCACCGGCAGGAACTCCGGCAGGAGAGCAGCACCTATTCAGAAGCAATGCTTGGACCGTGGGGGATGCACGTTGACCGTCCGCCGAACCCGTTGAGCATTTTCAACACCGGTTTAGATAAGCGATTGGGGAACAAAATTAGAGTTTCTCACAGTTTTACGCCGACAATTTGGGATGCCAAAAAGTACGCGGCGGACAATCCACTTTTCAACATCCTCACTTCAATTGATATCGTCCTTATTTTTCAAGGGATTCTTAGCCTACTGGCACTTATTTTCGCCTACGATGCTATCGCCGGAGAATACGAACACGGCACCCTCCGCTTGGTACTCACCCATCCGGTGGGGCGTGGTGCCATCCTGTTCGCCAAATATATTGGTGCGATGGTCTGTTTGTTCGTGCCGTTGTTGATGAGTCTGCTCCTGATGCTCATTTTGCTGACGACTTCCGCCATGATTTCGCTGAACACCGATGATTTTCTGCGTATCGGTGGGATTGTGCTTATGTCCGTCGTCTATCTATCACTGTTCTACCTTATCGGCATGCTGATTTCTGCAATCACACGCCGAACCAGTACTGCGCTCATCCTCTCAATGTTCGTCTGGGCGTTCTTGGTGCTTGTCTATCCAAATCTGGTTCTCACCGCAGTGGATACTGCCCCGCGCATGGACACGGAATCCGCCGCTTACCATCAGGTGAAACGGATCTGGGAGGAACTTGAGAGAGAGTCCCGACAGTTTGTCCGCAACGACCCTGTCCTATCAGCGGAAGGTTGGGGAAATTACATTTATGGGACGATATCAGACGTGCCATCACGTTTAGTGTTTCACTCCATCAGATATGCTTCAAGCGACCTTGAAACGATTGACGCGAAATTTGAACCTTATGTGCCGCACATCCAGAATTATTTCCGCTTCTTTGGACCGCTAATGGTCAATACCGCGGAACGAACATGGCTCATCCGAAAGCCAGCCTTCGAGAATATCTACGTTGAACCGGCAAATAGAGGGCGAATATTGTTGAAGTTCTCACCTGCGGGCTTGTATGATTCGGCTACCGAAGCCTGGGCAGGCACCGACCTCAACGGCATCCAAGATTTTTTCACAGCGGCACAACGCTACCGACAAGCAATCATCAATTACTTTCATGATGAAAAGATATTTGCGTCCCGACAGTGGTTTTCCGCCGATCAGGATGCCATTGATTGGGACACACTCCCGCAGTTCTCTTTTCAGAGAAGCGATATAGGCATCACTGCAAAACGAGCAGTGTCGGATCTGTTCCTACTGCTCACGATGAATATCCTTCTGTTTATCGCGATATTTCTGGTTTTTATCAAAAGTGAAGTGTAGAGTAGCCATTAGCCATCAGCAGTCAGCAGTCAGCAGTCGGTATGTGGCATGCACACCTCGCTTGAATACTACAAAATTCTCTTGCTGATTGCTGATTGCTGACTGCTGACAGCCAAAAAAAATGTGGCATATTACAAAACGCGAAATATACAATAATTTGAATAGCCTCCGATTTGCGCTGACGACTGTGTTGCTGCTGGCACTGATGGTAACCAACGCCGTTAGACATATCCGAGAGCATCCCAAACGGGTTCAGAAGTATCACGACGCTGTCACTGCATCCATGAACCTATTAACGTCTCGCGCCGATGCCAGTCTCTATACACTGGCACACGAGGGACCCGGAACGCTCTACAAAAAACCGTCTCCGCTCCATTTCTGCGCAGCCGGTGGAGAAGCCCTTTTACCCGATAGGGTTGACAGTCCTTCTGGTAGTAACGGGTTCTGGAGACTGGAATATCCAGATGCCAACATAAATATGAAGAATGTTGGACCCGACGTTTCCCAAGTCGATTGGACGTTTATCATCGGTTATATCTTGAGTCTCATCGCACTCTTATTTACGTTTGATGCGATCTCCGGCGAACGCGAGCACGGCACGCTCCGATTGATGTTGGCAAATTCAATCCCAAGACATACGGTGTTGATCGGTAAGTTTCTGGGAGCATTGATCAGTACGACTATTCCGTTTATGCTGGCTGTGTTAGTAAACCTCCTAATGCTTTCCACCGCAAATGCCGTCCATTTAAATACCCAAGCGTGGGGGCGTTTAGGTATCATTCTCTTTATCGCGCTTTTATATACATGTCTGTTTCTGGCGTTAGGGTTGTTAGTCTCGGCGCGTGTGCAACGGAGTGCCGTGAGCCTTGTGATACTTCTGTTGGCATGGGTCACTTTTGTCGTTTTTATGCCCAGCACGCTTGCCGCACTTGCGAGCGGCTTTTCATCATCTATGTCTCGCCATGAATATTCTGACCGATACGGCCAAAGTTATCATAAACTTCGGAGAACTTGGCGATACGCTTGGTACCAGTCAAATGACGAAGAAATGCTAAGGATAAGAGGTGAGTGGCACACCAAAATAGCAGTTAGCGGCGAACGCTTGGCTGGTGAATACTTAACCTTTAAAATCACCCAAGTTCAACGTGCGCGTGCGATCACCAGTATCTCACCCGCGGCACTCCTCCAGCATCTCTTTGAGGCGTTCGCTGGAACAGGTCTGGATCGGTACCAACAATTTGCTGAGAATGCTCAGCGTTACGCCCGTGAATACCGAGAATTCATCGTCGATATGGAGAGAGGCGATCCGGAGAGTCGCCATATCATGGGGGTTCGCGAAGGGATGTCCCAGAAACCCGTCAATCCAGAGGCGGTACCGAGGTTTGAAGATACGCGCAACATCGGTAAAGATTTCAATACCGCTGCGACGAAGTTGCTGCTGTTGTCACTGTTTGTCGTGGTTTTGTTGGCGGGTGCGTATCTCGCGTTTGTGCGCGTTGAAATCTAATTAATTTATGCTAAATTTTTAACATTTTTCCTTGACATCAATTTTTGTAAGTGCTAAAATATTAGCATATTATTTAATTTACTGTCTTTATAGGTAAAAAAATATTGGTACATTACCAAAAGAAAGAGGTGATAAATATGGAAGGTTACCAGGCCGTCAAACTGAGTCGGCGGGAACGACAAATCATGGATATCGTCTATCAACGCGGGCGCGCTTCTGTTGCTGATGTCCTTGAAGACCTCCCGGATCCGCCAAGTTACTCTACAGTTCGGGCATTGTTGCGAATCTTGGAGGAGAAGGGGTATCTCACCCACAAAAAAGATGGCAAACGTTACATTTATCGTCCGACGCAACCACGCCATCAGGCAGGACGTTTCGCACTCAAACAGATTTTTCAGACATTTTTTGATAAATCCATTGAGAAAACGGTCATGACACTGGTTTCCGATGCTAACCTCTCGGATGAGGAACTCGACCGTTTAAGCCAACTCATCGAGCAAGCGAAAAAAGGAGACCCCCCATCATGATGCAATTCATTGAAACACTCTACGCAGATCCGCTGCTGAAATTTCTCGTTGATACGACGCTGAAAAGTTTCGTGATTTTTGCCGTTGTGGGTTTATTCGGATTCTGCCTCCGGCGCAAATCGGCAGCAGTGCGCGGTTTCGTCTGGAGCATGGCAATTGTTGGATGCCTCATTGTCCCGTTGTTTTCTTTTATCCTTCCGAAGTGGGAGGTTAATGTCTTACCGCAAGCACCGGTCAGATATGAAACGTATCAGTTGGCAGAAATATCTCAGCCCCCTGTCGCTTCTACTCGAACTTTTGTTGATCCTTCTTCAATTGCACCGAGCGAGGTGGCAGCAAAAACAGAGGCATCAACGCAAGCCACACCTACGCCAGTTCAACCGAAAGTCGAGACCCATAGGAACGATATGTCGGTCAGAATTCCTTGGACAAATTGGATAGCGATAGTTTGCGGCTGCGTTAGCGCGTTCCTTCTTGCTTGTCTGATTTTTGGAATCGGTGCGGTCTGGTATATATCCACTCGTGCTCATGATTTTAACGGCACGATTGACCCGCTGCCCTCCACTTGGCATCAAAAGTTCGATGTTCGTCTCAGCGACAAAATCACGGTCCCAATGGTATGGGGCATATTTCGTCCTGTGATTTTGCTGCCAATTGGGGCAGACAACTGGCAAACTGAGCGGCTTCGTGCTGTCCTGTTCCACGAGTTGGCACACATTAAACGACGGGATTGGGTGATGCAGATGATTGCACAGGTCGTGTGCGCAGTCTACTGGTTTAACCCGCTTGTGTGGTTTGCAGCACGTTGGATGCGAGTAGAAGCAGAGCAAGCATGCGATGACCAGGTGCTAAATGCCGGATATCAACCGACTGACTACGCCGAACACCTGCTTGATGTTGTGCGAAATGTGAAGGTTACCAGTTTTGCTTCTCGTGCGGCTGTGGCAATGGTACGCCCATCAAAGATTGAAGGACGACTCCGAACCGTTCTCACTCAAAATCTGAATCGGCATCCGATAACGAAGGTTACCGTCGGGATAGGACTGCTCATCCTCATCTGTTTTGCTGTTCCAATAGGTGCGCTCCGTTTGGCACAAGCGGTGAATCCAAAGGAAGCACTGTCCCAACAGATTCAAGAGGCATCCAAATCGCAGCCGATACCAAGCGAGGATCGTAAGGCAGTACAGGTTGACGAAAATGTTGAAATCTGCAAAGGGCATCTGCTCAAAATTGGTAAAGCAATCCAAGCCTACCAGAAGGAACACGGCAACCTTCCAGAATGGCTCTCGGAACTTCATCCGAAATACTTGCCAGATGAAAATATCTTACTTTGTCCGACAGATGAACACAGTGGCAAGCCTTATTTTTTTATCAATACCGACCCGAAAATGCCCGTGAGTTACGACTACCAATTTCACCCGAGGTATCAAGACACAAAAGCTGAAGAGCGCCTCGTGTATGGAGACGTTTTACCGCTTGTCCGGTGCCGACATCATACGAATCAAATATTTGAGTGTCTAAACTTGAGTTTCGATTTTAAAATCTATTGGTCATCCGGCGTATATAAACCCGATGAGATGTATGAAACCACTGAGGAAGCCATTGAAGCCTTGGAAAAAGGACTCCAGCGAGAAATCGACAATGAACAGTTTTTTCACGTCTATCGGACGCTCGTGCATCTCTACATTGAAGTTGGACGTGAAAAAGATGCCGAGCACCTCATTAACCGTTTCAAATCGATTATAAAACCTGATGACCTTTCAGCACATTTCGTGCTCAGCACAATGCTCAGGATGACGAATCAGCATGAAGAAGTGCTTAAGGTCTTTGAGAATCTTGAAAAGCGACAGCCCAACAACCACCGTGTTCTTGATGAGCTTGTCCAAATTCATGAAAGGCTCGGTAATACTGAACTCGCGGAAGAATATCGGAAAAAGGCGGACCCAATGTCGGAACTGATAGGCGAGGTTGTGCCTAACTTTTCTGCAACTGATCTTGATGGCAAACCGATCTCGCTTCAGCAATATCGGGGAAAGGTCGTCTTACTCGATTTCTGGGCGGTTTGGTGCGGTCCCTGCCTTACAGAGATACCGAATGTCAAAAGGGTTTACGATACCTATAAGGATCAAGGGTTTGACATTATCGGGGTTAACCTTGACACTGATGAGACGCGGCTGCGCAACTATCTAAAAAAGAATAACATCTCTTGGCGGCAAATATTCAGTGGGCAAAAGTGGAAAAGTCCGCTTGCACAACAGTATCATATTCGCAGTATCCCCGCCCCATGGCTCATTGCAAGAGATGGCACATTAATCTCACGCGAAGCCAGAGGTGTGAAGTTAGAACGTCTTGTGGTGGATGCACTCAAAGACAAATCCACGAACCTATCGGGTATTTACTAAATCGTCCTAACAATAGGAGTAGAAAAATGAACCGATTTTTGACACTTTTTCTTCTGATCAGTCTAATGCTAAGTCTCATAGCAATCTCATTAGAAAGTATACCTGTCCCAGAATCTCCTGAACATCCGCAGAAAATAAAAATCTTGCTTGATGTCGCCGGTGAAAACGACCTTAAACCTGCAGTAAGAGAATATTTGCTTGAAGCCTTTCGTAGCACTGAAAATATAGATGTTGTTTTGGAAATTGAAGAAGACGTATCTTATGTCGTATCGGTTGTTCTCATCGAAGCACGCGCCGGAGCAGATAAGCAAAAAACCGGTAATGTTGCTGCCTGTATCCAGTACATTGATTATTTTGACAACAGCATTCTCAAACCAGATGTTGCTGTGTCAAACTGGAAACGCGTTAACAACCTCACAGAAAACCTGATTGAACATTCTCAGATGGGTTTACACCTATTCCCTAAAGATAATTTAAGAGAAATGACAAGGGGTGTCGTTTCTAAATTTCAAGAACTACTTTCGGAAAAAAATAAATAAAACGAGAGAGACCATCACACAAGACCGTTTAATGGCGGTATTTTCGCAAAACTCTTACCCCAAAAAGGAGCGTATCTCATGAACTTAGTTTTGACCTTAGGAATCGTGTTGAGTGTGCTAATCACTTTCGCACCAGTAGCGAAAGTACAGGCACAGAAGTCGATCGAAGATCTCGAAGAGGCACAGAACCGGAAAAACGTTGACATTTGCACCCAAAATTTACTTACTATTGGCAAGGCACTTGAAGCCTACCAGAAAGCACACGGGGATCTCCCAGACTGGCTTTCGGAACTTTACCCGAAATACTTGCCAGATGCAAACCTATTGCTGTGTCCAGCAGATGAAATGGGTGGCACGCCCATTTTTACAAGTAACGCGGACCCGAAGATGCCTGTGAGTTATGGCTACCAGTTTCACCCAAGATACCGAGATCTGAAAAGTGAACAACGCCAGGTGTATGGTGATGCCATGCCGCTTGTCCGGTGTCGGCACCATAAAAATCAACCTTTTGACTGTCTAAACTTGAGTTTCGCCTTTAAGGTATATCCATCATCCCATGTTTGGGAAGACACACCCGAAGAGATGTATGGCACCCCCGAGGAAGCCATTGAGGCTTTGGAAGTCGGACTTCAGAAACAACCGGACAGTAGGCACGCCTTAGATCTCTACGTTCCGCTCGCTCGGCTTTACATCGAAGTCGGACTCGAAAAGGATGTCAACACCCTCATTAACCGTTTCAAATCGATTATAAAACCTGATGACCTTCAGGCACACTCCGTTCTCAGTGCGATGCTTGAGTTAGCGAATCGAGATGGAGAAGTCCTTGAACTTTTTGAGAATCTTGAGCAGCACCATCCAAACAGCCGCTATGTTCTTAATAAACTTGCCCGAATTCATGAAAGACTCGGTAATTCTGAACTCGCCGCGGAATATCGGAAGAAGGCGGACCCTATGTCAGCATTGGTTGGGAAAGTCGTGCCTAACTTTTCTGCAACTGACCTTGATGGCAAACCAATTTCGCTTCAAGACTATCGCGGGAAAGTCGTGTTACTCGATTTCTGGGCGGTCTGGTGTGGACCTTGCGTCGGAGAGATGCCGAACGTCAAAAAGGTTTACGAGACCCATAAAGATAAAGGGTTTGACATCATCGGCATCAGCCTTGATACTGATGAAGAGAGATTGCGCAACTACCTCAAAGAGAATGACATCCCTTGGCAGCAGATTTACAGCGGCAAAGGATGGGACAGTCCTCTCGCGAAACAGTATCATATTCGCGGTATCCCCGCCCCGTGGCTCATCGCAAGAGACGGCACCTTAATTTCACGCGAAGCCAGAGGTGTGAAGTTAGAACGTCTCGTAGTGGAGGCACTCCGAGGCAAAGTCGAGGATAAATAGTTAAACGAGAGGGTTCGCTTAAACCGAAGTAAGTTCCCATAGATGAGGGAAGGCTCAATACTATTTCGTAAGAAATTTGAAAAGGAGGAGACTGAAGTGAAAGCAATTTTGACTGCGGCAATGGTGATAGGTTCATCAATCATTTTTCTCAACGCAGATACACCTGCAGAGAAACCCAACGGAGGTCTGATGATGGAACAGCACGAGAAAAATATTGAAGTTTGCACGCAAAATTTGGTTACAATTGGCAAGGCGATTGAGGCATATAAGAAAGAACACGGTGATTTTCCGGACTGGCTTTCAGATCTACATCCGAAATATTTGCCAGATGCGAACACTTTGATCTGTCCTGCCGACGAGGAGAGTGGCAAGACGATCTTTTCCTTGAACACCGATCCGAAACTGCCGGTGAGTTATGGGTATCAGTTTCACCCTGAATATCGCAAGGAAAAAAGTAAACAACGCGAGATATACGGAGATGTCATGCCGCTTGTCCGGTGCCGACATCACCAGAACGAAGATTTTGGTTGTTTGAACTTGAGTTTCTCTTCAAAAATCTACAAGTCATCTGCCGTTTGGGAATCCATGCCGGAAGAGCTTTACGGTAGCCCCGAAGCAGCGATCACTGCTTTTGAGGATGCCCTTGCGCGACACCCAGATGACCCGCGTTTCTTTGAAGTCTATCCACAACTTATCAGACTCTACACTAAAGTAGGAAACGAACAATCTGCAAATGTCCTTATAGAACGTCTCAAGTCAGGCACAACAAAAGACCTTGATTATTATCGAATGCTATTTGGTGTGCTTGGGAGAGCCGAGCGATATGAGGAGATGCTTGAGGCTTTTAAGGAGGCTGAGCAGCAACACCCAGACGCGGAACCTATCCTTTGGCGACTTGCCCACATTTATAGGAAGTTAGGAAACATTGAACTCGCCGATCTGTACGACCGCAAGGCTGATCCCAAATATGAATTGTGGGGAAAACCTGTGCCAGCCTTTTCTGCAACTGATCTTGATGGGAATCCGATTTCGCTTCAGGACTATCGTGGAAAAGTTGTTTTGCTTAACTTTTGGGGTGTCTGGTGCGGTTTCTGCATTGTCGAAATGCCGAACCTTAAAAGGGTCTACGCTACCTATACTAAAGTTTGGACGATATTGTAAACTTATGCTGCCTTGTCAAAAGGCAGGGGTGTATCGTCTTGAAAACGGACATTAATATTCTGTGAGTTTGTTTTTTCATTGAACTTGGCAAAAAATCTTGAGACCGCTATTTGCG
>JAJDTJ010000065.1 GCA_022827225.1 Candidatus Poribacteria bacterium | reverse complement strand
GGGAATATGAAGAAGGCAGCCGATTTGTATGAAAAAGCGATTGAGGACTATACACAAGCCATCAAGATTAATCCGGAACATCCTTATGCTTATCGGAATCGTACAAATGCGAAGGAAGCACTGGAGAAAAATGAAGCCGCAGGAGCAGATTTTGAGAAGGCTAAAGAGATAACTCCGGATGTCGAACGGTGATTACAGATATCGTGCTAACGTAGGGGCGGGGTGACCTCACCCTTACTGAATACGGAAGGCATAAAGTTTCGCGCGATTCAAGACGAAACGAAGTCGCAACGGCTGTGTAGCGTTTGCTAATCTCGCCGATTTCCATTGCGCCGAGTGCCGGACGTTATCGCCCGTCAACGGGACACAATCATCCATAGAAAAACCGGGTTGAACTTGTCCATCAGCCGTTAGTACTTCAACACCAATCCGACCATCACTTGCATCTGCGTTAATTTCGAGTCTGCCGTCTGGAATCTGTAACGGGACAGTTTCAACGACACCTCCCTCTGCCTCAGCATCAAGAGAGACAAAGCCGTCTAATCGCCACTTCGCAAGCCCGATCTCCTTGTGCCTATCTTTCATCATAGCACCGTGGGTATGAACTGTTCCTGTGTAGTACCAATGAATTTCATCGTCGGTAATGATCGGTTCGATAGCGGTTCCCATAATCATGCCGGTATCAAATGTACCGCTTTCACCGCGTGGAATAATTGGTGTCCGAATTTCATCGGGGTGGTTCCAATTGAATCCGTCTCGGCTGCAGACGAGTTGTGCATCAATCGGTCCATCAACAGGGATTTCATGCTCCGCTGCACCCGGTCCCGTTACATAGAGCACCCCGGCGATACCGATATAGATGTTGTGATACAGGAAACCTGACATATTGTGGATTTCGGCACGATCCGCGCCGTATCGCTGAACGCCAACTGCGTCATCCGTATCCGTTGCGCCGAACATCGGTTCAAGCGATTTCCAGGGTCCCTCAAGACGTGGGCTTTCGGTATACGCAATCATGCGTCGTGCGTCTTTGTCGTTCCCACGTATCAGTGCGTATGCTCGGAACAGGTCTATTTTTTTGTCGTAGATGACGTTGAACGCGCCTTCGTTGTTCCGATCCGCAACCGGTTCCAGATAGTCTGAGTCGTCCCATCGGATCCCATCGGGTGACACAAGCAGGAAGATGTTGCGATACCGTCTACAGAAACCGATCATCTTATACCGTTTCTGCGGGTCTGATTCCTCGTCATCACGGAAGACGCACGCGCCGTGGAGGTCCCACACGATGTTGTTGTTCGGGTTTCCGTTAAATTCAAAGAGACCAAGGTTCGGTTTCGTCCACGTCAATCCATCATGGCTCTCTGCGTAGCAGGTGAGATCGCCGCGATCGTTCTCGACGAATTTGCGTCCGTACGCATCGTGTGTTTTTCCTCTATATGTCGAAGGGTTGCGGTCTGTGCGTGGGACATAGAGTCCGGGAATCTCGTTCGCTTCAAACCGCCAATGCGGTCCCATACGACACATGTACCACATCCGATATTTTCCATACGCGGCATCGTACATCGTCGTGCCGTAGAGATGTACACGTCTGGATTGATCCGGTCCGCCGTGTTCCCATGAATTGTCGCGGTCAGGTTTGAGAACGGAAGCATCATGCTTTACGCATTGATGCAATGTGCGCGTCACGCCGTGTTTAGAAGCAATCAGTGCGTCATCAACGAACAACTCTGTCCTGGAGTCAATTGTGTGAACGGTGTTTGAATTCACGGTGTTTCCTCAATTCAAATGTAGGAGCTTATTTTTTAATTTTGGTTCAGTTGAGTCCAAGTATAACATACTTCGGGGCGATTATCAAATTCAGTGATCGGGAGGGCAGGGGTATTTAGTTTTACATGTTTACTTTATATGGGACTATCTTTTTTTTTGTAGGAGCGAGCTGCGCTCGCGATCTTCCGTAAGAAAACGTCAACTTATATAAACAAAAATCAAAGCCAAAACCGAAAACTAAATCGTCCTGGTCGGGAGGGTATGTGTAAATATGTTATCAATCGCCTGCCCACAATTTCCGCATTTCTTCGGAGGCGGCGAGTAGCTCATCCAATGTTCCGACTGCCGCAACGCGACCTTCTTTTAGGACAACGATCTGGTCCGCCCGACGGAGTGCCGGTCGCCGATGAGAGACGACGAGGCAGGTTGTCCGTCTGGTTTCAAAGAGACGTTCCCATAAAGTTTGTTCTGTTTCTACGTCCAATCCGGATGAAAGATCATCAAAAATGAGAAGTTCAGAGTCTCGGATGAACATCCGTGCCGCTGCGGTGCGCTGCATCTGGCCGCCTGATAGTTTGACACCCCGCGGACCAACAACGGTTTCGAGACCGTCTTCGAGTGTCGGCAGGTCTTTCTCCATAACACCGAGCCGGATTGCCCGGTTCAGGTCGTCCCAGTTCCAGGGTATGCCCATAAGAATGTTGGCGCTCAGTTTCTCGCTGAAGAGTTTCGGTGTTTGCGGGGTATACGCGCAACGCGGCGGCACGAAAAACGATTTCGGATCGGCAACGATTTCACCGTTCCAGCGGATCTCGCCTGACTGTTTCGGCAGGACCCCTAAGAGTGTTTGTACCAGCGTCGTTTTGCCTGAACCGATCTGTCCGGTAACAACGGTGAACGATCCTGCTGGGATTTTCAAATCGACATCGGCGATCCCAGATACGTCGTCATAGCGGTAAGTAAGTCCAGTAACAGTGAGTTCGTCTAACCGGTCCGCCGCCGTCCGTTGTGGGGTGACGAGTGGCGGTTGTTCCTCTCGGAGATATACCGGTGTGTGTTTGACTAAATTTTCTTTCGGCATCTCCTCAACTGTCTGTTCCATCCGGGAGAATGAGACCGCTGCGCGTTGGTGCTGTGCCATTGTAGTGCCGATGAGCGATCCGCTCCTTGCAACATCACCGATATACGTAACGAACAGTGCGAAGTCGCCGACTGTAAATGCGCCCGCTTTCATCTGTTCTGCGACCAAAATCAAGATCACGCCGGTGGCGAGGTTACCGATATTGAAACTTATTGATCGAAGGACTTGGTTGAACAGATTATCTACCAGCGTCGCCTTACGGCGTGCATCGTTAAGTTTCCGAAAATGGGCAATCACATTCGGCTCTGTCCGTGCAACTTTCACTGCTAAGATGGATTGGAACAGTTCATTAACAAAGTTGGTTGACTGTTCTGTGGAAACGCGTTGCGCTGTACGATACCTCTGAATAAACCGCCTTGACATGTTGACAACTGTGATAATCAAGATAGACGGGATAACAGTAATCAGTGTCACTGTTACACTGATTCGAGCCATCCAGATGACTGCTAGGATCACGAAGATCAGATTCCCCCATAGATGGATGTACTGTTCCAGGTAACTCAAAATTGATTGCACATCATCGCGTAGGCGGTTTGTCACTTCGCCGGAGGCGGTTGACACACGCTGTGGTGCGGACATGTTCATGATGGCTGTCATCAGGTTTTTTCGGAGGAGCGTTGAAATAGCGTAACGCCAACGAGCCCATACAAAGGCTGATGATATGAGGACACCGTGATCGGCAAGGTAAGCGACAACGAAGAGTGCGACAAAGGTCCATGGGTTGAGTCCGGCACCGGACCCGCCCGTGGTAGCTTCAAGGGCATTAAAAAAAGCCTGCTTGATAAGTCCATCAAAAAACGGTATGAGGTCGTCTAATCCTCGGAAGAAGATGGTACCAAGAAATAGGAGTGGGCGGTAACGGAGGAGGCGAATCGAGGCTTGGCCTGTTGTCATTGCGTCATTTCCTCCAACCCGCCTGTTTTCAACAATTGTGAGAAGACCGAATCCGGGTCTTGGGTGAGTCGCTTTCGTTCATCATGTTCGAGAATCTCACCGTCGGCGAGGATCATAATTTCATCGACCTGTTGAACCGTGCCGAGTCGATGTGCAATGATGATACTGGTTCGTCCTTTCAACAGCCCTTGCACTGCGTTATCAATGCGTTGTTCCGTGGCAGGATCAAGTCTGGATGAGGGTTCATCGAGGATAACGATCTGTGGATCTTTTAAGAAAACGCGTGCGAATGCCAGCAGCTGCGCCTCTCCTGCAGACAGACCGGTGCCCTCAAGAACGGTATCAAGCCCGTTCGGCAGCGATTGATACCATTCGGATAACCCGAGTTCTTCAAGGACCGCCAGGCTCCGTTCATCGCTGATTTCGGTATCAAAGAGCGTTAAATTTTCGCGCACCGTTGCGCTGAAGAGTTGTACATCCTGCGTAACCATACCGATCCGGTTCCGTAAATCGTCCAACCGAATGCGCTCAATTTGCTTGCCGCCGACGCGAATCTGTCCGTTATTGATTTCATAAAACCGGAATAGGAGACGCGTGATCGTTGTTTTACCACTGCCTGTCCGTCCCAACAATCCGAGTGATTTACCGGGTTGTAATTGGAATGAAACATCTTTCAGTACCGATTCATCTTCAGTGTAACCAAATGTGACATGATCGAATTCGATACCGAAGGCTCCTGATTCAGAGAGTGCCTCCGTTCCATCTTCAATGCTTGGTGTGGTGCGATAGAGTTCCTCAATCCGTTTGAAACCTGCGGTTGCGCGTTGAAGTTCGTTAATTTGCCGATTAATCATGGTCAAGGGGCCTCGGAGCATCGTGGTGTAATGGATAACGAGATAAACGGTTCCGATCGTAAACACCTCTATCTGGTAGAGATAGATCCCCATCCCCATGGTCAGCGCGATGCCTAATGTGAAAAGGACACCGTTGATTGTCCGGAGGAGTTCGCCCATCACGTGTGCCTTTACGGCTTGACCGTATACATCGCGATTGACATCGTAAAACCGGTCCATGGTGTAGCCGATACCGCCATTTGTGCGGAGGTCTGCAATCCCTGTTAGCCGTTCTTCAAGGAACCCGAACAGTTTAGAGTAGCCTTCTCGTTCAGCCGTATAGGCGGGAACGGCGATGTTCCGAGTGAGATTATAGACGAATATGGAAACCACCACGAAACCGGTCAGCGCGATACCGATGCGCCAGTCTTCGTAAGTGATCAAAATCAGGATGCCGCCGAGCAGGAACAAGCTGCCGATGACTTGAACAATAAACTCAGAGAAAAAGTTTGAGAGTGCTGCGGTATCGCCGTCAACACGCTCAACCATTTCGCCGGGGGTACGCTCATGGTGGAAGGACATGTCGAGTTGTAGACAGTGGTGTGCGAGGTCGCCGCGCATCTGATTTGTTGCTCGCCAACCGACATCTTGCCCTAAATAAGAGCTGACTAACATCACGACTT
The DNA here is from genome assembly GCA_022827225.1 of Candidatus Poribacteria bacterium. Classification (GTDB taxonomy): domain Bacteria; phylum Poribacteria; class WGA-4E; order WGA-4E; family WGA-3G; genus WGA-3G. The sequence goes on along the minus strand of JAJDTJ010000065.1, from coordinate 72,399 downwards.
GTCCAAGGGCAGCAATTCCGACGAACACAGCACCGGCAATAATCAGGTTTCGCAGTGTACCTCCTGCTTTTGCTGTGTCAATGAAATAACGAAGAATCTGCGGGTTGAGTAGGGTAAGACCGATCCCGCTGAACATGAAGATGGCAAGCAATACCACGCGCATCCACTGCGGTTTCAGGTATTGTGAAAGGAGTGCGGCGTACTGCCGAAAAGGGACTCTTTCCAAATTGAAGGCTATCCTTTGGAGTTAATATAAAATCTGTAATGCCTACAATAATATGAATCTATTCCTATAGACATATCGCGCCTCTGGCTTGAGGAAGTAGAAAATAGAAAAGGTATATGAACACAGCCTGTCAAAACATTTGAAGGTGTGCATCTAAAAATTAGTCTCTTTGCTCCAGTGGAGCAACATGTCTATAGAAAAATGGTTAGCAAAGACTGGCACTCCAGCGGAGTGCTATGTCTATTTATGCTGAAATTTCGACTTATATTGGGTAAGTGCTATAAGTCAAAATTATGTTCCTATGCGTTTAATCTCTTTTGAGTGCTGCCCAGGTGATTGCGAGTTTCCCTTTACTCTCGACAGGCAGTCCGAGGGTTGCCAATCTTGTGATGTGGTCAGCGTTCAATGTCCAGTCATAGATTATCACTTCATCGATCAACCCTTTAAAATATCTGGCACCGCAGCATTCATCCCACCCGAATTTTAAGTTCACAACCGTCTGCTCGATATGGTCGATGTCGTTTACTTCAGCATCAAGTGTGTCACTGTCTCTGTGATAGATATAACTCGTTGCTTTTTCAGGTTCAATTGCTATCGCCACGAGTGCCCATTTTTCTTCAGGGATTGTTGGGGCACCTTGCCAGTTCCATGTCTCTGCGGAGTTGTTGTTCCATACATAGGTTAGGGTATTGTTCGCGGCGACACCCATCCACCACGATGCTGGGTCACTTCGACCTACGACAATTCCTGACCAATCTATCGTTTTCCAACCGTTGATGCGGGCGATCACGGTGATCTTGTCTGTTGTTAGTTCAAAGGCATCATCGACAACGGCGTGTCCGCCACCACCGTCGACCTCAAGTGCACCGTTCACCCAACCGTTGTCAACGTATTTGGCGCCTTTTTCCAATTTAGCATCGTGTCCGTTGCCGGATTCGTCGTTGCCGTTACCATCAAGGGGCCAATAGCCAACAATTCCTTCCGTCAATTCCGCTGCGAACGCGCCTATAGTCCAAAGGCTAATGGCGATAGTTAAAACGATAATAACGCTCAGTCTATATTTCACCTCTTGCCTCCTTATGTTATGTTACATCCTGCTCTTTCAGCGGCAGGAATTAGAACGCTGTTTTTGATAGAGAAAAACAGTCAAAGGTGTTATACTTTAAAACACGCACAATCGGAAAAGGTAAACTATGTCTTCATAAGTTTTTATCATGCGATAACGCAAGTTACTACTTACAAGGTTTTAGACAGACATATACCGTTTTTTGATTAAAAAAATATAAGAAATTTCCTTTGTTTATAAGAGGATCTAAAAGATATACCGTGCATATAGACATTGTTCAAGCCCAAGACCACATGCCTGACCATTATGGCGATTACCTTCACGGTTATCGGGCAATTCGTTTGCTGAAAAAAGACGAAACGATCGTGGGTGAACTCGTTTGGCGTGTGGCATCAGGACACAATATTGAGATTACGGAATTCGGTATATTTGAAGAGGATAATAGACGGCAGGGCTGGGGAACTCGGTTATTAGAGGCTGCGTTTGAAAATATGCGTGAGTATTTTGTGAAAATTAATCATCCTTTGTGGAAAGTATACCTTTTCTGCGAGGAAAGGAACGAAGAAGGTCGAGGTTTCTATGAATCACGAGGATTTCGATTAGAGGCTGTTTTGAAGGATTTCTATCCAGATGGTGATGCGGTCATGTATAGCAAGATTTTGAAGATTTGAAAGAGGTTTCCTTACGTTTTCGATGGGACATTGGATGAAGGAGTTGTGAATGTCGCGTGCACAGGGCATCGTTCATAGGGAGAAAAAGATCCTGATGGTCAAACATCACCATGAAGGAGAGGAGTGGTGGTGCCTTCCCGGTGGGCGTATTGAAGCGAATGAAACGCCGGAACAAGCCGCACTGAGAGAACTTTGGGAGGAATGCCGTGTGCAGGGCAGAGTAATCCGCCCAACATCTGTTGTTACCTTTGCACCTGACGATCTATACTACACCTATTTGATAGAGATAGGTACACAGGCAGTGTCCTTGGGAAGCGACCCAGAATTAGAAGAGAATCAGATCCTTGTTGACATTGCGTGGATGGGTCTAAATGAACTCACTGAGCGAGATAGAGCGTTTCTGTGGACTGCTGGCTTGTTGACAATTCCTGAATTTTTTGAGGAGATTTGTTGCTAACCGAAAATGCGTAAATCCTATCCAGCGGAGCGGTATGTGGCACATTCACACATAGTGCTCCATCACAGTTATCGTGCAGTTCGTTTGTTATTGGTGGTTCCCCTCCGCATCAAAATCTATGGGAAAATATTGTATCTTTTACTCGCTCGTGATATACTCTATAAACCCGGTTTTGGATGGTAACGCCACGAAAACCCTACACTCTCTTCTACCACTCTCCCACCGTATATAGCAGGGGGATAAAACGACTGGAGCTTGAGGACCAAATGGATATATTGGAAGAACTAAAAGCGCGTGACGAGCGCATCGAAAAATTGGAAAGAGCACTTTTGTTGATGCTGAGTTTAAACATTGGGAATCATCTTGACAAGTCTACTAAGAATTGTTTTAGCCATGTTCAAACTTTCGCAGTAGAGCAGATGGAAATCCTTGTTGCGGAGGGTGGAAGCACGAAGAAAGTCATCGAAGATTTGCTCGCCGCCAGTGGGAAACATTTTCGTGATGAACTCGCTATATTGGGGCGGACCCCTCCGTCGTCACGGACAGCGAAGCGTCATAGTAATTATTGCGCATTCAAAGGTCTACTTATTTTGATAATTCATCATATCGGTTACAGAAGAGGCATTCTATGAAAATTAAAGAAATCCGCGTCGTGGAAATTGAGCTAAACCCAAAACCGACGACAACGCCGCGCACACCGAGTCGATCCAGAACATATCAGTTGAACCGACCTATTACGCGTTATCCGTCATTCAACAGAAAAGAGGGACATGTCTCCTATTCAGAATGGAAACGTCCGGCATGCATTATAACGGCGGAAGATGGGACCTGGGGCTTCGGTATCTCGCTTTATGGTGGTCCCGTAACCCGAATCATTTCAGATCACTTTGCCCCCTTTCTCGTTGGTGAAAATTGCATGGCAACTGAGAAACTGTGGGATATGATGGTGCGATTGTCAGCCGCCTTTGGCGCGACTGGCTTGACGAGCTACGCTATCAGTGCGGTTGATTGTGCGCTTTGGGACCTCAAAGGAAAAATTCTGAAGAGACCTGTCTATGAGCTCCTCGGTGGACCGCAAAAGGAAAAGATTTTCTGCTATGCCTCCGGTTTCGATCAGGAATGGTATATGGAGCTTGGATTCAAAGCCACAAAACTCTTCACACCGTGGGGGCCGGAGCAAGGGAAAGAAGGCTTAGGTAAACTCGAAGAATTGGTAGCAACGACACGGGAAGCGATTGGTGATAAGGTTGACTTGATGTTGGATGCCTGGACCGGTTTTGACATAGAGCATACGGTGCGCGTCTGTGAAACGATGAAGCCTTACGGGTTGAAGTGGATGGAGGACTACATCCGTGCCGATGATTTTGTTGGCTACGAGACGGTGCGTCAACGTCTCTCTTGGCAGACGCTTGCCACAGGGGAACATTGGTATCTGCCAACTGTCTTTGCGGAGGCGGCAGGACGACGATTGGTTGACATTTTCCAACCGGATGTCCTATGGTGTGGCGGCATTACTGCTGCAGCCAAAATTTGCCACATCGCGGAGGCAAACGGTATCTCTGTGATTACGCACGCTGGGATGAATTATCCTTATGGTCAGCATCTTGCATTCGCCATGCCTGCGATCACATGGGGAGAACGCTCTGAAGGTGTTTCTGCTCCGGGTGTGCCTCTCGCGGAGATGGTGAAGTTGCCCGGCACCTCTGTGATAAAAGATGGCTATGTTGCTCCGTCGGATGCCCCCGGTTTCGGTCTTGAAATTGATGAGGCGTGGATAGAAAGTGTGATGGTATGAATTGAAATGAATGATGAAATTACGATTGCCAATCGAGCGCATTGGGAAGCCGAAGTCGTGAAAAAGAACGGCTTTACCGTCCCGTGGCTCGACCTTGATAAAGACGATATTCTGAGATATGCTGACGGTCGGCTTGATCCTGTTCCATATCACCTCTATCAGATTTATCCTGCGTATTTACTCAGAGATGTTGCGGATAAAGAGGTGCTGTGTCTCGCCGCAGGCGGCGGACAACAGTCGTCGGTATTTGGTCTACTTGGGGCACGTGTGACTGTGATTGACTTTACGCAGGGTCAACTTGACGGAGACATAGCGGCTGCGAAGCACTACGGCTATCCGATAGAAACACTTCGCCTCAACATGCGAGATTTGTCTGCAATTGCGGATACCTCGTTTGATCTCATCTATCAAGGACCGTCTATGAGTTGGGTGCCATCTGTTCGTGAAATCTATAAGGGTGTATCGAGGATTATCCGGCCCGGTGGTCAATATCGTGTAGATTTTGGGAATCCTGCGACCCATTTCTTGGAGTGGGATGGTGAATGCTATCGCATCACCGAGCCGTACGCTGAGCGTGTTTGGAGATATCCAGATGGTGCATTTGATTTTCGGCACTATTTGGGTGATATATTCAACGGTCTTGTGGACAACGGTTTTCGGATTGAGCGGGTTGAGGAGCGTTCTTGGACACAGCCAGATATTAACGCTGCGCCGGGAAGCTGGACCCACGAAATGGCTTATAATGTAAGTTTTGCCGTTGTTGCGAAGAAAGAGATGTAGGGAAAGAAAGTGGGGTTTTACTGTGGAGGAGGTAAGTTTTCGCAAGGCACGTGCCAGCGACAGCGAATTCATTTTTACGGTAAAAAAGGCAGCATATAGGGAGTATGTAGAACAGGTATGGGGTTGGGATGATAATTATCAATGGGAACGACATAATAAAGAGTTCGCTTCGCACGATTTTCACATTATCCAGTTTAATGGAACTGATGTTGGTATCTTGGTAATATCTCATACTTCTGACGCGCTCAAGATTAATCAGATCTATATCCTTCCTGAGTATCAAGGGAAAGGTATTGGCTCCGCGTGCTTGGCACGTATTATTGATGATGCCAATCTTGAGGAGAAGTCTGTGGTGCTTCAAGTACTAAAGGTTAATACGCGCGGTATTGATCTCTATCGGCGGCTCGGATTCACAATCGTCGGTGAAAATTCTATATACTTCCAGATGGAAAAGTTGCCTGAATAGAGCAGAAAATTGGAAATTTAGGGAATTAATTGATATAGGAGCCAAAGATCTAATGAATCATGCTGTTATATTTGATCTCTATGAGACGCTGGTCACTGAGAACCATCCAGAGTGGCATTCTGAAGTGCCTCCGTACAAGAGACTGGGGGTAACTCAGGACGCTTTTGATCGAGAACGGTCTGTCCACTACCATGCGCGTATGACTGGCAAGTTCTCCGATTATGGTAGCCTGCTGCGAGAAATCTGTCGCGCCTGCAAAGTTGTACCACCAGAAGATGAAATTTCTTTGATGCAAACTGAGCACTTAACAGCAAAGGCGAGACCATTTGAACGCGTTGATCCGCGGATTATTGAAATGCTGCAAACGCTTAAAAGAACAGGCTATCGCATCGGGGTGATCTCTAATTGCACTTATGATGAAATTGCAGCATGGGAATCCTCTCCACTTGCCGAACAGGTTGATGTGCCAATTTTTTCATGTATGGAAGGGATAGCGAAACCGGATCCCGCAATTTACCAACTCGCGTGTGATCGTCTGGGCATCGAACGCGATGCTGTGATTTTCGTTGGTGACGGTGGGAGCGATGAGTTGAACGGTGCTGCTGCAGCCGGGTTAAAACCAGTTTGGGCGACATGGTTTATTGAGACGTGGCCTTGGGATTGGGTGACAAAAATAGCCGGAAGGACCCACACATTTCCTCGATGCCGAAAAATCTCTGATTTATCCAGCCTTATTGATAGTGTGATATAACCTGTCAGTTTGGCTAAGGGAGAGAATGATGACACCATTGTCCAACAATTATGAGGGTTATCTCAACAAACGCCCCATTCCAAGAGAAGTCGCGGTAGAAGATTTGTCACCAGAGGAGATTGACCACATCACGCAAACCGTGTTTGTCGCGCCTGAGTCCCAACCCGTTGATCTCCTTTTTATCTTTGGGACTTCCACTATTGATAATGAGATTTTGGAATCTGTGGCGCGTGATTATCAAAAAGGTCGCTTTCCAAAAGTCATGGTCACCGGTTTGAGTGGACGACTCTATTCCGAAACAGGCAAACCTGTAGCACATATAATGCGTGATGAACTCATAGCACGCGGTGTTCCATCAGAGATAATCCTTGTTCAGGACAGATCAACGAACACACTTGAGGATGTCGCCTTCAGTCTTGATGTCTTAGAAAAGTATAGCATTTTTCCTAAGCGTATCGCGTTTCTGTGCAAGGCGCACCATAGCGGTCGCTGCCTGCGAACCTTGCGGAAATTCTTCCGGTCTCAAATACTTTCACCTGTTACATATCTTGCTGAATATGAAGGTGTCAAAATAGCCAAAGAAGATTGGTATCAGCATGAGGTATCGAGAGGTCGTGTGTATGGTGAATACCTGCGTATCATCGAATATTCAAGGAGGGGCGACATTGCTGACTTCTAATTTCGGTTTTCGCATCGTGGATTCTTTCTTGTAGGATTCTCACTCCGAAGCACTCCCAGTCGCGGCACTCACTGACAACTGGTAACTGATCACCGAGGACTCTAAATTTGATATTATGTCTATTGATTTTGTTGAAGCACTCTCTACAGATAATCTAACGGCGATAAAAGCATCTCCTAAAACGGATGTTCACTGCCACTCTTTTTTAAGTACACGCCGAGAAAATGCAGAGCGTTGGCTCGGATGCTCTCTAACCAAACCACCTTTGAAAATGAAAGGGCTTGGCGGAATGATGGAATACATAGATGCTGTTTTAGCACCTCACTTAGAACACCGCCAAGGTTTTGAATTCATCGTGACATCGGCGTTGAATGATGCAGTCCAAGATGGTGTCGTTATACTTGAGATGAGTTTCGACATCCGGTTGCTTAAATTTTATTCAGGTGGTTTGACCGAACTTCGTTCATTTATTCAAATATTAGTTGAACAGTATAGAGAGAAGGTTGATTTGCGTCCTGAACTCGGTTTTGCGCGGGAGTGTGCAAACGACCCAAAACGGCTGAAATCGGCACACGAAGCAATAGAATTAGACATATTTCAGTCGATAGATCTGTATAGCCATCAAGAGGCATGTACGCCTGAAGCCGTTGAATCCTTATATGCCAAAGCACGCGCAGCCGGAATGAAGCTGAAAGCACACGTTGGGGAATTTGAGGATGCAGAGGAAATCCGACGAACAGTCGAAGTCCTTGATTTGGACGAAGTCCAACACGGTATCGCTGCCGCTGAATCGGTTGAAGTGATGCGATGGCTCTCGGAGCATCACATTCAGTTGAATGTGTGTCCGACGAGTAATGTGATGCTGGGTGGCGTTCCGGATCTCGCCTCACATCCTATTCGCGTTTTGTTTGACAGCGGCGTGCCAGTGACGATTAATACAGACGATCTGATGATATTCGGTCAGAGCGTTTCTGAAGAGTATCGGAATCTCTACCAAGCGGGTGTTTTCAGTGCTGAAGAATTAGAGGATATTCGGCGTGCATCCCTCTCGACTGTAGGGGCGAGGTTACCTCGTCCCTACATAAAGGAGAAATGAACTGTGTGTAAAACACAGAAATGGCAAATTCGACAAGCTTTACCGAGTGAAGTTGAGCACTTGAGCGGACTTGCCTTCCGTTCTAAGTCATATTGGGGTTATTCTGATCGATTTATGCAGGCATGCCTTGAGGAACTCACTATTGACAAGGGCTATATTGAGAACAACCCTACTTTTGTGATTGAAGCTGCAAGAAACGCTGTAGGGTTCTATTCCTTAGAACGCATCTCTGCTTCCGAAGTAGAGTTGAGTCTTCTATTTGTTGAGCCGGATTTTATTGGAAAAGGTTACGGTCGAAAGTTAATGATGCATGCACAAGAAGAAGCGCTGCAGCTTGGATATAGTAAAATGATTATTCAAGGGGATCCGAACGCTGAACGATTTTATCGCTCAGCGGGCGGCTTGCTGGTCGGTACAAGGAGGTCTGCAAGTATTCCGAACCGTGAGCTTCCCATATTCTGTATCCATCTGACAGAATCGGACGAAAATCCTCTCGGATAAGTATATTATAGTAAAACCTATAATTACTGATACATCAACACAATGGCGAGGATACAATCCTCGCCAGCGGCGGTGGTGAGTTTGTTCACTGATGAACTGTAAACATATTTTTGGATTTTACTATAAAATGTTTACTCGACCCGTGGTTGTCTTGCAGATGGATTTCTTTGTAAACGGACTTTTGAGTCTTTCAACGGCAGCTCAATACGTGCGCCGTTGTGTAGATGCGATTCAATGATGCCGAAAATCAGTTCCGTGCTGGCGTATGCGCACCGGACGCCGCCGCGGGGCGGTTCCCCTGTATCTAACGAATGCAAAAGGTCTTTAATCAAGTTTGCGGTGCTACTGGTGCGTTCAAATTCAGGAAAGGTTTCAGGCACCTGACAGGTCCGCCATCCGGGTACATCTTGCCGTTTACGGAGATGCCACTGCCAGCCGTTGTTCCAGCATGTAACGGTTCCGCCATCACAAATCGCTTCCCATTCACTCGCACGTGGTGTCAGCAGGGCGTGTGCCGTCACACCGTTTTCAAACTGGATTGTTCCGCCGCCAGTCGGATCCACTTGCAGCACATCTCCATCAAAAACGGAATCGCCTTGTGGGAGATAACCTGTGACCCAACTTGCAGACGCATCGCTATTCAGCCGTAAGATTAGATCCAAATGATGGCTGGCTGAGTTGAAAAGTGTAGCGTTTGAATAGATAATCAAAGTGCGTAACTTACCAATTTCACCGCTGTCAATAATCTCTTTCATCTTGTCGAAGCCTGTATGCCATCGGCGATTTGTGCCGAGGTTAAAGGCGACCTTGTTTTCTTCTACCGCAGACACCATTGCTGCTGCTTCGTCCATCGAAGCTGCCATCGCCTTTTCGGCATAGATGGCTTTCACACCGTGCGTTGCTGCGTAGATAACAATCTCTGCGCGATGCTCGGGTTGCGTGGCAACACTGACGATATCGGGCTGCTCTTTTTCGAGCATTTCACGGTAATCGGTGTATTGATTCGCCTTTGGGACACTGTATCGGTTTCCAAAATGTTCCATGACTTCTGGACGCAGATCGGCACATGCGACAAGGTCGGTACGTTCTTCGGCAAAAAAGCCTGCAGCATGGGAATAAGGTAGCTTAATTGCTTCGTAATCGGGGACTTCGTTATCAATAAATGCACCCATCCGGCTGCAACCGATAACAGCGGCGCGATACGTTTTCATAAGTATCCTCCATATCCTTACTTGCGTTGTTTAAAAAATAGAGCGAGCAGCGTGCTTCTTTTTCCAGCTATACTTTTCTTTTTCAACACCTGAAAAACTAACATTAAGTTCTATAACGATATTATTAGAATTTTCCAAATCCTCTATCCTCTCATAGATCTCGTCAAACTTATCATTAAGGAATTCCGAAAGTTCTTCAGACACTTTGGGGATGCTTGGTTTAGCCATTGTTGCCTCCTGTTTTATAACCTCTCATGTCCAGTTGTTTACTCTTTATAAAGAATAACCAATTTCGTGAAACACGTCAAGAAAAATCAGTCCGGTTTTCTGTTGACGAACAGAGACGAATCGTGTATTCTTAGGGAAATCAATTGCAAATTATGTTAGTTACAACAAAAAATCTTGAATCGTTGACGCAGCACCTCCTAAAGTGCATCCAAAATTGTATGTAGGTGAAAGACTTCACGTTTTATCATAACCTTAACAAACGTCTCTTTGAATCAGTCGCGAAAAATCGCTGTGATTTGGGATAGACAAAACAACGGTAATTGAAATATAATGGCAATGTCTGTTTATGTGGGTACAACCTTAATAGAAGCGAAAAAGATTATCGCAGGCGATTACTCAACTTTTAACTGGCGGGAGCGCGCTGCCTATAGCAGGGTTTATCTCGGTATGAATCCAGCGATTCGGGATGCGGAGAACGCCCTTGATAACGATGAAGACAAACCAGTCGTTGTTGCTTTGCTGCTCAAATCAGAGAAGATGTTCGTCAAAAACCGTGTTAGGCGTCTCAGTGCCATCAAATCTGCAAGAATTATACCTGACGAGGAACTTTTTAAACGGACTGGTTATCTCTTTGATAACGAAAAATTGGTTGGACTTCCTGAAGGTATCGTGATGCGTGCGAGCAACGGTGTTTACATCGTGCAATGCGATGCGGATCAATATCAATGCTCGCTACGCGGAAAACGAGATGCATTTAGCACAAATCAGCAGATTTATGTTGGCGACCGCGTTAAAATTCAGGTGTTTGATGAAAGACACGGTGTCATTGCAGCTATTATGCGTCGCAAGCGTCAATACAAACGAAAGGGAACAAAGTCTAAAAGGGTTATTCTCATTCCAAATCTTGATGGGTTGGTTATCGTTTCTTCCGTAAGAGAGCCTCCGATCTGGGAGCGGATGCTGGACAAATTCCTCGTTATTGCTGAAGCATCGGGGATTGAGCCACTTGTCTGTTTTAATAAAATTGATATGCTTGAAAACCGTTCAGAAGTGAACTCGATGGTCACACTTTACGAGAAAATCGGTTATCCGGCAATCATCACGAGTGCAACAACTGGTGAAGGAATCGAGAATTTGAAAGCGTGGATGAATGGAAAGATTTCGGCACTCACTGGATTATCGGGAGTCGGGAAATCTTCGCTTCTGAATGCCATCCAACCCAGTTTGAAATTGAGGACGAACGCAGTGAATCCGAAACGAGGCGGAAGGCACACGACAGCTGCAACCCAACTTTACAACTTGGATTTCGGTGGTTTTATCGCCGACACACCGGGACTTCGAGAATTGAGTTTTTGGGACATCGATCCTCGCTTGATGGACCGCTATTTTCCAGAGATGAACTCGCTCCGTGCACATTGCAGAAAAGGTTCCTGCACACATACTTATGAAGAAGATTGCGCGGTGGAGGGTGCTGTGAAAAAAGGGTACATCTCACAGTCCCGATATGAAAGTTACTGTGAATTTCAAAAATCGAAAAATTAGTTAACCGAAATCGTCGTGCTATTAGCAGACTCTAAAATTACGGAGTGAAATTTGTGAGTGCAAAACTCTGCATTATGACGGCTTACGCTGATGAAACCTTAGCACTTCTCAACGTCTTGGGTCAGGAGGCAGGCGATTTAGTCGATTGGAACAGTAGACTTCAGTTTGAATGGACAGATGGAGCCAAGAAATGGGCTGTCATGCAGTCGGGGATGGGCAAAGTGCGTGCAGCGTCGATGTGCCAACTGATAATAGACACGTATCAGGTGGATACCTTCTTTGAATTCGGATTTGCGGGTGGTTTGGTCGATACCTTGAATATCGGAAACGTTGTAGTGATTACCGGTGTCTCTGAACATGACGCACCAAATAGACCTGAAATTCAGCGTGAGCAAGAGATATGGCGGGCACGCCTTTTTCATGCTTCCGCATCTTCAATAAACAGGTTCGCAGCATCTCTATTGATAAACCCGGATGTTACCATCACAAAGTCTTCTGTAATTTGTGGTGATATGGACATATATGATCGTGAAGTGAGGGACAGAATTGCCAAGGAGAGTGGCGCCGTCGCTGTCAATTGGGAATCGTCGGCGATTGTGGATGTCTGTGCGCTTAATAAGGTCAAGTATGTCGGTGTCCGTATCATATCTGACTTGTGTGTTGCAGAGGATAGTGGCCCTATTCCCAAAGAGAGAATGGAACGCTTACACAAATCCACAACCGCGTATGTGGAGACGTTAATGCGCTTTCGTCAGGAAACGGCAGACATCTGACACGGCGTTCATGATAGAAACCAATCAACGATTAGGAGGAATACACCATGCAACGGACGACAAATCGATATAATACTATTCTGAGAAAAAGAGTTAACAGCCGATTACGTTTCCTGCTTATCGGTTGGATGTTGCTCTCCGTTTTTATTTCCGTCGGGTTCACCGATGAACTGAGCCCAGTTGTTGGTGTCGAATTTCAACCGTTCGCAGCGGCGACCCAGCGGCTTATTGAAGCATTGGACTATCTCGGTTCACCGCTGTCCGAAAACGATCTCGCCGCAATTGAGGAAGCGTTGATTTCTGAGAACCCCGAACAGGCGATTGCTGACATTCAAAAAGTCCTTGATGCGTACTGTTTGGCGGGTGTCAATATCAATCCTGAGAGTCGTGTGAAGGTTAAGGAAGGTCCCGTTGATAAAGAGTTGATGCAACAGGGTTGGCGCACGTTTTTGGTGAAAGTGCATAACGAGGCAAACGTGACGGCACCCTTAGCTGCAGAGAGCGAAAACGCCGCACCGCTTTATAGACCTTCCACTGGAAGCCCTGACCCAGAAATGACCGTCCCTAAAAGCGAGATTCCGCATCGGTTTCTTGAGTTCCAAGTCTATGGTAATCCGCCTTTGAAAGCAGGTCTTTCCGGATTGGAACTGGAGTATCGTATCGTCCAACTTTACAGTCGCGATGCGGGGAAGCGGGAAGCAATGCTTGGCTTCAACGTCGGTCAAGGGACGCAGGACATCGGATTCCGTAGCGAGGTACCGATCTTGTTCAACTGCGTACCAGCGGTGAAAGTGACGCTGGAGGTATTAGATTTCGACGGGAAACCGACAACCGCCGCTTTCATCATTCGTGACGAATGGAACCGGGTCTACCCCTCGCGTGGACGGCGCTTGGCACCCGATTTCTTTTTTCATAACCAAATCTATCGGCACAGCGGCGAATCGGTGCTTCTACCACCCGGCAACTATACCGTTGAATACACACGCGGCCCGGAATATAAGGTAAAGACGCAAACCGTTAATGTCCCGAATGCCGAAACGCATCAAGAGACATTTCATCTCGAAAGATGGATTCATATCGCAGCAGAAGGTTGGCGTTCAGGCGATCATCATGTACACGCCGCGGGTTGCGCACACTATGAGAGCCCTACTGAAGGTGTCACGCCTGAAGATATGATGCGCCACATTCTCGGCGAGGACCTCAACGTCGGGTGTGTACTCTCGTGGGGTCCCTGCTGGTATTTCCAGAAACAGTTTTTTGATGGCAAGGTCCATGAACTCTCAACGGATGATTACGTAATGCGCTACGATGTGGAAGTTTCAGGGTTCCCTTCATCACACGCTGGACATCTCTCATTACTGGGATTGACTGAGGACGACTACAACGGTGTTCAACGGATTGAGGAGTGGCCGAGTTGGGATCTCCCTGTCCTCCAATGGGCGAAAGCACAAGGTGCGGTGACAGGTTTCAGCCATAGCGGTTGGGGCTTAAAAGTAGATGGCGATGAACTTCCCAATTACAACATGCCACCTTTTGACGGTATCGGTGCGAACGAGTACATCGTCGATGTCGTTCACGATGCAGTGGATTTCATCTCTACAGTAGACACACCTGCTATTTGGGAACTGAATATCTGGTATCATACCCTCAATTGCGGTTTCCGGACGCGGATCAGTGGCGAGACGGATTTCCCTTGCATTTACGGTGAGCGCGTCGGATTAGGTCGTATCTATGTGAAAATGCCCCCCGGTGCCCTTGATTTTGATGCATGGGCAGCAGGATTGAAAGATGGTCGTTCTTATGTCGGTGATGGCAAAAGTCATCTGTTAGATTTCACCGTCGGTGACGTACCCGTTGGGGAAAAGGCACCCACTGGAGAGCTTAGCCAGTTGAATTTGGAAGCACCCGGCACGGTAACCATTACGGCGCGCGTCGCTGCGCGACTGGGTGAAACGCCTAACTTTGAGATAAAGAACCGTTCTTTAGATCAGCAACCGTATTGGGACATCGAACGCGCACGTATTGCGGAAAGCCAAAAGGTACCTGTTGAACTTATTGTTAACGGTCAGACGGTTGAGACGCAAGAAATTGTCGCTAACGGTGAGATTGTGCCTGTTCAATTTGAGGCATCTATTGACAGATCGAGTTGGGTTGCTCTACGTATTTTCCCATCGTCTCATACGAATCCGGTTTTTGTCATTGTAGATGGGAAACCGATCCGAGCGAGTCGCCGGAGTGCGCAGTGGTGTTTGGATGCCGTGGAGGTCTGCTGGAACCAAAAAGTGAACCGCATCCGAGTGGAAGAACGCGATGCCGCTCGCAAAGCTTATGACGTTGCATCACAAACATATCAAAAGATTCTCGAAGAATCTGATATGGACTGAAACTGAAGTCTCTTGAGAAGAACAACCCTTTGACATGGAGATAAACCCGATGCAATACGACAAAAACAGATTCAAAATACGGGCACTACCGCACCCGTTTGTTTTACTTTGGGTGTTGTTCCCAGGAACAATGTTCTTCGAGTTAATGTCCGGACTCCGACTCCCAAAAGTGGTGTTGGTTGATAAAGAGAGCGATACACCTCAGATGGAGCGCTCTTATGTTCCTTGTCCGCACTGTGAAACGCTGAATGACAGGCGTTTGTGGGCAGCTTCTGGGCATTGGTTCGGCCTTGTGTGTCCAAGTTGCCATCAAATAATTCCGTGTCTATGGAACATTTTCAGTCTTGTCATATTGGCGATTACTTTCCCACTGTGGTATTTTCCCGTTCGGTTTTTCCGCCATAGATGGATAGAGAAAGATAAAGAGAGATTGGCGAAGGTCCTTGAACGCCCTTTGATCCAAGCAAAGTCCATAAATTCGCCTTTTATATTTTTGGCAAATGCTTTCGCTTCGGGTGTATTTATGTGGATGATGTGGGTGGTTTTCACGGTTCTGTGGGACGGAAGAGAATGGGATTTGAAAACGATGCTCGAAAGTTTGCCAATTTGGATGGCAGGAGGCTTTGGGATCAGCGTACTCATGAGATGGATAGAGAAAGATAAAGAAAGATTGGCGAATGTTCCTGAACGCCCCCTAACCCTAGCAGAGTCCATAAGGTGGTTTGTTAGAGGCACCTTTTATTTTGGTGGATTCATGTGGGTGGCTTTCGTGGTTCAGCGAGTTTTGGAGGGAAGAGAATGGGATTTGATGTTTGATATGTTGCCAGTTTGTTTGTTAGTAGGCTGTGTATGGGGAGCATTCATGCATGTTTTGATACCTCTATTTTGTCTGTTGGATGAACCTAAAAGAAAGAAAAGCAGGAAGACATGAATCTGACTGAAATGTATGAGGTTTCTTAAGAAAAGCAGCTGTTTGACCTGGAGATGAACCCGATGCAATACGACAAAAACAGATTCAAAATATGGGCACTACCGCATCCGCTTATTTTATTTTGGGTGTTGTGTCCTGCATTAATATTCAACGAACTAATTTTCGGACAACGACTCCCGAAAGTCATGTTGATTGATAAAGAGAGCGATAAACCTTTGATGGAACGCACTTACGTTCCTTGTCCACATTGTGAAACGCTGAATGATCAACGTTTGTGGGCAAAATGGAATGGTTTTGGGCATTGGTTTGGTTTCGTTTGTCCGAGTTGCCATCAAGTAATTCCGTGTCTATGGAACATTTTTAGTCTCGCCATATTGGCGGTCACTTTCCCGTTGTGGTATTTCCCGGCACGGTTCTTCCGTCGAAGATGGCTTGAGATAGAAAAAAAGAGATTGGCGAAGGTCCTTGAACGCCCCCTGATTCAAGTAAAGTTTATGCATTGGCTTTTGATAGGCACCTTCGGTTTAGGTGGATTTATGTGGTTGGTTAACGAAGTTGCGCCGCAGATATGGGAGGTGTTGAACGGAGGAGAATGGGATTTGATAATGATGTTTGTTGCGTTGCTAATTTGGTTGGCAACAGGCTTTGCGTGGGGTTTAATCATGCGTTTTTTTATGAATCGAAAAGGAAAAAAGACAGACACGCATGAATCTGACTGAAGAAGTCATTGATGTCTACAATCAGGTATTTTTATAATCGACTATAAGGAGCGGAACTATGAAACTTACGTCCCAAGAGGTTGAACAATTCAGACAAGTAGGTTATCTCAAAATCGATGGACGCGTCATTGATGACGAACACCTTACTGTGCTACGTGAACATTACGATGCCCAATTTTCACAGAAACGCGACACAATCGGTGAAGGGTTGCGTAACCTTGCAATCGTCGGGGACTCGGAAGGCGATGAAGACGCGGATCGTGAGGAAGAGATGTTGCAGATTATGGAGATGTGGCGTTTGGATGAGGAGTATCGGAAACTTCTCTACCACGAACCGCTGTTGGACATCGTGGAGAGTTTAATCGGAGCCAATATCCAGTTATTTCACGATCAGGCACTCTACAAACCCGCCTATCACGGCGGTGAGGTGTATTGGCATCAGGACAATGCGTATTGGCAGTGTGCCCCGCCCGATCTTGTGAGCATCTGGCTTGCACTTGATGATGCCGACGAGGAGAACGGTTGTATGAACGTTATCCCTGGCAGTTATTTGGAGGGGTTGGCAGCACACGGACGTGCTGAGTCAGAGAAAGGTAAGTTACCGGCGTTGTTGCAGGTGGACGCTGATGTGGATCGTGCTGTGGCAGTGCCAGTGAAAGCCGGATGCGTGATGGTCCATCACTGCATGACGCTCCACCAGACGGATCCGAACCGCTCATCCCGCGACCGTCGGGCGATGGCGATTCATTATATGCCATCTGGAACACAGAATCGCGATGGCGAGGTGATGAAAGACAACCCGCTTCTACGGGGTAAGTTGGCGTAAAGGTGTATAAATCAGGACTTACGCAATTTTGACGATATGACGCTCCGTTATCGGATAAACTGTAAAAAAACAGAGACGTTCTCAGTGCACAGGCTAACGGTCTCCTATGGTACAAAAGAGCAATCTGCGTAAGTCCTACGAATAATATTATGCCAAACACCAGCCTCAAAACCACGTTCAATACTGCTGCAATCCTCTATGAAGATGTCCGACCCGGATATCCTGAAGCACTTATCCAAGATGTCATAGGTCTTTCTGGTCTTGAGGAGCACAGTCGAATTCTTGAGGTCGGATGTGGGACTGGAAAAGCAACGCGACCGTTTGCGGAACGCGGATACGAATTAGTCTGTCTGGACATTGGTGCCGACTTGATTGCTGTTGCGACGGAAAAGTTAAAGGAATTTCCAAATGTTTCGTTTATCGAACAAACGTTTGAGGAATGGGCATCAGACGGAGAGTTTGATCTGATTATCTCTGCTACCGCTTTTCATTGGGTAGATCCAAAAGTGAGATACCTGAAGGCATCCGAAGTGCTTAAATCAAAGGGTTTCCTTGCCGTTTTCTCCAACCAACATATCAGAAAGGATGAGGGATTCTTTGCGGAAAGTCAGCGTCTTTATGATAAATACTACGCTCCGCTGACCACGAGTGGTCCTACACACGCCACAAACTTTCCGGGCGTGGAAGCCTTTCAAGATCCAATTAAACGCGTCTATCCGTGGAGCCAAACGTATTCATCTAAGCAGTACATCAAACTCTTAGGGACGTATTCAGGGCATATCGCGTTGCCAGAGAAAAATAAACGTCTCTTGTTTGAGGGGATTGCCAATCTCATTGAGACAAAGTATGAGGGTCAGATAACCAAATACTACGAAGCCGTTCTTGACTTTCGGGAGACAAAATGAAAATTACAAAGATTGAAACGTTCCAGATTGAGACCCCGCGTTATTACGGACACATATCTGGACATGTCATCGTCAAAGTCTATGTAGACGACGGTCCTATAGGGTTAGGGGAAGCCTCGGACAGCAGAGCCGAAGATTTAGCGGCGGTCACCAAACGCTACAACGATTTACTCGTTGGACGTGATGCGACCCGTATTACAGAGATCAATGAGTTGCTAAGGACACAGGATTTCGGTAGCACAGTTGGCAATCTACACCTCGCTTCCGCTATTGACCTCGCGCTTTATGATCTAAACGGCAAGGTCCAAGGCGTACCCGTTTACCAGATGCTCGGCGGTAAAATGCGAGACAGCGTCTATTGCTGCTATCCGATCTTTGGATGGCAGACGAAGGAAGATTTTGAGCAGACCGCGGGCTATCTGCAACGGTTGATAGATCTCGGACATCACCTCTTCCGTTATTATGTATCCGGTGACAGTGCCTTGGATGACCGGTTCCTGACTGAGATGAAGTCGAGATTTGGCGAGCAGATCAAGCTCAAACAGATTGATTTTTCTGGTCGATTCAGCGATTCGGAGACAGCCGTCCGTTACGCCGATGTCCTTCGGCATCACGCACCCTATCATTTTGAACAGCCTTCACGAGACTTGCAAGTGTCTGCGGAGTTTACCAAACGCATGGATTTACCCGTGAGTCGGCACATTAGCAGTTTAGCACACGGATACGAGGCAGCCGAGTGTGGTGCTTGCACTGTGTTCAATGTGGCATGTGTCGCAGGGGGTCCGACCCATATCCGTCGTCTATTTGCGTTGGCAGAAGCAGCTGGACTCGAATGTCTGATTGGCACGGATCAGGAATCGACGCTTGGGACAGCCGCACAAATCCACGTCGGTGTTTCAATGCCGAACCTTTCTTTGCCGTGTGATCCGATGGGCCCCGTGCTCTATACGGCATCGCCTGCGAAGGCGCGTATCCGGTCGGAAGCCAGTCATCTCTATCCACCTGAAGGACCAGGATTGGGTGTCGAATTAGATGAGGAAAAACTAAGGGCGTTAACAGTTGCATCGGCATAAAATTCAACTTTGAACTTAATTGACATCTATCCCCAATTGTGATAGGCTAATGTGAATTCGGTATCAACACACCGAAACCAGAAAAATTACTTATAGGAGGAAAACGTTATGTTTGTTATCATAGCCCCGATTCAGATTAAGGAAGGACACAGAGATGCTTTCATTGAAGCCATGATAGACGATGCGAAAGGTTCCGTTGCGAATGAACCCGGCTGTCTGAGATTTGATGTAATTCAAGACGGTGCCGATCCGAATCGGATCTGGCTCTACGAAGTCTATGTAGACGAAGCGGCGTTCCAAGAGCATCTGAAAGCACCTCACTTCATTAAGTGGCGGGATACTGTCAAAGATTGGTTCGCTGAGAGCGATTTTAAAGGCGCAGGCGGCGGCAGTTCCATTATTTACCCACCAGAAGACGCTTGGGAGTAGCGATTTTGATCGTTAACGCACTGTCCATAGTTTCGCCATCTGTCCAGAATATTCTTGTGGGAAAGAAGGGGGTCGAAATCAGACGTTGGCTTCCACCGGAGATTCCGTTTTTCAATCTCGTACTGGTAGAAAATGAGATTTACCTGACCGAAGAAGGGCAGGAGGACCCGAACGGATTGGCACGCGCAATCGTTGATATTACCGGTGTTCACGAATGGAGCCAAGAAGAAGCGGAATCGCAAGGGTTAGAATGGATCCCTAACTACGTTTCTTGGGAGCTCTCAAATGTACGGTGTATAGAACCCCCTATCCGGTGCGTCGCACGCCGGAAAATCTATAAAATTGACGTTGAAGCGACTTCAATGTTTCTACAAGCGTTTGCACTGACATCTTGATATGGAGGTTTGAAATGAGATGGATAGTTTTCGGTATTCTGAGCGCGGCATTCATTTTCATATTTCCCTTTGTAAGCACGGCGATTCAAGACGACGCAATGGTCCTTTACTACTCGTTTGATGCAGGAAAGGGAAAAGAAGTCGAAGACTTGAGTGGCAAGGGCAACCACGGCACACTCGAAGGCGATGCCAAATGGGAGCAAAACGGAAAGATCAATTCGGGCGTGTTTTTTAATGAACAGGTTCAGAAAGGGGTCGTCGCGGCTCCGGCATCTGATACGCTGGCGATTACCAAGAGCTTGACGATCGAGGTATGGGTTCACCCGGAGAGTGTCGGTGATTACCGCAATGTCCGCGGACAGGCGGACCCTCACACGTATTATTTGAGTATCCATCAGGGTAAACCGTCCGTGTGGATGGGATGCCCGGGGGCAGGTGGACGAACATGGAACAGCGCAAAGAGCGATATTCCGACCGATAAATGGTCGCACGTCGCCGCAGTTTATGAATTTGATAAGGAGCTCCGGCTTTATATCAACGGTAAGCTCGATAACACCTATACACTGAAAGGCGAAATCCCGGTTTCTCAATCGGATCACTGGTTCGGCAATCGTCTTGACGGTGCGTGGCCCTATGGCGGAATGCTTGATGAATTTGTTATTTATAACCGTGTGCTGACAGAAGATGAGATTCAGCAAGATATGAAGCAGGTTTTAAGTGTATCACCGCTGGATAAAGTCGCAACGACTTGGGGGCTGCTCAAAGGAGATAGAGATATTGATTAAACTGACACCACATCTATTTACTTGGGCGGAACTTCACGGCGCGTCTCGGAATCAGCCATACAATTGGAATAGTTTTTTGGTGCAAGACGAGAGCAACAGTGTCCGGGCATTGATAGATCCGCTTCCACTGTCCGAAAGTGAGATTCAACAAATTGACGAACTTGGTGGTCCAACGCATTTAATGTTGACTTGTACCTATCATGAAAGATGCTTGACCGAGTTCAAACAAAGATGGGACTGCAAGGTTTTGATCCATGAAAATCAGATGCAGGAGGCTGAGTTTGCTGTTGATGATACTTTCGCGGACAGAGATGTGCTTTGGGATCTCGTTGAGGTCATACGTGTTCCAGACGTCCGCCACGGTGAGGAGGTTAGTTTCTATTTAAGGTCTCACGGCGGTGCATTTATCTTTGGCGATCTGCTCAGTGGTGGCAGAAAAGACAGCGGCATTCCGGATGGAAACGTTGGAATTAACGCGCCTGAATATCTGGTGGGTCTTGACACAGCCCGCTTATCCCTCAGAATGCTGCTACATTTTGAATTTAACCTTATGTGTTTCGGTCACGGATCACCGGTTGTTCGTGGTGCTAAGGAAGTCTTGAGACAATTTACTGCGTGCGATGCTACGTGGGAAGACTTGGCTCGAAGACGAGAAGAAGGGTTTCGTTTAAACCCTGAACTTAGGAAACTGCACAGCACCTAACAAACGGATACCGTTTAATTCTAACGGCGGAACAATAAAAAAAGAAAAGGTATGTCGGACGTTAGATTAGCACATCCGGATGATGCGGAAGCAATTCATCTAATATTACAGGAGACATGGGGAGAATCGCTTCTCTTTGATGTGTTCGCGGATCACATTTCGTCGCCTGAGCATCAAGTCTTCGTTGCAGTTGAGGCTGGCGAAGTGGTAGGTTTCCTTTCCGCTTTTCTGGTGTCTAACCCAACACCTCGATGGGAAATAGATCTTATTATTGTTCGCGCTACGAGTCAGGGGAAGGGGATTGGGACTTCTCTCATTCAGCAAGCGTTAACCTACGGTTCTCGTCTCGGCGTGCGCTCAGCTAAGGCATCAATCCGCCTTGATAATTATGTGAGTCAGCGGGCATTTGCCAAAGTCGGCTTTACGACGGATGCTCAAGTGCGTAGCCTCCTCCTTTGGAAACCGCTGGCTTTTAGATTCGTTGAGAATATGCCAGAGACTGTCCATCTTATACCTGTTGACGCATTGACCTATCGTGGGTTGTGGATTGAAGGGTTTATCGAGCCTCAACTTTCTCAACAGACACAGCGCGATGTGATTCGGACAGCTCAAAGTCGTATTTTTGATGAGGACCGCTTAAATACGGGCATGTTTATTCCAGACGATTTTAAAGGCATTATCGCACCTGATTTATTAACCGCTGCCACCAACCACGGTCAATACCACCGGTGGCAGTATGTATTCAAATAAGAATTCAACCTGACAATCAACCAAATGAGAGCTGTTTTGGGAGGTGTGTGAATGAGTGAAGATATCTGCTTCAGTCCAGAAGATCAACAGTTCGTTGATCGAGCCGTGGATTTTTGCCAACGAGTGGGTGAACGTGCCGTACTGATGTTGGTTGGAAGTCGTGCCGCTAATTTTACCGATAATTGGTCGGATCTTGACTTGTGTATCATTGGCGATAAGTGTCACCTCTCCGATGAAGATCGGAAGTCTTATGAACGAGATCGGCAACTCTTCGTTGATCGAGGCGATTATGAAGCACACTGGACGTTTTATGATGAAGGCGACCTACGAGCGTGGTTGGAGACGTATCCGGATGAGATGATGTGGGTTGTTGCCAATTCGCGGACACTCTACGGTTATTCGACGACGGTTGAAGAACTCAAGCAACACTATTGCGTGTATCCACCAACGGTCGCCGAGCGCAAATTGAAGTGGATGTTCGGCAAGTATTATTTCTCGCAACGCGGTCCCTTGGCGATGGCAGCGCGGAATAAGGTGGAAACGGCGTTCATCGCTGTGGGAAATGTCATCGAGTACCTCTGTAAAATATGCTGCGTTGCTGACAGGCAACCGTTTCCTTATGAAAAATGGCTGGTTGAAGCGGCGAAACGGACACGATTGGGGGCAACGGTGTATCCTTCAATTCAACGGGCAATAGGCGGCATTGGAGACTTTCTCAACCTACCAGCTGACCGGAACTGGCGCGACTGGGTACCGGTGAAAGAATTGCGAGGGACCCTACCGATTGTTCAAAATGGACTCAAAGAACTCGGCTGGGATGGCGATTGGATTGACGATCCAAACGCTGTTTACTTTGATGAAACTGTAAGACGACCCGCACCCTAAACATGAAAAAATATAAACACACCATCGCAAAATAATTAACAAAAAAAGAATTACTATGCCACAATCATCACTTTTAGTTGGGAATATCATAAAATCTACTGTTCCTATTGACCTACCTCAAAGGACAAACTATAGAGGTGAATACATTAGGCTATCACCTGTCAACCCACAAACCGATGTTACGGAACTTTATGAATGTTCTCACGGATCGGATATCAAGGAACAGTTATGGACCTATATGAGTTACGGTCCCTTTGATAGCACACACAGCATGCATAAATGGCTTGAAGAAGGTGCTGCGTCTCAAGACCCACTCTTCTTTACTGTCCATCACCTTGAATCGAAGCGTCGCGTAGGAATGGTAAGTTTCCTTAACATCGTTTCAGATATGCGGCGATTGGAGCTTGGACATATTTGGTATTCGCCAAACTCTCAGCGATCAAATGTGAATACAGAAGCCATATACCTGATGCTCTGTGAGGTTTTTGATAGACTGAAATACCGTCGTGTCGAATGGAAATGCGATGCTCTAAATGAAAAGTCTCGAGCGGCGGCACTGCGACTCGGCTTTAAATTTGAAGGTATCTTCAGACAGCACATGATCATAAAAGATCGGAACAGAGACACTGCTTGGTATTCCATGTTAGACAGCGAATGGGCTGCTGTTAAGAAGAATATGGAGATATGGTTGTATCAAAACCCCGACCGGAAGTTGTCTTTGACAGCACTCAACGATGAAAAAGTTTAAGTTGATTTTAAGTTAATTGAGAAAGGAACACTAAGATGGCTCATATATTGGTTCGGGATTGGATGACGCAAAATCCAATCACAATCCGCCCGGAAACGAAGATTATTGAGGCATACCAGTTGATGATTTCCGACCGGATTCGGCGCCTGCCAATCGTGGTTCGCGATCAACTTGTTGGAATTGTAACCTTAAGCGATCTATATCAAGTGAAACCCTTTGATATGGCCGGTGAACATGAAGAGACACTTTATCAAAGACTGGAACACATGACGGTCGAGGAAGTGATGGCACCTGGCCCGATAACAATTGCTGAGGATGCAACGGTTGGTGAGGCGGCGCAAACGATGCTTGAAAACAAGATTAGCGGTCTACCCGTTGTCGAGCCCGAAGGGGGTAATCTTGTGGGTATCATTACAGAGTCCGACATTTTCCGTATCGTTGCCGAGGAGTGGTCAACACGACATCACGGTTCGCTTCACCTACCACGCGGGTCGGCATAGCGAAAATGAGCAGGTTGAGGTTTTCGTTTACTGACACCACAATCTGCTTCAACAGAGGACTCAAGATGCCTCCGAATTGTTTCGGAGGCATCTGTCAAAAGTGCTTGTAAAGAAATTATATTTGTCGGTTGGATAAGTCAGGAGGTATATTCATGAGCAAATTGAAATTCGCTTGCCACCTCATCCAGTTTGGTGGAGAACAACGGGAAAATCCAGAGAAAGTATTGCGCGAAGTCGCCGATGCTGGTTGGGAAGGCGTGGAGAGTGTTCCTTTTGATGGAGCAGACGGATTGGTTGAGATGGCAACACTTGCACGCAGTTTCGGACTCCATATCGTCAATGCCGGTGGTGCCGGACTCGACAGGGTCCGTTTCAACATTACTTTGGGCAATAATGCTGCTGAAGTGCCGTCGTTGAGACGTTCGGAATGGGGTGGACCCGATCCGAGTGATGAAGATTTCGAGAACGCTGCCCGCACCTTAGACGACATCCTCGCGTATTGTGACGCTCACAACATCAAAGGCTTCCACCACGCCCATCTCGGCACGCTGCTTGAGACGGTTGAGGATGCGGAACGCCTCTTGGCGGCGGCACCGAGTCTCTGGTTACTGTTTGATACAGGGCACATGCTCGCCGCGGGGAGCGATCCGATGCAGGTCTTTGAAAGCGAAAATTTGCGGAATCGGATTGGGCATGTCCATCTCAAAGATTGCCATGCAGATGATCCTGAAACATGGGATTATAGGACACAACGCTTTGGGGAAAAGGCGCGTTTCGCGGAACTCGGTGCGGGAAACCTTGGACTTGATGTCAAAGCCGCACTTGAAGGACTCGAAGCCGTCGGTTATGATGGATGGGTCTCTGTGGAACTCGATCGTCCGTATCCGCCGCGTCCAGCAGCCGAAGCTGCGGTCGTAAATCGGGAATATCTGCGGAGCCTCGGGTATTAAACGGAGGAAATTACGATGCTGAAGCGAATCAAAATTCAAGGGTATAAATCACTGAGTGATCTTGATATCCATCTTGAACACCTTGTTATACTCATTGGTCCCAACGCTTCAGGAAAGAGCAATTTCCTTGATGTCTTGCAACTCTTATCAAGGCTAACGACCCATCGCACCTTGAAAGATGCGTTTGAGCCGCCCTATCGTGGGCGCCCTCTTGAATCGTTTACTTTTGGAGAGGAAGGAATTGAGGGACTGCTTGCACAGGAGACGATTTCGTTTAGTATAGAGGTGGATATTCAACTTTCCGCCAGAATCATTGAGAAGGTCAATCGGCAAATTCAGGAAATGAAGGGAACATCGCCCGACACAGACGAATCCGTTTCAAAACGCCTGCTTCCGGTACGTGAGGAAAATCTACGCTATCGTATTGTGCTTGAAATGCTCCCAAAATTGGGTATTCTACGTGTGGCGGACGAGTATCTCGCAGCGCTCAATGTCGATGGCGAACTCAATAAACGACGTAAACCGTTTTTGGAACAGATTGAGAATCGGCTACATTTACGGATGGAGGGGCAAGCACGTCCAACTCATTATGAGCGTTATCTCGACTACAGTATCCTTTCAATGTCGCACTACCCGCCGCACTACCCGCATCTGGTCGCCATACAACAAGAATTAGCGAGTTGGTTTACTTTCTACTTGGAACCGAGAGAACGGATGCGACTTCCTAATCCTGTTAAGGAGGTACACCAAATCGGATTGATGGGTGAAGACCTTGCAGCCTTCCTCAATACTTTACAAGGACTCAATAGACAGCAGTTTGAATCTGTTGAGAAATCACTGCACGCGATGATTCCCTCCATGACCGGTATTGATGTGAGCATCAATAAGTTGGGTGAGGTGGAGTTGGCACTGCGTGAAGGCGAGAAACGTGTGTCTGCACGCGTGTTATCGGATGGCACGCTCCGAATTTTAGGACTCTTAGCGCTTATTGCTGCCAAAGAGCCTCCGACATTGATAGGGTTTGAGGAACCAGAAAATGGCGTTCATCCTCGTAGAATGCAACGCATTGCTCGGTTTCTGGAAACTCGTATGATTCTTGAAGATATCCAGTTCATTGCTACAACGCACTCATCGCTTCTGCCTGACCTCATTCCGCCTGAATCTTTATACGTTTGTCGTAAGGTTGACGGGAACACAGAAATTGAACCCTTTAAGATGATGAACGTGGGGCCCTTATGGAAAAAGTCAGACATTGAGGTGGCGTTGGAAAACCAGGATGCCTTGTCACCTTCCGAACGTATCTTGCGGGGTGACTTTGACGCGTAAAATTGACCGATTCGTTGAAGACGATGCCCATAAGATTTTTCTGATGGGCAGTCTCATTTTACTCCAATCCGGCAGCGTGCCGTCCAGCAGCTGGATCACCAGCAGCATAGAACCTTCCGTTCTCTTTGTTGATATGGAGCATAGAAGGCGCGGCTATAGCCCCTCCGTGTGCTCTGATCTGATGACCGCGATTGGCAAGCTCTTGCCGAACTTTTTCACTCACGCTATCGTTAATAGTCAACGAACCTGCTTGTCCGAATGTCTCTGGACGGTTCGGATTCGGATCGAACGAATCTTGGTGATGCGCCGTAGCGAAACGTGGTGCGGTGACAGCGGCTTCCGGTTGCATGCCGAACTCAACGAAGTTGAGCAACAAATTCATCGTCGCTTGATCCTGCAAATCTCCGCCTGCGACACTGATGGCTAAAATCGGTGCGCCATCCTTGAGAACCAGTGTAGGTGTCAGTGTAATTCTTGGACGCTTTCCCGGTTGGATACAGTTCGGATGCCCTGGTGTTGTGTTGAGACTCCGCAAACGGTTGCCGAAACTGACACCTGTTGGACCGACCATACCGCCTGCGTGGTAGACGTTAGCACTCGGTGTCGCAGCGACGACGTTCCCCCACCGATCAGCAACCGTACAGGTCGTCGTTCCGCCTACGCCAGGTCGAAATACACCGTCTGCCTTTATCGGTTCCATATTATCCACATCACCGGGTCGCGCTTCGTGTGATGCTTTCTGCATATCAATGAGGGGGCGGCGGATCTGAGTATAGGCATCGGAAAGCAGTTCGGATAGCGGAACATCTACAAACTCTGGGTCACCATAATACGCGTCACGGTCAGCCATTGCCAGTTTCAGTGCTTCCGTGACCACATGCACATAGTCTGCCGAGAACTGACCCATCGCTTTGAGGTCGAAGCCTTCCAGTAAACGCAATGCCTGACAGAGATAAGGACCTTGCGTCCACGGACCGCATTTACACACTGTGTAGCCTTGATAGTCCACCGTTACGGGGTCTTCAACAAGTGTGACATGCGCGGCGAGGTCTCTTTTGCGAAGGAATCCACCCTTGTCAATGTAAAAACCTTCTAAGGCATCGGCAATATCGGTATCAGCGCCGTTCCGTCCATAAAACCGATCGCTTGCGGCTTGGATTTTTTCCTCGCGGCTTCCAGATGTTTTCTGTTCCGACTCGACCATCCGACGTAGCGTAACCGCTAATTCAGCGTGCCAGTCCGCTTCACCAGCATCCAATAGTGCTAGTGTCGGTGCGACGATTTCTTCAAACGTCTTTGTGCCGTATAGTTTGAGTGTCGTTGTGCAGAGGTCCACGACCGATGGCACGGGTGCCATTTTGATGTCGCCATTCGGGATACCGTTTTCCATGTACCAATCGACGGCAGCCTGTGAAAGCGGGGCACGCCCTTGTCCAGAGAGCGATTTGACCGCCTGTTTCCGTGCGTCAAAGATGAGAAGCGGCACCTCACCGCCGATAGAACAGGCACCGTGGTCTGTGACATTGAGTGCGAGAATCGTTCCTGCGGCTGCGTCCGCTGCGTTTCCACTCGCGTCCAGAATCTCGATCCCCGCAGCAACCGCTTTCGCACCCCCTGCAGCGACGACGCCAGTTTGACTGACGGCTTTCCATCCAATTTCTTGCGTGTTTGACATCAGTTTTCCTCTCCTTTATCACCAGAAGTTGTGCTGATTTTCCAATCCCAAGTTTTGTTTTAAAGCATAGCATAAAATCGTATATGTGTAAATATTTTATGCCTTGAATAATGAGCAGAACTCGGTTAAAATATTATTGGCAACGAGGAAACTTAAAGGCGATAGGAAACAATGATCGAAATAGTATCTCACAACCATGCAAACGAGCTGATTTCACTTTCGGGTGCTTATTTAGAAGGGAATGAGAGTGAAAACAATCGGCCGCTCGGTTACGCCTATAGACTCGCCGAAGATCCACACGCTTACGACTCTGAACCGCCCCTTTTGTTAAGTATTTTGGAACACGGGAAAGTCGTCGGTGTGGCGATGATGATACCCCCTTATGGCGGTATTATCTTGAGCAGGATTGGCACGAAGGTTGAAGCCGCTGTCATTCAGCTTGTGCGCTACCTCCGTGAAATTGATGTCCAAATATCGGGAATTATTGGACCAGCGGCGGAAGCTCAAGCCTTTTCTGATTGTTGGGTTGAGGGTATGCTTGATGTATCAGCCAGAGTAAGCATGCGGATGCGTATATTTGAAGCAAGAAGCGTCGCGAATCTTCCACTTTCACCGGGGAAGTTACGTCTCGCGCGTCCAGAGGACCATCCACTCACGGCACGCTGGATTACAGACTACTCAGAAACTGTAGGGAAACCTATCAGTTTTGACCTTGCTAAAAGTTGGACGGAGGCACTCATCCAGAATCAGCAATTACACATTTGGGATATCGAGGGCCCTGTTTCTATCGCTGCCGTGGACCGCTCAACAAGAAATGGCATAGCAATCCATTCAGTGTACACGCCACCTGAGCATCGCAATAAGGGATATGCGACTTCATCTGTTCTGTTGTTGACACAGAAGATGCTCACGGATCGCTATTCATTTTGCTGCCTATATACCGATCTATCAAACCCAACTTCTAACAGCATCTACGCCAAAATTGGCTATGTGCTTGTTGGGGATGCGTTGATATTTGATTTTATAACCAAAAAACCTCGTTTTTGATATAACTCCAGTGAGACAGTAATGATAACTTAGATGAGAAATCTTAGAAGGGAAAATATGGCTGAATACAAGATTGCGGTAATTCGAGGAGACGGAATTGGAATTGAAGTAATAGAGGAGGGCATCAAAGTCCTCAACGCTATCGCCGATGGGTATGACATCAAATGGAACTTTGTGGAGTTTCCCTGGGGGTCAGACTACTATTTCGAGCATGGGCAGATGATGCCAGCAGATGCCTTGGATACGCTGGCGGAGTTTGACCAGATTTATCTTGGTGCAGTTGGACACCCCGACATCCAAGACCACATTGCGCTCAATGGACTTCTACTGCCGATCCGACGGAGGTTCGATCAGTACGTCTGTGAGCGACCGAGTGTCCTCTATCCTGGTATTAACACGCCGCTCAAGGGCAAAGGTGCCTGGGACATTGATCTGGTGGTGATCAGAGAGAACACGGAGGGAGAGTATGCCAACGTTGGTGGGTTTCAGTATCACGGGTTCCCCGAAGAAATCGGCGTGCAGGTTGGCATATTTACGCGCCACGGCTGTGAGCGTATTATCACTTATGCTTTCGAGCAGGCTCGGGCACGCGATAAGAAGCGCAAAGTCACTTCGATTACCAAATCGAACGCGCAAGGTTACGGCATGATTGTATGGGATACAGCCTTCGAGCGAGTCGCTGAAAAGTATCCCGATATAGAGACGGAATCATTGCTTGTGGACGCAGCATGTATGGATTTCGTGCGGAGACCAGAGGACTTTGATGTAGTCGTCGCTAGCAACCTGTTTGGAGATATTCTCACAGACATCGGCGCGATTATCACCGGAAGTATGGGACTCGCTCCGAGCGGCAATATCGACCCGCAACGTCGATTCCCTTCGATGTTCGAGCCGGTTCACGGGAGCGCACCGGACATCATGGGGAAAGGCATTGCGAATCCGCTGGCAGCGATTATCTCTGGTGCGATGATGGTCCGCTTTATCGGTGAGGTGGAAGCAGCGGACGTGATAGATGCAGCTGTGCTAAAGGTCGTTGAGGAAGGCAAAACACTGCCATCGGATTTAGGCGGTCAAGCCACAACTACACAGGTCGGTGATGCTGTCGTGAATGCGCTCGGCTAATGCGCTTTTCGTGGATTGTGCAGTTAGTTGGCTTGGGGCAGACAGGGTAAAGTGAAGGTGGTCATCTGATATGTCGAACTCACGTTTTTGAAATATAATTAACCTAACACGTGGAGAATAAATATGGAACTCGGTTCAATTCATGACGCGGCAGCCAATGGAGACCTGGATTTGGTGAGGAAAATTGTCGAACAGGATCCTCGTCTGGTCAACCAGGACGACGAACACGAATGGCGTCCTATATTTCATGCTGGATTAAGGCGACATTATGACGTTGTTAAATATTTAATAGACAGGGGTGCTGATTTGGCAGCGCATGAGGGTTACGCAATTCACTACGCTGGAGAAGTACCGAACAATAAGGAGGTCGTATCGTTACTCATTGCGTATGGAGGCTTGGATGCCCATGCCAAGCCATCGAGCGAAACGGCGCGCCAGTTTATATACGCCGTTTTCTTAGCCAATGTGCAGCGAGTCAACGCGATGCTCCGTGACAACCCAACGTTAGTGCAGGAGCGTTATGCCCGCGGCGATACAGCCTTACACCATGCTGCTCGAAACGGTGACCTGGAAATTGTAGAACAGCTGGTCGGTAGCGGTGCAGATGTCGATGCAACATCGGATCACGCGCATTTTCCGCTCTATTGCGCAGCTGGTCATGGGCATGTAGAGACGACGCGGTATTTGGTAGAACAGGGCGCGGATTTGCAAGCCAGACTTAAGGATGGCAAAACAATAGTTGAGTGGTTAAAACAATTTGCCGATCATGACCGTCGCTTGAAATCTTGTCTTGATGTATTGGAGAGATGAGGTCTCAAATGCTGCACGACGATCGCGCCAACGGTATGTTTTCATATTCGGCAGCACAGAAATGATATGTGGAAAGTTAACAACCTAACGGAGCAGTGATTTGAAAGCGGTCTTCTTTGATTTATTTGAAACACTCATAACTGAGAAAACGAGAACAGATTTCCAAGCAACGGCTCCAATTCACGAGCGATTGGGCACGACTAAAGATCGATCTTCATTTTGGTGGAAGGAAAATGAGGATGCTGCGATGAGGGGGAAATTTCCTGATTGTCTGGCGAGGTTTACCCATTTGTGTGTGGCAGTCGGATCGCCGCTCACGGAAAATGAAATTGTCGTGGCCGCCCAAGAGCATGAGGTATGGAAATCAAAAGTCTTGAGTTGTGTCGAGCCTCAGATATTTGAAATGTTGCGCAAAGTCCGAGCGCGTGGGCTGAAAGTTGGAATTATCAGCAATGCCTTGCCAGAAGAGGTACTCGCTTGGCGATTCTGTCCGCTTCAAGATCACGTAGACCCGGTCGTGTTTTCTTGCAGTGTCGGTGTAATGAAGCCAGATAGGGAGATATTCGAGTTAGCGTGTTCACGGATGTGTGTTCAACCTTCTGAAGCGTACTTTGTTGGGGATGGTAGTTACAATGAACTGCGGGGAGCGGCATCTGTCGGTATGAAGGCGATTCAGGCGGCGTGGTATCAAGATCGAGATTTGGAATGGTCTGGCACACCTCCTTTAGCACGTGTAGACTCGATAAAGGATCTTCCTGATCTCCTGTGTTAGATAGAACTTACGCAAATTGACCAGAGAACTTGAAAGCTTGTCTCGATGTATTGGAGAGATGATGAACGAAGAAACAACGGTTAAAATAATATCTCATAACCACGCGCGCGAGCTGATTTCATTTTCGGGAACCTATTTAGAACGGAATGAGAGTGAAAACAATCTGCCTATCGGTTTAACGTATAGACTTGCTGAGGATCCATACTATTACACCTCTGCGTTACCCGTTCTCTTAAGCATTTTGGAACAAGGACGGGTCGTCGGTGTCGCAGTAATGACACCGCCTAAGAAAATCATTTTGAGCAGGATTGACACGGATATCCAAACCGCTGTTGTTCATCTTGTGGATTATCTACGTAGAAATAATGTCCGAATACCGGGAGTTGTTGGACCGGCAGTAGAAACCCAAGCGTTTTCTGATTGTTGGGTTGAAGGCAGGATTGATGTATCAGCCAAACTAAACAAGCGCATGCGGGTATTTGAAGCGAGAACCGTCGCGAATCTGCGACTTTCACCCGGGGAGATGCGTTTCGCGGATATTGATGACCATTCGCTTATGGCGCGATGGATTGTCGGTCTTTCAGAAGCGATAGGTGAACCTGTCAGTCTTGAAAATGCTAAGCGTCGTGCCGAGAAGCTTATCAAGGATCAGGAATTGTATGTATGGGATAACGGGGGTCCGGTGTCTATTGCTGGCGTATCGCGTCCAATGAGAAATGGTACAACAATTGGTCTCGTGTACACGCCACCTGAGCACCGCGGTAAAGGATATGCGACTTCATGCGTTTTATTGTTGACGAAGAAACTGCTCTCGGACGGCTATTCGTTTTGCAGCCTATACACCGATTTAGCAAATCCGACTTCCAATAGCATCTACACCAAAATCGGTTATGTACCGATAGGCGATGCGTTGGAACTCGATTTTCTGGCTTCAGAATAGGAGAAAATCATGGTTTCAGCGTACATTGATAAGATCAAGACCGATGAATCGCTCCGATCTGATGAAGCCGAGCAGTGTTTGGATACGATACTCGAAAAAGATGTACCGGACCAACAGATAGCAAAACTGCTTAGGGCACTCTCTGAAAAAGGCGAAAGTGCCGATGAAATTCTTGGATTTTCAAGAGCATTGTTGGCAAAATCGAGACCCATTCCTCTGCCTTCCAACGCCATTGATTCATGCGGCACGGGTGGTAGCGGTTTGAATCGGTTCAATGTATCCACAACCGCTGCGTTTGTGTTGTCTGCCGGTGGTGTTCCGGTTATTAAACATGGAAATAAAGGTTCAAAGCGACCGAATGGTAGTTTTGATTTGCTCGAAAAACTTGGTTGTGAATTCGATTTTGAAGATGACCAGTTACAGAAAGTTTTCACCAAAACGAAGGTCTGTTTTCTCTTTGCGCGCACATACCATCCTGTGATGAAAAAAGTTGTAACTGCAAGACAGATAGCTAATAGGAGAACCATTTTTAATCTCAGTGCGCCGCTATGTAACCCCGCAAATCCGCAATATCAAATCCTCGGGACGATTGATGTAGAGATGGGCAGAAAGTTGGTAGAAGTACTCCGCCAACTTGGACGGACGCGGTTCTTAATTGTTATCGGTGAACCCGGAATTGATGAGATTTCAATTTCTGGATCCACACATATATTTGAACTCGCTGACGGTATAATCAAAGAATACCACATTAAACCCTCAGACTTCGGGATTACTGAACGGGATTATAACACTATTCCAGGCGGTGATAACGACGAGAATGCAGAGATTTTCCTATCTCTCCTAAAAAATCAAACACCTAAATCAATCATGGACCTTGTTTGCTTGAATGCAGGTGCAGCCTTTTACTGCTTTGGGCGTACAGACTCTATCACGGAAGGTTTTGACCTGAGCAAAGACCTCTTCGCCAGAGGTTTAGTCCAAGAGAAATTCTTCGAGTATAAACGTTTGTCCAATGGAATAGATTAAACATGAAAACCAGCAGACCACGACAATACTGGAACGATTACGCATCCCGATTCAAGAATCGGAGTTTGGCAGAAACATACGAGCTTCGCCCGCCTTATCCAGATGAGACGTATAAGATAATTCTCAATTTATTTAGGGACTCACGGGCGAGGGTTTTAGATGTCGGATGTGGCACTGGAAAAATAGCCCGGGCACTCGTCGATCACGTAGATGGGGTTGATGCGGTTGACTTCTCGCAAGAAATGATTCAAGTGGGAAAATCACTCGTTAACGGTGATCATCCAAACCTCCGGTGGATCAATGGACCTGTTGAGGAGGTGCAGTTGTATCCGCCTTATCAGATGGTAACAGCTGCGGCAAGTATTCATTGGATGGAATGGAACGTGGTTTTTCCAAGATTCAAAGAAGTACTGATGCCAGATGGGCATCTCGTAATTATTGATGGAGATCGTCCTATCGAAGCACCTTGGCATGATGCTGAGCTTTCGTTAATCCGCCGGTATTCCACCAATAGACACCATGAGCAGATTGATCTGATTCAAGAGCTCGTGAATAGAGGACATCTACACCTCATTGGAGATAAAAAGACGACACCGGTGAGTTTCTCACAGTCGCTTACAGACTATGTTCAGTCTTTTCATTCGAGAGAAAGTATGTCCAAAGAGCACATGGGAGAGAAAAACGTCAAGGCGTTTGATAGCGAACTATCGCATATCTTGTCTGAGTTTGTTGGTGATGAAGGATTCCTTACTTTCCAATTAGAAGCGAGGGTTACTTGGGGAAGACCACTGACATAAAACATAAAGACTAAACATTCCACTGAATCACTATTCATTGGTCTTTCACGGAAGACGGAAGTTCGGTCCATCATCGGTCGATTGAATACTAAAGCCGCTGCAACCCCACCGTTTGTACTTACCTTTTCCACGGGTATATATCACCTGTGTCAAATGTTCATCGGTAATCGTGACGTTGTAACGCCTCTCAATCATCTCATTTCCGACAGGAATCCGCAATCGCTGAATCTGCTTCTCACCGCCTGCAATAAGGTTTATCTCTAACGGCTCAGAGTCGTTGGCACTGAAATAGCATGTCACTTCGTATGCCCCGTTAGGGAGTGCGACTCGAAAAACGCCATCTTCCTGCCCCCAAATGCTATCCGCGTAGGGTTGTGGAACTTCAGAACCGTTTTCAAAGTCATCCCGTTCTGATTCTGTCAACCAACCGTATTGACCATCGGTGTAAACCGTATCTGCATAGACAGCGATGTGTCCTTGTGCTATCTGTCCATCCTCCGGTTGGAGATCAAAGGAGATGACAGTCCCCCCGTCCCACATTTCGGCATCTGGTGCTGCGCGCTTGCGGCGATAGAGCCGGTTGTAGTCGTTGGAGTCAATGCGTTCGTATTCTTCCTCCAAACCGGCGACATCGTGATACTCTGTCCGCCAGATGATAGCGTAGTCAGCAGGCAATTCTTTTTCTTTGTATTGTAGCGGAAAGTGATCCGTATTCGCCTCGTAGTTATTGAGGTAGGCGATTCCCTTATGCGTTGCTAGCAAGCACTCAATATGTCCAAACGGTTCAACGTATTTCGGTTCAAAACCGAGCGCATCTGAAAAACCGCCCCATTCCCCGGGTACACTTGCGAGAATCGTATCCTCCTCATCCATACCTTCAAGTGAGAGAGCGTTGGCGATGTCCCGATTCAGCATAGCGTATGTGTGGACATTATAACCGAGATGCCATAAGGAGAGGACGATGATAACCCCCGCCACTGCATAGTTTGCGTAGCGATGCAGGTTGACAGCGAAAAACGGAAGCAACACGAGGAATATGTACAGATGAAACCGGTCGTTTATCCAACCGCCGCTATAGCCTGACCACGGGGCTATGAAATACATAAGCGTGATAAGGACTGCCATAAGCAGAAACCCATCCATTTGGCTCGCAGCGCGTGTCCAAAGCCGTTCGCCCGTCTCTTTCCATACCTCCGATTCACGAAATTGATGGTACTGCCGAATTCTATTGATAAGGGTGAGTCCGAAGGCGATGGCGAAAAAGACTAACAATACCCGCCCGATAAGCACATGATCGTCTCGGAAGGAGACCAGAGATTTCATAGAGAAGAAGTAATCGTTTAGCCATTCAAATCCCTTATGGTTGCCATCGGTTCCGTGCGTGCTGGACAGATAGAAGTAATAGGAAAATAGGATGAAGTAAGCCGGTGTAAGTCCGACGAGGAAAATCAGCGTCGGTTTGAGTTTCGTCGCGTTCGCTTTGAAGCGGTGCATCAGGGGTTGTGATGGCTCCTTATGACCAAATACCTCATGTAGGAGGCTATAAGCCGGTGTGTAGAGAGCGAAGAACGTCAACGATACGATTAGCAAGGCGTAGGAGTGGTAGTGTGTGAAGTAGGTTGCTAGTAGCAAAACATATAGGACGATTATATGGGTTAGCCGGAGTTTATCCTTCACGCGCCACCAGTATCCCAAAGCGAAGAAGAACAGAGACATGCTGAGGACAAAGTTGTAAAACCCCATGTGCAGCAGGTAGTTGTAGGCAAAAAGAAACCCGAGTAGTCCGAAAACCGTGTTTCTCTTCTCGACACCGTTGAGGAAGTACAAGAGGGAAATCGGTAGGAGACCGATACAGAGGGTCAACACGATCTTTTCGCAGATGAGTGGCGGGAAAATGTACAGCAGTGCTGCGAGAAAAATGTGCGAGGTCCAGTTCGGGAAAAAGGTGGCATTTAACCTATAAACCTCACGTAATCGGTAGTTTTCGTGCTTATGGTATTCCTTCAGCACGTAAGAATTGTAGATATGGCTTGCCCCGTCCTGCGTCGGAAAATACTTGAATCCCCAAACCGGAAGAAGATGTATTATCAGCAGCACAATGACTGTAACATATCCGATGGATAATCGACCTATTTTCATTCTTTTAATGTTCCTTGTGGTTCGTTGAGGTAGGTAGTTTATCCAACCTGCCTGATAGTTGGACTTACGCGTTTTGCTGATAGTTAACTGTTATTCACAGATATCCTCTCCTGCCCGAATTCTATTCTAATAGATTCTCGCTTTTGTTTCAACACACAAATTCTAAAAAAGTTGACATTCATCAACAAATAGCGGTATAATCTGAATATGGAAGATATCTTAAACCAACTCCTTGATGGAAGTCATCGGTGTATTGATAGAAAAATATGAAGACGAACATGTCCCGGAATTGAAAAAAATATAGTTTATCAATCTTCCCGCCAAAACCCCTACCTTTAGGTAGTGGGATGTAGGCGGGCATTGGGTTTAAAAGTGAAAATAAATTTGATTTTATCTAAAAAATGTGGTATAATTAAGGTATCAAGTTGGCAGACAGGTTAAGCACAATCGCTTGATTGTGTGTCTGCCTACCCACTTAACCGGGGTTAAAGACTTGATGCTTGATATACCATGAAAACCTATAAATATCCGTTGGGAAAACAATCTAATACAATCCGCATTGGCAATCTGCTTGACGATATGTGGCAGGTGCATGACTACTTCCACAAATGGCAAGACCAAAGATATAGAGAGGGACTGCCATATGCGGACTACCATGCCATGTCCGCACATTTGACCGATTTGAAACAGACGACACACCCGCATTGGAACGCCTTGCCAAGCCAAGCGATTCAAGAAGAACTCATACGCATTGATAATGCGTATGTGCGTTTTTTCAAAAAACTTGGTGGGAAACCGAAAAGGAAACCCAGACACAAGTTCAAGTCTATAACATACCCCGGTAGTGCGGGTTGGTCTCTGAAAAACAATCGTATCACAATAACATTTCGTAAATGGGAAAAAGGTAAATGGCGATATGATCGCGTGGCTTACACATTTCATAAGCATCGCCAGTGGCACGGGACGATTGCCAGAATCACAATCAAACGCGATAGTTGCGGTGGCTATTGGCTTTGCCTAACTACAACCTACACAGATTTTAGACCGCTGCCAGCGACAGGTAAGAGCGTTGGGGCAGACTTCGGCATGAAAGACGCATATTTGACACTTAGCACGGGTGAGAAGATACAACACCCTCAACCTTTGAAGCAAAATTTGAACAAACTTCGTAGTCTCAACAAAGCATTGAGTGGCAAACAGAAAGGTTCTAACGGCTGGTGGCGTTGTGTTCGACAAATCGCCCGTCTTTACCGTGAAGTTTCTGACCAACGCAAAGACTTTCACTGGCAACTTGCCTCTAAACTTTGTAAGAAGTTTGATACGATTGTCCTTGAAACGTTGAACCTTGACGGTATGAAACGCTTGTGGGGACGCAAAGTCTCTGACCTTGCCTTCTACCAGTTTGTTGAGATATTGAGGTATAAGTGCAGTAAACATAAGCGTCTTTTCAAAGAGATTAATCAATGGACTGCTACAACAAAACCTTGTAGTACTTGCGGTTTTCATAACGAAAACCTAACATTGAAAGATAGGCAGTGGACATGCCCTGAATGTGGCTCTGACCACGACCGAGACATCAACGCTGCGATCAACATATTGCGGGCAGGGATAGCCGTTACCTGACGATATGCCGTATATCCGTCCCATGTGGGATATAGGGGAAATGCCCGCTGGTGGAGCGGAAATAAGACGGTTGACCTTCGGGAAAACCGCACACGCTATGAAACCGAAGCCCCAACCTTTAGGTTGTGGGTGCTATCACGGGTTGGGTTGATGGAAATTCCGAACATCCATATCATTGGTGCTGATTCGCAGGCTGGCACATACATCTTACGGATTCGCCTTAAAGAAAACACTACACTGCAATTCGGGCGATTTAAAAAAGGTAAACTGATCGCACTACCTGCTGGCGACTATACCTATGTCGGCTCCGCACTTTCGGAAAAAGGTGCAACTTCGCTGGCACGACGACTCGTCCGGCATGCAACGCGAAGTGAAGATAAACCGCCACACATTATCCGAGAAAAAATGATACACCAATTCGCCGAGTGCGGCTTGGGAAGCGGAAACCTATTGCCGAGACAGGGAAAAACTTTGCATTGGAACGTCGATTTTCTCTTGGATCTTCAAGCGGCGGAGATTGTAAATATCTTTGCTATCCGTTCCCCTGAACGCTTAGAGAATGGAATCGCTAAATGGCTTGAAGGCGATCCACGGACAAATATTATCGAACCCGGTTTAGGTGCAAATGATGTCCCTGGTAACACACACATACTACGCGTTCGGGAGGATAGGATGTGGTGGGCATCCCTCGCTGCTAATATACAGGAAAATTTCTCTAATCAAGCAAACATTATTAACTGAGGTGGCTAGGCACGACCCACGACTTGATAAACTTGCAAACGTTCTCACAACCCATTCCACGAAAATCCAACCTGGTGAATTTGTGCTCATTGAAGGCATTGATATCCCACAGGAGATGGTCATTGCGCTCATCCGTGCAGTGCGGAAGGCGGGTGGCATCCCACTCGTTGAACTCAAGCAGAATCGTATCCAACGCGAAATTATTCTCGGTGGCGACGATGCCGGTATACAACTGATTGGCGAATACGAAATATATCGCATGAAAAAGGTACAGGCGTATATTGGGATACGCGGTAACCATAACATTACAGAGATGTCCGATGTTCCGTCAGAGGCGCTCCAGCGTTATCAAAAGCATTGGTCGCGACCGCTTAACGATATCCGCGTGCCACAGACAAAATGGGTTGTCCTACGGTGGCCCCATCCGGCGATGGCGCAGCAGGCGAAGATGAGCACAGAGGCGTTCGAGGATTATTATTTCGACGTTTGCACGCTCGACTACAGCCGAATGGAACAGGCGATGGTCCCGCTGAAATCCATGATGGAGGAAACCGATGAAGTCCGTATCGTCGGTGAAGATACCGATTTACGGTTCAGCATCAAGGACATCCCCGTAATTCCGTGTGCCGGTGAATATAACATCCCTGATGGCGAATGCTTCACCTCACCGGTACGGGATTCTGTCAACGGCACGATCCATTTCAATACACCGACAATCTATCAAGGCACCACTTTTACGGACATCCGACTCCGATTTGAAGACGGTAAAGTCGTTGAGGCATCGGCGAATAATACTGAAAGACTCAACGCCATCCTTGATACCGACGAAGGGGCACGCTATATCGGCGAGTTTGCTATTGCGTTTAACCCGTACATCACAAATCCGATGTTGGATATCCTGTTCGATGAGAAGATCGCAGGCTCGTTTCATTTCACCCCCGGTCAGGCTTATGAAGAAGCAGATAACGGAAATCGGTCCGCTGTCCATTGGGACATGGTGATGATCCAGACACCGGAACACGGCGGCGGTGAGATGTTCTTTGACGGCACCATCGTTCGGAAGGATGGTCGGTTCGTCCACTCAGCACTGGAAGGGTTGAACCCGGAGCATCTAAAATGAGCAGAAGGCAACACCTGGTACACGGTGATCCGCAACGATTTGAAGTTGTCGCAGATTTCATCGCTTCACAATACGGCAGGACGATCCACAGTATCGCTGATGTCGCGGGTGGAAAAGGGATACTGACGCGTCTGCTTACGAAAAAGAAGAATTTCGCCTGTGAACTCATTGACCCGCGCCGCACGGTGCTTAAAGGGATAGAGCACCGACCGGAGCAGTTTGAACCGGAGATGGCGGATTATTACGATCTGTTAGTTGGGCTCCATCCGGATGGTGCGTTGCGTCAATTGGGCGAGGCAGCTCTTGTTCGCCCTGCTGTGATAGTCCCGTGCTGCAACTTCTGGGACGCGCAGCGGCGCGGGCAATACGCATTATTGGAGGCGATTGAAGACTTCTACCGGAAACATTCAATCCGATTTGAACGAATTGAACTTGACTTCAAGGGACCAAAGAATATCGCTATCGTCTCCGAACCTTTTTAACGCTACACAAGGAATAATTAAAAAATGGCACAACAACCCAATATTCTCTTTCTTTTGACTGATCAACAACGTTACGATTCACTCGGTTGCAACGGTGCTCCGGTCTGCAGAACGCCTGCCGTTGACGAAGTTGCAGCAACCGGTATGCGGTTCACGAATGCCTATACGCCGATCGCGCTCTGTTCACCGGCGCGCGGCTCTCTGCTCACCGGACTCTATCCACATAACCACGGGCAGCTGTCAAACATGGGGAACTTCAACGGCGTGTTCGCAAACCAGATTCTCGACAAACCCGCCTATCCCAAACTCATGAGCGCAGCAGGCTATCGGGTCAGTTGCATCGGTAAGTGGCATCTCGCCAAGCAGGGTGACACGGAGTTCTGGGGCTATGACAAATGGCACCCGTATAACGAGTGGCATCAGTGGCTCCGTGATGACGGAATTGACTTCCGAATTGATAGGGATGCTGTCCAACCCTTTGAATGGGGCGGCGATGCACCTTTCTATGGCAGGCTTCCGCTCCCCGTCGAACGCACGATGGAGGCGTGGACCGCTGATAAAACGATAGAATTGATCAACGGCTATTCGGATTCCGAGCAACCGTTCATGATTGCGGCGAATTTCTTCGGACCGCATTTCCCGTATGCCGTTCCAGCACCTTACGATACGATGTACGATCCGGACACCGTTGAACGCTGGGGCAACTTCGATGAACAGTTCATCAACAAACCGCTCATCCAACAGAAAGAGATGCTCCGATGGAACGCCAGCCATCTCACGTGGCCCGATTGGCAGAAGGTCATCGCTGCGTATTGGGGGTTCTGCACCTTCATTGACGACCAAGTGCGACGAATTCTCGACTGTCTTGAAGCGAACGGTATGGCGGAGAATACGGTTGTCATCTTTTCAACCGACCACGGCGATATGCTCGGCAGCCATCGGCTTTTCAATAAGGGTTTTCACATGTACGAGGAGACGCACCACATTCCGCTCGTGATCCGTTGGCCCGGCGCAACACCACAAGGAACGACGTGTGCTGAATTTGTGAACCTTGTAGATCTCATGCCCACATTTTTAGAACTCGGTGGGGCAGTAGCACCGGATAACCTCGACGGTAGATCCATTGTGCCGCTCTTGCGCGGTGAAACTGTAGCGGATTGGCCTGATGACGTGTTCGCCGAATTTCACGGGTATGAACCAACACTCGCTTCTGTCAGAATGGTGCGGACGGATTCGTGGAAATACGTCTACAATCCGTACAGCGAGGACGAACTCTACGACATGAAGAGCGACCCGCACGAACTCCACAACGTAGCAAACCAGCTCGGTTACAAGCATGTGCTTCGCCGGATGAAAGCACGCATGGTTGATCGCTTGCGTGAAACGAAGGACAACATCGTCATGGACGGCGGATGGCAGAGCAATTCGTTTGATCTACTCATTTCAGGAAGAGAACGATAATACGGTGTCTCCTTTCTCTTGTTGGAGAGGTTTGTAACACCAAATTCGGATTTGAAAAAAATATAGAAATGTGATAATATGTCTATCAAATTCCTATCTTTCAGGAGGCGTTGATGATTATCACAGTTGACGAAAGCTACCGCCATAGACGGGACCGCACCGAGCAGCAACTCTTTGCAGTTGTTGAGCAGAATACACCCGATTCTATTAAGGCACCCCTTTTTCCACAAGACGAGTCAGCGGCATTCACATTCCATCTTGATAAAGAACTGATTGAGCATTTGAACCTCTGGGAATGGTTTCGGAACTATGCGAAAGAGGCGCAGGTCTCGACGGCTGGCATCCGCGGTCCACAGAATATCTTATACCCGTGGGACACCCGGTTTCCGATTAACCAGATCGGGATTATCTTAGCAACGCTCGGAAAAAGTCTTGTCGCTAAAGAAACCGCGGACGGAGGATTGGTCGAAAAGCTCGCAGGATGTGAGGTGCGTTACAACTCACAGAAATATGTTGAATATATCGCTCGGATCCAAGCTGCGCACGGGATTCGTACGTACGTCCCGAAAGCGTTTGGCACACTA
The DNA here is from genome assembly GCA_022827225.1 of Candidatus Poribacteria bacterium. Lineage (GTDB taxonomy): Bacteria > Poribacteria > WGA-4E > WGA-4E > WGA-3G > WGA-3G. The sequence continues at coordinate 29,509 of JAJDTJ010000065.1, read as the reverse complement.
CCGATCTGGATGGCATCGTTTCTAATTTTCATGCTTGATTTAGACGGTGGTGAACATGTTACATCAAGCCACTCTGTGAGCACCAAAAACGCAACCAAAGACCTCAATAACCAAGGGAGCCAATATCTGCCAGAAGAGTCCATGCGGTTCGTCAACAAGATTGGAGAGATTCTCAAAACTGCTGAAACGGAAGGATACACAATTCGGTTCAGCACAGCCAATGACGCACACATCGATTTTGAACGGCTTGATGAACTCCACGATGGCGTACAACTCTATGTCGGTTATCTCAAGAGCGGTGTCGCTACGGATGCCAATATCAATCTCATTCGCGAGGCGAAGCCGCCAATCGTTGTCGATTGTGTCGGCGGGTGTATGTATCGTCCGATGCGTGCGATCTTTGAACGACTGGGGATTGCGAACTCTGTTCGTTGGCTTCATGTTGATGCTGACCCGCTGTATCACAATATCGGAAAACTTGATCGGAATCCGAAAACCGGCGCGGCTGAATTCTACGATCTCGGCTGCGATTTTAGCATTCTTGATGTCGTCCGCTCGGTAGACTATGCGATGAAACTCAAAGCGCAACCCGTTGGAACTATCATTGAAGCAACCGATCCAGATGGTGATCGGCTCATCGTTTGTGAAATAGAGGCAGCCTCGCGGGCAGAAATGTTACAAGACCTTGGCATCGATTTTCTAACACTTGACGATGACCGGTTGTTGACAATTTATACGCCGAACCAAGCGTTCCTGATGTTGATGGATTTTCACATGAAGCAGCTCAGAGCCGCTGGACTTTGGAAAGATCATCCGCGGTTTATGATTAAGACAACGCCTTCCGCTCTCGCTTGGGATCAGTGGGGCGCAGCGAACGATGTCGATGTTATTAACGTCCCCGTCGGCTTCAAAGAGATTGCGGCGATTATGAAGAAAATTGAACGGCAGCTCGCCGATGCCCCGGACGCGCCGGTGGTTGTCCAAGATGTTTACGGTGAGACGATTTCACTCGGTGTGCAGCCGCGGCTCATCTTCGCTGGTGAGGAGAGCGGCGGAATGATTACCGGTCCCGAAGCACTCATCCGGAGCCAAGGTGGACGTACTGCCATCGCCATGCGTGAGAAATCCGCTGGTGAGTCTATGGTGCTTGTCACCGCGCTCGCGGCACACTGCAAACAGGCAGATATATCGCTTTCTGACTATCTCGCCACCGTTTTTACAGAGAATCGGATTTCTGCAACGTGTGACGTGCGGGAGGACATTACATATTACAATGAATCTGAACCGAATCCTGAGAAACTTCGAGAAGCGAAACGTGAAGGCGAGGCGAAACGCGACAAAAACGACCTGTTTTTCCTCGGCATCGCGATTGCGCTCCGTGACGGCGAGATAGATATGGAACAGGCGCGCGCGATCCTGGCAGACGCGCTACCGGATCTCGATTTTACAACGCTTGAGGATGTCCGATTTGTCGGTGATGGGAGTTATCTCAAGTTTCGTGATAAGTGCGTCGAAGTCCGAAAATCTGGTACGGATGCGAAAACGAAGGCGTATGCCTCTGGTAGCGACAAAGCGGAATGTCGGAAATTCGCTAAAGCGTTCGGTGAGGCGAGCGGCGACTTAACCGAACTTTATAGGCAGGAAATAAGTCAAAATTACTTAACGAACGTTGAAAACAGAGCACGGCAGATTTATGACGCGTTTCAGTCAGGTTAATAGCAGTCGGCTGTCAGCAATCAGCGGTCAGAAAGATAACAGTTAGCAGTTGACAATCAGCAGGAATAGCCATCAGCAGTCAGCGGATAAAAGGATAACAGTCAGCAGTTGGTAAGAGGATTAATTTCGTCAGACCCTCTTTGCTGAAGGCTGAAAGCCGATGGCTGAAGGCTAATGTAAAAGGAGTTACCCATGGCAAGAATAATTATCACCCTTTTTGTAATGTTTATCGCAATCGCGTTCTCGACGGTTGCTTATGCAGATTGGACAGTCCTCCGCGAAGACGATATCCTCCGCGGTGATGGTATCGACGGGATGCTGCAAGATGTCTATTTCATGGATAATCAGAACGGTCTCGTTGTTGGAGACGGTGGGCTTATGCTGGTGACATCGGATGGTGGCAAGACGTGGGAGAAAAAAGAAATTGATATGCGTCCGCCGGGGGCAGAACAGAGACCAGGGGGTCGTCCCGGTGGCGGTCCTCCTGGCGGTTTTGGTGGTGGCGGTTCCGCCCCGCTTTACAATATCTATTTCGTCAATGAAAACGTTGGGTATATCACTGGCGGCAGAGGGACTATCCTGAAGACAGAAGATGGCGGTAAAACCTGGGCACGGAAAATGGCAAGAAGTGATACCCCTGGACGTGGTGGAAGACGCGGCGGCATGCGCGCCAATTTGATGGGTATCCAGATGATTAACGAAACGACCGGTTTCATCGCCGGATCGGAGAATACGATTCTCAAAACTACTGATGGCGGCGAAACTTGGGTCGGTAGTTCAGAACGCGCGCGCGTCGGTGAGACCCGAAACAACCTTGAGAATATCTGGTTCGTTTCACCGACAACGGGGTGGGTTATCGGCTCGTTCGGGACACTCATGCATACCAGCGACGGCGGTGAAACGTGGGAGAAGCGTAACGCCGGCTTTGATAATAACCTGTTCGGTATCCATTTCGTTGATGAAAACACCGGTTGGATTTGTGGGCAAGAAGGTCTAATTCTGCACACGAACGATGGCGGCGCGACTTGGAACCAGCAGAAAACCGAATCCTTTGATGATCTTCACGATATTATTTTTGTTGATACGATGGTCGGTTGGGCGGTCGGCGGTTTCAATTCCGTTCTGCATACTACAGACGGCGGCAATGCATGGACAATATCGAATATACCCGGTGGTGCGACACTCAAGGGTGTTCACGCAACGGATCAGAATCACTGTTGGACGGTCAACGATTGGGGTGTCATCGCTGGATACAAAATGGAATAGTTGCTGGCTATCGGCAATCAGCCGTCGGCTATCAGTACGGATTGTGGCATGCGAAACCTTTGTGTTTGCCACAAGGCTTCCTGCCGACTGCTGAAGATCAATAGCCGCAGATAAAGAAAGGAATATTGATGTCAGAACTGAAAAGCCATAAAGTCACGATGCTTGGTACTGGACTCATCGGAATGTTTTACACGATGACGCTCCATAATCAGCGCGGTGCAGACCGCGTGCACAGCGTCTACTCTCGGCGCGAGGAACGCGCGAACGCATTCGCCGAAGAGTGGAACATTTCACACGCAACGACCGATTTGGCGGAAGCCATCAATCATCCGGAAACGGATGTCGTTGTCATCGGGTTACCCAACAACTTACACCTGAAGGCGGTTGAACTTGCCGCGGATGCGGGCAAAGCCATCCTCTGTACGAAACCGCTCGGACGTACCGCCGAAGAAGCGAAAACGATGCTGGACATCGTTGAAACCGCTGGGGTCTTTGGTGGTTACCTCGAAGATTTGGTGTACCCTCCGAAAACCCTTAAGGCTTTGGAATCGGTCCAAAACGGGGCACTCGGTAAGATCCTATGGGTACGTTCGCGCGAGACGCATCCCGGGCCGCACAGCGACTGGTTCTGGGACCTGGAGCAAGCAGGTGGTGGTGCTATCGTTGATATGGGGTGCCACTGCATCGAGATTATCCGAAACTTCGTCGGTAAGAACAACAGACCGCTTGAGGTGATGTGTTGGGCAGATACGCTCGTTCATCCGATTGATGCAGAGGATCACGGCATCGCACTCATCCGATTTGAAAGCGGCGCGATGGGACAGTTCGAGGTTGGATGGGCATTCCGGGGCGGTATGGATTTACGCGATGAGGTTTCCGGCAGTGAGGGGACTATCTGGCTCAACCACTGGCTTCGGACGGGTTATGAGATGTTCACAGCTGTCGGACAAGGTGGCTATGTCGCTGAAAAGGCGGAAAGCGATACCGGTTGGCTTTTCCCTGTCGGTGATGAGGTCGCAGAACTCGGCTATCGCGATATGTTCCTTGATATGTTCAACGCAATTGACGAGGGACGCGAACCGATGGAGACCTTCTACGACGGTTATGTTGTGAACGCTGTTATTGATGCCTGCTATAAATCCGCGAAATCGAAGCAGTGGGAAACCGTTGAAATTGAGGATTGGCGCGGCACTGCGGAAGCCGCCGACATACAAGCGGGTCCGTCAGATGCCGATGAACGCTATGCCCACCTCAAAGATGAACGGATGCCTGACGGCAGAATGAAACGCATCTTCAGGGACCGTGAAACGGGTGAGATTATTGAGCGAGTGGAGGATTAATAGAACTTACGCAAACACCTTTGCCGGCGAGGTTTTCCAGTCTCGCCAACAGCGCGCAATACATCCAGTCTGATCGAAAAAATTGAGTAAGACCTACATAAAAAGGAGAGTTTTCAAATGACTCGAATACTGACAGTTTTTGCGCTCGTGCTTTGTTTCGGTCTGAGTTGTTTCGCTGCATTTGAAGAGGAGACGGTGCTACTATACCTCTTTGATGAAGATACTGACAATGAAGCGACAGACCTATCCGAGTTTGAGAATCATGGCGAGATTACCGATGCTGAATGGACAGAGGATGGGAAAATTGGCGGTGCATTGGTCTTTGATGGTGTGAGCAGTCTTATTGAGGTGCCACATCACGAGAGTCTTCTTCCGGGCGGCGATGAACTGACAATTGAGGCGTGGTTTAAACCGGCTTCTTTTCCGGGCGGGCATCCAGTGATTGCGAGAAAGGGTTCCGTTGCTGAAAGTGGATGGGGTTTCGATACACCCGGCGGAAAAATTCGCGGATTCGTCTATACTGCACCTGGCAATCCTGTTGTTGCAAACGGCACGACACAGATGGAGTTGGATACATGGCATCATCTCGCTATGGTCTACGATGGCGAAGCGGTGCTCGTCTATCTTGATGGTGAATTGGATGGAGAAGCCCCGCGAGAAGGCGACATCAATGAAAACGAAGCCTCCGTCTGGATCGGTAAAAAGGCGAATGAGAATATCTGGCTTGATGGAACGATGGATGAACTCCGTATCCTCAATATCGCAATCTCTCAAGAACAGATTCAGATGGATATGGAGGAAGGTATCGCGTTTGCTGTGGAAGTCACAGGGAAACTCACAACAACATGGGGACGGATTAAATCTGAAATCCGCGATTAGCACTGGAGATGATAATGATAGATACAAGTTGGCTTGAATACTGTGCTACGGATGAGCAGCTCAAAGCATTCAACGACGCGGGGTACCTCGTTGTTGAGGACGCTATCAGCACGGAGATGGTGGACGCATTGGAGGAAGTTGCAGATCGACTTGATGCTGAGGAACGTGCCAAAAAGGGGGTGGCACCACACAAATTGTTGTCGAAGTTCCGTACCGTCGTTGAGGATGACTTACTGCTGGAATTGCTTGACAATAAGAAGGTTTTTCCGCTGCTCTGGGATATCCTTGGATGGAACATCCAACTTTACATCTCGCATCTTATCATGTATCCGCCAGAACCGCCGGATATACCGCGTGTTACCAAAGCCGCACATTGGCATCAGGACGGTGGCAGACCTGTACCAGAGATGGAGCGTCCACACCCGCGACTCTCATTGAAGGTGAGCTACTGGCTGACCGATGTTACCCATCGCGACAACGGCGCAATGCGTCTTATTCCGGGGAGTCATAGGCTTGATACCCGTCCGTCAGCGAGTGAACCGGATGGTGATCCCGAAGGTGCGATGGATCTGATCGTCAAACGCGGCACGGCAGTCCTCTTTGATCGACGGATGTGGCATTCACGCGGCTGGAATTTTTCGGATATGACGCGGAAGGTTCTGTTTATGGGGTATAGTTATCGCTGGTTGCGTGGATTGGATTACAACCTCATGCCACCGGAACTCCTTGATAAATGCGACCCCATCCGGCGACAGCTCCTCGGTGACGGCGTGGACATCAAAGGCTGGTGGCAACCGACAGATGCGGATGTGCCGCTGAAGACCTGGATCGCGGAGCATCGTGGCGAGGAATATCTGCGGTAGAGGTTTTTAGGGTTCTCATCGTCCTTGTTTTGCATTAAAAATTGCATCAAACTGGTTATCTTTAGCAGAACCGAGGAGGTCATCGTTAAGAGGATGTCTCACATGCGGGAGATCGGAAGCAGTAGCTCGGCTTATGTTTAGTCATCATTATCAGATTTTTTTATCGGTAGACGTTTGGATGGATCATAGTACGAGACGTGTTTTATGCCATTGCGTTTGTCTTCTTCTTCTCCGGCTTTCAAATATGCAAAGAATTCATCCAGAGTTTTAAATTGTGCACTGATTTCTGCTTTGATTCGATAGCATTCTTCAAGGATAGGATCCGTGTAAGTTTCGGGATCGTACTCCGGGTGTTTTTCTGGTGCTTCTTTCATCTGGATGTCCTCCATCAGTTCTGCCGAAGTTCTGCTTGTGTTTAGTCATCATCGTCAGATTTTTCTGGGGGTAGACGTTTGGACGGATCATAGTACGAAACGTATTTGACCCCGTTGCGTTTTCCCTCTTCTTCCAGTGCTCTCACATACGCAAAGAATTCATCCAGAGTTTTGAATTGAGCACTCAGCTCCGCTTTGATTCGATAGCACTCTTCAAGAATGGGATCCGTATATGTTTCAGGATCAAACTCCGGGTGTTTTTCAGGAACTTCTTTCATCTGAATGTCCTCCATTAATGCTATAGGTGTGCAAATGGTTATGGGTTGAAATCCTGCTTTTCGGCAAACCTGATTGATATGTTCACGTTTGCGTTCATTTACAATATGCTTGTGGTTCCACGATACCAAATATTCAACGCTGTGTACCGTCGCAATAGCGATATGCTGGGCATCAAATACAGAACCTCGTGGGACTGCACCGGAATCAAGCAGCTTTTCCACAAGCATATCCACATCGGGTGAAACTTCTAATATCGTTAACATGGAAGATTGGAGAGAGGTTCCTCTTCCATCCCTTAATCAAGGTCACATTACACCAACGTATCTGATCCATCCGTCAGCCATGCCACATCGAACTTTGCAAACGACAACGTTTCGTAGGCACTGTTCTCGCCACGCTCATAGAGACAGCAAATATTCATATCTGAGTCGATACAGAGATCGGAATACGCCGCAGGACCTGCGTGCAAGACTTTTCCACTGTTCCAAGTTTGACACTCGTCATAACTAATGCGGATTGTCATTCGTTGACGACTTTCACTGGCAGGATTGGAGAATAGGATACGGTTCTTGTCGTGTTGGTTCGCGTCCGTATACCGCACCATACTCGCCTGACAGATCGGTTCGACGAGGTCTTCCTCGTAACCGACTTCCGTGAATGTGTCCCCGCTGTCGCTACTCCGCGCATAAGCACGTCGTTTCGGTGCGACGTAGTTCCGACAGTTGAAATAGAGTCCACCGTCCACCGTTTCAACGACAACCGATTCGTTCGTACCGGGTTGTGCCTTGCCGCCGATCTTCCATGTCTGACCGTGATCGTCGCTGACAATTAGGTGTGAGTAGCCATATTCGGCATAGTTCCGATTGTTTCCAAGCACGTGATCACACGGAATGACCAATCTACCACTTGCGAGTTGAATCCCGTGGCAGGGACCGGTAGCATACCATGTCCAGTCTTCATTTTTGGTTGTGGCTGTGATTTCTCGCGGTTCTGTCCAGGTTTTGCCATCATCGGTGCTGGAGGTTCGCCAGACGGTACGTGGTGCTTCTCCGGCAACAATTTTCCCTTCTGCGCCGTCGGCGAGGTTCTGGCAAAAAACGAGCCAGATTGTGCCTGTATCTCGGTCAACTACGGGTGCCGGATTGCCGTCTGTATCCGTTCCTGTAGAGACAGCGACTTGCATCGGTTCCCAGCTTTCACCCTTATCAAGGCTCCGTTTCAGGACAATATCAATGTCACCTGAATCACCGCCGCCGCGTCGTCTGCCTTCACAGAAGGCTAATAGCGTTCCCTCGTTTGATCGGACAAGCGCGGGAATCCGAAATGTATGGTAACCTTCCGTCCCCGCTGTGAAAAGTGGACTCTCTGTTTTATACATAACTTATAACCTCCCATAGGCACTATTTCTTCATTACTACGCTTTACCTATTTTTGAAATAAAGGTAAAGTCGGTTCGTAGTAGGGCAACTCATTGCCCGTTAATGGCTCATGGACGTGCGATAAATCGCACTATTACAAACGCAAAGTTGAGGAAGTGCTAAACTTTATTAATTCGTGTGCTTAATCCGTGCCCAAGTCGTTGTGAGTTTTCTGATCGGTTGGACGGGTGCTGGGTCATCCATTACAAATTCGTCGGGTTCTTTCTGATGGTCAGAGAGTCGGAGTCCATCAACGACACAATTTGTCGGGAAATTCGGTGAAGGTGGTGAGGCGTTGTTAATCTCAAAGGTTGCAGCGAACACAGTCGGTCCCTCCTTGAAATCATCTTCACCTTCAAGCTCGCCATCTAAGTAGAGTTTCAGACCGTCGGGTCCCCATGTGCCTGCCATGTGGTGATGTTCACCTTTTTTCCAGTCGAGTTTCTCGCTGGTGGCGTTATGCCATGAATTTGCACTTTTAATCCGCATCTGTGCGACTCCGCCATTGTTGAATTGTAGGAACACTGCGTCTGTGCCGCGTTTGTAAGTCATGAACATAAAGAGTTCACCGGTGATGGTGCTGGTATCCAATCCCATGGTTATCCATAGTTCAACTGTGCCTTCGTTGAGGTTAACGAAGCGGTCTTCCACGGGGAAGTGGATAACATCGCCAGCCTCTTTACTGACAAAGCCGTTACCGAATTTACCGGGTTCGAAGCTCCCGCCATCAACGGTGCCACCCTCTTTTTCAACTTCTGCTTGGCTCTCTAATGCAGAGAAGAAGGTCTCTTCTGCCATAGCAACAGAGACACAGAGCAACATAATGGTCAAAAAGCATAAGACTTTCATAATAGGTTCTCCTATTTTTCGTTGAATTTATAAATCGGACAGTGTGAAGTGTTGATTGCCTTGAATTACTTCGTTTTCGGTTTTCTACAGATCGCATACACATACGGTGATGTTAGCTGCTGGTTCGGCACCCGAAGTGCCATTAATAAATTACCGACGACAATATCTGTTAGATTGACGCATTTACAGAGTACTTCATGTCCCCATTTGCCGATGACTGCTCGCCATGGCGAATAATCGACAACGCTCAGCTTTAAGGGACCGCCTGTATATCCATATTCCGTGACCTGAAATCCTGTTTCTTGCAACGCTGTAGCAAGTCCTATCGGTAGAATTACCTTGTGTGTCGCGAGAAGTTTCGGACTTGCAACCCGCGCGATCGGGGTATACATACCGCGTAGATTCGGCGTTATTGTCAGCATCGTTCCGCCCGGTTTGAGCAGGTTGTACATCTCCTTCAAAATCGCTTGAGGCGTGCTAAAGTGTTCAATCAAACCCATTGAATACAGAAATTCAAAAGTGGTACGATGCGTTTTGGCAAAGTTGAATAGGTCTTCACAGATAATCGTTCCTTTTGTACCTGCAAGGGCAAGGTTCCGTTCTGCGAGTTGACACCCAAGTTCAGAAAAATCGACCCCGTAACAATCACTATTGTAGTGTCGAGCAAGGTAAGGGAGCCAAAGTGAATCGGCGCATCCGAGTTCAATCAGCGTAGGTTGCTCGAAGCCGGTGAGTGCGCTGTGGAACAGTTTCGCGAGTTGACGATTTGCCACATAAGCCCACCGTAGATGGCGAACCTTGTGCTGTTGCCCGTCCCAGAGTGTCGTCCAATAGGATTCGTCCGTCAACGGCTTGACTTGCGAACGCATGCTAATCCTCCTCCTGGAGCACCGCGTCGTGTTCTAAAATGGGGCAGAGATCACAGAGTTGATCGACACAGTAATTTTTGTATAAACGGATGAACCCTTGCTCAATTTTGGCGGTCGGCTTCAGATGACGCATCGGCTGTGTCTCAGTGAAAATTTGCTTGTTAACGGCATCGATAATCTTGTTCCCTGTAGATTTGGAGCCGATGCTATAGAGTTGTAGGACTGCCTCCTGCAGTTGTTGACTATCGGCTTCAACTGCCCAAATGTAGGCAACCGGCAAGATTTTATTAATGATGATGTCCATCGCTCGATCTTTGCCTATCAATGCTATTTTGCGTCTGCTTTTCAAACCGAAGTTAGAATGCTGATCCCAATAGCCGGTAGGTTCGAGTATCAGGTGTGCACGTAGTTCTGTTTGGATAGTTTGTAGTGCCCGCTTTGTATCCGCAGTTGCCACTTTTTCACAGATTGGGAGAAAATACATCATCAGGCTCCCTTGACAACGCTGGATTAACTGAGCCATCGCTGCGATCCGCCGGACGGGGTGATTAAGGGGTCTTCCGGTAAAACTCCAACGCGCCTCTGTCATACGGGGTGGCAGTTCTGCATACTCCGAAGTGCGCCACTGTTCTTCCAAGGCAACGATGCCTGGATCGTCCGTTACTTGCGGTGGTAGTGGCTTCTCGCGTTGTGATGGCAAGAGACCGGCGACCCCGAAAAGCGTCGCCTGAATCTCCAGTTCGGATTTCTGGTCAAGATCGGCAAAAGGGACATGCTGTGCCAATTCTCGCATGGCTTTACTGTTGCGTTCGTAGCCTAATGCCTCCATGATACCTTCATAGAGGAGCTGCTCGAAATCGAGGCGGGTTCTTAACAGCCGCATCGACTCCGTCTTTTCCAAAAACCGTTCGCGTCCCAATGACTCAAAAACGCCTTTCAAGATTTCTATGTTCAGCTGCTTCCCGGTGATCCGACACAATCCATCTGTCGTTGTTGTGTCTTTTGTGTTGTCGTACAGGTCTCCCGTATCTACTGCAACCCATTTCAGTAGTTCTAAGGTTGGGACGCGCTTTCCGTTCTGGAGCCGTGTCCGCAGATTGAAATCGTCGTTAAAGAAGACTGCGTGTAAAATGACCCGATTGTATCTGGAATTGAGATGATGTTGGTGGGCGTACCACTCCGAAGATCGGACGTGAATTTCGACATTCCCGATCTGGAGTTTGCCACCAATTTCAATCTCGGCGTGCATAAAATCGGGACCCTCATTATGATTCCAGACCCCAGGCTTTAGTACGCGAATCGCGCGCCTATCAATTGATGCCATATCGGTATCAAAAAAGTGTTGCTGATGCCACATTTGCTGAACGCGTGCCTCGTCGATTCTGCTTAGGTCTGGGTTATGCCGCTCATCAACTTCCCTGAACAGTTTAGAGAGCTGCTCAGCTGTGAATGTATCGTTCATATTGTGCTATTACCTGTTTCGGTTTACTTTGCTCCCAGAATTTCGTTTAGAAGTGCCTGTGTTGCAGCGGTCGGTTCGGAATGCGTGCAAACAGCAGAGATTACAGCGATCCCGTGTGCGCCTGCCCGAATTACATCCGCTGCTGTCTGGACACCGATACCGCCAATTGCGATAACTGGGCACGCCGCGATGTCGCACATCCGGCGAAGTCGGTCTAACCCCTTAGCGATTTCAGCATCCGGTTTTGAAGTGGTGCCGTAGATGGGTCCGAAACCGATATAGTCAGCACCTTCGGAAATTGCGGTAAGTATTTTCTCCTCGGTTCGGGCGGATGCCCCGATGATGGCGTTTGTAGAGAGGATCTGTCTTCCGCTGGCGACAGGCATGTCGTCTTGCCCGAAATGTGCGCCAGCTGCGCCGACAGCGAGCGCGATGTCCGCTCTGTCGTTTACGATTAACGGCACCTTGTGTTGTTCACATATCGCCTGCATGCTTTCTGCTTCGGCGATCAATTGACGCGTTGTGCCCTCTTTTTGACGAAATTGCAATGTATCCGCGCCCCCCGCGATTGCGAGTTCTGCTAACGCTGCGTGCGTGAACCGCGATTGCAGTGTTGTATCCGTAATGACGTGAAGCACACCGATATTTTTCATGTTGGTTTGTTACGCAAGATGTGATAAATTATAATTATCGGTTGTCAGTTTTCAGTTCGGTTTTTCTGCGAAAAACCTTTCAGTTTTAATAGTTGTCAGGTATCTGTACTCAGTACTCAGTTAAAGAGGTCTCTTTTGGCGGTAGCAGGAAAGGGAACCGCCACAAAGTTTTAACTGATAACTGAATACTGACAACTCATAAGTATATCACATATAGGAGACATTTTGTGAATAATTTATTGTTTCAAGCTGGAGATAAAGTGCTTTTTATTGGCGATAGTATTACAGATTGCGGACGGCGGAATGAACATGCCCCTTACGGGCACGGGTACGTCCGTAAAATCACTGAACTCATTACTGCAAAATACCCGGAACGCGACATCACTTATGTCAACAAAGGCATTGGCGGGGATATCGTTGAGGGTCTGGAAAAGCGGTGGGATCCCGATGTGATTGCCGAGAAACCGAACTGGCTTTCGGTGAAAATTGGGATTAACAACGCAAGTCGACAGTATGCAGGTAACGTCTCCACAGACGAGTATCTACCGGTTTGGGAAGCGTGCTATCGACGGATTCTCACGCGTGCGAAAACCGAATTAGGGGTGCCGCTTTTTTTGTTTGAAATTTTCTATATTGAGGAAGATGTTGATGAACCGCGCTCGTTGGCTGTGGACGCTTACAACGAAAGTATACATACACTTGCAGAAGAATTTGATGCGAGATTAATACCGACGAATGCCGCTTTCGATAAAGCGGTTGCTGCGCGTCCCGGTGCACTTTGGACAACCCGCGATGGCGTTCATCCAAATGCGGAAGGTCATACCTTGATGGCATTGGAATTCCTAAAACAGGCGGAATGGTAAATTTCTGGTATTGCTAAGGTGCCGGCATTTCAGCCTGACGGTTCAACGTTTCGATTAATGCCTGCTTGTGGCGTGCGTTATGCTCAGTGGCAAACCGCTGTGCCTCTGCCCGGTTGCTCCAGTAGAATCGCCATCCGATGAGAGATATACCGATGCAGTCAACATATCGGCGTTCACGAATAGCGTCTGCTGCAAGGTAGATGAACGTTCCATTGAGTGCTGCCCCGAGTAACCCTTCTCTGATTTTTCCAGCATAAAGCTGCCCGGTGCCGGGAACGACTGTTGAGAGCCAACCTGCCATCTTCGGTGATTTCGTCGGTAATGGTGTCTCTGCAAGCAGTATGTCGGCTAATTCACGAGCCTTTTTTCCGCGGTGTCCACTCATGTTAGATATATCTGCTTGCCGCAATTCTGAGATCGCCTTGTTCCAATCGGTGGTATGAATGTAGCACCAACCGCGTAGATAACGCGCTGCTTCCACAACTTCTGGATCATTCGTCGTATGTGAGAGTTTAAAGAGAGTCGTGCGCGCCAGCGAGTACGACCCGGCATCGAAATGGAGTTTTCCCAGCATCAATTGACTCTGAAAACGCAGTGGTGAATTCAAATGCTCGGTTGAGAAATCGCGAAACAACGCTTCGGCACGCGTAGGTTCACCCTGATAATAATAACTCTGTGCGATCCGGTAATCCGCTATATCTCTGAATTCTGTATCAGGATTATAAAACAGCAGCCGTTTATACGCAAGCCTTGCCGCTTGGTAATCACCCGATTCAAAAAGTTGTTCAGCGTGACGATATTGCAGATTTGCTGCTTCGGCGTGGATGCTCGTTGCAAAAGCCATGATAGAGATTAATAGGGAATATAATATTTTAATCAAGATGTGTATCATATTTTGCAGTTGCACAATTTCTCCTTTACGATTTAGAGATTTAAATCACTTAACGTGAGTTTGAAAAAGTTTATCATCTTCTTCAGTTTCAAAACTCCATGCCTTCAGGCTGGAGATGTAGAAAATGTAAAAAATTGAGTTGACAGAAAAATATGTTTGTGATATATTATACTCTAACCACTTGGTAGAGATTTGCGACTTTCGCGCTTTGCGATTGTTCTCTACCACCCCTCGCAAAGGGGTAGAGTTGTTGGTGGTTAATAGCCCCAGAAAAAATGAGTATCGAGGAAAAGCCTGAAAGATGGACCCTTGACCTATATTCATAAGTTTTGAAGCTGGAGATACCAGCCAAAAGTATCGGTCGTATCCGAGAGGTTCAAGGATATTTCCGTAGTGCGCCCTATGGTCCGCGCCGCAGATTCGCATTTGTGTTGCCCCAACAAGACCACAGAGGTCTGGAGTGGGGAATCTACCCAAAGAGGTAGAAAGAGGTACTTACTGGATAGAATAACACATGGTTGTTGTCCAGCCCAACTAAAAGAACCAACAGGGAAGAATCTCCCTGCTTTAGCTGGGAGAGGGGTCAAGGTTTAGAAAGCAAAGGATCATCACCTCGCTGGGATGCAGTTTTCGCCGCCCGCGTGTTTCCTGGGTAGGGTCTCCTTTGGCAGACAATGCGTTGCCATCCATCTCTCATAAGCACGAAAAAAGTCGTCTATTTCGCAGAAAGGTGTTATGATATGCATCAGAAAACTCCTTTGGATAAAGAGTTGTGGTAACTCCATTATACCAAAATAGTATCAAATGACCATAGGATAGGTGCGATGAACGACATCCGCGATGGTCACTATACATTAGGCAAACGTATCTGAGTGCAGAGCAATATGAAAAAGCGATAACGCATTAGAACCTTGACTTCCATAACACTAATTTCACTTCATTTGTCGGTGGCGGTATCGTCCCGAATAAACCAGAATCTCGAATCTCCTGTTGGATCCTATTACGAAAGCGTTGCTCTTGTTGTCTGTTAAAGGTGTGTGCGTTTTGAATGCTCTGATAAATGCTATTCCCGTAGAAGAATGCACCAAGTATGCCGATAGGTACGACAACTTCGTAACGCCCTCGGTCGGCGTAATAGAAACTCGCGCCCCCTAAAACTGCCACGTTAACAAAGGCATAAAGTCCATCAATCGTCCGTCCGGTATAAACCTGTCCGCTGCCCGGTATCAACACTGAGAGTGCCCCGGCAATTATTGGAGAACGACGAGGCAAAGTCTCAATATTTTTTATTTTCTCTGCTAACCTATCGCTGATCTTAGCAAAAGGACTCTCTGGGTAGGCTAAAGAGACATTGCTCCAAGCTCTGTTTGCCTCTATCCATTCTCCCTTGTCAATGTGTAGCATTCCAATTGTAAAGTGCACGCGTGGTGCTAAGTCGCTCTCTTTATGTTCCGTAAGAAACCGTTTTAGTGATGTGATTCCTTGCTCACTATTGCTTAACAAAATATGACACTGCGCAATATTGTTCTTCGCGCGCGCAACAAGGAGGCTTTCAGGGTAGGTATCAATCACAAATTGGTAAGCACGAATTGCATTTTCCAGTTTGCCTGCATTCTGGTAGGATGCAGCAACGCGAAAAGCTATGAAATCGCTTTGAGGTGTATCGGGATGTAGGAAGAGAAGTCGTTTATATTCGTGGGCAGCGTTGAGATAATCACCCTCTCGGAAAAGCGAATCTGCAAAAGCGGATTCCACTGCTGCTGTAGTTGGCGGTACTGTCGTAAAAATAACAAGGTATGCAATGCAGATGACAATCTCGTATCGTGCTAAGATGAAAGAAATGGTATTTTTCATTCGGTGTCGAGTTGTTTTTGCACGTGTTCTTTGCTGACTGCCCAAACGCGGTTACCGACATCTATGAGTTGTGGTGCAAAGCGGGAGTTCTCGATCTCGTTTTTGAAACTATCACCGCCGTATGCATTTAGAAGGATGAGCGCGAAGGCGATAGCAAGTCCCCCGGAAGCGATTCCGAAGCAGATTCCTAATAGACGGTTTGCCCACCCCAGAACCCCTTTTTCGAGGATACGCTGGATACGCTCACAAAGCGAGTCAACAAGTATCGAGACAACGAGTACAATGGCGATGATGCTCAACCATTTTGCCCAATTTGGGTCTGTTATGAATTTTTGGAGGTGTGTTGCAAGATGCTGCCAGAGTTGGCTCGCCATGAAGAATCCTACGCCGATGACGAATACACCCCAAACGCTGCGGGTGAACCCCACACGGAAGCAGCCTATGCCGGACAATCCAACGAGAATGAGGATACCGATATCAAGTTTTGTCATTGCTGGGATGCTTATGAAATGTTCAAGAAGGGGATATCCTTCAGCGTTACCCCGAAGGTCTGTTCAACGGCTGGCTCTGCCGGAATCCCGCTACTTATCTGATCGAGCAGGTCGCGAATTTTGGAATAACCGAATTGCTGAACAAGATATTCAACGATTGCTGCGGATTGAAGATACGCCAATTTTCGGTGTTTCATCGGGAGTTGGCTAAACGGCTTATTGAGTGTGTCCAGTGCAAGCAACTGCTTTGTTTCAACTGCCTGTTGCAAGTTAAATCTTTCAAACTGGAACATGGGACGTGCGATGCTTTGCGCAAGCCCTTCATTGATCCACACGGGACAATATCCGTTCGTTAGACGGTAGACTAATAGATGTACCCATTCGTGTCGAAGCAGTGCGTACAAGATCCCGAGCACGGGATCACCAGCGGCACAGTATGCCAGATGGATGCTACCGTCATAGCATCCACTTGCCCACTGCGGTAGTGAACGTTGCGGCACTGTGGTGCCGTTTGTGTTTTTAATGGAGATGGATACGGGGCGGAGTGGGTAGTACCCGAAGATTTCTCCCAGTTCAGCATAGGTTCGGTAGATGAGTTGACAAATATTCCAGAGCATCTGAGGGCTCATCGCGGAATGGCAAGTTAAGCTGAAGATTTCGGCGTTTACACGCTGTTGAGGTGGGAGTGTAGTGTCAAAGTTTAATTGGTCACTGAATGCTTGTGGTGGTTGGTGTAGATCGTCCGAGCAGATCAAACTATCATAACACGTTTTCTCATCGAGAATACGTGCTTTGCGTCTCAAAGCTGTCGGCGAATCTGGACATAACCGGAGTGCAATATCAAGGCATGCCAATGCAGTGTCCCATTCTCCAACCATCTCGTATGCTTTGGCAAGGTCAGCATAGACATAATGATGGTGTGCTGCACCTAACTTCAAGCCGGCGAGATAATGTTGAATGGCATCAACATAGCAGGCTTGCCCATAACAGAGGGTTGCTTGTCGGAAGTGCGACAATGCTAATGAATTGGTATGCCTTAGATGCACTGCTCTTATAAGGAACGCCGGCATTAGGTTTTCCGGCTCCGCTGTACGCTTGTTCCTTCTCCGAGATAATTATGAAGATTCAATGTTGGTAACTTTGAGACTAATTTTCCCACATCTCAGTGTGGAGCCCTCACGAACTGGGGCGGACATTGCCACGCGTTCGTTATCGACGTAAGTCGTGTTAGAGCTGCCCATATCTGTGACGTACACACCATCATCTTTCTGCTCAAATTGTAGGTGCAAACTGGGAAGTGGGCGAATGTCATCGTAGCGATTTAGCTTTTCTGGGGATGCGGGTGCCTGTTCGGTGTCCCAGCGTCGTAGTTCATGGGCGTTGGGTGGAGATGCGCCCACCTTCATAATTTCGGTGGTTTCGTTTCCCATGCCTTGTGGACTATAGCCGGGTTGTGGCTCCAAGCCGCCCGTTGGAACGCTCGCGTCCGCTCCGTCGCCTCGAATCTCCGCCATAACACGTTCACGAGCTCGTTCCTGAGCACCGAACGGCGGTTCAATGTTTTCTCTCTCCTCGAAGCGATAGTGTGAAAAGTCGATTAATTGCTTCAATGGCTGAAGTCCCGGGACGTTGTTAATCTCTTTCAAGAGACGTTTCTGCTTACGTGAAAGCCTTTCGTTTTTCAACCAACGGGTGTAGGCTTCCAACATCTCAGCCTTTTTAAGATCGTCCGCTGAAATCCCGGCCTTCCGCCATATCTTCCAGATGCGCATTAGCTAATCCTCCAAATTAATAAATCCACTGGATACCTTTG
Organism: Candidatus Poribacteria bacterium; assembly: GCA_022827225.1. GTDB lineage: Bacteria > Poribacteria > WGA-4E > WGA-4E > WGA-3G > WGA-3G. The sequence goes on along the minus strand of JAJDTJ010000065.1, from coordinate 11,628 downwards.
GCAACCAGGATTTTCCGCAATTCTTCTGTGCACCGGAAGATCCAGATTTTGACTGTACCTTCTTTCCGGTTAAGAATGCGGGCAATCTCAGCAATACTATAACCTTCTAAGTGTCGCAACATCCACGCAATTCGATGATTGGGTTTCGTGACCTGTTCAAGAGCACTCTCCAATATCTGTTGTGCTTCTGCAGCTTCTATCTCTTGTTCGGGCCCTGCATACGGGTCCTCGTACTGACTCAAGGGTTGTTCATCTTCTTCAGGTGAGCTGCTGAGCGGATGCTCCCGAATCCGGTTCCGTTTTCGTATTGCATCGATAATGGTGTTACGAGCCACCATATTTAACCATGCTTGAAAACTACCCTTTTCTGCGTCCCATTTGTTTTTGCTTAGCTTCTGCCAAACCTTGACGAACACATCCGAGGCGACCTCTTCTGTGTCTTGGTAATTCCCAAGCATTCGGTAGGCTTTGTTATAGACCCACTTATAATGCTTGTCGAACAATTGCCTAAACGCGGCATCATTGCCTGCTTTCGCTTGCGTCGCGAGATAGGTGTCTTCGACAGCAGATAAATCATTAGGTGTTTGGCGCGCCATTATAATCTGCTCCTTCGCCTATAAGAATCCTTACTTAGCAGGCTATGCATAACAACGTTAATAAAACAAATTGGGTTTCAAAAAAAAACAGTAAAAGAACGGCACGCCACAGGAACTAATGCGCTACCAGTGTTTCTTACACTTATTATACAAATTTTCAGAGAATATGTCAAGAAAAAACAACTTTTATGCCAGGGTGATTTAGTTCTCGGTTTTGATTTTGATTTTCGTTTACATAAGTTGACGTTTTCTCACGGAAGATCGCGAGCGACAAGAAACACCCAAGCAAAAACACTCGCTCCTACAGAAGAAAAGATAGTTCCATATAAAGTAAACATGTAAAACTAAATACCCCTGACTTTTATGCGGTTTTTTGCAAAGATATGTTTGTCCGCCGCTATAGGATCGCACATTATACCTTCGCGTGTGAAAATAATTGTGGGTTTTACAATCAACCGGTTATGAGGAATCCTGTCTATTAGATGAAATCCGGTAATATGCTTCAGGAGACACTTGCGAGTACTATTCGCTCTTTTTCGGCATAGTCCTTGATCAATTTGGGGCTGCGGTAAGCAGGTTCGGCATTGATAAGTGTCCGAACGGCATCGGCTTGCGTGTCGCCGATTTCGAGGATCAGTTTTCCGTTCGGGGCAAGGTATTCGGGTGCTTCAGCAATTAAGCGACGAATCACCGCGAGACCGTCATCGCCAGCAAAGAGTGCGATTTCTGGTTCATAATCGCGGACATCTGGGCTTAGGTTCTCCGATTCTGTCTTTTTGATGTATGGTGGATTGCAGACGATCCAATCGAATTGCGTTTCCCCGTTCAGGTCTATCGCTTTTACGGGTTCAAATAGATCGCCGGATAGAAATTTGATTTGCGCCGTGCAGGCGTGTGTTTCTGCATTTTTTTTGGCAACCGCAAGCGCATCTTCAGAGAGGTCGGTCGCTGTGATATCCCATTCGGGTTGATGCACTGCCAGAATCGTAGCGATGACTCCACTCCCTGTACCGAGTTCTAATAAACGTTGGGAGGTGTTAATTTGTGTTGTGAGGATGGTTTCAACAAGTTGTTCTGTCTCAGGTCTCGGAATAAAAACGCGTTCATCTACGTAGAATTCTAATGACATGAATTCTTTTTGATTTGTTAAGTAGCTGACGGGTGTACGAGCAATCCGCTTTTTGATAAGTTCACGAAACGGGGTGAGATTTTCTTGAAAGACGGGCATCTCAAAGTCGAGATAGAGTTGCAAACGGCTTTTCCCGAGTAGATGTCCGAGCAGGACCTCTGCATCTAACCTCGGATTTGGGATAGCGTTTTGCTGAAAATACTGTGATGTCCAATCGAGTAAATCGACCACACGCCATATTTTGTTCGGCATAGTCTCACATTCCTCAGGCGGTGTACCTTTAATCCTCTTGCAACTTTTCTGCTTGGTCTGCCGTCGTTAGTTGTTCAATAAAAGTTTTTAAATCGCCATCTAAAACGGCATCAAGTTGATAGGAACTAAATTGGATACGGTGATCGGTTACACGGGATTGTGGGAAATTATAAGTACGGATTTTCTCACTGCGGTCGCCGCTGCCAACCATAGAGCGCCGGGTTTCAGCCCTTTCGCTGTTAAGTTCAGCCTGCTTCTGCTCTTGGAGACGTGCGCGGAGGATTTTCATCGCTTTGGAACGGTTTTTATGTTGCGATTTCTCATCTTGACAGGTCACAACTAACCCTGTCGGTAGGTGTGTGATGCGGATGGCGGAATCGGTTGTGTTAACGCTTTGCCCACCGGGACCGGAGGATCGATAGGTATCAATCCGCAGTTCGGTTGCTTCGTCGATGTCCAAGTCGAGGGCTTCTGCTTCTGGCAGTACAGCGACCGTCGCGGCAGAAGTGTGGATGCGTCCACTTGTTTCTGTTGTAGGGATCCGCTGGACACGATGTATTCCACCCTCGTATTTCAGATAGCTATATGCGCTCTTCCCCTCAATGGAGAAAATGACTTCTTTAAAACCTTTTAATCCGGTTGCGTTTCCGCTGAGAATCTCAACTTTCCAGTTTTGTCGTTCAGCGTAGCGGGTATACATCCGAAACAACTCAGCGGCGAAAAGACTGGCTTCTTCTCCACCGGTGCCTGCGCGAATTTCAATGATAACGTTCTTTTCGTCGTTCGGGTCTTTCGGAATAAGAAGCAGTTTGAGCTCTTCTATGAGGTGTTCTTTTTCAATCGTGAGGCTATCTAATTCTTCCTGCGCTAATTCGATCATATCCGCATCTGTTTCGGACGTTATTAGGAGGCGGGCATCTTCAAGGGCGGATTCTAACTTCTGGTACGCCTGATAACTTGACACGATTGGAGCCAGTTCCGCATGTGTTTTGGATAACTCCATGAGGCGCTGCTGATTTGAAATTTGCGCCGGATCACCGAGTGCTTTTTCCACTTCAGTATATTTAGTTTCGATATCCTTGAGTTTTTCAAACATTTTGGCACCGTTTGCAAGTGAATCCTTGCTGTTAGCCGTTAAAAGTGATGATTTGTCAGGTGATATTTTTAGCAGAACTTACACAAGATCGGTTCGTTTACTTGAAGAATTGGAAGTATTTTGGCTTAAGAAATCCGCAGAAACGCCCAATCAAGGGGAAATCCGCAGAAATCCGCAGAAACGCCCAAGCAAAAACCCCTATCAAAAACCCCAAGCAAAACGGCGTTTCCTCTAGGAAAATTGGAAGTTTGCAGGAAGCCCTCTATTCTTCCATCTTTCCGATTGAGAATATCTCGGTTGTGTATAAGTTCTATTGAGTTGTAACGGGGTTTCCCCATGTCTATTACACAGCGATTGGGTGCGGTGTTGGGACACGGGGCATTTCCGTGAAATTTTTGAGTCGTGTGACTTGATGGGTCAAATCATGTGTCTACTTATTTTCTTCCGTTAGATTGTAACGGCGGCGGAAACTTTCGACCCGTCCAGCAGTGTCGATGAACCGCGCCTGTTGTCCAGTGTAGAATGGATGGCATTTCCCACAAATATCTACTCGCATTTCGGATTGGATTGCCAGCGTTTTGTGCGTTGCACCACAAACGCATGTGATGACACACTCCACCATTTCAGGGTGAATTTCGAGTTTCATAATATCCTCCGATAAATTTGAGATTTCCGAATATAGAGTTACTTTTCAGTTTGCATTCTATCTAATAATCGTCCGTCTTTTAGACGGATGAAAGTGAACAGGTATGTAGGGCTGTGCACCTATCGTTTCGGCCGCGCGTTGGCTCTGTTCGCGTTACCGGCACTCGCGTTGTCTACCATCCGTTCGAGGAATTCCTCATTTGTGGTAGTTTTGCCGAGTTGCTCAATGAGCATTTCCAGCGATTCCGCGCTATCCATCTGGCTTGTGAATTTCCGTAGCACCCAGACTTTATTAAGTACATCTGGTGTTAACAAGAGTTCTTCACGGCGCGTCTTTGATTTTCTGATGTTAATTGGTGGATAGATTTGGAGGTCCAGTAAAGCCCGCTCCATGTGGATTTCCATGTTAGCGGTACCTTTGAATTCCTCGTAAATATATTCGTCTTGTCGGCTTTCCGTATCAATGAGTACGGATGCGATAACGGTTAGGCTTCCGCCTTCTTCAAGTTTCCGGGCTGCGCCGCAAAATTGGCGTGGTTTCACGAACGCCATAGCGTCTAAACCGCCACTCAACGTTTTTCCACTGTGAGGTGCCATAACGTTGTGGGCGCGTGCCAATCGGGTCATGCTATCCAATAGCACAACGACATCTTTCCCGTACTCAGCCCACCGTCTCGCTTTTTCGATTGCCATTTCTGCGACTTGGATGTGTCGTTCTGGGTGTTCATCGAATGTGGAGCTGATGACTTCACCTTTCACGGAGCGTGCGACATCCGTAACCTCCTCGGGCCGTTCGTCAATAAGGAGAAAAATGAGAATGACTTCTGGGTGGTTGGCTTCAATACCGGCGGCAATGTTTTTCAGTAGTGTCGTTTTTCCACTATAAGGGGGCGCAACAATCAGCCCGCGTTGCCCCTTACCGATGGGTGCGATTAGATCCATCATCCGAGTCCCGAATTCTGAGGCGTCGTGTTCGAGTCTCAATTGTTCATACGGATGGATGGGGGTGAGGTTTGTGAAAAGGATTTTCTGTTTGACAGCTTCCGGCGGTTCACCGTTCACCTTCTCAATTTGTAGCATTGCGAAGTAGCGTTCCGCCTTGTTTTCTGTCTTTTTCGGTGGACGAATTACACCTTCGACGACATGTCCTGTTTGTAAGTCGAATCGTCGGATTTGCGAAGAGGACACGTAAATATCCTCATTACTCTGCAAATAATTGGAACGCGATGAGCGGAGAAAACCGTAGTGTTGATCCCGGTCATCCAAAATTTCCAGGACACCACCACCGTAGAATTGGGTGTCTCCCTCAGATTTAGCCTCTATGATTTCGTTAATCAGTTCTTCTTTACGAAGTCCGGTATATTCGTCGACTCCGAGTGTTAGGGCAAAATCTTTGAGTTCCGAGAACTCCATTTCTTGGAGCTTGCCAATGTCCAAGCTCTCCATAGTTTCTAATACTCCTCATTGTGCCCGGTTCCAAGGTAATCGTTCCACCCTGGTGTTTATCTAACGACCTACTGAATTAACGCTTTGCTCCGACGTATAATGTGCGGCATAAAAACGGATTCATGAAAAGTAGGATACCAAGAAGCGGTTAAAATGGAATCGGGCTGATCCTATAGAATAATATATTGAAATTTGTCTCTATCGTTTTCGGCGCGGTTAAATGCCGCGTCCGCAAGGTTTGCTAATAGTGCTGAACTTGAGCAGCACGGAGAAACTAAGGTACAAAGACCGGGGTTCCTACAAAGCCGGTTAGTTTGGTATGATACTCCGACCGGGTGCATGAAACTTCTGAAGATGCGCTTGCAAGCGGCGCGCTAGACCGTTGAGATGCACGACGAAGTAAAATGCAGGGTGTACAGCGGTATCGGTGGAGTCGGTGCAATGTTGCCCGCAGGGATGTTTCTTGTATGGTCGTGTCACAACGCATGCCCAAATATGGTTTCACTCTAAGTGAGACAGCTTCCTTGTTACCATATTCGTGGAACATACTAAAGCGTATCTTGCATACATCGTGTTATAGCCAGGGGGTCCGTTTTCTTCAAAGCATGCGTCTTTCAGGAGTTGGCACGATTTCATCAGCAAAATCTACCAATTTTAGCCTTAAACGTGCTTGCGTTAGGAAGTTACAAACATTAAACATTAATTATACACAATTGAGGATAAAAGTCAAGTTTTTTTTCAAAAAAAATGGTTGTTTCAGAAAATTGGGTGTATAAATCCGTTTTTTCATTGTTGGGAAACCGAAAGGTGTAGTGTGAGTGCGGCTCGAAACCGCACTCTCTTAACCTATTCTTCCGTTGTTTCGGCATCGCCTTTCAACGTTTTTAGACGCCGCGTAACGTTCTGATTGTACTGGTTTTCCGCAAGAAACCCTTCCCACAGTGCAATCGCATCGTCATTAAAACCTTGCGAAACATAATAGTCGCCGAGGGCTATCACTGCAGTGTCGGAGTGTGGTGCCTTCTCAATGGCGGCTTTGAATTCGGCAATAGCCGTTTCGGTATCCTCATTGAGTAGCGCTAACTCACCTCTACCGTAATGAATTAAAGCGTGGTCTGGGTATTCCGCTGCTAATTCATCTATCAGCTGCTGCGCGTCTTCCGAGTTCCCACGCTGATGGCTTGCACGTGCCGCGAGAATTGTTGCATGGATTATTTGATTGCGAAGTTCCTGTTTTTCAGCATCAATTTCTGATTTCCCCAACAACCGCTTCGCTATCCGAGCGGCAGTTTTATAGCGTGCGTTAGCCTGAATGTAGTTGCCATACTTATAGGTGAGATCGCCGAGGGTTTTCGCACCGATGTATGAATCGCCTTTCTGATCAACGAGGTCTTGGAAAATCGCGGCGGTTTTGCGGTCCTTCAAGCGATAATGGAGCACTTCGGCAAGGCTTTGCAGAGCATCTGTGTTCTGCGTATTGGCGGCGACAGCGCGTTCAAGGGCATCGCGCTCTTTTTCTGGCTCACTCAATTTTTTGTGTGCGAGTGAGATGAGCCAGTACACCTCGGAGTCTTTATCCTTCCTTAACCCGATAACCGAGTTGTAGGACTCTATTGCTTTCTCATAGTCCTCAGAAGTATAGTGATTGCGTCCTGTATTAATGACGGCTTCGATGACCTCACCATCTCGGCTTGCGGCTTTTCTAAGTACCTCTTTTGCTCGCTGATGCATCCCGACTTTCCGGTAGCAAATTGAGAGTTTGAGGTAAGTATATGGGTCGATTTTCACTTTTTCGGCTTCTGCGCGTGCGATTGCGTCGTAGTAGAGTGCGCCTGCGTCTCGGTAGTTTTCGTCGCCGTAGAAGAAATTGGCGATCATGAGTTCAGCGTCGTGGTAGCTGCCTTGATCGTCGCCTGCGATGCCGCCCTGTCCACCGAAGTTCTGCATAACATCTGCTGCGCTGATTCCGAATCCGGAGTCTGGGATTCCGAGGTTGGTAGCGCCCCCCATAGCGGGACTTCTTTCGACGCCGCCGCGCGGTCGGTCTCGTTCACGTCGGGCTTCAAACTGCGCCAGTGCTCTTCCCTGGGCGGTTGCCAACGGGTCGTCCGGTTCTGGGATGGTAGCGTTGAGGTCTTTGAGTTCCTGTTTTGCATTTTCAACGGCTGCTTCAGCCCCTTCCACTTTTCCATATCTCTTAACGAGCATCTGGTTGGTTCGTTTCGATTCTTCTTCATCTTTGAGGAATTGGCGTTGGATTCGCGCTTTGTTTTCAAGAGCTGGTGCGGCGCGTTTGTTGCGCGGGTTCCGATTGGCAAAACTATCGAACGCTTCTACTGCTGACTCGTAGTCTTCTGCTTCCTCATAACTCTTCGCCAACATCAGATGCGCGTTGTGGCTTAATTCCAAGTTTGAAAACTTGTTAACAATCGCGTCAAATTGGGTTTGCGCGGACTTGAAATCCTTTTCCCTAAAATAGTGCAGACCGAGTTCATAGTATGCTTCGGCGGCTTTCTCGCTTTCCGGGGCAGCAGCGATGACACCTTCATAAGCCTTGATACCTTTCGCTGGTTGGTTCATCTGATCAATAGATAACTTACCGATGGCGAGTTGTGCTTCAAGTGCGTCCGGCGTACCGGGTTGCATATCTATAATGTTCTGGTATGCTTCAATTGCACCGTAGTAGTCTTTGTCCTCGGCGAGTTTGTCTGCTTTACTCAGCGCACTTCCGGTTAAACATCCGATTTGCGACGCTGCCATCAATAGAATGGCGATAAGTGCGCAATACTTCATACTTTTAAAAGCAAATTTTGACAAACGGTAATAAGTTTTGGTCTTGAGTCGTCCAAAAAATTTCACGGTTTTTCTCCTTTTTAGCATATCGGCTCTGTTGAAGAACCGCTATGGGAATCGTCCCCCATTTAAATACGAATTTTTCATCTCTGAAAATTTTTTAGAATGGTTTATTTTCGACATCAGGGTCTAAGCCTTTCGCTTTCTGAAAGTCGGTTTTCGCTGCTGCGTGTTGCCCGAACGCCTGCTTCGCTAACGCACGGTCATAGTAATAGCGTGCCTCATCGGGTTCCATCAGGATCGTCTCATTGAGGTCTTCAATTGCCTCACGATACGCACCAAGCGCGGCCTTCGCAGTAGCACGGGTATGATAAGAAGCGGGACTTGGGTTATCCTGCTTTAGACGGATTGCTTCATCGCTGTCTGCGACGGCTGCTTCAAAAAGTTTTTTGGCTTCCTCTGTATTCCCTTGCTCGCGCTCAAATTGTCCGAAGAGATATTTTATCCATCCTCTGCTGTTATAGACTGAGGCATATTCGGGGTCGAGTTTGATGGCTTCCGTATAATCCTCTATAGCCCTTTGATAGTCTGCTTGTGCCTCTACGCTATTACCTTGATCCACTTTAGATTTTCCGAGGTTATATTTCGCGATACCGCGATCGAAGTAAGCGGTCTCATCTTTAGGATTCCGCTGGATAAATTTATCGTAATCTTTTATTGCGCCTTCGTAGTCTCCAAGATAACTTTTGGCGCGTCCCCGGTTGCTGTAATAACCGGCAAACTTCGCGTCTAAGGTGATGGCTTCCGTATAGTCGTCAATCGCTGCTTGGAAGTATTGATTCGCGCTGACTTCATCACCCTCTTCTGTTTTTGACCTACCAAGATTGTATTTCGAGATACCGCGTCCGTTGTAAACCTTATAGTTTTTTGGGTCGAGTTGGATAGCTTTGTTATAGTCTTCAATCGCGCCTTCATAGTCATGGAGATAGCGTTTTGCGTCTGCACGGTGGTCATAAATACACAAAAAAGAACCGAGTTCAGGATTGAGTTCAACGACTTTATCAAGGTCCTCAATCGCCCCGGTATAGTCCTTTAATGCAAATTTCGTATTTGCGCGACAAAAGTAAATTTCCGGCGAATCTGGTGCGAGCTTTAAGGCGGTATCGTAATCAGCGAGTGCCGCTTCATCCTGTTCTAAGGCGAGTTTTACTGTTGCTCTACCGATATAAGACTGAACAAGATTGGGATCGAGTTTGAGGGCACTATCACAGTCAGCGATCGCTTCTTCAAAGTGTTCTAACGATAGATTTGCCGCTGCTCGGTTGTTATAAGCTACCGCGTAATTAGGATTAAGTTCAAGGGCAGTATTATAGTCGTCAATAGCATCTTCTGCTTCCCCTAAGAAAAACTTTGCCGCCGCTCGATTGATATATGCCACCACAAAATCAGGGTTAAGTTTGAGGGCATTATCACAGTCAGTGACCGCTTCTTTGTTATGTCCTAACGATAAATTTACCATTGCTCGATTGAGATAGGCATCCGTCAAATTTGGGTTGAGTTCAAGTGCAGCATCAAAGCACGCAATTGATTCTCGATGTTTTCCTTGTTCAAATTCTGTCTGCCCTTGTCTGATTTCCGTATAGGCACGTACCTGTGGACGTTTTTGCCACTCAGTGAATGACTCCACTTCCACCCCATTTGCAAGCAGGTCCACTAAAGTCATTGCCGGAATTGCGTAACTGGAGTTTCTCCATCCGCCACTTCCGAGTGCCGAAACCACCATTCCATTTGCAACAGCAACGCCTACGACCTTCCCCGAATTGTTCAGGATGGCACTTCCACTGTTTCCGGGATCGAAATCCTCTTTAATTTCGAGACGTTTACCACTCTCTTGAATACCAGATATGGTAATTTGCGTGGCTTTGCCTTCCTTCACGCGCGGGTGCCCGACAGCGCAAACAGTTTCACCAATCTGCACGGTATTACTGTCGTCAAGCGGAAGCGGTCCCCCCTCGCCTTCGACCTTTAAAATGACGAGATCGTTTTCAGTATCAAACGCCACAACGCCTTCAACTCGGAATTCAGTTTTCGTGTTGACGATTTCTGCGAAAACCGATGGCGCGCCTGTAACACAATGGATATTGGTCGCAATTAGATTTGGCGCGACAAAAAACCCGCTTGCCCGTGGCCAGATAAGAGGTTCACCGGTTTCTTCGTCCATTTTTTGCCAGACCAAGCGGACAACACTATCCGTTAAGGCTTTTTCTGCGATCTGCTGTAGGTTTTCTGTCATGATCAGTATCGTGCTCCGTTGGGTACGCTGCGTAAGAAAAAGACAACTTGCGCTTTAGTAGCACGATTTGATGGCGCATTCGTCAATCAGTGCTAAAATGTCTCGTCGGGTGTATCCCTCTTTCTGAATGAGTTCGTCGCAGTTGACCCTGTTTTTCTCGTCAGGACCTCTACCGGCTTCAAGGATCGAGTTCGTTAACCAGCTGGTGCGTATCCCGTTGACACCGGAGGTATAGTTCGTATCGTATTCGCCTTTCACCAAGCCGACGAGTTGATCGACTTTACTGCGTGGGTAACCTTCTGGGCGCGGGTAAGTGAGCGGTTCCGGCTCACCGCCCTTCGGGATATACTGGATTCCGCCTTTGATTTCAATCGTACCTTCGTCGCCTTCAAGAATGACCCATTCCTCAAATCCGACACGCGTGTTTCCAAGGATGGTAATCGTCCCTTCTGCGCCGTTATCGAGCGTCACATCGGAGTAGGAGTTGATTTCAACGAATTTCGGAACGAGGTTCCCGTCATCGTCCTCAAACTTCATGTCGGTTGTCCCGTAGACTTCAGATGGCAAGGTACGTGTCATCCAGAGGAATATATCTTGGAGATGGCTGCCGGAGTCGTTGGGTTGACCGCCGCCGGAGAAGCGTGGATCGCCGCGCCATCCGCCCGCGCCCCACCGCTGTGCCATGTAAACCTCAAATTTCTGTAGGTTCCCGATGCGTCCTTCGGCGATTGCGCGTCTCGCTGCCATATAGGTGTCTTGATAATGGCGTTGATACCCACCGACAAGGTGTAACCCACTCCCCATTGCTATTTTGGTGATGGAGATGGCATCGCCGACGACGTTTGCCATCGGTTTTTCAACGATGACGTGACAGCCTGCGCGCAGCGCGTATTTGACATGAATATCGTGCAAGGAATGTGGTGAAAAAACGCCGACGATGTCAAGGTCTTCGTGATTGAGCATCTCAACGAACTCGTGTTCGCCGAGGTAGCGGGTGAAACTATTCGGTTTGTAGTCGTCAACTCTCTCGCGAAGTGCGTTCTCTAAAGCGTCCAAGCTGCCTTCGTAGGCATCTGCTGCGGCGACGACTTCGGCATCCGGGCGCGTTGCGAAACCGAGTGTATTACCACGTCCGGCACCACCGGGTCCAATCACACCGACTTTTAAAATATCGTTCTTGCTGGTTGCCATGATTCTAATATCTCCGGGGTAGGTCAAAAGAAATTTTTAAGTATTGTTAACCCAAGTTGCCACTTGTAAATCCATGGGATTTCCTATATAGTGTTTTTATCGAAAAAACAAAAGGAGAACCCCATGGATCTAACTATTGTAGCACTTTACACGATTTGTGACGACCTTTTAATCGCAATCGGACACC
>JAJDTJ010000079.1 GCA_022827225.1 Candidatus Poribacteria bacterium | reverse complement strand
TGTCCGATTGCGATTAAAAGGTCGTCACAAATCGTGTAAAGTGCTACAATAGTTAGATCCATGGGGTTCTCCTTTTGTTTTTTCGATAAAAACACTATATAGGAAATCCCATGGATTTACAAGTGGCAACTTGGGTTATTTTAGAAAACTGAAACTGAATACCTCTGGTGGACACCCGTTTCAATTTATGATAACATATTTAGATATTTCTATCACCCTGATTTCTTGAAGGAGGATATACATGGAATTCGTCCAGTTGACGGAGGCGCAACGTCAAATGTTTGAAGATAACGGATACTTCATCATGCGCTCAGTACTTGACGAGGAGATGATAGGTCGTTTGCTTGAGGCGGGTGACCGTTTAATGGCATCTTTGGATCTCAATGGTGGACATTATGGACACAGGCGAGACGGATTGGTACAAGAGCCTGCCTTCGCGGAGCTTGTCTCACAAACGAGAGCGATACCCTTGGTGATTCAACTCCTCGGCACAAATATCCACATTACGAATACTGCGCTTCTCTACAAACACCCACAGCCGCACCAACTTCCAGAGCACCGTGGGTGGCACCGAGATGCGGGTCTGCATTTGGACCTCGGACACAAGATTTGCCCACGCGTTGGCTTGAAGGTCGCTTACTGCTTAACGGACTGCGATGTACCGAATTCTGGTGCGACGCTGTTTATCGCGAAGAGCCACAAATCGGGCGAACCGTTAGGGATCCCCGAAGGCGAGATTGATCCGATTGAACCCTACGACGAGCCGCTCCTCCGCGCGGGGGACGCGTATTTCTTTGAAAGCCGTATCTACCACACCACCGGACTCAATTTTACGGATAAAACCGCCAAGATTGTCATTTACGGTTACCATTACGCATGGCTCAAACCGGAAGGGTACCTGCTCTATTACAATGATAGACAGCAGCCCGACGAGGACGTATTGGAAAACGTTGATGACTTAGGGAAACAGTTTCTCGGCGGTGGCGGCGGTGCAGCAGCACAGTGGGCAGCAGCACATAATCTGAGCTTAGAACAGGCACCACAAGTTGTGACAATCTAATCCTCATCGCTTTTTAAAACCGATAGCATGCCCGTGCATTTTTTGCCATGATCTTACGTTTGAGTATCGGTGTGAGGTTTTTCGGGAGTGCCTGATCGGGGGAATCGAAATCCCAGTGTGGATAGTCGGTTGCGAACATTAATTTGTCGTCTAACTTAAGCTGCGCAAGGAGTTGATCGAAGTATTCTTGTTTCGGTGGTTCCTCAATCGGTTGTGTGGTGACCCAGAAATGTTCACGGATGTATTCGGACGGTAACCGTTTCAGTTCAGGGACTTCATCGCGCAGCTTTTTCCACGCACGGTCGAGTCGCCACATCAACGACGGTAGCCAAGCGAAACCGCCTTCAATTAAAACAAACCTGAGCGTCGGAAATTGCTCAAAGACACCTTCGCAGACGAGGCTGGTTACCTGTGTCTGGAACGCCTGTGTCATACCGGCATGGTCTTCGATGTAATGTGACGGTCTACCGACAGCAGTGATCGGTCCAACACCGACACCCGTGAAGTGAATGCCGATGGGGAGGTCGTGCTGTACGGCTGCCTCGTACATCTTCCAGTACTTACGCCGTCCCAACGGTTCCATCGTCCTTGCAAGTAGTAGGACTTGGACAAACCCTGGATGGTCAGCGAGTCGGTTGATTTCAGTGGTGGTGAATTCTGCGTCATCGCATGCGACGATGATAGAGGCGCGGAGTCTCGGTTCTTTTTCGAGCCACTCTTCGATTTGCCAGTCGTTCACGGCAGTTGCCCACGCTGCAGCATAAGCGAGGTTAGGCATCTCACAGACGGGAGTCAAACAGTTGAGGATCCCGTATTCGATGTTGAATGCGTCCAGGAGTTGTTCGCGTAGGAAGTCGAGATCGGAGCCTGGTCTATGTCCGGAGGGTGTCCACGCGTCGTATCTTGCACCGAAGGGGTGTGCGCGGGGAATGTATGCCCCGACGCGATCGGTTGTGCCGACCATACTGTGATGCTTCCGCCAGCGCTTGGAGAGATAGGGGTATAGCACCGTTTCTGAAGCGAGGGTGTTATGCACATCGCAGTCGATGATGGATGGTTTTTGGTGTTGTTCGTGTGTTTCTGTTTTCTGCATCCTTATGTCCTCGTGAGTAGTACTATTGTGTTCCTTAAGTGTTAATTGCATGCTCCCGCGAAGCCATTCATTGACCAACGTTTCGACATCTTTGCCTTTCTCCTCAGCTAGTTTACGCATGAATTGGTCAACGTCTTTCTCTAAGTAGATGGGGAGATTAAAATCGGCTTTTGGATTGTAGAACTTACCGCGTTCTGCTTTTGAAAAGTCATATTCTACTTTCCTCATTATATCGGAGTTTTATACAAATGTCAATAAAAAATCAGTCCCGCGAAAACCTTCTGCTTGACACATATCGTGTTCTGTGTTTACGGTTTTACCTTCTTGTGAAATGCTGCGAAATCTAGCGAAATGCTGCGAAAATTTTGATCGGTTGCCATAATTGTATTCATATTTTAGGTGATATATATTGAGTTTTAGCGCCTATGAAAAGGACAACACCAAAAACGGACAATTGAATGACCCTGAATTAGATACCAGGACCTTCAGTGTTTTTGCTTGTACGAATGGGTATTAAAGATAGAGGTCTACATTTGTATTTTTATTATCGTCTTCACATTTCTTAATTTCTTTTTTCAAAGTGTAGGTTTCTGACTCTGCCTCCTGTTAGTCTAAATCCTGCGATCTGTCCAGTATCGTCTCGTGTGAAACGGATCTCTGGGAAAAACCATACATTCCCGGTAAAATGATCACCCGTGTAGGTGAGAAATATATCGTCGTGTCGTCTGTGCTTTGCAACAAGTCCATTTTTGCCTACAACAATCGTATAGGTTGTGTCAAGTTCTTCGGTATAATAGTCGCCCTCAAATTCTGCCAACTGTTCTGGTGTCAGCGGTGCAGGTTTGGTGTCCTCATCAGGTACTGCTTTTTGTGGTTCGGATGCTTCTACAGGCGCGAGGACATCCGCAAGATAGATGTCCGCCACCTTTTCTGCCAAACGGAGCGGGTTAAAGGTGTTTAGATTGCATAAGATAACAACGCCAAATTTCTGATCGGGAAAACGCATCAAGTGGCTCCGAAATCCGCGCCATGATCCGCTGTGCCCGACTGTCTTCAACCCTCTATATTCACCGATACTCAACCCCAAGGCGTAACTAATCTGTTCTCCATTGTTCAACACACCACGTTGGTGCATCTGGTCAATCACCGTCTGTTCGCCAATCTGTGTGTTATCAAAATTCAGTATCCATTTCGCCAGATCTTCTACTGTTGAATAGAGAGAACTTGAGCCGAGTGCGGTTGTGTTGTTAACAGCATGCTTAAATCCGCCGTTTTCGACGGCTTGATACGAGTATGCCCGGTTCTTCAGAATCATTTCGTAGTCGTCGTGGAAGTGGGTATTGGTCATGTTAAGCGGCTTGAAGATGTTGGTATCTGTCCATTCTCGAAACGAGTTTCCTGTTGTTGTTTCGACGATTTCTGCCAGCAGGTTGTAACCCGTATTACTATACGAATACGCTGTTCCCGGCTCGAAATTGAGTGCTTTCTGATGCCGGACCATTTTCAGAATATGCTTAAACGAAATTACGTCATCCATCATATCACCAGCGATAACAAGCGACTGTACCCAATCTCGCAATCCGCTGGTGTGATGTAGGAGATGCCGGATTGTGATTGTGCTACCGAAGTCAGGGACATCGGGTAGGTGTACCCGTATATCATCGTCTAACGAAAGTTTTCCGTCGTGTGATAGGGTGGTGATAGCAAACGCTGCGAATTGCTTGGACACTGAAGCGATGTCGAAGATACTCGTCGGTGTAATCGGGATATCGTATTCCAGATTCGCCATGCCGTATCCGTGTGTATAGATAATTTCGCCGTTTCTGGTAACCGCGACGGCAGCACCCGGAGAATCTATTTTGTTCCATTCTGCAAACAGTTGATCAACTTTAGCCTCAAATCCTTCACGCGTCATTATCGTTATCTCCTTTTGGTAAACACTATCATGTTGCAGAAACGCTTTAGAAGTGGTAGAATTCTCGGGCATTTTCAGATAAGATTTTACGTGCCAGCGATTGCGGCAGCTGCGCCGGGAACGCCTCTTCTGGGGTGTCGTAATGCCAGTGCGGATAGTCGCTTGAGAACATTAACATGTCTTCGGAGTCGAGTTGTCCGACGATCTGAAGCAGTTCTGCTGCGGTTGGTGGCGCATCAATCGGTTGGAGCGTCATACGGATATGTTCTCGAACATAATCCGATGGCGGTCGCTTGACCCACGGTGTCAGATGTCTTAAGCCGCGCCACTCTTTATCGAACCGCCACATAAGCGACGGCATCCATGTCACACCCGTTTCGATAAGCGCGACGCGTAAATCTGGGAACTGATCGAAAACGCCTTCGGATACGAGGCTCAATACTTGTGCCTGAAATACTTGCGACATGCCGACATATTCCTCCAGATAGGTTGAGGGCCACCCGACAGATGTCGGTGGCAATCCCGGGGCGCCGCCGTAATGGATACCGACGACGAGTTGATGACGCACGGCTGCTTCATAAATCGGGTGGTAGCGTCTATTGCCATAAGGTGCTTGTGATCGGGCAGGTAGCATGACTTGGACGAATCTGGGGTGTCCACCTAAACGTTCAATTTCCCGGACTGCGAGTTCAGGATTTTGGCTCGGTACAATCAATGAAGCCCGCAAACGCGGTTCTGGGTCAAGCCAGTGCTCAATCTGCCAATCGTTAACTGCCGAGGCGAGTGCTGCTGCGAGGTCTTCGTTGTGGACGCTCTGGACCCGATACCCGCACGTGAGGATCCCGGATTCGACGTTCCAAAAATCGAGCGCATGCTTGCGTAGCAATGCCAAATCCGATGCCGGACGCCCTTCTGACGGATGTGTAATCTTCGGGTGTGTTGAGGTCGGTACACCGTCAGGATAGTCGTTGGCATCGGGTCCAGGGAAACCGGATTCTTCGCAGTAGTCGCACCAGTAGTCGGGTAGATACGGATATAGCATCCGCAGTGAAGGCAATCGGTTATGGAGATCGCAGTCAATTATGGACATTCCCGTTTGAACGAAACTCGGTTTTCCATTGTCTGTTCTCATTATGCTTTTCTCCATATATTTTTTTGTAGGAGCGAGCTGTGCTCGCGATTTCCATACTTTAATGGGACAAAGCATTAGGTTGTCCCGTAGGTGTGCCAGAAGAGTATCGGTTCATCTTCATATCCGTGTGTCGTTACGTAGTGAATTAACCCTGCCAGTGCCTTGCCGGTATAGGTGTTTTCAAGGGTGAGCCCTTCATGTTCAGCCATCAGTTCTACTGCTTGGGCACCCGCTTCGGTTGGGATAGCGTACCCGTCTCCGAAGTCATCGTGCCAGAGTTCGATATGCTGTGCGCGGATATTGCTTGAATCCGCCATCCTGATGAGGCGGTGGATCTGTTTGACCATCCGTAAGATCGCCCACGAGTTTGCCACCACGCGATCGGCGACGCGGATGCCGACGACATGGGATTTCAGCCCTGCGAGCCGAACGCCGACCGCTAAACCTGCTATAGTGCCACAGGTCCCCACCGGCACAAAGATAAATCTCGGTTCTGGTAGGGTGCCGTCCTCAATCTGTGATTTCAGTTCTGAGACCGCTTTTACATAGCCGACGGAACCGAGTGGCGACGAGCCACCCGCGGGAATAAAATAACGTTCCTCTCCGATACCGAAGGCGGTTTTCAGTTGTTCATAAGCATAACGCGCGAACATTGTCGTCATGTGATCGACTTCGCGGACCGCTTCGGCGTGTTCGCAAATTATGCGGTAGTTTGTTTCCGAATACGCGGTAGGCGGTTGTTTAAAGAGCAGACATTCCACCCGGAATCCAGATGCCTTCCCATAGACTGCTGTCGCGCGAACATGGTTAGAACCGGTG
The DNA here is from genome assembly GCA_022827225.1 of Candidatus Poribacteria bacterium. Lineage (GTDB taxonomy): Bacteria > Poribacteria > WGA-4E > WGA-4E > WGA-3G > WGA-3G. The sequence goes on along the minus strand of JAJDTJ010000079.1, from coordinate 48,012 downwards.
GGTCCAATTGTGAAGAGCGTCTTTTTGGTATCAGCGTGTGCTGCCGCTGCGAACATATATTCAAGTTTTCTCACTTTATTGCCGCCACCTAAAGGACCGCTTAGGTCGTCTCGTTTTACCCAGAGCGACTCAAAACCGAGCACCCGCTCAAGGTTTGAAAGACGCTGCACCGGCGTCGGAAAGTTCCCGAGTGGAAAGCAAGGGATGGAAGATCGGAAGGGTGGAAGGTTAGATGAGAGACTTTCCTTCCCTTCTTCCATCATTCCATCCTTCCATTCTTCTTTTTTCACCCTTACCTCCTTCCATAAGGAAATGCTATGCGAAACGACTCTCAATTATCTGATTTGCGACGTGCTCAGCAAGTGCGGCGATTGTCAACGTCGGTGGCACGCCAATAGAGGTCGGAAACAGACTCGCATCGGCAACAAACAGACCTTCCACTGCCCGGGATTCCCCGGAAAGTTTAACAACGGATCCCACCGGATTTCTACCCATTCGGAGTGTGCCTTGTGGATGACTGGAAGCCAGCATGATGTCGTTTGGTACGATACCGCGTTGGCGAATAATCTCCAGCCCTGTTTCTGTCTTAATAGGGAAGTGTTGTGTGTAAGGCATCAGTATCTCAGTGGCACCTGCAGCGAAAAGGAGGCGAGCGGCATTGATCGCGCCTTCTACTAATATCCTTTTATCTGCTCTCCGCAGTCGGTAGGCGATATTCGGCGTACCTTTGTAATTGACCGATACGCGTCCGGTTGTTCTATTATCATGTAGGAGGACAAGCAGCGCGGCGATGTGACGGTAGCGTTCCATCAGTTCATGATGGTTCTCGCCGAATCCCGGTAGGCTTGCGGCAACTATCATTTGTGAACCGAACGCAGGCATGAGCAAATAGCCGCTGCCCGGTGCCTTTTCCATGTCAAGGAATTCATCAATATAGAAACTTTGTGGGATACCGATGTGTCCGTCAATGGCTTCGTCGAAGATTCCACCGACAAAAACGGCAGGATGCAGATGAAGATTTGTCCCGACCTGTCGGTTTGTGTTCGGCAATCGGCTTTTTAACCAGAGTTGTGGCGAGTTGATGGCACCCGCGGCGAGTACCACCACTTTGCTTTGAACATACAAATTACCTGATGGCAGTTGTGCGAAAACACCTGCAGCTCTGTCTCTGTCCACGTGAATCTTCTCCGCTGTGCAGTTGCTAAAGAGTTTGGCACCCGCGGCAAGTGCCAGAGGGATGTACGTTACCGCCATGCTCTGTTTGCCTGTTCTTGTTGATCCGTCCTGAGTCGATTTTGAGGCGGGACATCCAAAAAGACACTGTGCCCCACATGATGGACAGGCGCCGCGATTGTGCCGTTGTACGACACCGTGCCATCCCATCGCTTCGCAGCCGCGGCGGATAACAGCGTTTAAGCGATTTACATCCGTCTCGGGTATTTGTGTAACGCCGAGGGTCTGCTCTACGCGCTCGAAGTGCGCTGAGAGGTCTGGCACCCTCCATCTGTCCAATAATACCTGTGGTGGACGCACAGCATAGCAGAGATTATGTACGGTTGAACCGCCGACGCCTCTCCCTTGTGAGATGACGATGGCACCGTCGCGTGTGCGCCTTAGACCGCTATCCCAGAAGAGACGGCGCAGCATCTCCGGTTCGTAGCTGCCGAAGGTGGTTGGGTCGTGATTTTCGCCTGCCTCTAAAATGATGACCGATAATCCTGCTTCGGCGAGGACCTTCGCGACGACTGCACCGCCTGCTCCGGAACCGATAACACATACGTCGGCATGCTCTTGCTGTTGTACCTTCTTTCGATTCAGCAGAGAGAAGATTTTGTTGCTGATACTTGAAGACCAAGCGTGTGGTGTGTTCATATCCTTAGAGAGAATTCTTAAGCCAATGATTGCTGAAAACTAAAAAACTGCTGCATTGTCTCGTTCATTGATAGACACGATTTGATATTTATGATAATATACTTCCACGTGTTTGTCAACCCTCTATCAGAGCGAAGCTTGTAAACGCATCTATGAAGAACACTCTCTTGAATTAGCATAGAAAATCAAGTCAAACCGGTAGAGGTTGGCGACTCCAGAGAAAAGAACGGCACATCCCTTGAGGAATACCGAAGCAAAGCACCCACACGCTTTAACCGCAAGGAAAATTAAAAAATGGAATTTATTCAGTTGACAGAGGCGCAACGCGCGGAATTTGAGGAGAACGGTTACCTGATCGTGCGTTCCGCGATTGATAACGAAATGATTGACCGCTTGACTGAAGCAGGCGACCGACTCATGGAATCGTTTGAATATCACGGGTATTACGCGCATCGCCGAGACGGGTTGGTGCAAGAGCCTGCATTTGCCGATCTCGCCACGCAATCGAAAGCAGTGCCGTTGGTGCTTCAACTGCTCGGCACGAATATCCATATCACGAATACCGCATTGATCTACAAACATCCACAGGCGCCTGAGAAACCTGACAGCCGGAACTGGCATCGAGATGTCGGTGTGCATTTGGATGTCGGACACGAAAAATGTCCACGTGTCGGTCTGAAGGTTGGTTACTGTTTAACGGATTTCAGTGCTCCAAACTCAGGTGCAACGTGGTTTATTCGGAAAAGTCATAAATCGGGTGAACCGCTGCGTATGCGTGAAGGTGAAGTCGATCCACCTATGTATGATGAACCGCTGCTCCAAGCAGGCGATGCGTTTCTGTTTGAGAGTCGTATCTACCATGCAGCAGGGCTGAATTTCACGGAGTACATCTCTAAAGTGGTTATCTACGGTTACCATTATCGCTGGATTAAACCTGATTATTATCTACGGTATTATAACGATACGTTACAACCGGATGCGGTTCTGGAGGAAAATCTGGACGATCTCGGTAGGCAGTTTCTCGGCGCATCCACGGATACGCAGGGCAGGCGCGACCCGAACGGTGTTCACTGGGCTGGTGCAGAATGGGCAACGGCACACAATCTGGATTTAGAACAGGCACCACAAGTCGTGACGGTCTAAATTAAGTCAACAACTATTGATAGGCGCGCTTTGGAAGCGCGGATTTATGATAAAATCGTGAAAGAGGATTAATATGAAAGAAACGAAGGTAAAAGAAGTTAAAGTAGGTATCGTTGGGTGCGGTGGTATTGCTGGCGGTAAACACCTTCCCGGTCATAAAGGTGTCGAAGGTGTTTCGATTATCGCCGCGTGCGACATTGACGAAACCCGTGCGAAGGCGTTTGCTAAAAAGCACGACATCCCGCACGTTTTCACCGATTATGAGAAATTGGTTGCGATGGATGAGCTTGACGCAGTCAGCGTTTGCACACCAAATAATTTCCACGCAGGACCGACGATTGCTGCGCTGAATGCTGGAAAACACGTTATCTGCGAAAAGCCGATTGCTGCCAACGCAATTGATGGGCAAGCCATGGTGGATGCACAGAAAGCGAGTGGTAAAATCCTGCAGATCGGTCTACAATCTCGGTTCCGTGCTGAGGCACGCACGTTGCGGAAACTCTACGATGAAGGTTTTTTCGGTGATGTCTATTATGCCCGCGCCATGGCGATGCGTCGTCGCGGTGTCCCTGCTTCACCGTCGTTTCTGAGTAAAGCCATTGCTGGCGGAGGACCGTTGATTGACATCGGTGTGCATATTTTGGATGTGTTACTCTGGATGATCGGTTGTCCGAAACCTGTTGAGGCGTTCGGGATGACAGCAACGAAGTTTGGGCATAAAAAGGATGTTATCAATCCGTGGGGCAAATGGAATCCTGAAGATTTTGAAGTCGAAGACTTCGCGATGGGTACAATCCGTTTTGAGAGTGGGTTGACAGTGACGCTGGAGACTGCGTGGGCATCGCATATTCAGAATATCGGCGGCACGTTCTTTATGGGCGATTTAGCCGGTGCGACTTACGAACCGCTTCAGATTTACCTCGATAAGAAAGACGAGATGGTGAATTACGAACCGAAACTGTTAAAAGGGTTGCCGGGTGAGTTTGCGTCGTTCCACACGGCTATTCGGGAAGGTTTGCCGTCTCCGGTACCGGCGGAAGAGGTGTTGAATATAACGAAAATCTTTGATGCGCTCTATGAATCGGCACGAATTGGTCGTTCTGTGCCGATTACATAAAATGTCGCCTTCACTGGCGAGGTTTGATGAATTTAAGGTAGTTTATCGTATTGCCCTGTTATTAGCACGGCTCGGGGTTTATGATTGCTTCAGTTTTTCGATTTCTGTTGCTGTGAGGCCCGTTGTTCGTGCAATAACTTCGGTGCTTATGCCTTCGCTCATCAGTGCGCGTGCAATGTCTTCCTTTTCCTTCTGTCTCACATCTATGAGGGTATCTTCCCAAGACTCTTCATCTTTGAGGACCCTGCGCTCCTCCGGTGAGATGTTGTCCCGTTTAACCGCATCAATCACCCTCTCGAAAATTGGGGAGTTGTAGTGGCTTTCATCTATCTCACCATCGAGGGAATCGAGCAGGAGTTCTAACCACGCTTTGATGCCAGATGGTGTTTTTTCATTAACCATACGTGGCACTACAAACACGAGTTGATGCGGATAAACATCGACTTTACGGCTAAATTCGTTGATTGGATTGAAATCTGTGATGGCAACGCTAAAGTCAATTTCGCTCTCGCTATACGGACTTGTTAGGACAACAATTGTGTAAACTGTTCGATCAAACTGGTACGCTTTGCTGTTTTTTACCTGTTCGACGAGGTTAATAAGATGATAATATAGGAAACGATCATAGAAGTGTCGTTCTTTGACATGTTGTATCTCAACGACAATACGAGATTCTGGGTCCTCAGCGAACAGATCGTATTCGATATCAACCTGCCCAATGGGTTCAAGGAATTTGTAGCCGCGATGGACCTCATCGGTATGAAATTTGATACCTAAAACGTCTTCGGCAAATTGACAGAAGATCTCCGGTTGACTGAACGCTTTCTTAAATGCAGTATCGTATCGTAAGGGAACAACTTGCGTCATTTTGTCCTCCTTTTCATACTGTTTTCTGAATTAAATATTTTCCTGACTCAAGCCGGTCGCGGGCAAATTCATGATATGCAGACACAATCTCGAAACCGATGTAGTGTCGTCCTTTCATTTTGCTCACAACAGCGACTTGTCCGGAGCCTAAAAATGGGTCCAAAACGACATCGCCTTTTTCACTGGAATAGTCAAGAATTTTCTCAATGAGTTCAGCGGGTAATTTCGTCGGTGTTTTGATTGCGCCTTGCCAATATTCTCTCTTGATTTCCCAGACATCCTCTTTGTCTTTGTAGTGTGCCGACCCGCCATTTTCTGTCTTTGCATCCTTATCAAATCGGCGATAGGGATAAAACTTTCGTTTCTTGTCATTTTTGCACAAGAAAAGACAGTGGTAGTGAGACGTTACGTACTTACGCTTCGTAACAACACCAAACTGGTATTTCCAAATGAGGTGATTGACTGTCGTAAGTCCACATTGATCAATGGCTATTAAGATATCTTTCAGATGATTCCAACCTGAGAAGACATACATACTGCCGGAATCTTTTAGCACTCTTGTGGCAGCGGAGAGCCAATCAAGTGTAAAAGCAAGATAGTCGCTCGCTTCAATCTCGTTGTAACCTTCAAGGACTCGACTCCCTTTTCGATTGTAATTATGGCGATTCGCTTTGAAGTCGATGGCAAAAGGTGGATCCGTTATGATGAGGTCAACACATTCATCCGGCATTTCGGACATCAACGCAACGCAGTCCCCCTGCTTGATGGTGTCAATGTATTCAAGATGTCTCATTTTTTGCTATCCATTTCTACGTTGCTGTTAAGATTTCCAAGAATGCTGTCATGTATCCGATAGCATACGCGCGTCCGCGGTGTCCCCAACCTGTGTCATCGACGACATGCGGCACGTGGTCGGTAATCATGAAGCCTGTGAAACCGACCTCTTTTAGCGTACGCATTACCTCGAACATATCGCAGTTGCCCTCGTTCACGAAGGATTCGGCGAATTTTGGGACATGTCCCTGTACATCCCGGAAATGAACGTAGAAAATCTTGTCGCGTTCCCCGAAGTAGCGGATCGCATCGGTGACACCGGGTCCCATCTCAGACCAAGAACCGACACAGAAATCGAGTCCGTGTATCGGACTGTCAGCGATTTCCATGCCGCGTTTGAAGCCTTCAAAGTTACGGAACAGGCGCGGCACGCCTGCGAGGGATTCGACCGGCGGATCATCGGGATGAAGTGCAAGTTTAACGCCTGCTTCCTCGGCGACAGGTAGGATTCTGCTCATGTAATGTGCATAGTGTTCCCACATCTCGTCTTCAGTGAAAACGCGTCCGTGCGATAGCTGCGCGTCTTTAGTCTCGTCCATATCAAAACTGGTAACCGCGGCACCGCCTCTACCGGGTGTGGTTCGAGAGGTACGCCAGACCCCGTTCGGCATCCAATGGTAACCGAAGATCTCAACGCCAGCCTTACCGATGTTGCGGATCGTGGTTGCCATGTTCTCAATTTGTGCCTCACCACCGGGCAGACCGAGCATGGCTTTGTCGTAAAAGTTGACGGGGACGTTCTCAAGTGCCGCTAACCGTAACCCGGCATCCTCCACTTCTGTCCGGAGCCGAAGGATGTCCTCATATTCCCATCGCTCCGTACCGGGGAGTTGTGCCGTGTTGAGCAGAACATCCTCGACACCGAGTTGTTTGATAAATTTCAACCGTTCTTCGCTGAGTTCACTGAATTGACCTAAACCGAGACGCATTTTCCGAGCCATAATTTTCTCCTATAGACATGGCACTTTTTTAAATATTGGGTTTCTTCTCCGATTTTTCCGTTGTCAAAATCGGGGTTCCGATGAAAAATAGCAGGCAACCGTAGCCCGTAATGTAATGGAGGGCGGATCTACGGAGTGGAACGTCAACCTATCAAACCCGCCTGACCGAACCGCAAGGTAATATAAAAATCAAAACTGTTTATCGCTATCGAGTAAAATGGTAACGGGACCGTCGTTAATCAGTTCCACATCCATCATCGCTTGAAAGGTGCCGCCTTGCGTCGGGATATTCTGCTGTTTGAGAATGGCGATGAACTGCTCATAAAGTGCGTTTGCGGCTTCCGGACGGGCGGCGTTAATAAAACTCGGTCTCCGTCCTTTCCGGCAATCGCCGTAGAGTGTGAATTGCGAAACAACGAGCGCAGCACCGCCTGTATCAAGCAGTGAACGATTCATTTTTCCGTCTTCATCCTCAAAGATACGCAAGTTGGCGACTTTGTTGGCAATATATTCCAGTTCGGTTGCGGTATCGTCATGAGCGACGCCGAGGAAGACAAGCACGCCTGCCCGAATCTCAGAAACGGGTTCACTGTCCACTGTAACACTTGCAGATTTTACGCGTTGAACAACTGCTCTCATTTTTTTAATTTTCCTTGCGGATAAGTAACGCGGTTTAAAGCCTCGGCGTTTTCTATGTTCGAGCCGTCCTCCACTACGTTACGGACTACCGATTATAGTGACCTGTAAAAATAATAGGACATATTTTCAAAGACGGACGAGGAAACGTGGCACAAACTGGAAAGTTTGTGCTACAAAAGAGTAACACGCGTAAATCCTATTTTTATTGCTAAAACAGCAAATTTTCGCCTTGAAGTGCTTGTGCCTGTTCGCCCCCGAAGGTCAAGTTAAACTGGAATCCGGGATGGCTATTGAATCCGAGTTGGAAAGCGAGTGTATTTGAAACTTCATAGCGGAGTGTGAGTCCAAGGAGGTTCGTCAGATGCACCCCTGCATAGGGGAGTTCGCGCGCGAAATCAGCCACAAACCACATATTATCTGAAACTGCAACTTCGGTACCTGCCTGCCAATTGAAGGTAAAACGGTCGGTCGTTTTCAGTGATTTCGATGTCAAAAAGATACCGACACCGGCGTGGACTTTGAGAAGGCTACCGAACCTTTGCGTGCCTACCAGATAGGTATTAACACCCATAAATGGAAAACCATCCGCGGGGCTGTGGTCGAGGAACTCGTTGTCTGAGTTGAGCCGGTCATCGGCAGTAAACCCGAACTGTACGTCTCCACCGATGGAGATACTTGGGAAGTTATCGTTCCGATCCGGTTTGATGTTATACTTGAGACCGATGATACCATCAAACAGAGGTTGATCGTAGACGCGGCGGTTGCCGGTTGGGGATCCTTCACTTTCTGCCTCGGTGTTGTAGAAATCGAGAACAGATTTCCGGACGCCACCTGTCGAAAATGTGCCACCGAGCAAGAGGTCGAGTTCGTTGCTTAAACCGTAAGCGAATCTGACAGGTATGAAAAAGGTTTCGATTTCAAGCGTTACGCGGTGCGATTCTTCAAAACCCCCGATGTCTACCTTTTGGTTGTGATCTGGTAAGAGATCAACTTTTGCGTATTGAAGGAGTCCAAATGTAGTGCTGGAGCCTCCTTTGCCGATGGGTTCCGCGGTTTGAATACTGTTCAGCTGCGAGATCGCTGGCAATTGTGCTGAGAGGGGTAGCGCGGTCCCCGCGAGAAGTAGACCACAGATTATGTAGATGAAGATTTGTGGGGTATGTTGTCTTTTCTTTTCGGTGTAACTTGTCAGCCAAAAGTTTGGTCCGGAAAAGTTAGCGTGCATAGATGTATCCTTTAGGGTTATATTGTTGTTTTTGAAGTCTCTTGCGAAAGCGTTGTAATGATTATTGTGATTGTGCTTCTACGAGTTCACTTTCGTCGCGTCGTCCATCGGGCCCGGCTGTATTGTCAAAGGCTGTTATGTAATATCGCTTAAATTCGAGGGACTGTCCGACGAGAATCGGGTCTTCACCAGTGATTGTCCATGTGCGATCCCTTTTTCCGGGCGATGGTCGCGTGAGTAGATTCCCTGCTGCGTCTCTGGTATAGAGTTGATAACCGGCGAGGTCTCGTTCAGTGTTCGGTGTCCATGAGATGATAGCATCGTACTTCAAGTTAGCGAGAGAACGGGGTCGGTAAATGACCCGGACATTTTTCGGTGGTGCCGGTGGTAGATTCGGTACAGCTGCGGTAATTGTCGTAAATGCCTCAGCACCAAATTCGTCAACACCAGCGATCCGGTATACCTTTCGGATGCCGTCGGTTTCAAAGTCAGTATCAAAATAGTAGAGTTGATCGCGTTTCGGTTCAGCGATCAGTTTGAACCGAAGCGGTTTGTCGTCTCCGGGGTCTGGTGCAGCATAGACGCGGAAGACGGAAAAATCGTGAGGGAGCTCATAACCGTCCCAAAAGAGTTTAATCGTGAGGTCGGTTGGGTCGCCGAGCGTTACAGTAGGTTCAGGTGGTGGGATGCTCGGTGTCGCGAGTGCCGTCTTCCAGATACGGAACGGTGCTTCACCCTCAACCGGCGGATTCGCCGGATCGGGGGTCTCAATACCGTTGACATCAACATAGGTAATGCGGTATTCATAAGTGAGTATCCGTCCAGAAGCATCACGCCGGTCGTTTTCGAGATTTTGGGTGTCAATAAATTCATTTGCGGGTGCGTCAACGGATCCGACGAACTCAAACGGTGTATCTGTTCCACCTACGGAGCGTCTGTAGATGCGGTATGTTTTAATGCCTTCCTGACTTGTATCGTTCCAGGTGACCCGTACCTGTTTATCCCCAGCGTAGAGCGTGAGACCGTCTGGCGCACCAGCGGTGCGTAGATTTTCTGGATCAAGCGGGTTCGCGAAATCTTCACTATTTGTACAGGCTTGGAAACCGATAACAGTGAAGAGCAGAAGAAAACTCAGGACGCTAACTTTACAGTTGAATATCGTGTGAAGTGGACGCATTGTTCTACTCCTGAAAACAACGGATTATGGTGCTATAGCAATCGAAATCCGATCTTATATCGTAAATCAAGTGAAACTAAAAGTTTAAAAAAAGTGCTGAAACCTCAGGCTTGCACGCTGATTTTGGAAATCATAGTGTGGTCGTAATTGGAACGCGGCGTTCGGAAATAGTAGCCCCGTGTTCCCAGAAAATCGGTTCGTGAAATCAATTTTTCCAGCACGTAGATTTGTCCGCTCGGTTCGCCAGCGGTACAGGCTGGAGACATCACCTTCTACGGTTTGGGACGACTCCGATGGATTATTAAGTTGACTATAGATTGAGAAAAGTACGGCGAGCCCAACGCAGCCAAGACCAACACGCGACGTGATGGTACCGGCGTTTCGTCTGACGAGGAAAGCGTCCTTATGTGTTTGGATGTCCGTTTGGATTGCGGCGTTGAGATAGGTATCGTACCGCGCTTGGGCGGAAGATTTGAGAAGAGTGCCGCCGAGATACAAACCCATGCCGGAGGTGAAGATCGCAATTGACAGCACGCGAGATCGGCGCGCCGCATCCACAGATTGACTCGTTAATACAAAAATGAGAAGGCAACTGCTTATGAGGGCGAGCGACTTTTGAATTCGACTATGACGCTTCATAGTAAGCCTGTTCCTTTTAGGAGAAGGATATGTTTCTATAAAGTTTACCGCATCTTTTCTGGAAAGTCAATGCTTTTTACAGTCGAGCGGTAGAATAATTTTCAGTTATGCGTTTTTAGGTGCCAATGGGTGTAACACGTCCAGGAAATCAGAAAGGATAAACGCATGCGCAATTTTTTCGTCTAAATATACATACAGAATCTGTAAATTCAAATAATCCAGTCAGTTGGATGGATTGGATTTGACATTTGGAAAAATCGACAGAGAAATTAAAGAGAACCTTTTCGCGGTTGAATCTGTCTTAAGTTTCAAAGAGATGTCTATACCAAAAAATTCTAAAAATATAGATGTGGAAAGTTGGAGGAGAAATAGATGAAAATTGCCACGCGTTGGCGGAGCGTCCTTACAAAACTCGGGATCGGCTGTGTTGTATGTCTATTCCTTGGGGTTGCAGTCCTGCTCTATGCGCAAGAGCGAGCGAGACCGAGGTTTATCGGTACAAGCTCTGAGATGGATACCGCTCAGATGAGGGAGATGGCTGCTGCCAGAATGCAAAGGATGGATAACACACCGGGACAGGCGCGATCACAGCGGAATAGGACTTGGGGCGGGCAAAACCGTGGAGGCGGTGTCGATTTCGGAGAGAATGCAACGTTTTACAAAACAATTATTGAGTATAACCTGTTCCGTCCGCTGGGGTGGACACCACCAAAAAACGAGCCTTCGTATAGTTTAGAAGGCACGGCTGTTAATCAGGAGGGTGTCATCTCACAAGCGACGCTGCTGGAGCGAAGGTCTAATCGCTATCATTTTGTCACCATAGGGACAGAACTCGACGGTATGACGGTAAAAGATATCCAAGCCAAACAAATCATCTTGGACAAAGCTGGCGAAACAGTAACATTCAGAACCGGCGAACTGCAACTCCTCACAACGAAGGGCGGAAGCAATAGAGGTGGAGGACGTGGTGAAGGCGGCTCCGAAACTGCACGCAATAACAACAGCGGACAAAATCGGGCTAATCAGGTGAATACTGAAAGGCGCGGGCAAACGCAGCGCGGAGGGCAAGGTGCTGATCAACAGGCAAGAAGACGCGAAATGATGGAGAGATTTCGGAACGCTTCAAGTGAAGAACGGCGAGAACTCATAGAGCGATTCCGGAGACGCGGCGGCGACGGAGACCGGGGTAGAAGAGGTCGAGGGCGAGATAGATAGTATCCGCGTAATCTCAAGATCATAGGCATTCAATTTCAAGGCACGGTTACAATCCGTGCCTTTTTTGTTGTGATATCTAAAGGTTTACTTGACATTTAGCAAAATCAACGGTAAAATTAAGGAAACGTCTATACCAAATTCCGAAAACATAGATGTAGAACAGTGGAGGGAAAAATAAATGAAAATTGCCACGCATTGGGGCGGTGTCATTATAAAACTCGGGATCGGCTGTGCTGTATGTCTACTTCTTGGAGCTGCAGTACTGCTCTATGCACAAGATGAAAGGAAAGCGAAGTTTATCGGTACAATGCCTAAGATGGATGCCGCCAAGATGAGAGAGATGGCTGCTGCGAAAAGGCAAGCGATGAATAAGGCACCAGAACGCTCCCAACCACAACGGAATAGCGCGTGGGGTCGTCAAAACCGCGGCGGCGGTGTTGACTTCGGAGAGAATGAAGCGTTTTACAAAACGATTATTGAGTATAACCTGTTCCGTCCGCTGGGGTGGACACCGCCGAAAAACGAACCTTCGTATAGTTTAGAAGGCACGGCTGTTAATCAGGATGGTGTCATCTCACAAGCGACACTGCTGGAGCGAAGGTCTAATCGTTATCATTTCGTCACGGTAGGAACGAAACTTGATGATATGACGGTAAAAGATATCCAAGCCAAACAAGTCATCTTGGATAAAGGAGGAGAAACAGTAACGCTCAAGACCGGTTCGCTGCAACTCCTCACAACGAAGGGCGGAAGCTCGAGAAACAGAGGCGGCGGAGGTGATGAAGGTGGTTCCGAAAGGGCAGAGAATGACAACGCGGGACGGGACCGAGCCGCTCAGATGGCGGCTGAAAAGCGCAGGCAGATGGAGCAGAAAAAGCGTGAATATTCTCGTGAACAAATGAGACGTGAAGCGATGGAGAAACTGCGGAACGCTCGATCGCCAGAAGAGCGGCGCGAAATTATGGAGTGGATGCGGAAAGAGTTCGGTGGGGATAGAGGACGGCGAGGTCGTGATAGATAACGCCGTGCTTCTGTCAATATGTATCCTCAATTTTTTTCAAGGCGCGATGTGTAATCGCGCCTTGTTCGTTGTCATGACTACGCTGCTTCTTGTGCGCCCTCCGGCATATTTTCGAGTCGAGAGAGCCAGTAGCCGACATCAAACGAATCATCGCCGATAAGGAAACGCCACTGCTTGATCCGGTTGACGATTTCAAGCCGGACATCGTTTCCGTACCACCTATGATTTCTGCCTAAGGCGCCGTGAATAGGGGCGGAGTCAATATCTTCCGTGTTCCAGAGTTGGCATTGACGTACCGTCGGGTTGAGGCGGAGTTTGAACATGTAGCGTGTCTGGTCCGTTAGATTCGGCTGCGCGCAGTGCCACATCCCGTGATGTACCACGAGAAGCGTGCCTGCCTCACAGACGACCGGCATTTGTCCGAGGAAGTTCTGGTAGCGCGCGATGTCCGTCTCGCAGACGCGGCGATAGTGGCTCCCCGGTAAGATCATCGTTCCCCCCATTTCGCGCGGTGTGTCGTGCGAGAAATAGAAGAACTGGATATCAAAATGCATCCGCAGATCAATAATCGCATCGGCATGCCAAATTTGTCCGATATCGTTTTGCGGACGGACGATGTGAACGGCATGGTGATCGTAAAGCGGATTCTCGCCGACTAAACTGTGGATGATCCCGAGTACCTCTGGTAACCGAAAGACTTTACCGACAGCGGAATCATCTGTCCAGACATCGTTTAGAACGGTGCCGCCGCGACCGCGTACAATCACACCGGCTTCCATCTCCGCGTGTGCAGCCTTATTCAATTCATCAGGAATTAACGTGTCGAAGCGGAGGTAGCCGTCCGCAACGAAGTTCGCCATCTGTTCCGTAGTGAGTAAATGCTTTTTATCAATCATTGGATTTCCTCCATTTTCTCAAGGGTATATTCGAACCTGAGATATGAGGTATGATATTCCATGCCGGGATAGGCAGGGAATTGTTGTGGGAACTGAATCACGCGCCAGCCATCCCGCATCGCTTCGACCACCGAGTTGTACGGTGGTGTCTCGCTATCGCCTGTCGTGTGCCGTTTTGCACCGGTGCCGTCGTACATCGCCCAGGCGACAACGTTACTGTTTAAATCTGGTGTGTGCAAATGTAGTACCAGAAGTTTCTGTCTTAATTCAGGCATGTTTTTTAAAGTTAGCCTTCCATAGTGGGCGCTTTGTTAGCGCGCTGATAAGACGGACGGATCTTAGACGCTACTGCGTTTTAATCTGGCTCCAAGTCGTCGCGAGTTTTCCACCGGGTTGCACGTCTAACATAACAGTCGCGCCATCTTCCATTAATTCGTTGATTTCCTGCTCACTGAGAGCTCTGTTATAGATAAGGACCTCATCAATGGTTCCTGTCATCCAATAGTTCCCGATGTCGCAACCGCCAATAAACAGAAAATTATCGTGGTTATCAGGTTTTGTGCCCGGTGCTGTTTCGCCATCGACAGCTCCATCAAGATAGAGTTTAAAGTCTGAGCCGTCGTAAGTGCCAGCGACGTGATGCCATTCACCATCGGTTACAGCGGTTGCGGCATTAAAGGATTTCCATCCAGCGTTGGTTGTGAAAGAGTAGTGGACAGTTCCATTGTTGATGTTGCCGAAGAGTCCGTAGTTCCTGCCGGTCGGATTGCGGTTCTCTTTGGAGGCGATAATCTGCCATGCGCCGGAGATTTTCGGGATATTGACCCATGCGGCGAGCGTGAAATCCTCCAAGTCGAGAGCAGCATCATCGTCAACGGTCACCATATCCGCGCCTCCGAATTCCATTGCACCCCCAAATTTACCATCAACCCATTTCGGTTTGCCTCTCGCGATCTTGCCATCCAATCCGTTATCGGAGGAGTCCGTAACGGCTTCGCCTTTACCTTCATCGAACAACCACGCGCCGACAAGACCTTCTGTGTCGACTGCCTCGACCTGCGTCACTACGAAAAAGGTCAGTGCAAAAAGACTGAGTGCCAGAAATGTTAGTACTTTATGCATTAGAAATCTCCTTGTTGTGTAAACCTTGATTACAAACCGATTCAAGGCTACAGATTAAATGACGGTTTCAGGAGGTATCGTTGCATCCTTTGGAACAATAACGATCCCATCTCGGATATAGTAATTTTCACCGTCGTGATTATCAATCCCATCTCGGTTGACGAGTACTGAATTATCACCGATACGCGCATTTTTGTCAATGATTGCATTCTGAATCAGGCAATTCCGTCCGATCCCGATATGTGGGCTACCGCTCTGTGGGTTCCCACTCCGCTCACCCTCAGGCTCGTAGAAGTCCGCTCCCATCAGAATGGACTGGTAAATTCGGCTACCTCCAGCGATGATACTCCGAATACCGACGATCGTTCGATCAATTTCCGAATCATCAATGATAGACCCTTCAGCGAGAATAGAAGAACGGACACTACTGCTGTTAACTTTGGTGCTCGGAAGGTGGCGCCGATTGGTATAGATCGGTGCGTGTTCATCGTAGAAATCGAATGCCGGTGTGGTATTGGTGAGCGCGATATTCGCCGAATAGAAGGATCGGATCGTACCAATATCTTCCCAATAACCGTCGAAAAAGTAGGCAAAAACGGCTCGTTCTCGAATACTCGTCGGTATTATGTCCTTCCCGAAGTCTACGTTCGATCCCTCTTGAAGCACCTCTTGGAGCACCTCTCGGTTAAAAACATAGATCCCCATTGAAGCGATGTATTCGCGTCCTTGTGCTTCAATGCCGCGTGAGGTAAAAACTTCAGGCTCAACGCGGAGTTGCTGGAGTTCGGCTTCCGTTTGTGGTTTCTCAACGAAATTGACGATCCGTCCGCTGGTATCCGCTTGGAGGATACCGAGTCCGCTGGTAACCTCTTTCGTCACAGGGATGACGGATACTGTAATATCGGCGCCGGATTCGGCATGTACAGCCAGCATCTTTTGGTAATCCATCCGATAGAGATGGTCACCAGCGAGGATGAGAACGTGATCGTCTGTGAAACGCGGATTCAGGATATAGGGTTCATTGTGTCTGACGGCGTCCGCTGTTCCTTGATACCAATCCTCTCCCATCAGCGTCTGTTGCGCTGCGAGGATTTGGACGAAACCGCGACGATACGTATCAAACCGATACGTCTGGACAACATGTCGGTTCAGCGAAACAGAGTTGAACTGGGTCAAGACATAGATTTTTTCGAGTTTTGAATGTAGGCAATTGCTGATCGGTATGTCTACGAGTCGAAATTTTCCTGCGATCGGAACACTCGGTTTCGCGCGGTCCCGTGTCAATGGAAATAAGCGTGTGCCGCGGCCGCCGCCAAGAATAACTGCAACAACGTTCTCGTTGTTCATAAACGTTCTCCTAATTTAGTTATCAGTTTTCGTTTATAGTAGATTTTGGAAATATTTACACACTTTTCCCGACGGGCGAGGCAAGCTGAAAGTTTTTTCGCAGAAAAATCGCACTGAAAACTGATAACTATTTCCTACTACAAGCTTCCTTTGGTAGATAATACGCCTGTGATACGGGCATCGAGACGTGTCGCAATATGCAACGCTTTCGCGACTGCCTTGAAAATGGCTTCTATGATATGGTGCTGATTTGTGCCATAGGGGACATTGATGTGTAAAGTCGTACCGCTATGGTTGACGACCCCGTGAAAAAATTCTTCAACAAGTTCAATATCGAAATCGCCGACTTTGCCGGAACCGAGTGGAGTCTCAAAGTGGAGATATGGTCGTCCGCAAACATCCAAGTCAACTTTAGCAAGCGATTCATACATCGGAACGGCGAAGCTGCCGAACCGTTGCATCCCTGCTTTGTCGAGTACCGCTTTTTGAAGGGCTTGCCCTAAGCAGATGCCGACATCTTCGGTGGTATGATGTGCATCTACGTGTAAATCGCCTTTTGCTTCAATTTCCAAGTCAAAGAATCCGTGCTTGGCAAAGAGTTCCAACATGTGATCCAAGAAACCGACACCGGTATTAATATCCGAGGTTCCACTGCCGTCAAGGTCGAGACGGAGTTGGATGCGGGTTTCTGCTGTTTCGCGGGCAATTTCTGCTGTTCTGTCCATTTTTAACTTGTCCCTTGCGGTTCGTTCAAGTCGGTTGGGGTTTCACGTTCCTTTCCGTATATTCGCTTTCCACTTCTTAATTATACGCTTAAAAATGGTTATGTGCAACGCAAAAGTAACCGCTTCCGAAGGGAGAGGAGGTTCATGTCATGCCCATGTTACCAACCCGAGTTCGTGCGGAGATTGTAGGTCCTCGTGGTACGGTAAGGCGCGTACAGTGTAGCCATGCAAGCCTGTCTGTTGGACGGTGAGTGCCCCTTCAAAGAGATAAGTACCGCCGCCGAGGTCAGTCTTATATTCCATTGGACTAACAGTGCCATTGGCAATCTCATCCGCCGCGTCTAACGGACCGTGGTAGATTTGCACGGTAATTTCGTGCGGAAATAGAACGTCGGTTCGGACGACTGCCTGAACGACAATAGATTCACCGACACCGAGTTCGAGACCTTGTGTAGTTTCAGTACGTTTTTCCTCAATCCGAAGCGCATCCCAGTGATCTCGGATATGGGTTTTCCAACGTGCTAAGGCGATGCTACGCTTCACTTCCGCTTCGTTAAGTTTTTGCCAACGCCGATGTGCTGGAAAATATAACTGCTCTGCGTACTCCGATACCATCCGTTTCGTGTTGAAGATAGGTGCGAGATTCTGCATCGCCATCTTCATTCGTGCGACCCATTCGTGTGGTACATCGTCAACAGGGCTGCGCTCGTAGAAGAGGGGTACAATCTCGTTTTCGAGGAGATCGTAAATGGCATCGGCGTGGACTTTTTCTGTCGATTTAGCATCCGATGAGACGATGCCTGCATCAATCGTCCATCCGCCTCCTAAATGGTTTGCTTCAACCCACCAACCGTCTGCGATGCTGAGGTTGAGAACGCCATTCGCGGCTGCTTTCATCCCGCTTGTACCACTAGCTTCATTCGGCGGTAGCGGGTTGTTCAGCCACACGTCAACACCCTCAACGAGATACCGTCCGACACAGATATCATAGTTTTCAATAAAGATGATCTTGTGATAGAAACGGGGTTCCGACGCGATTCGGACGATGCGCTGTATGAGCAATTTTCCTTCATAGTCGTGTGGATGCGCTTTCCCAGCAAAAATAAGTTGAACGGGACGTTCCGGGTTGTTAAGGATCTTATCAAGCCGATCAACATCTTGGAACAGTAAGGTCGCACGCTTATAGGTTGCAAACCGACGTGCGAAGCCGATGGTGAGTGCCGCCGAATTCAGCGTTTTAGCCGCCATGCTGACGGTTTCTGGTGTCCGCTTGGAAACGGTGCCACCGCTTGCCCGCTTCTGTTCCTGCCGTTGACGCGCGAAGTCGATGAGGCGTTCACGCCGTCGTTCATGTATCCGCCACAACTCGTGGTCTGGGATGTGCGAAATCTGTGTCCAGACATCCTGATTTGTGAGGTCAACAATCCAGCGGGGACCTAGATACGTGTCAAAAAGACTCTGCATATCACCTGAGACCCAAGAGCGCGTATGAATCCCATTTGTAATTGCAGTGATAGGTACTTCATGTACAGGCGTGCCGGGCCAGAGGTCTTTCCACATCTCACGGGAGACCTGTCCGTGGAGTTGGCTCACGCCGTTGCACATCGCCGAAAGCCGGAGTGCAAGGAGTGCGGGACTGAATTCACTCTGCGTATTCGAGGGATTCGTCCTACCGAGTCCGAGGAAAGTGTCAGCGGAGATACCGAGTTCCGCGTAATAAACGCTACAGTATTGATTAACTAGATCCGGCGGGAACCAGTCAATGCCGGCAGGAACCGGCGTATGCGTTGTGAAAACGTTTCCGGCTCGCGTCGCTTCACAGGCTTCTTCAAACCGGATGCCTGTTCGCGACATCATCTGTCGGATACGTTCAATCGCAAGGAACGCAGCGTGCCCCTCATTCATGTGACACACCGTGGGCTGGATACCGAGTGCTGTTAAAGCGCGGTAACCGCCAATTCCGAGCAGAATCTCCTGTTTGATACGCAGCCGCTTATCACCACCGTAGAGATAATCTGTGATGTTCCATAGTTCTTCATCCTTGTTTTCGGGGATGTTTGTATCAAGTAGATACAGCGAGATGCGTCCGACCTGTGCACACCAAACCTTTGCGAACGCCTTTCCTTCCGGATATTCGACTTCTACTAAGAGCGGGGAACCGTCAGCACGCTTCGCTGGCTGAATCGGCATATTGTAAAAGTCGTTGGTAGGATAATCTGCCATCTGCCAACCGTCTGCGGTAAGGGTCTGACGGAAATAGCCGTGCTGATAGAGCAGCCCGACTGCGACGAAAGGCATCCCTAAGTAGCTGGCAGATTTTAGATGATCACCTGCCAGGACCCCTAAACCGCCAGAATAGAGGGGCATGCACTCTGTCAACCCGTATTCCATCGAGAAATAGGCGATCTGTAGGTCGGTAAGCGTCCCATCTTTGTGATCCGTCTCGAACCATGAACGGGCCTTGTGGTATTCTTTAAATTTTTGGTAGATGACATCAAGGCGAGCAAGGAACGTATTATCTTTTGAAATGGTGTCTAACTTTTTTTGTGAAATCTGCCCGAGCATTGCCACAGGATTGTGATAAGTCTTTTGCCATAATTTCGCGTCAAGGGACTGGAACAGATCAAGTGCTTCACGATCCCAGGTCCACCACAGATTTAGGGCGAGTTCACGCAGCGGTTCAAGATTCGGTGGTAAAGTCGGCACCACTGTTAATTGACGAAGTGGCTTCATTTAATGTCATTCTCCTTCCGAAATCTACACCGCTTCTGGGTTTGAGTGTTGTGCCTTTAGTGTTATATAGGTGCCTTGTCTCCGTTTTTCAAAATCCAGTTTTCCTTCGCGGGCAAGCCAACCGATTCCCATTAGGATTGTGCGTTCGGTCTCACCGAGTTCACGTGTCAATTTTGTAACTGTGGCTTCGTCGTTTTCTTCAAGATAGTGCCAAACAGCACCCGCTACATTTCCAATATTATCTAACATTTTACCTCCATAGGTAGATTCTGTTGTGAAGAACGGAAAATATCTCATACGCCTCCAATATATATTATAGTTACTTTTTGTAAGGTTGTCAAGGACAGCAGGTAAATGTAAATATTTTGTCATATAAGACGAAATTTGACTTCTATTTCAGCATTGTGTTATAATCTTTCGCAACAAAGGCACTATTCCAAAACGTTTATAATTTCATTAGGACGGACGCGATTTTGACTGTAGTTCCCATTCTGTTAGTTGAGATTTCTCGGAAAACATAGCGTTCTGGTGTCACAAACTAGGAAGTTTGTGGTACAAAAGAGCAGCAGGCGTAAGTCCTATTCATGTATAAAAAAAGACGCTTGGCGAGGTAGAAATTTGAGTATTGTTGTTCACGTCACACACGAAGCCGTCCAAAAGATGGGGGGCATCGGCGCAGTTTTAGAGGGGTTATTGACAACCCGCAGCTACAACGAAGCCATTGAACGCACATTTCTCGTCGGTCCACTCTTTCCCGGTGCCGACTTGGGTAATTTAGACACCATCCTTTACCGATCAAGTGAAGGGATAACAGACACACCACACGCACAGGCATTCACCGAAATTGAGCGGACCTATCATGTGGAGATCGTATATGGACAGCGAAAATTTAAAAATAAACATCAGGAAGTTACAACCCTCACAGATGTTCTCTTGGTGAATGTATCAAACAGCAACGAGGAACTGACAGGACAGTTTAAATGGCAACTCTATGAACATTTCCATATCGAATCGAGTCGTTATGAGAACGAATGGGAGTTCGAGGAGTATGTCCGCCTTGCGGAACCGGCGTATGCCGCGTTGCTGGCAATTATCGGTGCAGAAACTGCCGCACCGGTGTTTATTATCTCGCATGAATTTATGGGGATGCCACTTGCCCTCAAAGTGCTTATCGAACGCGAGAGCAACGACAGTGTAAATGGGGCACCGAACATGCGGACTGTCTTTTATGCACACGAGGTCGCGACGATACGTCCGATTGTCGAAGGGCACCCCGGACACGATGTCCGCTTCTACAACGCTTTAGAACTCGCGAAAGCGGAGCAACAATCCATTCGAGATATTTTCAGCGATCCGTTCTGGTATTTCAAGCACGCCCTGATTGATAAGGCGCATCTGTGTGATACCGTCTTCGCCGTCGGTGATCTCGTTGTAGATGAACTCCGATTCTTGGCGAAGCCGTTTGAAGACTTCCCGATCAATCTCGTTTACAACGGTATTCCTGCGTTTGAGGTGAGCCTCCAAGAGAAACTGACCGCAAAGGCACTGCTCCAAAAATATGCGAAAACACTTTTAGAGTATCGTCCGGATTACGTTTTTACACACGTGACGCGGCTCGTTAAAAGCAAAGGGTTGTGGCGTGATTTACAGGTACTCATGCATCTTGATAACCTGCTCGCTTCTAATGACAAGACAGCGGTGTTGTTCATCCTCTCCACTGAAATTGCGACAGGGAGACCGAACGAGAGCGTCCATGAGATGGAGGCGGCGTACGGTTGGCCCGTACATCACAAAATCGGTTATCCGGATCTCGTCGGTGCGGAGATCGAATTGAACAACGGTGTCTCTGCTTTCAACCTACAATCTAAAGCGATTAAAGTGGTCTTCGTCAATCAGTTTGGATGGAGTCAAGAAGCTTGCGGGAAACGGATGCCGGTAGAGATGGAGTTCATGGACATCCGTAAAGGGAGTGACGCAGAGTTCGGACAGTCAATTTATGAACCTTTCGGGATCGCTCAGGTGGAGCCGTTGAGTTTCGGTGCGATTTGTGTGGTTAGCAACGTGTGCGGATGTTGCGGTTTTATCCGGCGTGCTACCGATAATCGCGAAGTCCCGAATGTTGTCATCGCCGACTATACGCAGCTGCAGATTCCACCGAAATCGTTAGATGATGTGCTGCATATCGGTTTAGCGGAACGGAACGCGATTGAAATGGAAAATAGCCGAGACATCGCGGCGAAACTCTTAGGACGCTTACCGCGTAAACCTCGTGACGTAGAGGATATGCTTCGAGAAGGCTACGACATCGCCTCTCAGATGAGTTGGGAGGTCGTCGTTAAAGATTATTTCTTGCCTGGATTGAAACAGGCACTGTAATATTTGGACAGTTTGTCGATAAAAGGATTTGATTGTTATGAAAGAAGTGCGCAATTCTAATGACCCAATGCCATTGGCACCGGGAGAGAAGTTGATGACCCCTGAACAGAAGTTTTTCTTCGACTTACAGGGTTGGATTTTATTACCAGCGGTATTATCAGCGTCGGAAATCGAAGAGATGAAAGCGGAAGTGTATGCAGGTGCCAGACACAGTTATCAGGGAGCACTCCAGAATTTACTGGATCATCCTGCTCTTGTAGGTATCCTAAACGAAATCCTTGCTGATGAGCGATTTATCTTTGAGGATTGCTACGGCTTTCGATGTGAGAATTCGATTACGACTGTCAGGAAACCTGGTTGGAGTACTTCTTCTGATAGGGGTACTGCGGTGCCGCACGTCGTGCGACCGCCACAACGAGCAAATGCGATGCGGTATCAGGTTGCCGGTGGAAAGATATTCGCCGGACTTACACGTGTGATTTGGGAACTTGAAGAGGTGAAAGCTGGACAAGGGGGTACGACTTTTCTAAGTGGTTCTCATAAGGCACATTTCGACTATGGTGGACCGGACCCATACCGTCCGAATATTAGTGAATCGCCTTGGGAGGAGAAAATGAAGGATGTGATGGAGGATTATAGTTGTCCTCCTGGGTCGTTGCTTATTTTCACTGAAAGCGTTATACATGCTACCAACAACTGGACGAACCCTGACAATCCGCGTTGTGCTGTGTTTAATTGTTACAACTCGGTATGGGCTCAATGGTTTCGGTTGAATCTAAGTCATGAAATCATAGAAAAGATGCCTCCAAAACGGCAGTCTTTATTCCGTGGAACTTGGGCAATAGGTGGTGGTCCTGGCGGGAATCGTGCGTATTCGCTGGAGAATAACACCACATGATTTCAAGACTATTCACGTTACAAGGAGATATTAATGTCAAAAGTAACATCAAATGACGCTCCGATTCCGATGACACCGGAGCAAAAGTTCTTTTTCGATTTGCGGGGTTGGATTTTATTACCCTCAATATTATCGGACTCAGAAATCGAAGAGATGAAAGCGGAAGTGTATGCGGGCGCAAGACAAAGTTATCAAGGCGCACTTCAGAACCTCCTTGACCATCCTGCAATCGTAGGTGTTCTAAATGAAATTCTGTCCGAAGATCCGTTTGTACGTGATGATTGCTACGGATTTCGATGCGAAGGGTCGTTTACGACTGTGAGACCCCCGGGTTGGGGTGTGTCGGAACGTGGTGATAACGGTCTACCGCACGTTGTGCGTCCACCGCAGCAGGCGAATGCGATGCGGTATCAGGTCGCGGGTGGAAAGATCTTCGCTGGGTTGACGCGCGTCGTCTGGGAACTTGAGGAGGTCAAGTCAGGACAAGGTGCTACTTCTTTCCTCAGTGGTTCTCATAAGGCGCATTTCAACTACGGCGGTCCTGATCCGTATCGTCCAAATATTGGCGAGTCGCCGTGGGAGGAGAGTATGCGTGAGACGATGGATGACTATAGTTGTCCACCCGGTTCCGTGGTTATTTTCACGGAAAGCCTCGTCCATGCTGCGAATGATTGGACGAACCCATCGAACCCGCGCTGTGCTGTTTTCAATTGCTATAACTCCGTCTGGGCACAGTGGCACCGCTTGAACCTAAGCCACGAAGTTATCGAAACGATGCCGCCGAAACGGCAATCGCTGTTCCGTGGTACGTGGGCGATTGGCGGTGGTCCCGGTGGAAACCGCGCGTATTCGTTGGATAATAACACGACGTGATAAGAAACGTATGTGGTTCTTACGAAATTTTGGAAATGTCAACGGTGTTGGTGGTAGCCAGACAGAAAAAAAGCTGGAGTGTCTGGCTCCAGCAACCCAACATAGACGTACCGTAGTGGCAGAGGTCACGGTTGGCTGTCCCTATTTTTCCTATAAGGAAAACACCGTCCATACAGCACGTATTCGGGCAAAGGTATTATCAGAAGGTAATACAAATCTTAATCTGCGGCTTCACCACGCGTTGATTTTGTGGGCGCGGGTTTCTCAGCAGGTGGTTCCGGATCGTGGAACTTATACTTACCGGACTTCCGCATTTCCTCACCTACTTTTTGATAGTATGCAAGTAAACGATTAAGATCATGTCCGCATTTTTCTGAAATTTTCATTCGCATTTCGCGAACTTCCTTGACGACTTCATTCATTTCTGGGTTTAGAAGATGGCTGTACTTTTCCATTTTGTGCAGTGCCTCCTAAATAATCAAGCGGTGTTTTTAATTCTGGAGTTGTTAAACCCAATTCTCTGTTGATCCGTGCGATAAAATCGAATTTGTTAGGATTAGCAAGATGCGTACAATTCCACGTGAGCATCGCGTCAACTTGGTGAAATGAGGCAATTGCTAAATGAAGAGCATCCCCTTGCGGTGCTTTCGGCATTATCAACCTATCAATATAAATTTGCGCAATTTGCAAGATTTCAATGGTAGGAGCGTAAATCTCAACACCTGCAAGCAGTGCCAGTCTATCCTGTGTTGTTTTTCCCGTTCCTAGTCTAAGTTCAGTTTCAACAGCAGTACTTGAAGTAAGAATAAACAGTTCCGCATATTCATTCCACCATTGCCGAGTCAATTTCTGTCTATCAAGTGACACATCATCGGTTCGCAATGTATAGTAAGAACTTGGAATTGTCGTTTCAAGGTAGATGCGTTTTTGCATTGTCTATAACTTAGGGTTATTATATCACACAAAGATCTAATTGTCAAAATTAATACTATTTATGACGAGATACTAACACCTGTGCACTTCGGGCTGGGACATAAAGTTGAATTGACTGTGACTGCCCCTCCATGACCACATCTTGCCACGGATAATGGATACCTTCTACAGCACCGTGACCACCGAACGCCGTATCATCGGTGTTGAGAATAAGACGGTAATCTGCTCGTTCAGGCACGGGGATCCGCCAATCCGTAACCGATACATTCGGGTGAAAGTTGAAGGCGAAGACGAGTCCACCGCGCGCATAGACGATCTGCTTCGCGTCCTCATGGATGAATAATAACTGGATATTTTCATCAGCAAGCAGATAGTGGGTTGCATCGAGGTGCTGCATGGCGCGGTCAAAAGCGTTGAGGTCTTTGTAACGGAGCGTATCATCTTCAACGAGAGACCATTGCCGACGCGCATACCAGTAAGAATTGTTGTTGCCTGCACGTGGAAAGTCGATCCATTCAGGGTGTCCGAACTCATTTCCCATAAAGTTGAGATACCCTTCACCGCCTAAACTAAACGTCAGGAGCCGGATGAGTTTGTGGAGCGCAACGCCGCGAGAGATGAGATGGCTCGTCGTGAAAGTACTCATGTTCGTGTAGAGTTCAGCGTCCATGAGTTGCATCGCAAGCGTCTTATCCCCGACAATGGCTTGGTCATGGCTTTCGACATAAGCGATGTGTTTTTCACCCGTGCGACGGTTTCGCAACATACCGTAAATCTCACCGATGTGCCACGCTTGGTCCTGCTTCTCTTTTAGCAACCGAATCCAGTAGTCCGGTATCCCCATCGCGAGGCGGTAATCGAAACCGAGACCGCTTTCTTCAGTCGGACGTGCGAGGCCGGGCATACCGCTCATATCCTCAGCGATTGAGAGAGCATCAGGATTGACAGCGTGAACCACTTCGTTTGCCAACATCAGGTAGGCGATAGCATCCAGTTCAACGTCAGTGTGAAAGTAATTCGCATAGCCAGTAAACTCTCGTCCTAACCCGTGGTCGCTGTAGAGCATGCTCGTGATACCGTCAAACCTGAACCCGTCAAACCGATACGTCTCCAACCAGTAGCGAATATTGCTCAGCAGAAAACGTTGCACCTCGTATTTACTGTAATCGAAACAGCGCGAATCCCATGCGACGTGATCCCCTTTGGCACCGGCGTGGAAATACTGATGTCCGGTACCGTCAAAACGGTTCAATCCTTCGTTGAGGTTTTTAACTGCGTGGCTATGCACGAGGTCCATGATAACCAGTAACCCGATACCGTGCGCCGTATCAATGAGTTCTTTGAGTTCTTCCGGCGTTCCGAAACGGCTTGAGACAGCGAAAAAGTTGCTCACGTGATACCCGAAACTCGCGTAATACGGGTGTTCCATCACCGCCATCAGTTGTACAGCGTTGTAGCCTAAATCCACGATGCGTGGCAAGATGTTCTGGGTAAACTCAACGAACGTTCCGACCTTCTCTGCCTCTTGTGCCATCCCGATGTGTGCCTCGTAAATCCGTAACCCTTCGGCATTGATGTCGAATCGGGGTGGCTGATGCTGCCACTGGTACGGATGCTCAGGTTTCCAATACTGTCCCGTGAAATCTGCATCGCCTTCCTGAACGACGCGCTGGATATATGCCGGAATCCGATCGAGTCCACGTCGGGACGAGGCGACCTCGCCCCTACTGACAACATGTACCTTGACGAGGCTACCGTGTGTGAGTCGGTCCGCGTAATCCTTGTCTGGCAAAAATAGGTGCCACACACCGCGGTCATCGACAGACATCGGGTTTGCATCGCGCGACCAGCCGTTGAAGTCGCCTGTGAGCGCGAGAGACTCCGCACCGGGTGCCCATTCCCGGTACCAGACCCCGGTTTCGCCTTCGTGTTCACCACGGTTAAAACCGAAATATCGGTGTCCTTGGCTTATCTCACCTAATACACCACCCGTTTTCTCAATCGCTGTCTTGAGACGTTGATAGTGGGCGAACCGTTCACGGAGTTGCGCAGCGTACGGTTTCAGCAAGGGATCTGTATTGATGAGCGCAGTGCCGTCAGTTTGATTTTCTGTTGAGTGTCGTTTTCGCATAATATTTCAGTTTCGTATAAGTCAATCTGCAAGAGGCGGTTCTTGATAACCGATGATCTACAAACCGGGGCCATCTATTCTGATAGGAACAAGACTTACGCAATTTTGACTGCAGCCTGTTCTGTTAGATGGGATTTCTCGGAAAACCGAGCGTTCTGGTGGCACAAACTGGAAAGTTTGTGGTACAAAAGAGCGTCCTGCGTAAGTCCTAAGGAAATAGGAATAACTTTTCGATTTCTGCCGAACGGTCTGCCTTGTTGAGATCCGAAAGTCTTTGGAACTCGGCGTCGGTAAGTGTTTCAAAAATTCGGTCAATCTCTGCATACAATTCGGTGGTATCCTCTGTCATTTCCGTATCCGTAGACGCATCCAGATCAACCTCATACACATTTTCATACATATCGGTAATTTGGATAACGCCGCGTTTAGCATCTTCTCCGGGTGCAGACGCAACACCGAAACGCATCGTCGGGAGCTTTTGTCTCGGACGCGAAGGCATATCTCTGATTTCTTGAATATAGACCTCAACGCTGTTTTTTGTCAGTCGTTTTCCGAGTGTATCAAGGTGTGAGATTATTGATTTCCTGCTATCGGTAGGCAAATCTGCAAGCTCGGTTTTCGCAATTAGTGCAAGGAGACTGAAGTACCGTCTATATGGCTCGACATCCGTGCGAGCAGGAAAAGGAGGATCACTGCTCATGAACATCAGTTCAGGATTGTTCCGGTATAACGTCATGCTGTGTGCTTCCAACTGGAGCATCTCTCGCTTGGGTAAGACGTATTTTTTGGCGACGGAAAGTTCAACATTCATAATTGAATGGGTGAATTCAGAAAAACGTTTTTGTTCTTCTGGTGTGAGTCGTCCCGAATATTCATAGATAGGCGCGAAAAGTTCTCGTGTCTTTGTGTAGTTTGCCTGACGTTGCGTATACCAAAAGGAAAACCCTACACACAATAGTGCGATACCAAGTATACCGATGAAAAGTGCCCGTTTTTTGTTCATGAAGTATGACCTCCATAGATTAATGAGTTCAATATCTTGTTATAAAATTAAAAATAGACGCGAAACGAAGAGAAGAAGAGATTCGGATAACTACCAAACTCTGATCGTAATTCGGTTAGTTCGCCATCTTCTGGACGCTTCCCGAGGCTAATCAAGCCACCGACGGCGAGATGGATATCCTCGGCGATGTTATAGGAGACCTGCGGGGCAATCCAAGTCGAGACATCGGACAGGTTAAACAGGAGTTGTCCGCCGAGACCGATTAAGGGTGTTACCTGACGTGTGAATCCGGGTGCGAGATAGTGCGTACCGAGTAGATAGACACTGCCGCGTGTATACGCCGGTTGCTCTAAATTCGTAAGATAATTTTCGGATTTCTTCGCGCCCGCCCCATTAA
Organism: Candidatus Poribacteria bacterium; assembly: GCA_022827225.1. GTDB lineage: Bacteria > Poribacteria > WGA-4E > WGA-4E > WGA-3G > WGA-3G. Next base: position 19,888 of record JAJDTJ010000079.1, on the reverse strand, counting down.
AATGATACTCGACAAAGGCATAAGTCTCTCCGCCGAAGCTGTAGTCCAAACCGACAGAGGTTCGTAGGTAACTGTCCGATGCGTTGGGGGTATCATCAAAGGGTTCGGTAAGGACGTAAGCCGCTTCTAACCAGAACCCAGCGCCGCCGATACCGCGGGCGATGTCGAAACCGATAAGCAGGTCTCTCTGAAATTCCAGCAGTAAGATTGAAAAGTCCGTCTCTGCAGCGTTCAATTGCGTTCGGAGAAAGACAGCACTTTTGTTAAAGTCGAAATCGGTTCCGGCGATGTAACCGGCATCTATTTCTCCCATCACACCTACCGGAATACGTACCCGAATCGCATCTACACCAATGCGGTCTTCTGTATCCAACTGATCGTAGGTATAGGGTGCGACGACATCGGTCGGATTTACGACCCGCGCGCTGCCCCACGCAATCGCGTCCCGACCGACAGAGAAATCGGCAAAATCTGTACTAAACTGAACTGAGGCTCGGTCAAGGTTGTGGTAGATACCGACGCTACCCACCGGATCCTCCGAACTCGGGTAGATCGGCGAATCAAAATCTGCAATCCGATAACTTGACGAGGGGGTGCCAACAGCAATCAGCGACTGAGAGAAGAGCAACGGATCTTGGACACGCGGCGTAAAATCGTAAGCGAAGTCGAAGGAAAGCGTGTCCATTGGCACGTAGGAGAGATTGAGCCGTAAACGGTTAACTACGATGCCACTCATCGGTGCCTCTGGAACCGGTGAATTGAACACAGTGGAAAAGTTTTTGTAGTATCCACCGACGCGAAACTCGGCATCAGCGATTCCGAAAAGTGGTATTGTCATCAAAAAGATGATGAGGCCCCGTATTTTTTTCATCAGAAATCTCTTAACTGAAAACTGAAAACCGACAACTGTTACCTCGTCTCATCCGTATCTACGCGTCCATCGCGAAGTGTAATCATACGCCTTGCCCCCTCCATCACCATCGGATCGTGGGTGGAAAAAATGAACGTCATACCGGTCTCCTCATTAAGGCGACGCATCATCTCAAGCAGGTCGGCACCGGTTTTCGAGTCGAGGTTCGCAGTCGGTTCATCGGCAAGGATAATCGCAGGTTCGGAGACCATTGCACGTGCGATGGCAACACGCTGCTGTTGTCCACCAGAAAGCTGCGTTGGCACCCGATTGGCAACGCCTTGTAATCCAACAGCCTCAAGCATTGCTATAACGCGCGCGTGCCGTTCAGATTTCGGTACACCTGCTAAGAGCATGATGTATTCGACGTTTTCCTCAACCGTCAATACAGGGATTAGGTTGTATGCCTGAAAAATGAATCCGATGTTATCGCGTCGAAAGTCAGAGAGTTCGTTGCCGCTCATCTCCGATAGGACTTTACCTGCGAGCCACACCTTTCCGTCCGTGGGACTATCCAATCCTGAGATAATGTTGAGAAAGGTCGTTTTACCTGAACCGGAAGGCCCCACGAGTGCTGTAAACTCTCCCGATTGGATGGTTAAATCGATCCCGTTAAGGGCGTTAACAGGGATACCATCCGCTGCGTAAACCTTCGTTACACCTTCGGTGACAATGACATCGTTTTCAGATGTCGTTTGCAGGTTTCCAGATTCTGCTATAGAAGTATCAGTTGCTTCCATAATAATTTCCTAAAAATTTGTGTTTGGTAAGTTGAAATCTAACAGGACTTACGCAATTTTGACGCTATGGTGCTTCGTTAGTGGGTAAACTCTGAAAAAACAGAGGCGTTCTCGGTGCACAGGAGACTAACGGTTTCCTATGCTACAAAAGAACCCACAGGCTAACAGCCTATGGTACAAAAGAGCGACCTGCGTAAGTCCTATCTAAATGAGGCAGCAACACGATTTTGACGTAGGAGAAAGCGGTCCGAGTGTTAATAATTAAAAGCTTCGGCGCATCGCAGCTGCTGGAGACATTTTCGCTGCGTAGCGCGCAGGATAGAGTCCAGCAATGATTGTGAAAACAAAGAGCCATACCGGATAGATAATAAACTGTTCGACCGTCATGATGGGGTAGATGAATTCTTGTATTGTTACCCCGACCATCTCGATACCGGTATAATCGATCCCGGTCCGGTTTAATATTCCTGTCACAAGGAAGCCGAGAACCATCCCCAATCCGATGCTCACAATCGCTAAAGCACCCGCCTCAAATAAGATAACGCGCGCCATCCCGAAAGGACGCGTCCCAACAGCACGCAGGACACCAAACTCAAACATTCGCTCATATAATGACATAAAGAGGGTATTGATAATCCCAAAGATGACGACAAAAAACAGGATCACACCGATGATGTATTTACTGTATTCCGTCATCTCTAATATGACGCTCAATTGCGATATCAGTTCTGTCCAACTTAAAGCTTCGTTATTGTGTTGGGAATACGCCTCCCAAAAAGGGAGTGTCGCATCTTGCGCATAGTCGATAGAAGTAAATTTAATAGCGATTTCATGAATTTCATTCCCGATAGCGAGCATCTCCTGCGCTTTTTCAATCCGGACGAACGCCATGCCGCTGTTCATCTCTTCACCCGCAAATTGATAGATACCGGAAACTCTGAACATCTCTTGGGAGAGGTCCCCACTTTCGGCTTGTGCTGCCGTCACAACCACCCGATCCGAAAGCCCGATTTCCAGAATTTCGGCAAGTTTCGCACCGATAACAATATCACGGTTGTTATCGCCTTCAAAATAGACCCCTTCGGTTATCGCATCGTCAATTTGGGACAAGAATCTCTCTGTCGGCGGGTGAATCCCGACGAGGTTAATCGCACTGACATTCGCAGGAGACGTAATCATGCTCGGAGCGAGCGTTCTTTGTGTGAAATGTTCGACAATCTCTTCCTTCGCGAGACCCTCTGTTACTTCGTCAAGTGCCTGAATCGTTAAAGATACCTCTTGTGCGTCTCGGAAACCTACCTGATGAATCTGTGCCTCGCCGAGGAAAGAGCCGGTAGCCGTTCGTACCATATTCGCGGACATCCCAATCATTAGCGCGTCAACAAAGATCAGCGCAGCCAGCCCGATACCGATAGCTGTTGCGGCGATGAATGTCCGCCGTTTATTCCGAAAGATGTTGCGCCAAGCCAGCTTGATTAAAATCATTTTTTCTATTTTCCTTACACCTCAAGTAAAAACCATTCCACTTCGTTCTAAGCTGCGCGCTTTTGAAAGAAGAATTTGACATACCTAATGCTTCTTTGCTGATTGCTGACTGCTGACGGCTGGTTGCTGAAAGCCACATCAATGTGTCCGCATCGCCTTCGCGGGCATAATCCGGGCGGCTTTTATTGCGGGGAACAGACTCACGATCGCCGCGGATACCAAAACAGTGATAGCAGGAATTGCCAGACACCGAACGTTGACCTCAGCGTACAATGTTCTGAGGGTCATACCACCAAAGGTAATTTCTTCGGGATATGTGATGCCGTATATGGATAGCAGGTAATTGGCTAAAACACCGAGGACCGCACCAACACAGACGCTGCCGAGTGCTATGATGACGACTTCACAAATGACGAGCCAGCAGATTTGCGCCGGTTTTGTCCCAACCGCCTTCAGCACGCCATATTCACGCGTTCGCTCCAACACCGACATCAACACCGTATTGAGGACACCGATAGCGACAATCAGCATAATTACCAAACGTGCAATCGCGTCCCCTTGTTGATCGGTTTGCATCGCACGGTAAAAGGATTTTGCGACTTCCTGCCACGGTGCGACATCAAGCATTGAATCGTTGAGTTGTGTTTCGATTGCGCTTGTAATTTTATTGACTCGGTTGATATTTGAGACAATCACGACAATCTCGTGGACGCGTCCTTCAAGCACCAGCAATTCCTGAGCGTCTTCAATGTGTAGATAACACGCTACGCGATCCGTTATGTCGTCACCGCTCTCTACGATACCGACGATCCTATACAAGTCGTTCGCAATTGAACCGTCAGCACCTTGGGAGACAATCACGATTTCGCTGCCAACCGTCGCGGACACAATCTTCGCCAAGCCTTTCCCAATAACCGCCTCGTGTGACGGTATTTCTGCAAGTGTGCTGCCTTCAACGACTTTTTGATCAAAGCGGGTCGCTTGAGTTTCGCGGGCGACATCAACGCCAATGATTTGGACAGCTGTGCTCTTTTCACCGACTGAGCCGAGTCCTGCGCCGTATATTCTCGGTGTCCACGCTTCGACGTCTGCAACGTTCTGAATTGCTTCACCCACGGCAGAAACGTTGTCAATTGTTTTATAAAGCGAGGGTTTATCAAGGTACCCTTCGCGATGCACCTGAATATGTCCAATCCGGTTTCGGGTGAACATGGCGATAATGTTCCCGTATGCACCGTCGGACAAACCGATGGTTACCGATAAGAGCGTAAAACCGACAATCATTGCGAGTCCGGTAAGGATTGTGCGCCGTTTCTGGCGTAAAGTGTTACGAAACGCAATCTTAAGTATCATAGTCGTAGGGAGACCCTGCTCGGTGTGCTGTCGAATCTATCTTCTTCTCTGAAGGTTCCGGCGCGTGAAAATCTGATCATCAATATCCGAATCATATGTCGCGTTCAACCATCGGACGACCGTTTTGTGTCCCTCTTTGTTCTGTGGGATCATCTCCATCACGGATGGTGCGATTTTGTCACCAAAGGTCTTAATCTCTTTGAAATTCATCACCCGCATCAGGTTCCCTTTTTCGTCATAGAACCGCTGCCATACCGGGATATAATCCTCAGCCTGCACGGCTGCGACGATCTTTCCCCAAACGATTGGAGAATCCTCTTTCGGGACGAGTTGGATATAGAGAAGTTCCGGGACAGCGTCTTCTGGTGTCATCAGTTCGTATGTGTAATCATTGAGCATCGACGATTCCTTGACCAAGTCGTCGTTGGTGAAATCGGATCCCATCCACGACCCCATCATCATCGACGGCGGAATCTTCATCACTTTGTTCGTCTTCGGCAGATAGTTCCACATCTCGTTCCCGATGCGCAGCGTCGCGACCCCTCGTTCTTTTTTCGGTGCCGTAATCCGAATAAAGGTTTTGCTCATCCCTTCTGTCCAGACTGTCATGGCGAGGGTGCGTTCCCAGTGCGGTGTGACGATGTGCATCTCCATCTCGGCGTGACTCGTCTCACTGCGATAGAGTTGATCCATCTTTTTAACGATAGTTTCGACATCAGGCGCAGTCTCATCGGCTTGCGCTGACACACAAAGCGGAACAGCCAACACAAGTAGAAACCATACCTTCAAACCGTGTAATCCGCCTTGTGTTTTGTCCCTGGATTTTGTCATTTTTTCGTTATCCTTTCCATTTCGCCTTATGTTATTATAATCCAAGTTGCTACTAACAAACTTTGAAGGTTCAAGAAGGTTTTTCACACACTTTCCTCACTCTGTAGGAGTGGTATGTCTATAGAAACGGCGTATTGAAGAGACTGCACTCCGTAGGAGTGGTATGTCTATAAAGAGGTGGCAACTTGCGTTATTATAATACGCAATAAATCGTTTTGGGCTTGGTTAATTTTGGGTTCACAATGAACAGTATAACACTTTTACTCGCTCTTAGCAATAAAAAATCGCAACTGCTATTAGTTAACTGTAGTTTGGACAATTTCCTGTATAATAGGAGCCTGTTGGTTTCCAGCTCTCTTTGTAGAATAGGAGACCGTTTTCGGTATTACGTTAGATTGACTTGAGTTTCGCCCATATCGCTGTCAACTTCTTTTTCGGTGATACACTTGCGTCCTTTTCTTTTGTCTCCACATCATTTTCAGGTTGCGGTATCTTGGGCAAAGTGAACTGGATTGTGTGGATAATGTAATTTCCTTGCACATCCATCACTTCAAGATATGCTGTCCGATCCCTAATCACATCGGATCGTAACACATCTATCAAAATAGTCGTCCCATTGCCTTTTGTCCAGCCCACAATGGCAGTATCAGAAGCTCTTAATATCTGTCCTTGATGGAGTGCATTTCGCGAGGAAACGTCTATTCGGAATCGCACGCCTTCTTTTTCTTGAAAGTTAACGCCTTTGGTTCTTATAGCAACATGTTCAGTCTGGTGTACCTTGACGATTTTTGGCACAGCGTTAATTTCATGAATACTATTGAAGTAGTGGTGTTTGTCCAACCAACGTGCTTCGTAATCGTCAAGTTCTGTTCTGCCGTGTCCCATAAGAAAATTACCTTTTTTGAGGTTGTGGTATAATCCAAAGGCATGCCCGAGTTCATGCGCTACGACAGACAACCTAAAGCCTTCTCCGAGTGTTGCCGTCCGTACTATCCCGCCACACGCACCACCGGAAAAAGGGAAACCTACGCCCAACGCTCCGGGCTTTACGAACTGCATACCCCCCATAAAAAAAACATGGATGTTATTCTTGTTTTTTAAATGATTTGGTAGATCAGGCTCTACTGCCTGATACGAGGTATACACATGTGACGGTCTTCTACCCTGAACAACATGGATAATAGGCTCGCCATTGCCGTCAGTTTCAAGGCGAAAGGTTTTTGAACCATAATCGAGCCTCTCCATCTCCGATCGGTAAAACGCTTGTGTCTGCTTCATCAAGCTTTTTATTTTCACAGAAGGCACATCTGGAGCATTGGTCGGCTGGAAATAGATAGTACGGACAATAAATGGAAGTTTAGCATCAGCTGCATCGGTAAAAACAAAGAAAGCTATTGTGAGTAGAATAGCGAAAAATACAAACTGTCTGATTCTCATAAAATACATTGGTGTGAAAAAACACCACTCCTTTACAATGTTCTCCAAAAGCATATTTCTTATTTTCCCGAAAATATGCTTTGTGGCATGCTGTAGATAGGTTATGGTCACCGGATACCCATTTAAAAAGAGAGTGGGTATCCCTTGGCGACCAAACCAAAAATGTCCAATTCGCATTAGACAAGAGGATACCCATAGTCCTGCGGACATTTTCAGTTTGGTCATGGTAAGTATTTTACAAGGTTAACGGGGAAATTGCAAATTAAAACTTGACAATCCATTAACAATATTCGGTTGACATCTGTTCAATTGGTATGGTATTATTACCCTTAAGTAAATTGTATTGTGGAGGGAAAAGTGATGCAAGAACGAAATCAAGAACTTGTCAATAAATATTACGCGCGCGGTGTAACCGCTAGCGAAAAAGGCGAAGTTGAACTTGCGATTGAAGACTACACCGAAGTGATAAAACTAGATCCGGACTTTGCCCAAGCGTATTATCAGCGCGGACTTGCTTACGCCAAAAAAGGCGAAATTAAACTTGCTATCGTGGATTATACCAAAGCGATAGAAATCAAACCCGATTATGCTGATGCCTATTACAATCGCGGTGGGGCGTTTTTACGCCTCGGAGAACGGGAAAAAGCTAAATCGGACATAGCAACAGCGAGAAAAATGGGGTTGGATGTGATCATCGCCTCAGACAGAATCCTACGAGACTACGACCGCGCATGGAAAACCCTCGGCAACAAGTAATGCAGTCATGGGTTTTCTAACAGCCAATATTACCCTCACATCTATCCCACCAAACCGCTTCCAGTCAGACACAAGAAACCTTTAAAAAATATATTGACAGCATTGCTTTCTGCAGTGTATGATATGCAAAGCATACACCACTATAGGAGGAAACAGATTTGGCGGCAGACATTGGACTCATCGGATTAGCAGTGATGGGCGAAAACCTCGCACTGAATATGGAAAGTAAAGGCTTTGAAGTGGCGGTCTTTAACCGCACCATTTCACGGGTAGACGATTTCATCGCAGGCGCTGCAAACGGCAAAAATATCACTGGCGCACATTCTATACCAGAATTGATTGAAAAACTCGACAGTCCCCGAAAAATTATCTTGATGGTAAAATCAGGGGAACCCGTCGATGCGTTTATTGGACAGTTAGTCCCACACCTCTCAAAAGGCGACCTGATTATTGATGGTGGCAACTCCAATTTTAACGATACAATCCGTCGAAACGCGGAGCTGGCTGAACAGGATATCCTGTTCATTGGGACAGGTATCTCTGGTGGCGAAGAGGGCGCGCTCAAAGGACCCGCGATGATGCCGGGCGGTTCAGCGGAGGCTTACGCACTCGTAGAACCGATCTTTACAAAAATCGCGGCGCAGGTGGACGGTACACCGTGCTGCTCTTACATCGGACCTGACGGTGCTGGACATTACGTCAAGATGGTACACAACGGCATCGAATACGGCGATATGCAACTGATCTGCGAAGCCTACTCGCTGATGCAAAGCGTCTTAGGCATGAACGCCGACGAGATGCAAAAGGTCTTCAGCGAATGGAATCGCGGCGAACTCAATTCCTACCTCATCGAAATCACGGCTGACATCTTCACACAGCACGACAGCAACGGTACACCTTTTGTGGATGTCGTGTTAGACCAAGCCGGACAAAAAGGCACCGGTAAATGGACGAGTATCTCCGCGCTGGATCTCGGTATCTCCGCACCGACAATCGCGGAGGCGGTTTTCGCACGCTGTATCTCTGCCATCAAAAGCGAACGCGTTGCCGCCGAAAAGGTTATCCAGGGTCCCGTCGGCACATTTCAGGGGGATCGAGATGCGGCACTCAAGGCGATCCACGATGCGCTTTACGCCGCAAAAATCTGCTCTTATGCCCAAGGTTTCGCTTTAATGCGCGAGGCGAGTGAAGAATTTGGATGGAATTTAGACCTCGGTCAAATCAGTCTCGGTTGGCGGGGTGGCTGTATCATCCGTGCAAAATTCCTGCATCGGATAGCAGAGGCGTTTGAACGTAATCCCGAATTGCCTAACCTACTCCTTGATTCCTATTTCCGCGGTGTGATTGAAGCGGCACAACCGAACTGGCGAAACGTCATCGGTACAGCCACACAACTCGGTGTCCCGATTCCGGCGTTCAGTTCTGCTTTAGCCTACTTCGATAGCTACCGCAGTGGCAGACTCTCTGCGAATCTCATCCAAGCGATGCGCGACTACTTCGGCGCGCACACCTACCACAAACTCGATGCAGATGGGAACACGATCCTCGGAAAAGACGGCGAGCCGACGGTATTCCACACCGAATGGATGCTCGAAGGCCGTCCGGAAGTCACTGTTGAGTAGTTATCAGTTTTAACCAACAACTCGACTCCGATACTTTATACTAAGGCACGAGTTGTTGGTTAAAGTACGGTTTTTCTGCGAAAAACCTTTCAGTTATCAGAAAGAGATGAATGAACTATCAGAAATCTCTTTAACTGAAAACTGATAATTCCTAAAAAGGAGCGTTTATGGATCACGGACCACAACAAGTACTTTACGATTTCAAACCGCAGCACGATTTTTTCGTCGGTATCGACTCCGACGGTTGCGTTTTCAACAGCATGGAGGTCAAACACAACGACTGTTTCAGCGTGAACCTCGTCAAGCATTTCGGTTTGGCATCTATCTCACGGCAGGTACATCAGGCATGGGATTTCGTGAATCTCTATTCCAAGACGCGTGGCACGAACCGGTTTAAAGCGATTCTATTGGTGTGCGATTTCTTACGCGAGATGTCGCTCGTGCAGAAGATGGGTATCGCGGTGCCGGAACTGCCCTATCTACGCGAATGGTCGGAAACGGAAACGAAACTCGGCAACCCTGCACTCCAATCTGCAATTGACAACGCCACCGGAGAGAGGCTTGACGAGTTGAATCAAGTCATGGCATGGAGTCTCGGCGTGAATGAAAGTGTCGCTGAAATTGTTTATAACCTCCCACCCTTTCCCGGTGTGCGAGAGACCTTACAACGGCTGCAAGGTAAAGCGGATATCATCGTTGTCTCTGCGACACCGGACGAAGCACTCCAACGCGAGTGGGCGGAACACAAAATTGATAGTTACGTCGCACTGATCGCTGGACAGGAGATGGGTACGAAAACCGAACACCTCACGATTACAACGAAAGATAGGTATCCCGAAAACCGAGTCTTGATGCTCGGCGATTCCCCGGGTGACCTGAAAGCGGCACAAGATGTCGGTGCGTTGTTCTTTCCTGTCAATCCTGGTGCCGAAGACGCATCGTGGCAACGCTTTCTCGACGAAGCGATGGGCAAGTTCTTCGATGGTCAATACGCCGGTACTTACGAGAACACCTTGATCAACGAATTCCAAGGTTTGTTGCCAGAGAAGCCGCCCTGGCAGTGAAGAAAAAAAACGGAAGCGTGGAAGAAAGGAGGGAAGGTTGGAAGGAATACGCTCCTCTTCTTGCTGCCTTCCGCCCTTCCATCCTTCCACCCTTCTAATTATTTATGTTACATTACGAAAGGATATTTAGCGTATGAAGATACTATTACAAGGACGTGTTGAAGGCGAGCTTTTACAACGACTCGAAAGCATCATCGGTGATGAACACACATACAGCGCTCCGAGTTCACGGGAAGAACTTATTGAAGAAGGCAAAGATGCCGATATCTTCTACGGTTTCTGTAGTGAAGACCTTTTCCCGCACTTGCCGAGCATCAAATGGATCCAATCCTCGAGTGCGGGTATGGACAAGCACATGTATCCCGCGCTCCGCGAGAGTGATGTTATCCTAACAAACGCTGCGGGATTATACGCGAAGCACGTCGCTGACCAAGCGTTCGCACTCCTGCTCGGTCTGGCGCGCGGTATCCACGAATCCGTTCGGAATCAGGACAAACATCAATGGGGCGGCCGCCGTAGTATGCCGATGATAGAGATTGACGGATTCAAGATCGGTATCGTTGGGATGGGCGGTATCGGGATGGAGATGGCGAAACGTGCGAAAGGGTTCGATATGTACGTTATCGGTGTCGATGCCTACCGTACCGATAAACCGGACACCGTCAATGAACTGGTGGGGATGGATCAGCTCTCCAATGTAATGAGCCAGGTAGATGTTGTGATGATTGCGTGTCCCTTGACCGAGGAGACACGAGGTCTTATTAATAAGGACAACCTATCCGTGATGCAGCCGACGGCGTTTTTTATTAACGTTGCCCGTGGGCCGATTGTCAATGAACCGGATCTGATTGAGATTTTGCAAGAAGGTACAATCGCCGCAGCAGGCTTGGATGTCACTGAGATTGAGCCGCTCCCAGCAGAGAGTCCGTTATGGGATTTTGATAACGTTATCATTTCGCCGCATTCTGCGGGTGGTTCGCAGCACCGTATGCGCCGTATCACTGAGTTCTTCTTGGATAACCTGGAACGGTATCTGAAGGGTGAGGAGTTGAAGAACGTTGTGAATAAGCAACTTGGATTTTAGTAGAAATATTCATTTCTTTCTTAGCCTCGATCTCATGATCGAGGCACTGCTTTTCAAACCATGATTGAATATAAAGGGTATATCGGAATCGTCAATTTTGATCCAGAAATAGACCTTTTTCACGGGACAGTGATTAATACACAGGACGTAATCACATTCTACGGGGCATCTGTAACTGAACTTAGGGCGGAGATGCAGAAGTCACTTGAGGTTTACTTTGAAGTTTGCAAAGAACAAGGGAAAGTACCAGATAAACCTTTCCCAGAAACGCTGACAATCCGAACAAGTCCTGAGTTGTACGGCCGTATTGCCTTGAATGCGGCACGTCACCAACTGGAAATAGATGTTTATCTCCAAGAGGTCTTAGAAAAGGCTGTTTCGGTAGATTAGCGCGAGTACCTGAAAAAAACGCCTGTTTGTTTCACTTTCAACGGTTCCAACATTAACCGAGGCGGAAAATTCTAATGAGAAGATTCGGTACGCAGGGTCCCGTGAACCCAAAGCAGCACTATGTTGTTCCACGCACTGCGGAGCTAACCGAGTTCATTAAACGCGTTAAAGAGGGACGTTATATCGTCCTCTTTGCACCCCGGCAGACGGGTAAGACGACTTTCTTTCAACGCGCCCTGGCAACACTCACCGCTGAAGACCTAACCTGTTTTCCCATTCAACTGAATTTTGAAATATATGTAGATTGTGACCGTTCCGAATTTTACGAGTTTCTTACCAAACAGATTTACAAGGAAATTGAACGTGTTTTCCAAAGGCGCGGAGAGACACTTGACGAAGCACTAAAACATTTTCTCGACAATGCCCAGATAAGCAACCATTTGTCAATGATGGAATTCTTTGAGCAGCTTCAGCGTTTCCTAAAGTATGGGGAAAATTGGCAGAAAGTTGTCCTTATTATCGACGAGTTTGATGGCATCCCCACATCTGCCCTGAAAGGTTTTCTGCACGCGTTCCGACATACTTGCGTCACTGACACCACGTTTCAATGTCCACACAGCCTTGGTATTGTAGGTGTCAGGAGTATTGCACAACTTGACTATGATCGTTCTGTCTCCCCGTTCAATATCCAGGACGATTTTGCTTTGCCCAATTTTACGCTTGCTCAGGTGCAAGAGCTGTTCGGACAATATACTACTGAGGTTGGACAGGCTTTTGCTCCGGAAGTGATTGAAACTATTCACAAACAGACAGGTGGACAACCCTTCCTCGTCAATCGATTCGCACAGATACTTACCGAGGAGATGGACATTCCGAAGACCGAAACATTAACAATGGAGCATTTCTCAGATGCCCTTATACAAATATTGGATGAACGGAACACCAACTTAACACATCTCACAACGAACATCCGCCGAAATCCGCGCGCTGAAAGTTTTTTGATGCGAATCGTGTTGTACGAGGAAGGGGTGCCTTTCACCCTACGCAATGAACTTATTAATGAACTTGCAACGTACGGAGTACTCACGAGAAGCATTGACAGAATGTGTAAAATTGCCAATCCAATTTATCTACATTGCATTCTACAGGCATTCAAGCCGTTAGTCAACGGACTGGAGCGTGACTACTTCCCTGAAGATACTGATGGATTTCAGTACCTCACCGACACCGGACAGATTCAGATGGAACGGCTCATGAATAACTTTCGTGATTTTATTGCCCGTGCGGGGTTCAGAATTCTGCAAGTCCCCGAAACACCGCAAGAGTTCATCGGGCAGCACCTGCTCTTTGCTTACCTTGACCAGTTTGTTACCAGTATCAACGGGGCAATGTATATGGAGATCCCGACCGGACGTGGTAGGATGGACCTGATTATCCTTCACAACCAGAGAAAGTACATCGTTGAAACGAAGATATGGCGAAGCGACCGGTCCTATTCCGAGGGTAAGCAGCAACTTGCGGCGTATCTGTCAACAGAAGGCGTAGCGGAGGGATATTATATCGTATTTGATCACCGCGAGGGACCAGAACCGCGCACAGAGACAGAGACGATAGATGGACTGACGATTCGGAGTTACGTTGTTCCTGTGGTGCAAGAACGCCCTTCAGAAGACACTGCGCGGTAGATGTCTCTCCTCTCCCGTCTTTTACGGATCATCAGCCTCAATCCGCACGGCGCAGAATTTTAATTCAGGTTGCTTAGATACCGGATCAAACGCTGGATTCGTCAAGTAATTCGCATTGGTTTCGGCGTGGAAGAGGTCTCCCCAGTGGAACGGTGTGAAGAGCAAGCCTCGACGAATCGCTTCGGTGACACGTGCCTTTGCATAACACCTCCCACGTCGCCCGACAAGATAGACCCACTCACCGTCTTCAATGCCATTCTCTACTGCATCATCTGGATGGATTTCTACAAACGGTTCCGGGTCTTTACGGACCAGCTGCGGTACCTTGCCCGTCCGGGTGCGCGTATGCCACTGGCTCTCAATCCGTCCCGTCGTCAAACCGAGCGGGAACTCCTCGTTTACGTCCTCATCAGGGGGTTGATAAACAGGTGTTTTGAACTGGGCTTTTCCTGACTCGGTGAAAAATTTTGTGCGGACGTATCGACGCGCTGTGCCGGGATGCCGTGGATGCGGACAGGGCCAGCGCAGCGATGTCTTAGCGAGCCGTTCATTCGTCATTCCGAACTGATCGCATGGGGTGCCTGCCGTCAAAAGCCGATATTCGTCCCATACCTCCTCAGCGGTATAGAAATCAAAATTCCGTTTGAATCCGAGCATCCTCGCAACTTGTGTGAATATCCACCAATCGGGTTGCGCTTCACCGGGTGGTGTCAGGAACTGATCGCTTCGGACGACGAGCCGCTCACTGTTTGTCATTGTGCCTTTCTTCTCGCCCCATTGTGCAGCGGGGAGCAGCACGTCTGCATATTCCGCTGTTTCCGTTGGGTAATAACAATCCTGCACGATGACCAAATCCGCCCGCCGCAATCCTTCTTGAGATACTTTTGTATCGGGCATACTGACGGCTGGATTGGTGCAAGCGATCCAGAGTGCGCGAACCTTTCCCTCCGCTGCTGCTTCAAACATCGGTACTGCTGTCAGTCCGGGTTTCGGGTCAATGCTACCCGGCGGCACTCGCCACGCGCCTTCCAGATAAGCGCGGTGCATATCATTTGTAACAACACGGTAGCCGGGCAACTGATGAGATAGATAGCCGACCTCTCTGCCGCCCATTGCATTCGGTTGACCGGTTAGCGAGAACGGACCGGCACCCTTTCTGCCGACTTCGCCTAACTGTAGATGTAGGTTGATAAGTGCAACATTTTTGTCAACGCCGCTTGTACTCTGATTGGTGCCTTGGCAGTAAAAGCTGAGCAATCGACTCGGTTTAGAAAGGTATTCAACGATCTCGTTAATACGTGCCGGGTGGATATCACAGGCAGCGAGGAGTGCATCTTCGTCCAAACTTTGTAAGTGGTTCTGGTATGCACTGAAATTTTCAGTCTGCCTTCGGACGAAGCGTCTATCAATCCGTCCTATCGCGAGAAGCCGTTTGGCGATGAGTTGGAGGAGAGCGACATCGCTCCCGGGGGCGAGGGGTACGTGGATATCGGAGAAATCTGCTGTCTTTGTGCGGCGTGGGTCTACAGCGATAATCCGCGCACTGGGGTCTAATGCTCGCCGTTTCCGAATCATCTGGAAGAGCACGGGATGGTTCACCGCCATATTCGCACCGATAATCAGGAAAACATCTGCGTGCTGGATATCGTCATAACAGGTCGGTGGGCCGTCTGAACCGAAGGCTTGCATATAACCGACCACCGCAGACGACATACAGAGCCGACTGTTTGTATCTACGTTGTTCGTCCGAAGGCAGCCTTTGAACAATTTATTGAAAACGTAGGATGCTTCTGTGTCCAATTGTCCAGACCCGTAGAAGGCAATAGCATCCTTACCGTGTTCCAATTGGATTTCGTGAAGCCGATTCGCTGTGAAAGCGATGGCCTCGTCCCAAGAAACCTCGCGCGGGGGTTCACCGCGTCGGTCTCGGATCATTGGATACGCGAGTCTACCGTCATGATTTTGAAAGACCTGTTTGAGATGTGCCCCTTTCGGACAGAGCATTCCGTAGTTTGGAGCGACATCGTCGTCTGCTGAGATTCTCGTAACTTTATTATCTTGGACGGTTGCGCGAATCACGCAACCGACCCCACAATAAGGACATACCGCTTTTCCTGTAGAGTTTTCCATATTTTTAATTATTAAATCTCTTCTCCGATTTTTCAGCCTCATACGCTATTTACTATGGGGCCCCTATTAAAATCGGGTTTTTGATTAGTTTGAAGAATATTGATTGTGAAATATTTATGGTAAATTATCAAAGTATGTAGACATCTTGTTAGGATTAGGACAAAGCACCTTCAGTTTTCAGACGCTGTCTCTCCGCGAGGGCAGCATCAAACGCTTTCCTCTCTGCGGCTTGGACTGCAGGCGAGAACCTCACGAGTGCCGTGGCAGCGGAGGCGACTGCGACCATTATGCCGAGATATAGCAAGCCTTGCTGCATGGTGATATTCTCTGAACGGAACAGAAAACCCGCTGCAACAGCACCCGCATTGCCACCTGCGCCGACGATGCCGGCGACAGCCCCTAACGCCTTCCGATTGATAAACGGTACGATACCAAATGTCGCACCTTCGGACATTTGCACAAAAAGACTGAAGACGATCATTACGCCAACAGCAAGCACAAGCACCGCCATTTGTGAGAAGAGCATGAGCATAACACTTTCACCTAACAGCACAATGAAGAGGAACATAACACGTCCCCGGAGTCCCATATTTTTCGCAAAAAGATCGGAGAGAAAGCCGCCAGAGGTTCGGGCAAAGATGTTCATCAAACCGAACAGCCCGGCGATAAGCCCTGCGGTCTTGACATCCAACTGAAAATGGTCGTGATAGTAGAGCGCGGCGACGTTGTTGATTGTTAGTTCTACCCCGAAACAGGCGGCATAAATGACAAAAAGTGCCCAAACGCGATAGTCTTTGATCGCCAGTATGAAGGACTCCTTGCCTTTGCCCGCCGAGGGTTCAAGTTCACCGCGGTCACGGAGTTCCTTATAGTTTCCATCGGGTGCATCTTGGGTGAAAAAATAATATGCGAATCCAGTTATAAACAGCGCAATGCCGGGAACAATCATCGCCAGTCGCCATCCGAGGAATTCGTTCACACCGAAACTGAGAACAGCCGTAAAGATGAGTGGCATCCCTATTTGTGTAACACCGCCGCCGAGGTTCCCCCATCCGGCTGTTGTCGCATTTGCTGTGCCGACAACGTTTGGGGCGAACATCACCGAAGTGTGATACTGCGTGATGACGAACGCCGCACCAATCGCACCGATGGCTAATCGAAATAGAAGGAAGGTTTCGTAGCTCTGAGCGAGTCCGATCCCCATCACAGGTAGCGAACCGAGGATCAGGAGCCATGTATACGCCTTCCGAGAACCGATCTTATCGCAGAGCGGCCCGATTAAGACGCGAACCAACACTGTAATGGCGACGGAAGCGATAATCGTATTACCGATCTGTACTTTTGTTAACATCAGGTCTTCGCGCACAATCGCCATGAGTGGGGCAATCCCGAACCAACCGAAAAATGCCAGGAAGAAGGCAAACCAGGTGATATGGAAGGTGCGCATCGGAATCGTTTTTAAACTAAAGAGTTTTATTTGTGTTGCTTTATTTTTTATATCCATGGATGTCTCCATATTTTTTGGATTATTAAATTTTGATGGGAAAGCAGGAAGACTGGAAGACAAAGATGGCAGGAAGATTGGAAGATTGGGTACCCATCCTTCCTCCCTTCCACGCTTCCAACCAAGCACTTCCATTGCTCTACTCTACCTCCGTGAGAGGTAAGGCACGAGTCCTTCAAGCACTTGCGGTAAATCGTTGCAAGGGACGTTTTCCAATACTTTGGGTGCGACTTTCGGATTAGCTCCCGCGTCTCCCTTGAGGAACACATCCACCGCATCGGTAACGATGCCATCAATCTTAACCTTTTTACCGAGCAGCCCGATGTCTGCAGCCGCGTGGTTACCACACCCGTTCGGACATCCGGACCAGTGTATCGTCAACGGCTTCGTATTACCGAGTTTTGCTTCCAAATGCCGAATGGCTTCTATTGCGCGTTCTTTCGTTTCGATAAGCGAAAAATGGCAGTAGTCGATACCTGTGCAACTCACCGTCCCGCGCATAATCTCCGAAGGCTCGTAGCGAAGTTCCTGTAGGAGTGGTTCCGCAGTTAAGTCGCCGATCTTTGTGTCCGGTACATTGGTGATAATCAGGTTTTGCCCTTGCGTGAGGCGGATGTCGCCGTTTCCGTATGCATCCGCGAGCCGAGCGACCTCGAAAAGTTGCGTTGTTGTCATGCGTCCGACAGGCACAACAAGTCCGACGTAGTTGAGGTGTGGCTCTTTCTGTGAGAAGATACCGGTGTGGTCGGTCTTGTGCTTACCACGCGTATCTTTTCCTGCGGTCAGGAGGGCTTGTTTTCTGTGCCGTCGACTTTCTAATTCTTCTCGGAATTTTTCTACACCCCAATCTGCAATCAGAAAAGCGAGTCGCGATTTATTCCGAGCTGTCCGGGGGCCGTAATCTCGGAAAATTAGCGTAATATCCGCGCACAAAACTGAGGCTTCTTTAAGCGTAACAAATACATCAAGCGGTTGTGCGAGTGTGTAACCGCCGGAACCCATCTTGCCACCGACAGCGACGTTAAAGCCTTTCACTTCCTGACCATCAATCTCTTTTACTGCGGGGGTAAGCGCAATGTCTTGTGAGGCAGTGTGTGTACAGTTGTCTAAACACCCTGTGATACCGACATTAAACTTCCGTGGAATATCGGTAAACTCTTTATTTCCGACGATGAGCCGCGTGAATTCTCTGCCGACATGCGAAGCATCAAAGAGTTCGTTGGGTGTCAATCCCGCAACCGGACACCCAATCACACCGCGGATGTTGTCGAAACCTGTTTGGAGTGAACCTAAACCGACCGCCTCAAGCCGGTTCCAGATGTGCTGTACATTCTCGATTGCGAAACCGCGGAGCTGAATCTGCTGACGCGTCGTGAGGTCCACAAACCCGGGTCCGTGCACCTCACTGATTTCAGCGATGGTACGGAACTGTTCAGCATTGCTAAAACCGCTGGACATGCGGAGACGCATCATAAATGCGCCAGGGGTCTGTTTTCGATAAAAGATGCCGGCCCACTTAAGTCGGTCGCGTTCGTTGGGTGGGATCGACTCCCAACCATTCCGAATGTAGTTCGGAATATCGTTGATCACCTCAAGTCCATTTTTTTCTTGCTTGAGAATCTCCGCAGCGTTTATCTTCGACTTCCGTTTTCTGGCAGTCGCTGTTGGCGCCGAACGCACCCTCCGACTTTCAGGAACGGCTTTCTCTTTTGATGGGTTCACTTTTGTATCTCCTTGGAATGGTTGTTGGTCATCGGTCATCAGTTTTCGGTTAATATCCTGTGGCAGCCGCTTTTTGGGTTTCCGCTATCCATGGTCTCTGACCAATAACTCTCACTGCGAGGCAAACTGACAGCCGATAACTTATAAAAAAAGGCATCCATCGGTAAGCAAAATGCTTAGCCGGATAGACACCTGTGTCTGGTCCCCGACCCTCTTTGGTCGAGTTTTATCGTTATTTATGTTCTCTTGCCTATGCGTGAAATATATCGGTTCACTTTAGGCAGCGTTAGCAATTTCGATGTGTATATCGCGTTCATCTTTGAACGCGGGCCCTTTCAAATAGGCAAACAGGAAGCGGAGAATCTACCTACAATTTGTTTGTCAATACCTCTGCAGCTGACAAAATGTCCTGCGAAATTTCTGCGAGCCGTCTTCTACGATTCATCGCCATTTTTCGCAAAATTTGGTACGCTTGCGCTTCGTTACAGCCGCGCTGTTGGGCGACCATCTCTTTTGCGCGTTCAATGATTTTACGTTCGGCGAGGTCTATCTTCGTCTTTTCGAGTTCCTGTTGCAATGCACGGAATTCACAAAATCTTGCGACAGCTGCTTCGATAATCGTTTTCACGCGGGCGAGGGTGAGTTTCCCAACGGCATACGCCGATACGCCGGCATGCGTTGCCGCCTGTATCGTCTGTGGTCGTTCATCACGTGAAAACATGACTGTCGGACACGGGTAACTCTCGTAAAGTGCTGCAACCCAATCGAGCACCGCCTGCCCCGGAAAATCGACACCGATCAATATGATGTCCGGTTTTAAGCGTGAAACCTGATCCGTTATATCTTGCTGTAAGCGCAAAGGGGCAGAAACATTGTACCGACTCGCTTCTAAGATTTCGACTAACAAAATTACACGTTCCGGATTGTTATCAATGATTAAAACGCTCGGCATTGCGCTGTTTTTTTCCATTTTCTACCCTTTCCAAAATTAATTCCGCATAAGTATGGGCATATTATCATTTTTATTTAGTATATTAACCCAAGTTGCCACTTGTAAATCCATGGGATTTCCTATATAGTGTTTTTATCGAAAAAACAAAAGGAGAACCCCATGGATCTAACTATTGTAGCACTTTACACGATTTGTGACGACCTTTTAATCGCAATCGGACACC
>JAJDTJ010000072.1 GCA_022827225.1 Candidatus Poribacteria bacterium | reverse complement strand
ATAGAGACATCAACGCTGCGATAAACATATTGCGGGCAGGGATAGCCGTTACGTAACGATATGCCTGTAGGACCCTACAGGGAAACGCCCGCTGGTGGAGCGAGAATAAGACGGTTGACCTTCGGGAAAACCGCACACGCTACGAAGCCGAAGCCCCAACTTTTAGGTTGTGGGTGCTATCACCGCAATGAGGGGTCACTTGACGAAGGCACATTGGAGCGTTGAATTTTGAGGGGGTTTGGAAGGTCAAATATTTTGAGAATTTCGGAGTTCTTGAGGTGGATAGGTTTGTGTCCTTATTTTTTAGCCCACCGAATCTACAATGGCCATCTCCTACTTATTGTTTGCCCTCTTCAACCGGTAAAGCATAGACACCCCGGCGCACCCTGACAATCTCACCGGTCCCTACAAGCCGTGTGAGTTCGTGTTGTACCGCTTCTGGATGTCCGTCAATGGCTGAAGTCAGTTCGGCTGTCTGTTTCTCACCATCGGTAAGCAAGGAAAGAATTTGCTCACGGAAAGGTATACGCTGGATATTCCCGCCTCTAAGTCTTTGTAACACGCGGTTCGCCTGTCTTTCGGAGCAGCCCAAGATGCGCTGAACTTCTTCTCTGCTGGTCTCGGCTGTTAGATTCTCACGTTCCTGTTCAAAGCGTTCCCGTATCGCGATTGCCTCAGGGAGTTTATCGAGTCCACCGGCAATCTCAAAATCTTCCCAATCAAAGATGGAAGTTTCAGGTCTATCCGTAATGTTCGGAAGTGGTACTCCCGTAATCAACACGATCCGCCTATCTGTCAATCGGTCCAACTCAGCCTGCACAATTACCTCTGTGAGGGTATAAACGGCTTCTTCTTCATATATACTGTGGAGCCGTGGGTCTTTGTAAGTTCCGGTCTCAATTTCACCGTCGTAAGAGATCGGTTTTTCATCGTTGCCAAATAATATCTGTGCGCGCTTCCAAATAGCAGCCGTCGTTAGTCGTGGTGTGCCAAGGATCCAAACGACATCTGCAGCTTCAGAAAGCGTGTCTAACGTGCCGGTTTTCCGGAAATCATCTACAAAGCAGACGTTCCTTTCCTTTGCAATGTCATCCAAACGTCTGGCAACATTTTTATTCGTTACAATCCCATGTTTAACGCCCAAATCTGCTTCAAGTTCCTCGTGGATCCCGGTAAGAAAACGTTGACCTATTTCAGAGACACTTACATTACTCCAGTTGTAGTAGTCGAGAATGGCTTCTGATGGATAGACCCCCGTGCGAACCTGAAAGACGCGGTTTCCCTGACTCCACGGTATGGGTTCGGTCCAATAGGTCTCAAGGTTTTCATCCGGAAACACTCTGTGGAGATGTTGCTCTGAGAATACTGACGATACCAACAAAAGGCGTTTGACGCTTGTATGGAGCACAGGGGGCACCCAAAACCGCAGGACTTCACCATCCCATCGAGTGGGCGCGTCTGAGTCGCGCGTGTAATGTGCAAAGAAACGCTTAAGTTGATGCCAAAATGTCCAACTTTGCTCGCGACAGACCGTTGGAAACGCTTGAATGCTTTCTACAGATTTTGTATCCAAGATTCCTAATGAAATCGCTTGCGCCATCGGCATTACAACTTTTACGTCTTCATTAAGTGGAACGGATTGCAGAAAGACAGGAAGTCCTTTTGCCCTGAGTTTATCCGCGGCGTTTTTGTCTAAGGGGATGTAAGCGGAGGCACCACCTTCAAATTTGATGCTAAAGTGTGCCAACGTCTTTCCGGTATCAGGGTCAACGATCTCGCGCGCCACCGCCCTACAAGGTATTCTAACTTGACACATCTGCTGGATAAGTGTGTCCTCTTGCCATTCAAAAGTCTGCATCACTGCGCGTACGCCTTTGACGGCATCGGCGTAAGATTTGCCTTCAATTTCCAAAGCACTCAGCAATGTTTTTGCGAAGTTTCCTAAGGCACAGTTCTGCCAGTTCGCAGCCCATTCCTCCATAATGTTTTTTGAGAGTTTACATTCGAGGAATAGTTTATGTGTGCGCTGTTGGTTGAGCACACAAAGGCGTTCAGTTTCATCGTCTCTTTCGAGGATCTGTTCCACCAATTCAGTATATTGGGGATCAAAAAACAGTTGCGGAATCGTCAACATTTGGACTTTTGCCTGTCGAAATGCGGCAAATTGGGATAAGTATCCACGCTGCTGACACGCTGAATAGACGGGGCACTGTGGACAGATACTTTCATTCGGATTTCCACCTTTTTCCTCAAGTGCTGAACATCGTTCTGGGTCTTCACAGACATTTCCATGTTGAAAAGGTGTTTTCATCCGGACATCAGTGGGTATGTCTTTCACGTGTTCCCATCGGTGTGTTCGAGGCTTCCAATAAGCCACCGATGGTATATTCTGCTCTCGAAAGTATTTTTCAGTGCTTTCAGCGAATTTGATTTCCGGCGTATTTACGGAAATTACACCACCACTAAGGAAATACGAGTCTTCTGACTCTTTATCCCAAGGACCTATCCCTGTAATAACACCAAGAATACGTACGCCTCGGTCAAAGATGCTTTCTATCTGAAACACATCCCTTTGGAGTATTTCATCCTCTTCGGTGTTACCGTGTTGTCCTAATACCGGGGGTGGACGTTTTATCGCCAACGGGCTGAGTTCATCTTTTCGTACCTGTTTCACTTTCACAGGCGTAGAGGTACTTGTTGCAGATAGTGGGGACAGAATACCCGTATCATCCCAAACCTCTGTGATTGGCGTGGATTGCGTTGGCAGCCCCATGTCAGGCGTAGCTGCGCTGACCCTGACCACCCCATCGCTTTCCGAGAGTAGGACATCTTCGCTGCCCATAGTGCCTTCAGGTCGTGTCCAGTAGTGAAGACCATCCTCTTGTCTGACATAAGAGAATCCACGTTGCAAGAACGCCTCTCTTGCAAGATCAAGGTTCTCTGAACCGAGCGATAGCGGTACAGGGTTGACAATCTGCTTCGCTTCTGTGCCATCAGGCGCAGGTTCATGGAGTTTCACACGGAGGGCGTCAATAGGCGCGAATAGTACTTCTTTGGCAATGACCGGTGGCGTTAACAGATTACCGATGAGTATCTCATAGCGTGCATCCCAGCGTGTGTGCCCTTCTTGACCAAATATTTCGAGATATACATCGCGTTGATACACATTTTCCGGTATCGGGGTGTCTTTATAGATATATAATTTCGCTGCTTCGGTATTCGGATGGAGATAATCTTGGACTCTGCAGGAGAAGCGGATGCCGCCGGACTTCCCTAATGTTAAAAGTGGGTTATTAACAATATTAACAAGTGCCTCAATACAAGCAACAACTGCCTCTGGTGCAGCACAGATCGCCGCATACTTGAAGTGTAGATCGTGCCATCTCGCGCCATTGCGTTCCGAAGGGATACCTGTATACAACTGAATACCCCACGAAGCATCCCATCGTTTAGTGCTCCAATCCGTTATGCCTTGGCGTTTCAAGAACCGCTTGCCCCTAAAATCCCCGGGCCCCCGATCATGCCAAGGTGCGCGCCCCATAGGCATGAAAGAGATATCCGCTTGTTCTAAATCATGAAGCAGGACAGGGAAGCGGTGTGCACAGTAAACCGCGTACTGGCGTAGGTGATCCTTTATATACATCGCAGGTGTTGACGCTGTCTTGCGTTGTCGAAGAGGCTTTTCATGCCGTTCATGACAGCGCTGAATAAGGTCTTTCAGAGAATTCATCGCTATTGGAAGCCTCCTAAACTGAATTGTAGAATCTATTCTTATACGAACGAACACGACTCCTGTTAATTTATTATTATATCAAAAATCTCTCTCTAATTCAAATTTTTCAGTGGAAATGTAAAGACATATACATATTCTGGTAGAAATTTTTATTCTCAGGGCTGATATGACTTTCTGAATTTAATGGACGTTTCTTAGGCGAATTCAGTAATTTTCTGAAAATTTAATTTGACTTATCAATTGAAGCAGAGTATAATTTACTGATGTTGGGACAATTTATTATAGAATACATAAATTTTTAAAATTGTCCCAACATCATTCAAATTAACTGAGTTGTGTTCTTTTGCTGTGATAGACATCCTCTATTTATCGCATCATAAAATACTATATCCGTTTTTATCTGAAAACGTGAAGCCTCCAAAGTTGCCTAACCCCTGATAGGGGATGGGACGTTGGGGATAAGGAGTAGGGGATTTAGGGGTTAATCCGCTACTCCTTAGATAATGGAAGATATACGGTGAGGGTTTAGGCGGTTGCTTGTGCGTTGAGAGTGTCTAAATCATTCTAAAATCTACGATATATTGATCTAACTACATCTGCAAGGAGTTGAAATTGAAAATATCTGGTGTTTTTTGTATTGTTTTCATTGTTCTCATATCCATGAATGGTTGTGACGGCAGGACTAAATTAATAATACCCGGAGCCGATAATGTTGAACCCGCGCGTGGTAATTTTGAGACCCCTTTTGAAATGTTACCTTCTGACCTGCGTGCCACATTCACACGAGGTGAGGAAGCATTCATGAAAGTCTTCACGGTAGAAGAAGGTTTAGGTCCTATTTTTAATCAGGCGGCGTGTGTAAGTTGCCACCCTGGAAATGGGCGTGGTATGCCGGACCTATCGCTCATCCGATTTAGTATGGGACATAATCTGATGCTTGATATGGGAGGTCCCCAGCTTCAAGACAAAGTCATCCCAGGTGTGTCTTACGAGACACTTCCAATGGGTGTGGATAAATCAACACGACTCCCGCCCCCCGTTTTCGGAATGGGACTTATCGAAAATATATCGGTTGAAACCATATTATCCTACGCCGATGAAGACGATGCCGATGGCGACGGTGTTTCTGGCAGACCACACTGGGTCACTGCCGCCGATTTTGTGCCAACTACGGAGATTGGCGGCGGACCGGGTGAGCAGCTTGGAAGGTTTGGACGCAAAGCATCCGTTTCATCGTTGGTACAACAGACTGCAATGGCATTCCAACAAGATATGGGTGTTACCAACAGTTTTCTACAAGAGGAGCCTTCCAATACTGGGGACACTGTTCCTGACCCAGAGATTGAAAGATCAACGGTTATGGATATCGTCGTTTTCATGCGGTTGCTTTCACCCCCGCCACGTGGTGAGATAACGGGGCAAGTCAAAAGGGGCGATGCGATTTTCAACCGGATTGGGTGTGCCGCCTGCCACGTCCCGACGATGCAGACGGGACCATCTCCTATTGATGCTTTGAACAGGGTAGATGTCCACGTTTACTCCGATTTCCTTTTGCATGATATGGGTGAAGAATTAGCAGATAACCGTCCTGATGGTGAAGCGACAGGAACAGAATGGCGGACTGCTCCACTTTGGGGGACACGTTTGGTGGCAGAATTTCTCGGGGGTACACCGTTTTTTCTTCATGACGGTCGCGCAACAACGCTTGAAGGTGCGATTCGAGCACACGGGGGCGAGGCACAGAATGCCAAGGAAAAGTTCTTCAACCTGTCGGTAGAGAAACAACAAGCCGTTATTGCCTTCCTTGAATCACTTTAGGGAGGCACTGGATCAGCAGCATTGGTGGGACATACTGTGAAAATCACCGTATCTGAGAAAAAAGAAATCGTTATTTTCAGGCTGAAAGGGAGAGTGATCGCCCCGAGTACCAAAAGAGTTTTGGAAACTGTGGAGGAGACACTCATTCGACATGCCTCATCTCCAAGACTGGTGTTTGACTTTAGAGAAGTGTCTCAAATTGATGGTGCTGGACTCGGTACACTTATGAAAATCTATGCCGAGGTCCGACGGTGTGGTGGGAAAATTGCGGTCATAAATATGAACAAGCATATCAGAAATATTATTATCAGAACGCGATTAATCGCGATTCTTAAATGCTTTAAAAGTGAAGACGATGCCGTTAGTGCCTTATTACAGCATCGCTAACGAGATCCGGTCTAACTTCAGATTTAGGCGCGCTGCTAAGGCGCGCCTATATAATGCTCATACTGATGTGTTAGACTAATAATCAGCAATAGAACCGTCTACCAATCGGCTATTCGGCCAGGTGAAACGTCTCCGCTCATCCTGTCCAACTTCAATAACTTTTGCCTCATCCACCTCAACCCCTAAACCGGGTCCCTCAGGCAGCGACACATAGCCCTCTTCGTCCATCTCCCACGCCTTGCGGGCAACACCTGCCGGAAGGACGTTCTCATAGCCCTCATGGATAAGGAAAAACGGCACGGCAGCCGATAAATGAAAACTCGCTGTGAGACCGAGGTAGGACATCGTACAGTGCGGTGCAATCGGAACGTGATGCGCTTCCGCGAGTGCTGCGACTTTCTTGACCTGTGTAATACCGCCACCGTGTCCAACATCGGGTTGCAGGATGTCAATTACCTGCGCCTCAAGGATTTCGCGGACTTCCCATATTGTACGATCGCGTTCTCCTGTCGCCAGCGGCACAGGGACGGATTCCCTGATTTTCCGCATCACCTCAATGTTGCCCGGCACCCACGCCTCCTCAAGGAAAAGTAAATCATCAGGCTTCAGGTAACTCGCAAATTGTTTGATGATAGGCGGTGGTAAACAACTATGTGCATCAAACATCACGGCACCATCGGAACCGACCTTCTCTCGCGCATCATGCACGCGTTTAACCATGTCAGTGATCTCATCAGGGGTACCCGCAAACGGTTTAGAACCGCCGGGTCCCGTTTTTATCGCCTTTGGACTCGGATATTTCCAAATTTTATCGCGACAAGGACCCCCGAGGAGCCGGTACACCGGTACACCCCAGAGTTTCCCCGTAATATCCCAGAGTGCCATATCAATGGCGGAGATGGTATGCACCATCAATCCGCCGCCTCGGATATTGCGATGTGCCCGGAACAGCCGCTGCCAGTGATGCTCAATCCGTGTCGGGTTTTCTCCGATGATCATCTCGGATAGGGAACGCGCCAACGCACAGGTGACAGTGGTCTCCATATTGTTGATCTCGCCCCAACCCGTAACGTCCATGTTCGTTTCAATTTTGACGTACGCCTTCACGCCCATCGGGTAAGCCTCAAGGTTCGTTACCCGAATTTCGGAACCTTTATCTTCATAACCAGCCATCTTAAAATGCCTCTCTTTTGATGTAGTCTACAAGTTTATACTGCTTTCTATAGTTTGCAATGTTTTTGAAGGTTTGTCAAGGAAAACGATATAAAGCATTGCGAGAAAATTTGACAAAAATACGGTGAGATGATAGAATGGTCAACACGGTTTTAGGAGTTTCTTGGATGGAAAAATAAGGAGGCACACAGATGGCAAATCAGACATATCGCGTCGGGATCATCGGTTGCGGTGGGATGGGTAGGTCCCACTCCAGAGCGTGGGGAAATAACGCCAGGGCAGAAGTCGTCGCAGCGATGGACATCTACGAAGAAGCGGCAAAGCGGGTCTCGGACGAGTACGATGTCCCCGCTACCTACACCGATGTTGAAGAAATGTTGGCAAAAGAGGATTTGGACATCGTCAGTATCACAACATGGCAGGGACCGCGGGCGGAAGCCACCGTCGCAGCGGCGAAGGCGGGTGTGAAAGGGATTATCGGTGAGAAACCGATGGCTGCCTCACTCGGACAAGCCGACGCTATGCTTGAGGCTTGCAAAGCGAACGATGTCAAACTTATCATCGGTCACCAAGGTAGGTATTCCGCTGCAAATATAGAGGCACGTAGACTCGTCGCTGCAGGAGCGATTGGGGAACCGACAACGCTCCACCACAGAGCAAAACAGCACGCTGGACTGTTGAATACAGGCACACACGCAATTGACGGATGGCGTTTCACCTTGTCTGATCCGGAAACTTTGTGGGTGATTGGACAGACATCGCGTACGACTGACCGCTGGGAGCGCCGCACAATCTGTGAAGACCTCTGTATGGGGTTAGTCTGCTTTGAAGGGGGTGCCCGCGGTATCTACGAAGGTGATCTCCCCGAACCACCCGTCTCAATGCCGAAAATCGCTGGCACAGAAGGGCAAATTCGCAACGGACCCGATGGAACACTTCTCCTTCAAAACGGAGACGCGCAGGGATGGCAAACCATCACACCGCCACCAGAGCCGAAGAACCAATTCCAAGAGTTAATCGAGTGGATTGAAGGCGACATCTCCGATCACCGCGGCAGTGGCGTTCAAGCCCGCTATACCCTCGAAATTATGCTGGCTATCTATGAGTCTCTGCGGATCAAGAACGTGGTAACGATGCCGATGGAAACCAAAGAATTGCCGCTCGAACTCATGGTCAATGACGGCACGCTACCGGTTCTGGAAGAGGGACGTTACGACCTCCGCACACCCTTTGAAGGGCAGACACGGAAGAGATGATTTAAAGGAGGGAACGGATGGAAAAGAGGGGTAGACGCTCATTTTTGGAAATTATAACGGCGTTTATTGGTGGGATTATAAGTCTCGCTGCCGGTATTCCCCTGATCGGCTTCGCAATTTCACCCGCCTTCAAAAAAGCGGAATCGAAATGGGTCGATTTGGGGCTTGCAGACCGGCTTAAAAACAGTCGGTTTAAAAAAGTGGATTATACCTTCACCGCTAAAGACGGTTGGGTTCAGGCGACAAAAAAACGTTCCGTTTACGTAACCGATGTCGGTAACGGGGAATGGAGTGTCTTTTCTCGGATATGTTCACACCTCGGCTGCCTCGTCCGGTGGGATGAAAAACAGGAATCGTTCCTCTGCCCGTGCCACGGTGCGATATTCGATAAGACGGGTGCCGTTATTGCCGGTCCACCGCCGGAACCCTTGCAGAAACTGGAAACTAAAGTCGAAGCAGGTATCCTATACGTAAAGGAGACGTAGATGCGACAATTTCTCAACGAACGTCTCCCATTAACGGAGTTTTCCGCGCATTTACGAAAACCACTGCCGAAACACATCAACTTGCTTTTCTCACTCGGCAGCTTAGCGATGTTTCTGCTTATATTACAAGCCGTAACAGGTGCGTTTCTGGCATTTTACTATTCGCCTTCCCCAGAACACGCGCATAACGCGGTAACCTACATTAGCACAGAGGTGCCGTTCGGTGCGTTTGTGCGCGGTTTACACCACTGGGGTGCGAGTGCGATGGTCATCATCGTTGTCCTGCATCTGCTGCGCGTCGTCCTCTACAGCTCATACAAAGCACCGCGGGAACTGACGTGGATATTCGGCGTTCTTCTCCTATTGGTTGTCCTGGGTTTCGGGTTCACTGGCTATCTGCTTCCGTGGGATGAAAAGGCGTATTGGGCAACGGTTGTCGGTGTAGAAATCGCCAGCACCGCGCCCGGATTAGGCGACTTCGTGGCGAAGGTGATGCGCGGCGGTACAGAGATCGGTGCGGTGACGCTGTCGCGGTTTTATGCACTCCACACCATCTGGTTGCCGTGGTTAGCCTTCGGACTGGTCGGTGTGCACCTCTTCTTCGTCCGATATTACGGGTCTTCAGGTAAACCGGAGAACACACCAGAGGAGATGAAAACCGGTAAACCGTTTTATCCAGATCAGGTCTTTGAAGATGTCGTCGGTATGCTCATCCTGTTCGTTGCCCTCGCCGCGGGGGCACTGTTCATGCCTGTTCCGCTCGAAGATGTCGCTGATCCGACAAACGCCGATTACGATCCGCGTCCTGAATGGTATTTCCTGTTCCTGTTCCAACTCCTGAAATATTTCCAAGGTCCTTTTGAAATTCTCGGGACGTTTGTGATTCCGACGGTCGGCATGTTGCTGCTCTTGTTTCTCCCGTTCTTAGACAGAAGCGAACGCACTGTCCTCTGGAAACGACCCATTGCGCTGACGGTCACAAGTCTCTGCGTCGTCGGGATTGTGGCTTTGACGATCCTCGGTGGCACTTCAAAGAAACTTGAAACGACAGATGTCGCCGTACAGGAGACTACACAACCCACAGAGCAAATCCAAGGGGCTGCTACACCGGAAACAGAACAGGTCGATGAAGGAGAAGCGGTGTTTGACTTCCAACTCACAGAGGAAGAAATAGAAAACGCAGTAGAAGTTGAAGAGGAACAACAATAACCTTTGGTCAAACTTGCTCTACAAATCTCGTAGAGATCTATGCAAAACCGAAATCTGGAAGAACAGTTCACGCTTTTTTCGATAGACACCGAGTTTGAAACACCGGCAGAGAAAACGGCATCTGATGGGGTCGAATGGGTCTCCTTTCGCGATCTCGTTCCTGAAATCGACGATACTGGCTACTTGACACACGCTATCTATGCCTATCCTGCGAAATTCATCCCACAAATCGTCCGCTACGCGATTAATACCTACACAAAGGAACGGGATTGGATTATAGATCCGTTTGCAGGTTCAGGAACGGTTGGTGTTGAGGCGTATTTGTGCAAACGCAATGCTGTGTTACTTGATCTTAACCTTCTCCTGAATCACATTATGCCGCTCAAGGTTTACCGCGGTAAAGGGAGACTGCACGAAGCAGATTTGCATAAACTTTTGGAGGGCATGCGAGCGAGTAAACACCGGTTCATACCCGATTGGTCAAACGTTGATTATTGGTACGCACCGGAAATGTTAGAGGTCTTATCATACTACTGGGGATTTATCCATCAGGCGGACGACGATGTCTTTTCTTCCATTATTAAGGCTGCACTGTTGAAAGCAAGCAAACGTTTCTCTAACACAGAAGATAGGACCCCTAAACTTGCGAGATCGAAACGGAAGTTGAGTGCCATAGCGGAACTGCTTAAGGAGAATTGGAGAGCGCAGTTAGATGAGATGGTTGACACACTCTCGCTCAAGACGTTAAGAAGTCTTAACGATTTCGTTGTGTACACACAGGCGCATCACAACGATCGGACGCCTGAAATACAGTGGCAAGGGGGTGTGGATTCGTCTTATATTACGGTGCCGAGAGAATGCGACGCGCTCATAACATCACCACCATACCTCCAAGCGCAGGAGTATATCCGTTCAACGAAAATGGAACTGTTCTGGTTAGGACACACGGAGGAAGAGATCCGAGAACTATCACGGCTTGAAATCCCGTATCGGAAGACAGATCGGATCGTTCAGACCCAAACGTTGGCTAACGTCCGAGAGATGCTCACCCGCGACGACCTCCGAAAACGGCTCGATTCCTATTTTTGTCATACGGTCAACGCCCTTGAAAACGCAATGAAGCAACTGAAACCAAACGCCGCAGCGTGTATCTTCGTTGGTAACCCTCGGATTGACGGTATAACGGTCGAATTGTGGCGGATACTGGCGGAGTATTTCACGGAACGCGGATGGACGTTTGAAAAAGTCTATGAGGATAGGATTAAAACAAGGAAACTATTCGGTGCTCGGAAGAATAAGAATCCGGATGGGATGAAATCAGAATTTCTGCTGATCTTAAGACAGCCTTGATCCAGTGACAATAGCACGCTATTTGTCGAACAGCTGCTCCGCCTCGTGGATCTCTTTTTCAAGATGCGGAGCTCCCCGCGCCCGATCTAAAAACGTCTCCAGATAGCGACGCATCATAAGCGGATCGCCGTTTTTCTTGTACGTCTGGGCGAGACGGTAATACGCCTCCGCATCGCCATCATCAATTGATACCCCTTTTTCGTAGGATTGGATGGCGGGCAGGAACTGTCCGTTTTTCTCATAAGCGAGTCCGGCGTTAAAATAGACATCAGCGTCGGCATCGCCTTCTTCCATTTCGAGGGCTGCCTCATAATACTGAACAGCCTCTGGATACATCTCGCTGTTGAGGTAGGTATCGGCGAGGTTGTAATAGGCGTCAATGAAAGTCGGATCCGACGCAATGGCACTGCGGTAAGCAGTGAGTGCTTCTTCAAACCGGTCGGTCATATTGTACGCATAACCGAGATTGTTCAGGAACGCAGGATTTTCGGGGGACAACTCCAACGCAGCTTGGAACATTTCAATCGCGAGGATAAACAGACGCGTATCCATGTAAACGAGACCGAAATTGTTATAGACATGCGCATTTTCGGCATCAAGTGCGAGGGCATGTTGAAAAGATTCTATCGCGTTCTCATATTCACCTAATTCGCGATAGGTTTTTCCGAGTTGAAGATGTCCTTCCGCATCCGTCGGGTTGAGTGCCTGTCCCATCCTCAGTTTTAACGCATCACGTTGCAGCTCACGCTTCTCCTGCTGTACCGAGTCAGGAGACGGACATCCAAACAGACTGCTTGCTAAAAGCACTGTTAGCATTATGGTAAAATGCCTGAATTTAAAAAGAGAGAGAACGTACTTATTCATGGATACATTCCAACTTAATCAGAAACCGATGCTCAGCACAACGTGCTGAGCATAGCAAGGGGCATAGAGAAAAAATGATTATTGATACACATACGCATTTCTACGATCCCACGCGCCCGGAAGGTGTTCCGTGGCCGAACCCTAATGATGAGGTGCTCTATCGACGGGTTATGCCCGATGACTACAAGGCTCTCGCGGTCCCTGAAGGCGCGACGGGTACTGTCGTCGTTGAAGCGAGCAAGTGGCTTGAAGATAACCAGTGGATTCTTGACCTCGCCGCAGACGAACCGTTTATTGTCGGGTTCGTTGGACATTTAGAACCCGACGACGCGGATTTTGGAAAGCACCTGAACCGTTTCGCCGCGAATCCACTCTTCTGCGGGATACGCCTCGGCAGCGGACATCTACGCGCCATCGGCAACACGATCTTCATGGCAAATATCGAAAGACTGGCGGCGAAAGAACTCACCTTAGACCTCCTGATTAACCCTGAAGCGTTATCGATTCTACCGACACTGGTTGAACATACACCGGAAATGCGCATCGTCATCAATCATATCGCCGGTGCCCGCATATCAGAAGATCCGCCGGATCCGGCGTGGGTTTCTGCTATCAATGAAGTGGCACGCTATCCGAATATCTATTGTAAGGTTTCCGGATTGGCAGAACACACCGGGCAAACGCCTGCACCGACGGATGTCGCCTATTACACGCCAACGATTGATGTCCTATGGGATGCGTTTGGCGAGGATAGGCTTATCTACGGGAGCAACTGGCCCGTGTCGGAACGTTTCGCACCGTACAAAGTCGTGCAACAGATCGTGGACGGCTATTTCAGCGCGAAAGGCGATGCCGTCAAGGCGAAGTTTTTCTGGCAGAACGCCAAGGCAGCATACAAACTTCAATAGTTGTCAGCAGTCAGGGCATTCGCTACGCTCACTGTCAGCAGTCGGCTTTCAACCATTAGTAGAGCATGTGTTAAGTTAATTCTCGCCTGCTACAAACAACTCTTTGCTGAAAGCCGATGGCTGATTGCTGACGGCTTTTACGCTACCCAGCGAATAAACTCACCTGCAGGTTGCCTTTTCGGTTGCCCGATGTCGGCGGGGTAACCGGTATAGAAGAAACCGATGATATACTCCTGTGACGAATCAATCCCTAACAACTGATACGTCTGTTCTTCCATCGTGATCCTGCCGGTGCTCCATTGCATACCGACCCCCGCATCCCATGCAGCGAGTTGGACGTTTTGCATTGCACAACACGCAGCGGCGTAGTCTTCACGTCGGCGTTGTTCATCGCCTTCCTGTAAGCACGAAACGGCAACAATCGTCGGCTTGGACATGAATTTTTCGTAAGCGAGTTCACCGATTTTGGCGAGATTTTCGGCATCAACGTGGTCGGGTGTATCCTCCATCTTGATTTCGCGGTATCGGTCTGCCAGGATTAGCTTTGTCTCCTTGCCAATCACAGTAAAACGCCAAGGCTCCGTGACATGGTGATTCGGTGCCCATATCCCGTAACTGAAAACCTGTTCGATGACATCGTTCGGCACGGGTTCCTGCTTGAATTTAAAAATCGTACGTCGTCTAAGAATCGCGTCTTTAACATCCATTATGTTGCATCCTCCTTATGAAATTGAATTATAGCGTATAAGGGTGTTAATTGCAAAGGATTATGTTTTCGGGCACGTATCCATATTCCATCAAAAATTTGGATCGGAAGGATGGAAGCGGAACGCGTTAATTACCCGAATCAGGATTTGCAGGATTAGAAATGTTGACAGATAACCATCACGCAAACTGTATGAAGTGGGACTTACACAATTTCCTAGTAGGCGCAGTTTGAATGCCGGTCGCATTTGGGGTTTTTGCTGGGGTGTTTCTTCACGTACACCGCAAAACCGCGCCTACCACGGTGCCTGAATAACGATAGATTTTACCATAATTGAAAATTAGACAAAAAACTTGACAATCTGTTTTTTTTTCGTTATAATATATGTCGAATGTGTACTTTGCCCGAATACGTGCCGTATGGACGGTGTTTTCCCCGGGAAAACTAGGGCCAGCCAACCGTGACCTCTGCCGCTGTGGTATGTCTATGTTGGGTTGCTAGAGCCAGACACTCTAGCTTTTTTTTATATTTGAATAAAAGGTCCCGATGGCATGTCAGCATGTAGGCTTTGCGTATATGGTTTGTTTTTGTAAACATCCCAACTAAATCCCGCAATGGCATCGGCTAATCTTATCCACGCGCTCCCTTCATCTTTGGCTCCACGTACCTTGCTTTTTTACGATGGTGCGTTTTCGTCCATTTCGTAGATCCTTTTTCAGTTGTTCTTTCTATCTCCAGTAAGATACACTCACCTTCATCACGCATCTCAATAGTTTTCACCATAACAACAGAAACACTAAAGAAATCACCATGTGTATGCTGTCCAGATTCATCAGCATAACAATAAATTCTACTCATAATTATCCCAATAAAATTTCAAAGGCAGATGGCGGTGCTTCTAAAATTTTTAATTTCAATATCGGTAATTCTCATCAATGTATTCGGTGTGGAGACTCCCACGCTTTAGTGGGGAGAGGAAACACCGCTCCTTTTTTTAGAAAAAAATAAGCGTTCCGTTTTTTCGACACGGTTTCGGGGTCTCCGTTTCTCTCGAGTGTGCTGCTTCGTTCAACAGAGCTCGCACTTTCTGTCTAATAGACCTGACACGGTGCTTTTGAGAAAACAGGTAATGACCTTTCGGCTCTCCGCTTTCGCGGGTATATGTTGCCCCATCCAGATCGCAGGTATCAGCCTTTGGTGTCAGACTTGGGGAGCATCCTTAGATATGTCTACTACCCGTTCAACATATCGTTTTAAGACAGACCTTGTGGCTGCCACGCCACGATACTGCGATATTTTACTGTAGTCAATAAGTTGCCCTCGTGATAGTTACAGGTTGGCTACCATCTATCACAAGCCCCCATGCTTTAGCAGGGGGTTATTGACGCCTTACTCTCAATGATACGGATAGGTTTGACACTATCCAAAAAGAATAGATTGACCGCAACCGGATGCGTTTTTTCATATAACCGCTCAAAAATGTCTCGGCACGCGGACATTTTATCACCTTGAATCTCCTCAAGGGGTGGCAACTGTTCATCGAACAACGGTTGAAAAAGGTGTTTGCGGCTTTTATGAAGCTCGTCCGGCAAATATAATTCATAAACCAGACCATCAATAATTTGATTAAAATATCCAACCATCACGCGGGCACGGGCGTATTTTAAATCTCTACTTTTTACCGTGGACTGTTTCTTGAGATAAAGGATATATTCAACGATTTTGTGGATGAGTGCCTTCTGCTCCGGTTCCATATCAGGGATTGGGATTTGTGAGACATACCGAGGCACGAATTTTAAAAACGGACCTCGAACCTGTGGAGCTGTCCGCGCATAAAACCAGGAAACCGCTCTGGTGTTCAACACACCGAGAAGCCACAGTTCACTTGTAGGCAACAGAGATGCGGGGCTGCCTACATAGTAGCCTTCATCATCAAAAGCAAACGCAGTTTCACTTGCCATATCTGCATAGATACACTTCGGTTGCGTAAACCGCGTCGTATCCGTTGGAGCCGTTTGCAGTTCGTACCACTCCTGTTTCCCTGATCGTTTTTCCAGCGCATCACGGTGTTTTCCTAAGTGTTTCTCGATTGCCGGATATGCATCAATATCTATGCCTTGATGCGTAAAGATCAGCCATTTGTCTTGTAGTTCTCTCCGCGACTCGTCTGTTGGCTTCACCCGCCAACGTTGGATGTCGCGCGCCATCAGAAACGGTTTTAAAATATCATCAGACGACGGGTGTTCTTTAATGAGTGCATCATACGTTTCACGCTTTACTATAAATACTTCGTTGCACCCTGTCGTAATACCACGAGAGGGTTGCCCGTGGAGATATTCGCTCAGTGGCTTGCCAGTATTGCGGAATTTCCCCAATAGTTTCAACACTGCATAAGATTCTTGTGTTTCCCCCTCAACAGTCAAGACCCTCTGTGTTGTGGTAAAGCTGTTGACTGGATATTGCCTCAACATTGCCACGATGTTTTTCGGCAGTTTAACACTATTTCTCCGCTCAAAAGTCGCAACGTCTCTATAAGAGTTATGAAACGCAGCGATGATATCAACCCCTTTATCTTTGGCAGTGGTCAAATCGGCTTTTGCCTTATCCCATTCTTTTAAATGTAACCAAACTTCACCGCGATTGCAATATGCAGGACCAAGTGTTGGATTCAATTCTATTGCCTTACTATAGTCTTCAATAGCTCTATCAAAATTACCTTTTTGGAGGTAAACATTGCCACGATTGTAATACGGATGAAAAAGTTTCGGATTCAGTTTTGTCGCTTTGCTATAATCCTTAATAGCGCGATCAAATTCACGTTTCTCGTGGTAGGCAAGACCACGGTTGTAATAAGCCTGAACAAAATCCGGCTGCAGTTTTATCGCTATGTTATAGTCTTTAATCGCAAGGTCATAATCGCCTTTGTTGCCATAAGCAGCACCGCGATTGTTATAGGGTTCGGCATAATTGGGTTGCAGTTGTATGGCTTTGCTGCAGTCTTCAATGGCTTGGTCGTGCTCACCTTTATCACGATAGACAGCACCGCGATTGTTATAGGCGAAGGCATAGTCCGGATTAAGTTCAATTGCTTTGGTAAAATCTTTGATGGCAAGATCATGCTCACCCTTTTCACCGTAATCAATACCGCGATTATTATAGAAAATATGATCCCGTGGATATGGTACTGTTCTCATTGATTTTCTCCAAAACACAGATTGTCCATTAGTGTGGAAATGATAACATAATGTGAGTTCAAAAAAAATAGATGTTTTCGTTCAGATTATAGTAAAATCTAATTAATTGGGCACACTCAAACAGTCTGAATGCCTATAACAGGCAATCAGACTGGCACAACCTAACAGGTTATGCTACAAAGATGTCTATTTATTTTTAGGATTCCCTATAATACAAGTTTTCAATCAAACCAATATGGATGTCCGGAAGATTGGGCTCAGTTGGACGGGCGCACAACTTCAAACTTCCCATCCACCGATTTACGGGTCAAGACAATAATTCCACCAGAGCCGAATGTGCCTCGTATTGAATAATGATACTCAAATAGAAAAATATCTTCAATACCGTCATCGTTAAAGTCAGCACGTACCACTTCCTGTAAAAATTGTCCCGTATCGATTTCCTCAGTCGTCAGAGTGTTTTGATTTTTTTCTACAACTCTGAGTTCCCCATTCTTGATCTTTGTCTGAAATGTCGCTCCTGATTTTATCTCCTCGTCCGACGCGTAAGGAAAAACGGAAAAAGGCATCAACTCTAAATTGGTTATTCCCACTTTAGGATTTGAGATATAACTTTGCCGAGGAGCAGCTGCCCCCTCTAACGCGTTCAACAATCCACACTGATGCATAAACCACATAGACATTTGTGCATCAAAATTCGTGTTGGCATAGTAACCACGCTTAAGCGCATCGTCATATTCTCTACACGTTCGCACTTGGATATCTTCGCCTTTCTCGTTTGTTAGCGTTACACCGTCAATATGATCGTTCGGACCAAGGCGAATAGGTCGGTCCCGAAGTGCGTCAATATCGTCTTTAGCGATGGATTTTACTGCCGTGCCATCAGCGAATTGTAGACGCTCAACCAATTGAAAAATAACGTCGGGCTCCTCGGATATTTTCGGTGTAACTGCCTCGGCGTTGCTCCCCATAGGGGTTTCCACCTCCTGAAGGGTTCCTTGTATCATCCGAAAGTGTTTCGTTATTGCTTTTTTCAGGTCATGTACGGCTTTACCTTTAATAACCTCCCGCTTAATATAGGTGATAGAGACAGTATCACTATTAGGAACAGCCAAGCCAACCTTTTCAATCCTCGCGCGATCTCCGAGACCGGCTGTATCAACAGTTCGGAGCGTTTTTTTATTTACTATATGGAGATTCCAAAGGACCCCAGAACCGCCACCACTTTGGGCTAACGGCACAAAAATATACCGATTTCCTTCAACAGTATGCTGAGGTAGGACCCTATAATAACTGGACCTGCCCCGTTCATCTTCATCAGAGCGGAGCTCTATGTAATCAGGGGTGCGGATTACGTTCTCACCTTGAAAATTTACTTCAGTACTTCCGTCTCCACTTAACCACTCAACGACAAACGTAGCTTTGGTGAGTGCTTCTTCGAGCGGTATT
Organism: Candidatus Poribacteria bacterium; assembly: GCA_022827225.1. Taxonomy (GTDB): domain Bacteria; phylum Poribacteria; class WGA-4E; order WGA-4E; family WGA-3G; genus WGA-3G. The sequence goes on along the minus strand of JAJDTJ010000072.1, from coordinate 28,020 downwards.
CCTAATTTAACAAAGTCCTCAGCAGATTCTTCCTTAATTTGCTGCTGCTGTGCGGACGCAACCTGTTGGCTCAAGGCTAACATCAAAAGGCAGATGATTAGGCAAAAGGTTTTCATAGTTCCTCCATTGCATTAGATGATGGCTAACAGCACACAGAATGTGCCTGATCGGGATTACAAATCCCGCCTACGATTAATGCCACCCCACGGATTGCAAGTACAAACGCCAGAGGCTATCTCCCCACAAGAGGACAAGCACCGCAGCACCGGCAAGAAACGGACCGTAAGGGATAGGACTCTCACGGCTTTTCACGCCTGAGACGATGAGTGTCGTCCCGACAATCGCGCCACTGAAGGCAGAAAAACCTATCACCATCGCGAGTTCGGGCCAGGCACCGAGGAACAATCCGATGAGTGCCATCAACTTGATGTCGCCGCCCCCCATCGCTTTTTTGCGTAAGACCGCACTCCCGATAACAGCGACCAACCACAACGCCGACCCACCCGCAACAGCACCGATGAGACGGATAAGCAGATACCAGACATCGCTGCGTTGATACGCGATTGCACAGACAATGCCGAAACCGAGAATCAGTCCAGTGACAATGAGGACATTTGGAATGATATAGTGCTGTGCATCGATGACAAAAATTGGTACTAATACCGCAACGAAAACAAGTGCAAGCAGAAATTCGAGGGTGAGTCCAAAGCGATAGTACATCACGAGGAACAACCCCGCCGTGGCAAGCTCAACCAACGGATAAAGTACGGAAATCGACGCGCTGCAATGCCGACATTTGCCACGTAAAAGCAGATAACTCAAAACCGGGATGTTGTCATAAATACTTATCGTTGCGTTGCATGCCGGACAAAAAGAGCGACGCGGAGAATGGATGGACACGTTTGAATCAGGATGAAGGATACGGTAAGAGATACGGTAGATACAGACATTAAGGAAACTACCGATTGCTAAACCGAGGAGAAAAATAAAGACCCACATATTTTTTTTCGGTTTTCAGGTGTCAGTGCAGTTTTCAGTTAGCACATTGTGGCGGTTACTTTCAGGCTACTACCACAAGATACTTCTTTAACTGAGTACTGAAAACGTAACGTACTGACAACTAATAACTAATTACCACCAATATTTCTCACCGAGGGGCGCGTCGACATGATAGACTCGACTGATCTCCGCAACGCCGCCGACTCGATATTTTTCGGGGACACGCCGGTGATCTTTCGCTATCCCGACTTTATACCTGTCTTGAAACAGGACGTAGCTGCCACCCCACGGTGTTTCAGGGATAGATTCGAGATAATTCCCACGCCATCCTTCGAGTCCGGGGTCCGTCACGAGTGCGTCCAGACGCGTCGGATAACTGCCGGTATGCCTATGGTATTTCTTGATAGCAACGGCAATCGTTTCCACATCGACATCCGCTGTCCCGACCTTACGATACTCTAGCCATGGTGGAAACGAGAGCCCACCAATCACAGCTGTTAAGACAACCAGAATAAGCAATTGAAGGCGAGTCATCCCACCATTTTCACTGATGTGCTTTCTTAACATTGTTTTTAATAGTTATAAGTTAATGGTTATAAGTTATAAGTGCTATAGTTTGGACAATTTTAAGAGGTCCAAGGTTCTTGATCGGATACGCTCTTTTGTAGCATAGGCTGTTAGCCTGTGGCACCTTCATAGTTACCGTTATTTTTCAGTAAGTTCTGTAGCAGCGGAAACATGCGTGAAAATCTCTATCCGCTTTTACAACGCAACCCAAACGGGGGATACGAATTGTCCAAACTTTAGTATAAGTAAAGAGGGAACCTATAAGTTCCCAACGGCTCTTAACTTATAACCTACCACTTATAACTTATAACCCTTATACGTTTAGTCCTCGGAATTTGGTCGAGAGATACCGTACTTGTTCATTTTTTTGTACAAGTTGCTCCGCTCGACCTCTAATGCTTCCGCTGTCCGTCGGATATTCCAGTTAAATTCTTCCAAAGCCGTGAGAATACACTGCGCCTCGGCGGTATCCATCATCTGACTCAACGGGGTTCCGGGTTTGTAAAGTACCGAGTTCGGTAGAGCCTGCGAACCGTGATACTCCGTCGTATCACCGTCAAAATTCGGCGAAGAAGGCACTTGCGGCACCAGAGACAAAGCCTCTGCAACATCGGGTGCCATCACAACATCTCGGTTCACCATAATAAGGAGGCGTTCAACGATGTTCTTTAACTCTCGGATGTTCCCGGGCCAATGGTAACTTTGAAACACGGCGTAAGCGCCCGGATCAATAGCCTTCGGCGTAGACGCCATATTGAGCTGCAGGCGCTCGGCGAAGTACTTGACTAATGATGGAACATCCTCCGTGCGTTCGCGAAGCGGTGGCACAGCAATAGGGACAACATTCAACCGATAGAAGAGGTCCCGTCGGAACCGTCCGTTCTCAATCTCTTCCGGCAGATTTTTGTTCGTCGCAGCGATAATCCGTACATCTACAGTGCGAATCTGATTGCCGCCGAGACGTTCGACTTCACCGGTTTCAATCACGCGAAGGACCTTCGCTTGTGCCTTTAAACTCATATCGCCGATCTCATCAAGAAAAAGGGTACCACCGTCCGCGAGTTCAAAACGTCCCTGCCTACGGGAATCCGCCCCTGTGAATGCGCCGCGCTCATGTCCGAAGAGTTCGCTCTCGATCAGTTCATCTGGCAAAGCGGCACAATTGAGCGGAATAAAGGTTTTCGCTGCACGTTCGCTTTTTTCATGGATAGCATTGGCGACAAGCTGCTTGCCGGTACCGTTCTCGCCAGAGATAAGGACACCGAGCCTACTACCAGCGACCCGATTAATCTGTGAACGGAGGTGCTTGATAGCCGTACTTTCTCCGACCATCTCATCAATACGGACAATTTGAGACTTCAGGATCTCATTCTCTTGCGATAAGCGCGATATCTCCAAAAACGGTTGGACACTCGACAAAATCTTATCAATATCGATCGGCTTCGTGATGTACCGTTTCGCGCCGAGTTCCATCGTTTTAACAGCGATTTCAATATCTTGCTGCGCCGACATCATCACGACGTTCAATTCAGGATAACGTTCACGGAGTTTGACGAGCGTCTGGACGCCGTCCATACCATCCTCCATACGGATATCCAACAGAACGAGGTCAACATCAGATTTCATCGCTTGCTGCAAAGCTTCCTCACCGCTCGCAGCTGTCAAGGTTTGATACCCCCGCATTTCGAGCCCTAGGGATAACATCTTAAGTATATTTTTTTCGTCGTCTACAATCAAAAAAGTTTCCATTTCGTTTGTCCTATCGCAGTGTGTTTCGGTTTTAATCTGTCGAGTCTACTGACCGATCTTTTATCTCTAATTTCGGTGTCAAACCTGTGAGCGGTATTAATCCTTCCGGTCCGAGGGCTAATTCTTCGGCGCGTTCATTTCGGTTGTACGAAAAATAGATGCGGACTGTTGTGCCGACAGCTTCGGTACTCTCAAAGTCGATCTCGGCACCGTGTTCCTCAACAATTCTTTTAACAATCGGTATACCGAGCCCTGTCCCGTCCGTATCAGACTTGGTGGTGTAGTAAGGGACAAAGAGATTCGCCATCGTTTCATCGGACATACCACAACCGGTATCTTGGATTTCGAGTGAAACGATCCCGTTGGGGTCCGTGTCTCTATTTCCTTCGGTTTTGTTGTCGCCATTTTGTAGGTCTTCAGAATTTCCGTATGGTATGCTTGGTGTGAAATAGGTTGTCACCTTAAGGGTGCCGCCGTCCGGCATCGCTTCAATCGCATTCTTTAGAAGGTTGCCGAGTGCTTGTGCGATCTGCTCAGGATCCAGCAACAGTTTCGGTGTCTCTCCTAACTCGGTTTCGACTTTCACCTTAGAAATATTTTCGAGCCAGATACCTTCGATAGAATCCTTGTGTTCCGAACCGACTGCTGTGGCACCATCGGCTTGACCGGAATCCGGCACCCGTCCACCGGTATATAACGTCAGAACAGACTTGACAATATCATTTAAATGGTTCGGTTTCCGTTGAGCGCTCGGCATCCGTGCGAATTGATGGAATTCATCTATGAGTTTCCCGATACGATCAACTTCTTCGATGACGGTGTCGGTACATTCACTAAATATTTTCTCAAAGACTTCAGGTTTAGATTTCGCTTGTTGCAAGTTTTCAACAGACAACCGAATCGGAAAAAGCGGATTTTTGATTTCATGTGCCACCTGCCGTGCGACGTCCCGCCATGTCGCTGCCCGTTCTGCTGCCATGCGCGCATCTAAACTCCGCTTGAGGTCCCGCGCCATCTGGTTGAACCCTTCCGCGAGTTGGCGCATCTCGTTGCCGGATCGGATGTTAACACGATGATTAAGATCGCCAGCAGCAATATGATTGACGCCTTCGCGTAGCACTGCGATCGGACGCGCAATGCTCCGACTGACGATGTAACTAATGAGGTAAACCAACACCAATCCGCCGACCCCACTTAAAAGGAGTGTGAGTGTCAACTGCCGCTGCCACTGGATCTGGCGCGCGTGTGAATAGGCGACAATCAGTCCGACCGGTGCTGCCCCGCGGGGCGTCGCGAAAGCTGAGTGGAACGGATTTATCAGGGAAGCCGTAAAAGGGCTCCCATCGGTCTCTTCGGATCCAGGTATAACGACCTTTTGTTGGGGTTGTGTACCAGAGAACGATTGAAGCCAACCGTCAAAAGGCACGCCTCGGGCTGCATTGTTCAACGGTAGCCAATCCTCTGCTGTCATCTCGCTCGATTCGGCATCAAAGACCGGCGGTTCAGGGATCGGGGGTTTCCTGACCAGGAAAACCGGATGCTCATCCGACTGGATAATCGTCTCTTTCTCCTCAAGCCATGTCTGTAAGTTATAGCCGCCTGTAACAAACCCCCATTCACCGGCTGCCGTTCCTTGAACGACAAACTGTTGACCGAGATCGCTCCGTTGTGGAATACGCCTGAACTCTATATGTGCTTCTCTGTTGTCTAAAGAACGGTATACAGGCGCGTTTCTTCGCAGCTGCGGACCGGGATATAGAAGTTTTCCGTCTGGAGTGCCATACTCGAATAGATCGAACTCTGATGTCGGCTGATAAGGGTAGGACTGTTCGTAGGACTGTTCCATCTCAATGGCACGGTGTAACCTCTCATCAGCAGCTGCGGCGTGAACATCCTTCTGAACCTGGTTAAGGAAGGCTTGGTAATTGTTTGAAATCCGAGCTTGTCGCGTCTCGACATAGTCGTCAATTTCCCTTTTAAAAGCGAGATGGATCAAAAAACGGGTGCTCCCAAAAACAGCACCAAACATAACGAGGAACACAAAACCGTAGGCGATAAATATTTTATCCTGAAACTGGAGAGCAGAGAGTCTATTCCTCATTCTCGGCACACCTTGGCAAAAGATCGGAAATTCTGTTTATAACCTTCAACGCCGTCTTGGAGATATGTTAACTCATTTCTGCCCTTGTTGTCAAGATGTAACCCTTGGAGCCTGCCTTTCACAGCGATAGTATCCATTAACGTCCGCATCAATCGGCAAACAGACTGAACATCACGTTTGGGGAGTACCAGCGTTGCGTTAGGAACACTGTTTTGAGAAAAATCTAAGGCGGTGCCTCGATAGGAAGCCGTCTGCATGTGCGTCATGGAGAGTCCTTCAATATCCACCAACTTCTCATCCATTCCAGTGTCTGTCGGCAGGACTAAATCGGGACTAAGGTCTTCCCAATGGATAAAAAGTACAATTTTATCTCTCGGGCCAGCGATGATACCGTTGAGTATTGAGTGGTTACTGGTAGGTCCCTTTGCATTTATGACGTTAGGACCGGTACCGCGCTCTTGAATAGACTCCGTACAGAGTTGAACGAACCACTCACCGAGGCAGCTGTTGTCGGCATAGTTATAGAAGACAATAGTGTTTTTGCTTGCGGGTTTACTACCTTGGACTTCTCCAGCAAGATGAATCCATCGAGCGAGTTGATAAGCGATCTTGTCCTGATATTCACGCTCAGAGAAAAAATCTTCGTGTGCCTGCTGTACACCTTCCACTGCGCTGCGGATGCGCGTCTCTGGCGTTTCATCTTTTCCGGCTGTCATCGCCAGAAAGAATAGCCCCACCGGAGAAAAGGCTGAGAAGCGTCCACCGACACCCTCTGGAACAGGAAGTAGTGTCTCACCATAAAATGGGCATTCGGCATGCATGCGGAACAGCACACTCTCATCGGTTAGACCGGTCGTCACAAGTACCTGCCGCTGCCAATTCGCGTCACCAAGCACTTCGCGGATAACCATCAGCGTTGCCATCGTCTCAGTTGTGGTACCGGATTTGCTGATAACGTTGAAAAGTGTCTTCTGAAGGCGGTTCCGTGCTTTGAGCATCTCAATTAAGCCGGTGAGTTTACGGGGATCGAAAGTATCGCCGGTGAAATAGACTTCTGGCGCGCCGCCGCGCTCTTCAGGCGATACTAAATTATGGTACGGGTGATTAAAGGAATCGTGAAAGACGCGAGCACTGAGATCAGAGCCGCCTATACCGATGGTGACGAGCACCGAAAATTCCGCACGTGCACGCGCAGCTAACATTCCGACCTGAACAATATCCTCGTTTTGGAGATGGCTACGGGTCCAAGCACGCAGTGTAGACGCCAATTCAGCAGGGGATACCGATCTCTCCGCCTGAAAACGTCCGTGAATCGCTTGCAAATCGGCATCAACGCTCTGTTGTACCGCTTGCGCCTCCGCAGTAACGGATGCAGACGCCGGGGCTGAATCTGGTGTCTGACTCTCAATTGTCTGGCCATCAATCCATAGCTTAAGTTCCCTATCCAAAAAATCCTCCTTTTTTTAGACTCTTCCATATTTGTCTGAAAGCCGGACGATATCTGCTTCGTCAAAGTGTCCAAACGCAATTTCGAGTATCCGGTAGTCTTTCGATTCACCGATAAGTTGATGTTTTGCACCTTGGGGGATAAACACAGGTTCCATCGGTTCAGGACGTTGAATGGTGCCGTCAAGTTTCAAACAGGCACCCTCATCAAGTGGGATCCATAATTCGCTTCGGTGGTGGTGATACTGATAACTGACTTGCTCGCCTGCCCGAATTTCTAAAATTTTGACCGTAACCGGTTGATTCAACACATACTGTATAAAGTGCCCCCACGGTTTTTCGGTTGTTGTTATTTCTTGAAGTTCTTTTGGTAGTGATTGCATGATTGATTCCCCGGGCGGCGGCTTGCATGTATCAAAAGTTGCTGACAAAAATACGAGAAATAGTGTATCATATAGGTAGTATCTCAGTCAACTAATTTTAACAGGACTTACGCATGGTAGAGATATTGATGGACGGAAGGATGGAAGGAACGGAAGGATGGAAGGAACGGAAGGATGGAAGGACACCTTCCACTCTTCCACTCTTCCACTCTTCCACTTTTGCCTAAGTCCTATTTAAGATATTGGCTCTTTTTCTGCCGTGAAACGAAGTGGAACGATGTACGGAGGCCAATAATTAGAGGTGCTTTTTCTGCTCTCCATTACATTTCGAGCAGGTTTTTGGTTATTTCCGATGTGTTTGTTTCTACTTGTGTTGCGTCCTTGATCAGAAACCATCGTGAAACGAAGTGGAACGATGTACGGAGGCCAATAATTAAAAATACGATTTCGACACTTATTCAAAATAGTATTTCGGAAAAGGTGTTCCCCGGAGCTGTTGCATACATTCTCACTAGCGAGCGAGTGATTTACCACGAAGCGTTCGGCTTCCGATGCGTAAAACCGAAACGGCTCCCGATGCTTCGCAGGACACTCTTTGACTTAGCATCGCTGACAAAACCTATTGTTGTCGGAACACTTTGCATGCAACTCGTTGAAAGCGGTGAACTTTCACTGCGTAGACCGGTGCAGGAATATCTGCCGGAATTCCGACAGAAGGGCGTAACGCTCACACACCTGCTGGCGCATACCTCTGGACTCCCGGCATGGATACCGCTCTATCTACGGGCGGAATCTCGTGAGCGGGTTGTCTCTTACCTCGGTCAGATCGCTTTGGCATCTCAACCCGGAGAAAAGACGGTGTATAGCTGCTTAGGGTATATCGTACTCGGTAAATTGCTTGAAAGGGTAACAGGACAGTCGCTTGACGAACTATCAGAAGAGCGGATTTTCGCGCCGCTCGGTATGGAGTGGACGCGGTTCAATCCACCGCAGGAATGGCATAAGAATTGTGCAGCGACTGAGGATTCAAACAGTTTTGAACGTCGGATGGTCAACTACGAACGCTACGACTGGCGCGAAGGCGTGATTATCGGACAGGTACACGACGAAAACGCACATTTCCTCAATGGGATTTCAGGAAACGCGGGGCTCTTTTCTACGTCAACAGACCTCGGAAAATTTTGTAAAGCGTTGATGGATAGCGGCGGAAACGGCTTATTGCGGCCGGAGAGTCTTGACACGATGCGTCAAGTCGTTTCAGCGGAAGGAGAACGCCGTTGTATCGGTTGGATCGTAACAGACGATGACTGTCTCTATCATACAGGATTCACCGGTACCTCAATACGGATATGTCTGAAAAGAAAACTCGCGGCTATCCTGCTGACAAATCGGGTGCACCCTGATGCTGACCGGCGCGGTATCATCGACTTTCGGAGGATGTTCCACAACATCGTGTACACTATATAATTATGTCTACTACAACACATTCTCAAACACGCGTCGAATTAGGGTTAAGCGTCCTACGCACTGAGAAACGCGACTGGATTCACCGGAAATCCATCGGCCTTATTACAAATCACACCGGTGTTGATGCCACCTTACAAAACAACTATCGGCTTTTCGCAGAAGCACCGGAGTGCCGACTCTCCGCGATTTTCACGCCAGAGCATGGACTCTGGGGTGCAGTACAAGATGGCATTGCTATCAACAAAAATCCGAACGGTATCGGTGTCAATGACGAAAATTCAATAAATGTGCCGGTTTTGAGTCTATATGGTCAATCGATGCGTCCGACAGCGAATCAACTTGAAGGTATAGACGTATTGGTCTACGATATGCAAGATGTCGGGGCGCGTTATTACACCTATATTTCGACGATGCTGTATGCGATGGAAGCCGCCGCGGACTGCGGGATTGCGTTCATCGTTGCCGACCGACCGAATCCGATTGCCTGTAACGCTGTAGAGGGACCGGTATTGGAAAGTGGGTCTGAATCATTTGTTGGAATACACCAGATACCGATCCGTTACGGGTTGACAATCGGCGAATTGGCGAGGCTATTAAAAGCGGAGCGCGTGCCGTCTTGTCAGTTAAAAGTTGCGTGGATGCACGGGTACAAACGAGCGATGGGGTTCGATGATACCGGCTTGCCGTGGGTGCCGCCCTCACCGAATATGCCGACGCTGACGACCGCGACACTCTATCCCGGTTTATGTCTATTTGAAGGGACGAATATGAGCGAAGGACGCGGCACGACAAAGCCGTTTGAATATATCGGCGCACCTTGGTGCAACGGCGAAAAATGGGCAGGACACCTCAACGACTGCCGACTGCCGGGCGTTCGCTTTCGTTCCGTTGTCTTTACACCCGCCCCTGTGTCCGAGACCACAAAATACGCGAAACAGACCTGCCACGGTGTCGCAATCCATATTACCGACAGAGAACGTTTCCGTCCGATAGAGACAGCCGTTCAGATGCTATCTACGCTAACCACCGAATACAGCGACCAGTTCGCGTTCAAAGCATCACATTTCGATAGATTGGCAGGCAACACGTGGCTCCGAGAAGCACTATCAAACGGGAATTCAACGGATTCCATTCAGGGACAGTGGATGCCAGAACTTCAAAAGTGGCAAAACCGCGCAACACAGTATCACGTTTACCAGTAAAAATAGTTATCAGAGGAAATAGTTGTCAGTTGTCAGTTATCAGAGGGAATGGTTATCAGTACGGAATCGGGTACGATTCCTTTCGGTTATCGGTTATCAGTTAAAAGAGGGTTGTGATAGTTCCACAAGTCTCTTTCTGACAACTGAAAGGTTTTTCGCAGAAAAACCGTACTGAAAACTGAAAACTACTGACAACTGAAAGATTTTTTTCGCAGAAAAAAATCGTACTGACAACTGACAACTTTTAGCAGATGAAAGATTTTTTTCAACTTCTCAAGAAAGATAAAAAATTGGTTATCGGGTTAATGTCCGGGACCTCAGTTGATGGTATTGATGCTGCCATCGTCGAAATTGTCGGACACGGTTTAGAAACTGAAGTAGACCTGATCGCTTTTGAGACCGTTCCGTTTCCATCTGGCGTGCCACAACGTATCCTTGCGCTCTGTCAACCCGATACCGGTCGTGTTGACGACATCTGTGAAATGAATTTCTATATCGGGTCCCTCTTCGCTGAGGCAGTTAAACACATCCTACAAAAAAGCGAAATGTCTGCCAGCGATATTGACCTCATCGGCTCACACGGCCAAACGATCCATCACCTCCCGAAAGACCCAAACATCCCTTCCACCCTTCCATCCTTCCATCCTTCCAATCCCCTCCATCCTTCCGCCCTTCCATCCTTCCAATCCCTTCCAATCCCTTCCACCCTTCCACCCTTCCACCCTTCCACCCTTCCATCGACATTGCAGATTGGGGAGCCTGCAGTCATTGCACACGAAACAGGGATTCCAACGATAGCGGATTTCCGCGTCGCGGATATGGCAGCAGGCGGACAAGGTGCACCGTTGGTATCATACCCAGATTATCTGTTGTTCCACAACAGCACTGAAACAGTTGGACTCTTGAATATCGGCGGGATTGCGAATCTCACGGCGCTTCCGGCAAATGGCGCATTCGATACTGTCTGTGCCGCGGATACGGGGCCCGGCAATATGTGTATTGACGCTGTCATAACAGAGATCACGGAAGGGACGGAACGGTATGACGCAGCGGGGCAGCGTGCCGCGCAGGGTACGCCGCACCAACCGATCATTGACGAATGGTTGAACCACCCGTTTTTCCATCTGCCACCGCCAAAAACGACTGGACGTGAGATGTTTGGACGCAATTATGCGATGGAATGTCTCGCAGCTTGCCGGAAGCGCACACTTTCAGATAACGACTGCATCGCGACACTGACCGAGTTGACGGTCCAAACGATTACCGGCTACATCGCACAATTTATAGCAGGACAAAATCCGATAGACGTGCTTTATGTGAGTGGCGGCGGTGTCCACAATCAGACCCTCATGCAACGGTTGAGCGAAGTATTGGAAAACACGACAGTTGAACCTGTGAACACCTCTGGTATCTCAGCGGATGCGAAAGAGGCGATCGCGTTCGCGATTCTGGCGAATGAGACGCTCCACGGAAATGCGGGGAACCTGCCTTCAGCGACAGGGGCATCTGTTCGGAAAATCCTCGGAAAGTTTGTACTGCCATGATTTATACAACTATCAGCAGAGCTAATTTTTGGGGCATCATCTTTACGATGATCATAACATTTTTGATATTGACTGGGGTGGCACCCGTGGAATCTGAAGACGCAACCCAAAAGGAGAAATCCACTATGGAACCAACTTTCGTGCCCGATCTGTCTCATATCACGATTGATTTAGCCGTCAAGAGAGGCATCCACAGCGTTGTGTTTAGCCCGGATGGTTCAATAGTTGCCAGTGACAAGGAGAACACCGTCCGACTCTCGGATGCTGTCACGGGAGAAGAGATCAAATTGGCGGCAAATTTCTGGGTGGCTTTTCAACGGAACTTCACTGCGGATATTAACAGCGTCGCTTTTAGTCCGGATGGACGGATGATCGCAGGTGGCATTGATGAAAGCGAGGTAATTTGCCTATGGGACGCTGCTACCGGCGAGCTGCTCAGGTCAATGAAAGAAAATGCCCCGAATGGTTTGCATTGGGTCAATACTGTCGCATTCAGCACGGATAGCAAGATACTCGCAAGTGGCAGCGAGGATGGGAATCTCTATCTATGGGACGTAGAAACAGGTAAACGGTTGAAAGCACTGATTGAGGATACCGAGAACATCTTCAGCGTTGTATTCAGTAGCGACGGCAAAACGTTAGCGAGTGGCGATGCAGGAAACAGCGTCTGTTTGTGGGATATTGATACCGGTGAGAAATTGAAAACGCTTATTGGGCACACGAATTGGGTCTTTAGTGTCGCTTTCAGTCCAGATGGACGGACACTCGCGAGTGGGAGTTGGGACAAGACAATCCGACTTTGGGATACGACCACAGGGCAGCAACTGAAAATCTTTATAGGGCATACATCCGTTGTGTGGAGTGTTGCCTTCAGTCCGGATGGATTAACACTGGCAAGTGGTGGCGAGGACAAGACAATCCGACTCTGGAATATTGCCGCCGGCAAGCACATTGCGACACTTGCAGGGCACACGGCACCTGTTAAGAGTGTCGCTTTCAGTCCGGATGGCGTAACGCTCGCGAGTGGCAGTAAAGATGGCACCGTCCGCCTATGGGACCTCACGTCTCCAATGCTGCTGCGAAAAGACAATTGACAAAATAGTTATACACCGGTATTGGACATCCATTCGGTTTTATGTTATACTTAACGCCAGGGTTGTAAAACATAGGGAGAAAATCATGCCAAACATTACACAGATGAACGCTACTGAATTCCGAGAGTTGCTTCACACCCTCGCCAACGAGGAGCTGTTTAAATCACGGGAACGGCTTGCGGCGTTGCTAAGAAAAAATAGTCCTCAAGAGGCATTGGAAGCGGAGTTCTTTCATTTTCACGGCGACTATGTGGATTTCGCCTTTTGGCTGGAGAGCTACGAGGAAGACCCACTTGATGGACTCACACCGGATACACCGCTCACCAAGAAACTAAAACGGCAACGCGAATATGTTCTCGCTAACCGGAAAACAACGCTCAAAGAGCGGAACTTCAGAAGGATGGGACTTTACTTAAACAGCGATCCAATGCCAGAAAAAAAAATCACCGAATTGCCACCGGACGAATACCGGACGCTGCTCCGTTCCCTCGTTGCTCAAGAGCTCTTCCCCGTACGTGAGCGGCTCGTCGCGCTGCTTAAGCAGAACCCAACAGATCGGGCGTTAGATCTAGCGTTTCGAGAACTTTACGTCGCTTATGAGCTTTTGGAGGTCGCCTTTGAGGACTACCACTACGATCCCGACGAAGGGTTAAAATTCCGCCCAGAGTTTGCTGAAGAGTTGGAGCAACGTGTAGCCGATCACGAGGCAGGAGAAGCGGAAATGGTTACACTTGAAGAGGTCGCCAGTGTCATCAATCCATTTCAATGACGGTGCCCAACCCTTCTGCTTCTGCTGCCGCGAGCACTGCTGCACCGGCGACCGCATCTTGCACCGCTACACCGACCGATTTGAAAAACGTGATTTCCGCGTCCGACTCGCGACCCGGTTTATCGCCGTTAACGATCTCACCGATTTCTGCATCAATTTTGGCATTTGGGATAATCAAATCCCCGGCTTCCTCTAAACAGGCTTCACGCGAGTCAACAACAATCCGGTCTGCCCGTCTTATTGTTGTGGTATCGACCTCCCGTTTCTCAGGTACGAACGTACCGACGGCTGTGATATGCGTCCCGGGTTGTAAAGTGTTTCCATCAAAAAGTGGGGTTGCCGATGTCGTCGCGCAGATAACGATGTCAGCGTCGGCGACGACCGCTTTCGGATGACGGACAAGATTGACCCGCGGGGCATTCCGCCACCCCGAAATCTCAGCGGACAATTGTTCGGCAGAGGCTTCCGTCCGGCTGATCAGGTTCACGCGCCTGATGTCTCTGACTGCCATCACCGCCTGTAATTGTGATCTCGCTTGTACACCCGCGCCGAAGAGTCCGACCGTTTTCGCGTCCTGCCGCGCGAGCAAGTCCGCCGCTACACCGCCACCAGCGCCCGTACGGATAGCCGTCAGACTGCCGCCGTCGATGAACGCTTTTGGTGCCCCTGTCGTCGGGTCAAGCACTAAGACTGTCGCGGTGATACGCGGTAGGTCGAGGTTCGGGTTATCGTCGTAAACGGAGACGACTTTGATGCCAAACTCGTTCTGTTCGGGGAGATAGGCAGGCATGATGAGCGTAACGCCTTTGTCAGTGGAGATATGTTGCCGGGGCGGTGCGATCGCCTTACCTGCCGACAGTTGACCGTAGGCAGACCGCATCGCATCAACTGCTTTCGGCATCGGTAATGCTGCACGGACATCAGACGCAGAGAGAATCCGAATAGACATAACTTCCATCCTCCCCTCTTCCATCCTCCCCCCTTCCATCTTCCCGTCTTCCATCCTTCCCTCCCTCTTCCATCCTTCCCTCCGTCCGTCTTCCATCCTTCCCCTCTTCACCTCTTCCTCTCTTCACCCAACACCTCCATCTTCGGTGTAATCCCCAAACCTGGTTGCGTTGACGCTGCCATCCTGCCGTTAACCCGTTGTGGCGCGCCTTCCGCCGTGCTGACAGTGACGTAACTGTTGAAATCCGTCGCTGTGAACAGGAATTCTGGCGGTGTGCTGTGTGCAAGATGCGCAATCGCGGCGGTTGTAATATCGCCGCCCCAGCTGTCTTCAATCGTCATCGCTACGCCGAGTTCAACGCAGAGGTCTCTGGCGAGTTTCGCTTTGGTCAATCCGCCGAATTTGCTAATCTTGATATTCACAACATCCATCGCCCGGTCGGCATGACCCCGTAATAAGGCATGGATGCCGTCGATGGTCTCATCGAGAACAAACGGGTGGTCGGTACGCTGACGGATGGCGAGGCACTCTTCATAGGAGAGACAGGGCTGCTCGATATAGACATCCACATCGCTCACACCTCGGACGACGCGGGCAGCTTGGTGCATCAACCATCCCGTATTCGCATCCGCGATCAGTACATCTCCCGGTTCCATCAACTCGGCGACAGCGTGGATACGTTCGATATCGGTATTTGGGTCCCCGCCGACTTTCAACTGGAATTTACGGTACCCCTCCGCCCGGTAAGTTGCAACCTTCGCCGCCATCTCGTCAGGCGATTCCTGTGAGATCGCGCGGTAGAGCATGAAGTCCTCGCCATACCGCCCACCGAGAAGCGTGCAGATAGATGCGTTTGAAGCTTTACCGAGGATATCCCAGCACGCCATGTCGATTGCCGATTTCACGTACGGATGTCCCTTGAGTGCGATGTCCATCTGTCGGTTGAGCGGGAGGAGTTGCGTCGGATCTTCACCGATGAGGTGCTGTGCAAGTTCAGCGATACCGGTACGTGCACCGGTGGCGTAAGCAGGCAGATAGAACGGTCCCAAAGGACAGACTTCACCGTAGCCGGTAATACCTTCGTCTGTTTCAACGGAGACGATCGTACTGTCGAAAACGGAAACAGATTTTCCGCCGGACCAGTTGTAGCTGCCTTCACAAAGCGGCAGATCCACTTGATAGACTTTAATATCTCGAATTTTCATAAATCAAAAGGGTATAACTTGAAAGAGCGTTGATTCTATTTGAACGACATGATATTATGGAGAAATAGATGTGTTTAAACGCATCTACAAAATTGAAAACACCTACTATAAATCATGCCCTATATATAATGTAAAGTCAAGCGAAAAAGAGGGTTTGTAAATATTTTGTCAATTTTGGGTGTATTCTCTTTTGTAGAATAGGCTGTTGGTCTCCTGTTCCGTATGTAATCTCCGAAACCCTTAGCCTGTTCCCTATGTAGTCTATTTCTTTTGTAGAATAGGCTGTTAGCCTGTTCCGTATGTAATCTCTGAAACCCTTAGCCTGTTCCCTGTGTAGTCTATTTCTTTTGTAGAATAGGCTGTTAGCCTGTTCCCTGTGTAGCATATCGGTGCGTAAATATTTTATTAATTGTTGTTTGAATTATGGCTTTTCAGGGCTTGGGAAATGCGTGTGCCAGATCAACGGTCTATAGTACAAGCCCACAGGCTAACAGCCTATGGTACAAAAGAGCCCATAGGAAACCATCAGTCTTAGGAAACCATCAGTCTCCTATAGTACAAAAAAGACAAAGGATATCCAGATGAGTCAAAATGAATTTAAATCGTTTTACCGTCGGAACTTGCCTCATATACAAACCCCAGGGGCAACACTCTTTGTAACATTCCAGCTAGCTGGATCTATACCACAGCATATATTAGCGCAGTGGAAAACCGAAAAATCACAATTTGACAAAGAAGAAGCAAAGCTCCTCAAGTTGCAAAACGACTCCGATTCCACATCAACGCAACATAGACATTTTCAGGAAAACAATAAACACTTGGAATGGAGACGGCAATGGTTCCGCAAATTTGAAAGAACCTTAGACAGTGCGGAGAGTGGACCCGTATGGCTCAAAGATAATCGGGTTGCTAAGGCGGTAGCCGATAGTCTACACTATCGAGATGGAAAGGTGTACCACTTGGATGCCTATTGTATCATGTCAAATCATGTCCATGTTGTATTTGCACCCCTTGCAATGCAATCTACCGAAACAGATGTTATTAATTCGGCAGAAAATACAGCACAAACGGAGGACTTGTGCTATAAGCCACTTTCCTCTATTATGCAGTCGCTTAAGGGGTATACCGCCCACAAAGCGAACCATCTATTAGGACGGAGCGGTAAATTTTGGCAGCGCGAAAGCTACGATCATGTCATCCGAGACCCAAACGAATGGCGACGAATTATCAACTACGTTCTCAACAATCCCGTCAAGGCAGGTTTAGTAGATACATGGGAAAAATGGCAGTGGAGTTACTGCAGATTAGAATTGTAAAATCTGCTCTCATTATCCGGTGTTCTCTTTTGTAGAATAGGCTGTTAGCCTGTTCCTTCTTTTGTAGAATAGGAGACTGTTAGCCTGTTCCTTCTTGAATCCAATAATCTTCCTCCGGTGTTCTCTTTTGTAGAATAGGCTGTTCCCTGTGTAGTCTATCTCTTTTGTAGAATAGGCTGTTAGCCTGTTCACTCTTTAGTCCAAAGTCGAATAATCAGTCCTGCGGTGTTCTCTTTTGTAGAATAGGCTGTTAGCCTGTTCACTGTGTAGCATATCGGTGCGTAAATATTTTGTCAATTGTTGTTTGAATCCTGGCTTTTCACGGCTTCGGAAATGCGTGCGCCAGATCAACGGGCTGTACTGTACAAGGAGATACAAGGATATCAAAGTGCTTGCCTGAAATCCGCTAACTTCTGAAGAGGTTCAGGTATTTCTCCAAGACAAAAAAGCGATTACGCGAGTATCCGGTAATTTCTTTTGTAATTGTCATTTGAATGAAGAAATCTACATCTGGTATGAGTTCGGCATAAGCATTTAACTCTCCTAAGAGCTGCATTGCCCTTGCCATTAGAATATTTATCTGTGGGTTTTCCCAAACAAAATAGCGGTTTACGAGGGAGGGTGTAAAACTCTTATATTCTCTCTGTTGTCTGTATTCGCCTGCTATAAAGTTTTTCATATTATTGTTTTTCACTGTTTTTGATAATATAGAATTCTATATTATCATTTTTACGCAATTTTGACAATATAGAATTTTGCATTGTCATTTTCGGACATTTTTGATAATATACTATAGTTTCCTTTAGCCAGTTCCTTCTTTTGTAGAATAGGCTGTTAGCCTGTTCCCAGTGTAGTCTCTGAAACCGTTCTCTATTTCCCTTCGTAGTATATTTCTTTGAAGAATAGTCTGTTGTTCTCCATTTTCCTCTTTTGTAGAATAGGAGACCGTTAGCCTGTTCACTCTTTTGAGTCTGTTAGCTTGTTCCGTTTGTATAATAGGAAACCGTTGTTCTCCATTTTCCTCTTTTGTAGAATAGGCTGTTAGCCTGTTCCCAGTGTAGTCTCTGAAACCGTTCTCCAGTTCATTAAGAATCACAGGAAACCAACAGGTACATAAAGAGGCATAGGCACCCAAGGGTCTATGGTGCAGCCCACAGGCTAACGGTTTCCTATGGTACATAAAGAGTAAGAATCACAGGTCCGAGGTCAACCATAGGTAAAAAATAAAAAAAATTTGACTTAATTTTAAATTTTAGCGTATAATTAAAGTGTGAGGAAGATGTTATTCTCCTCCAAAGAAAACAAAAACACCCGCCAACACGCGCCGTGCATCACGTTTCAAGGCCTAGGGAACCTTGAAAAGAGTGTGCATCCAGCGCGTGTTTCGGGTTAAAGACCTACCATATCCACGCCTCCAAAACCTTCCACAATACGTTCACGTAGAATCCTGTTCAGTCATGAAACCCGTTGGTCTCCTGTGGTCTTTGTATTTGGACCACCGCCAAAATACCACCCAAACGCAATACAAATCCCCCAAACGCCCCCAAAAAATCGAGAAATATTCGATTTTATTCAAAAAAACACAAATAAATTTGACTTAATACAATTAATTTTGTATAATATTAATGTATTGAGGAAAATATAAACATAATTCACGATTAAACAAAATATGAATGGGTTTACTACGGATATAGTTTCGTAAATTTCGGATAACTGTTAATTAAATTGATAATATTTTGTGTTATTACCGATAAAAACGGTTTTTTATTCAAAAAAACGCAAATAAATTTGACTTAATACAATTAATTTTGTATAATATTATTAAATTAAGGCAAAATTGTTGTAACTTTCGATAAAATAAAACGTCTTAATGTATATTTGAGGTTTAATTCGGGAGATTCGCTTGAAACAGCCTCTCGCCAAAAACAGTCTCTCGGATGAGTCGTCATTACCTCCGTAAAATTTGACACAAAAGCGTAGCGTTGCGGACAACGCACCTACGCACCCAAAAGGTTAGTTTATTGTTTCAGAATGGGTTTACTTCCCTGAATCCATTCGACTGTTGAATGGAAGTTTTCGCTCACTTTAGAGAAGCGAGACTTAACACATTGTTTTTTCTATTTACATTTTGGAGGAAAATAATCTATGTCAAATCGATTGACATTTTCCTTAGCAAGTCTAATTGTTTTACTCGCCTTCGCGGTGATGCCCGCCATGGCACACGATGTTGATCCAGATACCGCTGGACAGCAACATACTAGCGGCGGAGCGGATATAGGGGCTCACGCTCACCTGCCTGCTCCAATGGTCGAATCTATTGAATTGGTGGATCATATGACGGCTGCCGGTTCTACTGTAGACGGTAATAATGTGATGCTTGTGGTTGATCCCACCGCTGATCCTATTGTTGCTGCGGATGGTACTGCTGCTGGGCTGTTTACAGTGAAGATCACATTTAGTGATCATCTATATACTGCTATAGATGGTGCTACTCGTACTCCTTCTACTGACGTTGACCTTACAGTTACTGCCGCAGCGGAATCAGATCCTTCTGATGATTTATATGCTACTCCTGATGACGGTGCAGTCAGTGTTGCGATTACAGGCGTAGCAGATGATACCACTACTACTGGTGTTGACGAATCTGTGCAAAGCAAGGTTTTCTTCGCTACATTTACAGTAGGTCTAGACCTCTTCGGTGGTCAGTCTGATGACGATTCTGATCTTCCGATATATGTCTGGGTTACCGTGGATGCGGAGGCAGGGTTTGTCCCAACCGGACTCGTTGATGGAACGACCACCTACGGTACAGCTAATACTGCGTCAATGAGAGAGAAGTTCACCATCGTTGATATGTTTGATGATACCCTACCGGAAGTGACAATCGCTGTTCCCGATGCCACGGTTGATAAAAAGTTTACTGCTACCTTGACATTCAATAAGCCAGTGCCTATGTTAGAAATGGCTGATATTATGGTTACGGACGGTGTAGCTGGCACACCTATGAAGGGTACACCCGCCGATGGCACCGTTTGGACTGTAGAAATTAGCCCTGTTGTTGGTGCGACAAGTGTAGAAGTTGGTGTCGCAGCAACGATAGCAACCGGTATGAAGGAAACAGTCACAGCCGAGTCACCACCGACTGTAACGATCTCGGCAGATTCTACTGCCACGGTTGATAAAAAGTTTACCGTCACCTTGACCTTTTCTGAAGCTGTCGCGTTAGCAATGGCTGATATTATGGTTATGGGCGGTACCGCTGGCACACCTATGCCAGCTACGGCAGATGCCACAATGGACACGATGTGGACTGTAGAAATTACGCCTACTGCTGGTGCGACAAGTGTAGAAGTTGGTGTCGCAGCATCGAAAGCAACCGGTATGAAGGAAACAGTCACAGCAAAAACACCAGAAGACGAAATGATGCTTGCTGCCGGTAAATACCTCGTTGTTGTCCGTGATAAAGCCAATCCGCCATCTTTCGGTAATCTCTCACCCAAATTGGTGAGTTGGTCAGAGGTATCAGATGAAGCAGCGATGCCGGACCTGGAAAGGTTGTTTGACGTTGGCGGTACGATCCAATTGAAAGTTACGGGTGCGACCGGTCTGCAAGTCGTCTTCAGCGAAGTTATGTGGGCTGTTGACCAAGGTAACGTTGACAATAGAGATATGTACCTCGGTGAACAGTGGATTGAACTCCTCAACCGTACATCTGATAAAAACTTCGCGATTTCTGCTATAAAAATTAGCAGTAAAGAAGGTCGTCCGGCACTTGCCCAAGAGACTGACCGTATCAGTAACGTCGTTGGTGCTGGTGCTGACTGGGTGCTTGGTAAAGGTCAGAACGGTAACAGTGGTGCCACTGATGGCAGTGGTAGGGTAGAGTTCATCTCTATGTACCGGGACAATGAAGGTAAAGCTGGGCAGCAATATGAAGCGGGACATGCATCCGCTAGTTGGACGAAATCGACGGAGCTCTATGCAACGAACCATAGAGGCACACCGGGTCAAATAGAACGTACTGAGGTTCACGTCATCGGAACAACCAACGTCCCTCGTAGTCCAATCATCTTCAATGAGATTGGTCACCACAGCAATCCAGATTACGAATGGATTGAACTGCGTAACGTCTCTGGCGGTAACGTTAACCTCAAGAACTATGAAGTCACGATCGTAACCAATAAAACTACGGATAATGACTTCATTGATTTCACGGGTGCAGATCGGAACGTGCCTGCGGGTGGTATTCTGCTCGTTGTTAAGAATGACCCGACAGGTGATCCGGATCATCCGTTAGCCGCGGGTTGGAATTTCGGTGCCAGAAATACGTGGACGGTTGCACAACCTGGTCAAGCGCACTATGTGCCTGGTGTTAACGAGAATTCGGCACGTTATATGGTTGCGTCAAGCTTCGGGGACCTACCGAGCACTGGTGAATTTGTGCTGGTCCTGCGAAATCGTCAGGATCGGAACGGTTCTACCGCCAATGACAACATCCGAGACATCGCGGGTTATCACCCTGACCTGAAAATTGATGATGGCACCCGGTTCACGAACCTCTGGCCTCTGAGTAATTTCCATGATGCGAAGGCTGTGCAAAATAAATTTGACCAAGGGACTGTCCACCGTCGTCAGCATGCTGGCGTAAATGGTACTGACAGGTCACGTCGCGATAGGGGTGGTAACGCAGATGATGGTGCCTTCCGTGATGATGGTTGGTCGGGTATTGGTTATAAACGGAATGCCGATGCGAATGCAGTGAACGGTGGTACACCGGGACATCCGGATAGCGCGCATGCCAGACACAACAGATTCGATACGACCACACGTAGCTCGGTGATCATTAGCGAAATCATGATAGACCAGGGGCCTCGGAATCTGCCAGAGTGGATTGAGCTCTTCAATACATCTCGTACGGAGGCTGTCAGTGTCAATGGCTGGAGAATCACTATCACGAACCACGACAAGGATAGTGCCGATGGTGGCGTTGGTTCATTCGCTGGTGATCTGTCTATAACCGTCACGCTCGGTAATCATGTTATCCCACCGAGACAGTCGTATCTGGTTGTTGCCCGTTCGGCTCGCAACAATACCATGCTTCCTAAGGAACGTATCCATTCGGCCAATAGGAGAGCTAGTCAGTTGCTACTGAATACTTACGGGTTCCAGATAAAGGTTGACGCGTACGAAAAGGCTAACGTCTATCACCATGTTGAGACGATTGGTAACCTCGGTCCAGCACCGGCAAATGATCGTCGTTCAAACGCTCAGTCCTTCGAGCCAATCAGTTGGATGCTGCCTAACACTATAGGCGCTAATAGCACCCGTATCTCTCTGGTTCGTGTATCGGATAGTATGGGACCGGTTGACGGAATGACAAAGAGTGCTTGGAAGCTCTTCGATATGAGTCAACAGTTAGGTAGGACGCTTGATGCGACCTCTTACGGGCACTCCAGTGATCAAAGCAGCCCTGGTCATAACGCTGGTGGTGTCCTTCCTGTTGAACTATCAACGTTCCGTCCGACACGGCTTGACGACGGTTCTGTCGCTATCCGTTGGATCACCGAATCTGAGTTGGACAACGCAGGATTCAATATCCTCCGGAGTGACACCCGAGACGGTCAATTCACGAAACTTAACACTCAGTTGATCGCAGGTCAAGGTACAACGAGCGAACGTACGGCTTACGAGTTCGTTGACAAGACCGCGAAACCCAATGTCGTCTACTACTACCAGATCCAAGATGTCTCCATTGATGGTGATATCCAGGTTCTAAAGGTCACACACCTTCGTGGTCATGTGTCCCCAGCTGGTAAAGCAGCAACGACATGGGGGAAACTAAAAGCGTTGCAATAAGCAACAACTCGGTTATTCAGGGATGAATTATAACCGAAGAACTAACCGAAAAAATAGCGGTGGATCCCCTGTCCACCGCTATTTGCTTTTTTAATAGTTGTTGGTTGTTGGTACGATTTTTTCTCCGAAAAAAATCTTTCGGTTGTTAGTTAATGCAGGCAAGAAACCGAAAAACATAGGTTGATAGTTTATGCGATGCATGCTATTGTATTCTTCAGGACGGACGCAATTTTGACTGTGGTTTCCCGTTTTGTTATACCAAATCTAAAAAATAAAGTCGCATTATATAGATTTTGGAACGCATAACAGGCGAGGGGACCTCGCCCCTACGCGCAGGTTGTCGTTAATGACGGACGGTCATTTAGAAATGGTATTAGATGAGAATTCTCGGTAAACACAGCATTATAGGGCTACAGGAAACCAACAGTCTTCTATGCTACAAAAGAGGCGCATGCGTAAGTCCTGGTCTTAACTTAACGGGGGACATTTTGAGGAAGTTAGGTGAATTCTGGCGGGTTGGTGTCAGAGATTTTTGGAAAACTGGGAAAGCTGGCTTTGCGCTTTTTCTTATTTCGTTTTTTGTTAGCATCTACGGTTTCATCGCTGTGGATTATGAAATAGGAGAAGGTTGGAAGGGACACCCCTCTGTTCAGAATGTCGTAAAAGATATTTCGGCATTTATTCCTATTGGTGGGGTTTTAGTCGGAATGATAGTAGGAGGCATTGACGTAATTATGTTATTGTCAGATTGGTATCTTGACAGGCGAGAAAAACGGATTCAGGCTGCCAAAGCTGAGGGCATTGCTGAAGGCAAGGCCGCAGTTTATCAAGAAATCGTGGAATGGGATCGCCGAAGAAAGGAAGCGGCAGCGCGGGGTGAGGAATTTACAGAACCGCCCCCCGGCGTACCACAAAACGGTTCTGATGTGTAGGCGGTTCATGGGCGGTAAACGCTCGGCTTCGATAGGCACGATTAGAACCGTGAAGGACGCCTCTGTAAAAATGCTACAGTTTTTTAAGGGTTTTTGTTTTACAATGGGGGTATTTGCATAGAAGAAAGGGCCCCTCGTCCGCTGTAAAGGGGCTCATTAATTCTGAAATCTACTATAAAAACAGATCACGGTTCCAAAGGCTCAAACGACGGATTCAGTCGTGATAAAAAGATTGACATCCTGCTACCGAAAAAAGTATAATACGCTTCAGAACCTTAAGATACGTTTTTGATGCCTCACGGCAGAGGAGAAACACCGATGCGGACGCACACCAATAGACGCAATATATCTTACGCACCCACAGATACAGCAGACCTCTACCCTGATACGGACGGTAAACCGATGGCAGCAAGCGACCTCCACTTGGAAATCCTTATCTGGCTTATACAAGCACTGCGGGAACATTTCGCCGCTATGCCCGATACTTACGTCTCCGGTGATATTCTCACTTATTACACCGAGGGCAACCCTCGTGATGTCGTTGCCCCTGATGTTCTCGTCGCTTTCGGCATCGGTCAAAAGCGGCGACACACATACAAAGTCTGGGAAGAGGGCAAAGTTCCAGATTTTGTGATGGAATTCTCAAGTAAGACGACGTATCGGAACGACCTCACCGACAAGAAAGCACTCTACGCTGCACTCGGCATATCGAACTATCTGCTCTATGATGCCGAGTCACTTTATCTGTCTCCACCGCTCATGGGATTTCGGCTTGTAGAGGGTGTGTATGTACCGATAGAACCGGGTGCCGATGGGCGTATCCATTCAAATGTTATCGGTTTAGATTTTGTTATAGAGGAGGGTCGTTTGCGGGTTTGCGATCCGATAGGTGGCAAGTGGTTGCAAACGCCGGAGGAGATGCAGGCTGCCCGAGCAGAAACAGCCGAAGCCCGAGCGGAAACAGCCGAAGCCCGAGCAGAAACAGCCGAAGCCCGAGCAGAGCAGGAAGCGATTGCACGTCAGCAGCAGCACGCCCGAGCAGAAAACGCCGAAGCAGAAGTCGAACGTCTCCGAGAACAACTTGCACGCTTCCAAACACGCCCTTCAGAAGAATAGAGATATTCCGGTCATCCGAATAGACAGGCTTTCCCAATTTCGGTGACACCCGTTCAACAGTAAAATAGGCTGTTGGTCTCCAGTTCGTTCTTTTGTAGAATAGGCTGTTAGCCTGTTCTCTTTATAGCATAATCTCTTAACCTGTGCCAGAAGGAAAAAATATAAATGACCCAAGAACACGTAATACTCGTCGACCCTAACGGAAGAGAGATCGGCACAGCAGAAAAAATGCAAGCCCAAGCACCCAGCGTTAGCACACCACAACATCCTATTTTCCAGCGACTATAGGACTGAGTTCAAACAGATTTTCAAGGAGCTGCAAGTACCAAATGAACCAACAATCTACATCGCTATAATGCCGCGACTGCGCCGATGCTAAAGAAATCCATCATCGGTGCCTGTAATGAACCCAATAACCGTCTCGGGTCCCGGGACCAGGCGAAGGTTGTTATGCGTCATCGGTCTGCCAGTCAATTTTCAGTTTTACGACGGACAGAACACCGAAACTACCGATTTTCAAACGCTGCAATGTCCGCTTCAAACTGCAAGGTCCAACCGATTTCATCAAGTCCATTCAGCAAGCAGTGCTTCTCAAAATCCCCGATCTCAAAAGTGTGTACAGTCCCGTCAGCGCAGATCACCGATTGCTCCTCCAAATCTACCATCAATTGATAGCCCTCGGTGTCGTGTACCTCTTGGCTGAGCGATGCGATAACGTCCGCAGGCAGCGTTATCGGAAGGATACCGTTCTTATAGCAGTTATTGCGGAAGATGTCCGCAAACGATGGCGCGAGAATCGCTTTGAACCCGTACTGCTGAAGTGCCCACGGAGCATGCTCACGCGAACTACCGCAACCGAAATTCGCGCCGGCAATGAGAATACTTGCACCTGCATAGCGCGGAAAGTTCAGCACGAATTCTGGGTTCGGATCACCATTTTCAAGGTAACGCCAATCGTTAAAAAGAAATTCACCGAAGCCTGTCCGTTCAATCCGTTTCAAGAATTGCTTCGGGATGATCTGGTCTGTATCAACATTAATCCGGTCAAGTGGGACAACACGTCCAACGTGTTCTTTAAACGCTTCCATTATAACACCTCAATGAGTTCTTTTCGTTTTTGTCTTTAGGACTTACGCACGCTGCTATTTTGTACCACAAACTTCCTAGTTTGTGACACAAGAACACTATGTTTTCCGAGAAATCTCATCTAACAGAATCATCTACAGTCAAAATTGCGTAAGTCTTGGTCTTGTTCCAACAAAGCTTCAAGGAAAATATTAGTATCCGCGAGGTACACTAATCCGTTGTGTAGTCCCTATACAAATCTCACAAATATGGTAAAATCTACCATGTTGTTGGATTGATGCCTACTTCCTGCTTCAACATCTATTGCCTCACAACTGAGGTCTTACAAGGACTCCACAGGCGTTTTACGTCTCCTCGCAACTCGTGGCGACGGTAAGGTCAAACAGGACAGAGATTAAGAGCAGCGTTGAGGTCTCTATCACATTGAAAACCGCATTCGGGGCAGTGATAAGTGCGATCCGAAAGCGTCAAGTCTTTTTTCTTGTATCCGCAGTTGCTACATGTCTTGCTACTTGCAAAGAATTGATGTGCCTCAGTTATCGGTATCCCACGCCTATCTGCTTTGTATTTGAGCATGGTTAGAAAGCGTGAGAGTGCCGAATCCGATAAGGCCTTAGCAAGTTTTCGGTTCTTTAGGAGTCCACTGATATTCAGTGTTTCTATACCGATAACACTCGCTTTGCGAACAATCTTTGTCGTTGCTTGATGGTGAGCATCTTCGCGGATACAGGCGATCCGATAATGAACGCCTGATAAAACGGCTTTCGCTTTATGCCAGTTCTGTGAACCTTTTATCTTACGCGACAGAGAACGATTGGCACGCGCCAACTTTCTCTCAAATCGTTTTAGGGGACGTGGGTTATCATAGGTATCACCATTAGAACAGGTTGCAAGCGTATTGATACCTACGTCAATACCCATCGGTTCTTTATCGTCAAAGAGAGGCGGTTGGTGTTTATAGTTATTACTATCACACCGCACGAGGATTGAGACAAACCAGCGTCCGTTGCGTTTTGAAACAACGACTTTGCTAATTTCACCGGTATATCGAAGTTCCTCACGCATCCGAACCCAACCGATTTTCGGGAGATTGATACGGTTTTTATGGACGTCAACAGTTCCTGCACCATTGTCTGCTTGGTAAGAACATTTACCATCTCGTCTCTTATAGACAGGAAAGTTGTTTTGTCCTTTTTTCCAGCGAGTTACCGCATCACCGAAGTTGTGGATCGCATTTTTTGAAGCGTTCTGTGAAAGACCAGAACACCAGTGAAACTTATCATACTTAACAGCGTTAAACTCACGCTTGATGTCTACATAGGTTCGCCATTCTTCATCGTCTAATCCGACTTTGAAAGACGACAAAGCAAAGTTGAAGGCAACACGGGCATACCCGGTGTGCTGTCCCATGAGCGTAGATTGCTTGTTATTCGGATTCAGTTCTATCTGTTGGGTGCGATTGACTTCCAAACTGCAACTCCAGTTCTGCTTTTTCAGAAGCATAAGGTATCCTGCAACCTACAGGTTGCAGAGATTACCTTTTTGCTTCTGCTCCGCTTCGGATACGATATTCTCTATTTCTTCTGCTAACTTCTTTGACTTATGAGAACGTCTGCCATAGAGTTTCGCACAAAAGACAGTCATGATTTCCAGGACGTCACCGGTGAGCTCTTCTTCAAAAGACAGCTGCTCACCTTTATTGATGATAACGATTTCAATACCTTGTAACTCACAAATACGGAATATCAAGTCAGCACCAAATCCTAAAAGTCTATCCTTATGTGTAAGGACTAATCGGGACATCTGACCCCGCACAATGAGTTCAAGGAGGCGCAAGAGTCCTTTTTTGTTGTAATTCATGCCACTGCCAAGGTCTCTTATGATTTCAGTCTGCCACCCATTTTTATGACAAAACGCTTCAAGGACGGCATGCTGACGCTCTAAATCCTCCTTTTGGTCGTTGCTTGAGACTCTGGCATAAGCAATCGTAGGATACGTTTTATCGTTGACCCCAAGAAGTTCTGCTAAATCATACATTCTTTGTCCACCCGGAGTGCGGTGTGAAGGCATTATCTTACCTTCCGTCTCCCAGTTTCGTAGTGCCTGAACGGAGACACCAAGTAGTTTAGCAGCTTCACCAATCTTAACAAACCTATTATTCATATACATATTGTAGCATATAATATAAAGGGTTGTCAAGTAAAAACCTATATAACTTTAGAGTTTTATAGGTTCTTAT
>JAJDTJ010000096.1 GCA_022827225.1 Candidatus Poribacteria bacterium | reverse complement strand
GTCTTTATAGAGTTGACGTTGCCACTCATGGAAATACTTATGCACTTGCCACATATCGTCAAGCATATTGCCTATACGTATACAATTAGACTGATCGTAAAGCGGATATTTGTAGGTCTTCATGGTATATCAAGTATCAGGCTTTTATCTCCTTACCAGTGAGAGGCAAGCACGTCACTAAGCAGCAACGCTGGTAATGCTGGTTCCAACCTGATATTGTAAGTATATCACATTTAAAGGTAAATGTTAAATCTTTTTTGTTACAAAATCCAACGCCCGCCTACATCCCGCAAGCTAAAGCATGGAGTCTTGGCGGGGGTGTGATAAATACCCAATTACCCCAGCAACGAAAAATTTTCTAATAAAAATGCATTTTATGCAACCTTTCCTTCCTTAAAATACGACTTAACGCCATGAGGCAATCTCGGAGAAGTTTGCAGGTTTCCTAAACTTGTTATCAGATGGCTTTGGAGGACAGTCATGAAAAACGACGATGTTAATCTGATTCAGCGTATCTTGTCGGGTGATGAGGGCGCGTGCACTGCCCTCGTGGAAAGGCATCGGAAATGGATTCATTCGCTGGCATGGCGAGAAATCGGGGACTTCCACGCCGCACAAGAGATTACCCAAGACACCTTTATCCAAGCGTTTAAATCGCTGCCTACCTTAAAAGATTCCAACCGTTTTTTAGGCTGGTTGTATGTCATAGCGAAACGTCAGTGCATTGAATGGTTACGGCGAAAGCCGGTTACAATGCAGTCCTTAGAGGCAATGCCGAAAGCGGAATTAGAGCGATTGTTCTATACGCAATATCTTGAGGAAGGGCAGATCCAAGCGTCAACAAATGAACTCCGACAAGTCGTGGAACGTCTACTCCGAAAACTCCCAGAAACTGAACGTTCTGTGATGATATTGCACTATTTCAGCGGCTTAACATGCGAAGAAGTGAGTGCCCGGTTGGACGTGTCGCTGAACACCGTGAAAAGCCGACTCTATCGGGCACGGAAGCGATTGGAACAGGAGGAGTCAATGCTTCGAGAAAACTTGGGTCCAAATATTTTAAAAAGCGAGCCGCGATATATTAGCATCCAAGCGACCGCGACAACAAAAAGCGGAAAACACTTAGCAGAAGGCGGTTTCGAGCTGAATCAAACCGATAAGGTTTTCAAATCTACCGATTCTCGCACGTTCGGGCTCCGTGGCGACTACCCGCTGCCAATGTATATGTTGCTGCACTATATTAACCACCGTAATGAGATAGATCTCTTTAAATTTCCTTTGGTTATCGGGAGTCGTTGGGAGCAGGAGGGTCCTCACAAATCGAAAGCGACAATAACCTTAGAAGGACATGCGTCGGTCGAAGTTTCAGCAGGAACTTTTCCATCGTGCCTGAAGCATAAGACTATCTTCACAGATGCTGACGTAAAAGAACCCGACGCTGAACAGGGAAACGCATACCTAAACGGGACGCGTTATCTCTGGTTCGCTAAAGGTGTCGGACTCGTGAAGATGCGATATGAGCATTCCAACGGTGTCGTCACCGAAGCCGAATTGCTTCAATATGAGATACCTGTCCAAGAACAAGAATACCTACCTTCGCAAATAGGCACGCAGTGGACATACAGATGGCACAACGATTATAACGACGAAGCGATTGTTGAAGGTTGGCACGTCACAAGGAATTTCAGTCACCCCAAAAATCTTGATAATCCCTTGGCACTTGCGTCTGCGAGATATGAGGTGAAAATAAGTGCCGATGAACCGCGCATCGCGTATGTCAAGTGTGTGCTAACACCAAAAACAGATAGGGGTACTAAAGGGGACCGAAAACCGTTGCTTTTGTCTATGACCCATTTCGGAACAGAATGGTTGTACGATGGATATGCCCGGTATCTTCAAGATTTGAGGGTTACCGATGTAAACGGTGAAATATTGCCGATAGAGGAGATCGGCAAAACACAATGGGTTGTCGAGACACGAAACGCATCACCTTTAACCCTGCAATACAAAGTGTTGATAAATCATGATGAGCGAGATTGGCCCTTTGGGCGGAATGAGGCACCATACGTCCAAGAGGATTGCATTTTCTTGCCGGGATATGCGCTGTTTATCGTCGGTGAAGTGAAGGATATTGAATTAAAAATTGATGTGCCTGACAACTGGCACGTCTCAACACCTTGGGAGCAGATTGCGTCGGATGAACATCATTTCGTATGCGAGGATCCGGAGGACCTGATGTTTGCGTATCTTGTGCTTGGTGAATACAATAAACGTCTGGCAAAATTGGGAGATGCCGAGATCGTGATTGCGGCCGGGGACCGTTTTAAAGCGTCTATTGATGAGGTCCAACCGACCATCGAGTCACTTCTCCACGGGTATTCAGATGTATTTGATGCGATCCCAACAGGTAAGATACTTTTTGTTGCCAACCCGTATGGCGAAAAAGGACATCTCGGTGGCGGTGCATCCGGACGCAGCATCAGCGTGCACATCGGTGGCGAGTTAGATAAAGTGAGCAGGCGTTTTTGGTTACCGCTTGTGGGACACATGGTTTCCTCTCTCTGGGTTGGGGGTCGGGCTATCGATTTTAGAGGACAGGAATATTGGTTTAGCGCGGGTTTCACAGGATATTATTCAGATATTGTTTCTGTCCGTCTTGGACTTACTCCTGAAACCGATTTTCTCAGACGTTTTGAACGTCGGTGGGAATCGTATCTATCTCGACAGGGAGAGCTTTCTATCCGAGAGGCGGGTGAAGACAAATCCGCCAACCGCGAACTCGTCTATGACGGCGGAAGTTTAGTCGCTGCCGCTTTGGACTTGCAAATTCGCACACTTACACAAAACCGTAGCAGCTTAGACGATGTGATGAAACAGATGTATCGGGAATTCGGTCTCACCGATGACACATTCACGATGGGCGATGTCATTAGGATCGTCAACCAAATTGCGGGTGAAGATTTTAAACCGTTCTTCCACAAATATGTGACAGGGACAGAACGACTGCCGTTAGAACAATATCTTAAAGCGGCAGGTATGAATGCCGAGATAGCATTTGGTGAGAGACTTCCGAGTCTTAACTATATCCTTTTTGAGATGCTTCAGATCAAATCATTTGGTGGACCAACAGGGGGTGGCATGTTCATCCATCATTCGCCACAGTATCAAGATGACGACGAGTTGATAGGCATCAACGACACACCGGTGAAGTTTTTTGATGACATCAGAAAAGTTGCCAAGGATTGGAAATCCGGTGAGGTAGTTGAATTAACTCTTGAAAGGGAGGGTAAAGAAATTATCCTACCTATCACACTATCAGGTGCCGCGTCTAAAAAACCGCCGCTGGAATCAGGACCCATTGATGTCACTATCACGAAAAGCATAGATAGCACAGACTTACAAAATGCCATCTGGTCGGGAATTTTAGGAGAAACTTATGAAAAAAACAGATAAATCCGAACGTAACATTGTTTTGGGTGCCAGTACTGCTACAGAAACCGGCATCCATCTGGCGGAAGGCTCTTTCACACTTAAGAAAACCGACGCTGTTTTGACCTCTATCGACTTCGGCACTTCGGGGCACGGTGGTGGTGATCCGTCCCCGAAGTATATGTTGCTATCTTACATGAGCTACTGTGATACGCACCTCTTCAAATACCCGATCGATATTGGAGAAACCTGGACAGAAGAAGGCCACCAGGGTGTGCAGACGAAGAGTCGTTTGGCGGGTTATGAATCTGTAGCTGTCTCAGCAGGCACGTTCTCGGACTGCCTGAAGCATAAAACTGTCTTCACAGATGCCGATATAAAGGATACGAAGGCTGAGCTGCGAAATGCGCTTTTGAACGGCACCCGTTACCTATGGTTTGCTGAGGGTGTTGGTCTTGTTAAATTACGTTATGAACACTCCAACGGTGTCGTTACAGAAGCCGAATTGCTTGAATACAAGATTCCTGTTGAAACGCAAGAATACCTTCCGTCGCATATCGGCAATGTGTGGACCTATAAATGGCAAAACGATTATCGGGACGAGGCTGCCATTGAAGAGTGGCGCGTTATCCGAAATTTCAGTGAACCTGAGCATCTTGATACCCCAATGGAACTTGCATCGGCGAGGTATGAGGTGAAAATAGATGCCAAGGAACGGCGCGTGGCGAATGTTGTGTGTGTGCTAACGCCGAAGGCAGACAGTAGGGGCGAGGTTACCTCTCCCCTACAAACAAATCGAAAGCCGTTGTTGTTATCCATGAGCCACTTTGGTACGGAAGGCCTCTATGATGGATATAGTAGATATCTCCGTGATCTAACAGCCACCGATGCTAATGGAAAAAGAATACCGGTCACAGAGATTGGTAAAACGCAATGGATGGTTGAAGTGAAGGATACATCACCTGTGACGCTACGGTACAAAGTGTTGCTAAATCATGAAGAGAGGGAATGGTCGTGGGGCAGAGACGAGTCGCCCTACATCCAAGAAGATTGTATTTTCTGGCCCGGGTATGCGCTGTTTATTGTCGCTGAAGTGAACGATATTGAACTGCGTGTTAATGTTCCTGATAACTGGCACGTTTCAACGCCTTGGCACCGTATCGGAGACAACGGACACCGCTTCGCTATTACAGACCAAGATGCCTTGAAGTCCGAATATCTTGTGCTGGGCGAACACAGTGAGCGTTTTGTGGAAGTCGGTGATGCCGAGGTCGTGCTGGCTCTTGGTGGCGGTTTCAAAGCATCTATGGATGGAGTTCAAAAAACAGTTGAATCACTGCTGCATATATATTCGGAAGTTTTCGATGGTACGCCGGAAGATCGTATGCTGTTTGTGGCGAATCCCGATGAAAAAAATCGTGGCGGTGGCGTTTCTGGGAGCAGTATCAGTGTTCTGATGGGTGGGTCTTTGGATGAAGCCAATACAAATTTTTGGGTGCCGCTGGTAGCACACGAGGTTTGCCATATCTGGAATGGAAAACTTATCAATTTTAGTGGACAGGAATACTGGTTCAGCGAAGGGTTCACCGAGTACTATTCAAGGGTTGCCTGTACCCGTCTCGGCTTGACTTCTGAAAATGATTTCCTCAGGGATCTTGAACACAAGTTGGAATTGTATCTGTCTCAACAAGGTGATCTCTCTATCCGAGAGGCAGGCGAAAATAAGTCTGCAAATCGCCATCTTGTTTATGAGGGTGGCAGTTTAGTCGCCGCGGCTTTGGACCTACAGATTCGCAATCTCACGGAAAACCGAAGCAGTCTGGATGACGTAATGAAGCAGATGTATCGGGAATTCGGTCTCACGGAAAATAAATACACGATGGCAGAGGTCATCAGGATTGTCAGCCAAATTGCCGGTGAAGATTTTGAACCGTTCTTCAAAAAGTATGTTTCAGGAACGGAACGGTTGCTTTTTACAGAATATCTCAGGGATGCAGGTGTGGATGCAAATGTAGAATTTAGCGAAGAGTTGCCACGTTTTGGCTATATCATTCATGAGATGCTTGGTATCAGTTCAATCGGAGGCCCGACGGGTCAGGGTATGTTTATCCACCAGTCCAAGCAATATCAAGATGACGATAACCTGATAGGCATCAACAGCACACCGGTGAAGTTTTTTGATGACATCAGAAAGGCTGCAAAAGATTGGAAACCCGGTGATGTTGTTGAACTAACCGTTGAGCGAGAGGGTGAAAATGTTACCCTACCTATCACATTAGCGGGGGATCCCTCTGAAAGCCTACCGTTGGAGCCGGGTCCTATTGGTGTTACTATGAGAAAAAAATCGGATCGCACAGAATCACAGCGCGCGATCTGGTCAGGAATATTGGGTAAGGCGGTGTAAGTTCCTATCTTTTTTCTCTGAAATTTACCCGTGTGTCCGCTGATGCAAAAGTGGAAAATAGCCTTGAACTCACACAATACGAAATCAAATCCACTGGTTCCGGCAGCGAATAAACGCAGTAGATGAGGAAGATTGCCTGAAGATGAAATTCAGGCAACTTTTTTCATTTAAAACGCGTCATAATATTATAAGACAATCCACTTTCCAAGGAAGTTAGGAAAACGATGAAATTGTTGAAATCGTTCCGCATCAATATCCATCGGAGAAATAAAATGCAACTTTTTTTCAACTCGTTTGTAGTAACAACAACCTCAAAAGGCGCGGAAGGAATTGAAGCAATTCATTTCAGGAAGCACGTTTGAGGATTGATCCTATAGGTTAGGGTAAAAACGAAAAATTCGAGGAATCTATCATGTTGAAAAAGTTTCATGTCGTTTTGAGTTTGTTACTCATTTTTGGCTTTAGTACAACGCTGGTCGGGAAAGAAAAGGCAGACACCTATTTCCCACACGCGATAGGAAGTTACTGGATTTACGAAGACCAAGATGGAAATGAATTAACACGTCGTGTCATTAAAAATAAAGAGATTGACGGAGAGACGTATCGCGCCTTCAGTTATGAACCCGTCTTGGAGAATTGGGTAGATTATGATTACCACTTCCATCCGAATCTCTATCAAATTGATGAGGGGAGGGTGACGTTCTTGGCTGGTGATGATGTAGAGAAAGCGGTCAAGGCGCGTCTCACCAAAGATGTAGAGGCCTTCGGCAAAATCCATGAAGCGAATTTCGATCTCCTCTATGACATTGCGGTAGAGGCACAAGACCCGTTTTATGTGCTTCCAAGGTCTGTTACTTTCAACGAAACGTGGGACGCAACAAAAATAAAAGCCAAAATTACGATGAGACCTGATCCGCCGCAAGATCCTGAAGAAATGATACTTGAATTCACTATTGCTGAAACAGGCAAGGTCTTGGGGACGGAGAACGTTGAGACACCCGTTGGTACTTTTGAAGACTGTTTGAAAATTGAATATCGGACAGCAACAGGAGTCGCAATATTCCCACAGGACGAGGAGGAGGAATCGAATCCGGCCGGTGAATCCGTTACGACGCTGTGGGTAGCACGCAACGTCGGAATTGTCAAGTTTCACCAAAAAGCGGAGGATATCCTTCTGACAGTTATACCTCTCCCTCAAGTTGAGGCTTCAACCACGGTCAAAATCTTTAAATTAAAAAAATATGAAGTCAAATCTACTGATCCTAAATGAGGTGTGTTAAATGCATACACTTTGGCTTGTTATCCAACGAGAATTCGTCTCAAATGTGTTAACCTCCCGATTTATGATTGGGTTTATCGTGTGTCTGCTTTCAACGGCTGTCGCCGTTTTCGTTCAGGTGGACGATTACGAGAAACGTTTGGTGGGATATAACACTGCTGTCCGAGAAGCAGAAGCGGAAGCGCAGGAGTGGGAACTCTACTCCAAAATCAAGCCGAAAGCACACCGGAAACCAAATCCGCTGGGTATTTTTAACGTCGGTACGGAGAACTTCGGCGCAAACACAGTAACCGTTGAGATGGGGAAACCTATCTTTGAACTCTCCTTCCCGATATGGTCAGCACCGACGCAGAAGCGGGGTTCAGACAATCCTTTCCTAGCGATGTTTCTGACCGTTGATGTCGTTTTCATCTTCAAAATTGTGCTCAGTGCATTGGCAATCCTGTTTGCTTACAACACGATTTCGGGTGAAAGAGAGGATGGCACGCTCAAACTTGTGTTATCCAACGCAATACCGAGAGATACAGTAGTATTTGGGAAATACCTCGGCGGGATGTTATCGTTGTTTCCCATTGTTTTAATGAGTTTGATCGTAGCACTGATCATCGCACTTTCTTCGCGTGTTACTGCTTTTGACGGAAACGATATTGCACACATTGTGTTAATATTTGCTGTTTCACTGTTGTACGTATCAACATGGTATCTTTTAGGGTTGCTGCTGTCGGTTTGGACGAAGACGGCTGCGACGACATTAATCCTTTCGATGTTTATTTGGGTCCTTCTAACGAGTGTTCATTCAAATGCAGTGGCATTTGCGGTGGAGAAATTCCCACCTTATAAGTCGAACCCTGAGTCGGCAGCACTTCAACCCGCTTTCGAGGTCTGGGATCAGTTCAACAAAGAACAGGAGGCCTACATCAAACAGAGAGGCTACGACAATTTGCAAGAGTCAATTACTTGGGAACCTGAGAAGGGTGAAGACGGTGAACCTACGAGAACTCGAACAGGCATGGGAACCAGTTCTGAGTCTGGCGGTTATTACAGAATAAAGAATTATCACATCACAAACGTTGCCAAAGCAGATACCTCCATCTTCCAAGAAATTTTGGGTTATCAAGAACAACTTCGCGTTGAATATGCGAATAAAGCCGAGGCAATTCTCAATAAGCCATCGGAGGAACGCGAACGGAACGCGAAATTTGCAGATATGATCTCTCGTATCTCCTTTGCTGACACTTACGACTTCGCTGTCGGCACAATAGCAGGTACAGATCGAAGAAGCTATAACGATTTTATTCAGAATTCCAGAGCCTATAAGCGTGAGATTGTTGAATATTTGAGAGATAGGGAGGCGTTCTCTTCTCGGGCGTGGTTTTCTGATGACAAGGGAGCAGCGGAACTGACGGATCTACCAGTTTTCCAACATCAACGGCTGTCACTTTCCGAAAGTCTATCCCGTGCCGCCATAGATATTTTGATCTTATTGGCATGGAATATTGTCCTATTCATGGTGGCTTATGTATCCTTCCTACGATATGATATGAGCTGAAAAAGGAGTTGAGGCCGATGATTTTGCATATTGCAATAAAAGAGATATACCGAAATCTTACGACACTCCGGTTCACTTTAATGGTCATTCTTTTACCTGTTTTGTTTATAGTGAATGCCCTGATATATAGCTTTGGCAGTGGCGGTTATACCACGCAGATGAACAACTATAACCGACGCGGAACGGAAAATAGGGGTCATATTATAAAACACGCCGATCAGAGCTTAGCAGAATTAGCACTTGTAGGACCTGGGGAGATGCCCAAACGTCCGAGCCGTCTGACGTTCTGTGCCGGTGGTGTTGATGAAGTCGTATCGCGTTCTATCAAGATGAAGAGTGAGGGAACTATCAGTCGAAGCGGCGGTGGCAAGGATGAAGATTATAAGTGGCGACCGCCATTGAAATTAGAGTATAAGGTGGAGAGTGCCGGCAGCACACCGACAAGGCGTGTCAAGATTAACTGGGTCTTCATCGGTGTCCTAATGAGTTTCTTCGCGATCTTGTTCACTTTTGATGCGATTGCCGAAGAACGGGCGCGTGGCACCCTGAGTCTGATGATGTCGAACACGATCTCCCGCGGACAGGTGTTGTTGGGGAAATATCTCGGTGCTTTTGTAACGCTCATGGTGCCACTTATCATCAGCATCCTGATGAATTTACTGATCATCCATGTCTTCGGCGACATTCCGTTTGGTACGAGCGAATGGTTACGGATTTTGGGGATGGTGGGTCTATTTGCTTTACTTATTTCTACTTTTATCTTTCTCGGACTCTTTTTTTCGAGTCGTGTCTCAAATGCCATTACAAGTTTAGTATGGCTGCTACTCACTTGGGTTTTCTTAGCGTTTGTCTTTCCGAGCCTGCTCGGCACCTTCGTCGGGAATCTGAACCCAATTCCATCCGTTGACGAGATTTCAATGCGCAGACGGGCACAATTGGATCAAATTGACGATGAATGGAAAGGCGGAGCAAACAAGATCAAAAAAGCACCCTCTATCGAATACCCGTCCCGGACGCGCACCTGGGCGGAATATTTCACAGCGATTGGAGATACAGAAAAACAGATCGCGGATGAACATATTGATCAGCAGCTGAGACAGGTACAGTTCGCTCGTGACCTCACCCAGATCTCTCCGATAGCGACTTTCCAGTATGCAATGGAGGGACTTGCGAATACAAGTATCGCCGGTTATATGGATTTTGTTAAACAGGCGCGCCGGTATCGGCAGACGTTCATAGATTTTGTCAAGGCGGAAGATCAGGGCGATCCGGAAAGCCTACATATCTATCCTGTAAGAGAAGGACTCTCTCAGAAACCGGTGGATCCAGATGCTGTACCAGTCTTTGAAGAGCGGATTTCTTATCGGAGTGTGTTATCCCAAGTCGGGTTGCTGGTGCTGTTTAATCTGCTATTCTTTATTATGGCGCAGGTCTCTTTTCTGATGAGCGAGATTAAATGATTACGAGTTTCCAGTGACCAGTTACCAGAAATTGTCCTTTTCAACTGGTCACTGCCCACTGTTAACCAATAGACTATTCAATCCATTCCATTGTTTCTCGGAGTTTCTCCTTCGCTGCCGCGTAATTTCGGCGTGCCTGATAGAAAACGCGTTGTGCTTCTGTAAACTGTGCTTGTGCTTGAAATGCGTCGTTGAAGGTCAGGCCTTGATAGCCGGGTATATCAAACGTCACTTCGTCAAGCACCCGCTCTATTGTCCGTAGTTGCTGCTTACGAATTTCCAACCGTTTCTCCTCAATCTCTATCCGTTCTTTCGCATTCGCTACAGCGCGGTAGTCCCGTCTCACTGCAACCCGAATGCGTTTTGTTTTTTCTGTGTATTCCAGTTGGAGCCGCTCCAGTTCGGCAAGTTCTACAGAACGTAGACTCTCAGTCCTTTTTCCATCATATAGCGGGATATTGAGGTTGAAGCGGACTTCCCACCCGTCTTGGGTGCGCGGGGTTGTCTGAAAAATGTTCGACGCATCTCGCTCTTTGTCAAATATGATTGGATCATAGAGTGCTTTCGCGTCCCACGTTCTGTTCTGCTGATGTTGCTCCAGCAGGACATGGAGATCTTTATAGCGTGCTTCGGCAGAAAGTTCGGGAAACCGGCTCCATATCGTCTCCGCGGCGAGGCGTTCTTGCCGTACAATATCACCGCGTAAGTCCCGTAAGTTAAGACTATTTGCGAGTGCCAGTTCAACAGCGGCATTCAATGTCACATCGTCATCGGGGAGGGCTTGTGAGAGCACAACCTGTGCAAGTGGATCGAGTCCGGTAAGCCGGATAAGTTCGGCAGTATCGACATCAAGTCGCCGTTGGAGTTCGTTGAGTGCAAGCTGCTGTTCAGACAATTCGAGTTCCGTATTCAGGCGACTCAGAAAACGTATCCGTTTTTTTTCATGCTTGAATTCCGTGCCTTTTAATTTTTCCTGCAGTTCAACCTCAATCGCACGACGTTGTGTGATTTCCTCCTGGGTCAGGATGATATTGTGCCAGAGACCGCGAACAGCGTGAATGCTGTCCTTTTTTGAGCGTTCATATTCGATTTCCGCCTTTCGGACTTCTTCCTGTGCAGCATCAAGTCCTGCCGGGATTTCGCCGAATTGCGTGAGGAGAACGCTCATCTGTGCGCGGGTGAGATAGTCTCTCTCATCGATATCGCCGTCTTTTTGGCGTTGATATTCACTCGTAAGTCCTACCTGTGGTAAGTACACGGCTTTGGACAAGCGAAGGTTCGCTTTCGCGCGTTCTAATACTTTCTCAGCTTTTCTCACCGTCTCGTTGTTTTGTAGTGCAAGTTCTATTGCGCGTGCCGGTTGAAGCGAAACGAGCCGCTGTGCTGAAACGACACTCACAACACTGAAAAATATAAAGATCGCAAGTGTCGTTGCCCTTTTATT
Organism: Candidatus Poribacteria bacterium; assembly: GCA_022827225.1. Taxonomy (GTDB): domain Bacteria; phylum Poribacteria; class WGA-4E; order WGA-4E; family WGA-3G; genus WGA-3G. The sequence goes on along the minus strand of JAJDTJ010000096.1, from coordinate 8,204 downwards.
CATTCTAAATCTCCATAAATTTTCGGGAATAGTGCTTTATTTATCTGAATTTTGTGGATCGAGGGTCGCGAGCACAAGAAATCCGCAGAAATACCCAAGCAAATACCCCCAGCAAAAACACTCGCTCCTACAGGAAGTGCGATTTCTCGACTCGACCGCAGCCCTGCATATAGAGTCGCGAGCACAAGAAACACCCCAGCAAAAACACTCGCTCCTACAGGAAGAGAAAAGACGTTTTGGCATTTAGCATGAGAATATCTTGCTGACTGCTGATTGCTGAAGGTTTCCGACAGCCAAAATCTAACGTCGGCTAATGCGGATTGTGACGATGACAATCCCAATCATGAGGAGTATCAGCGCACCGAAAAGCAGCGTCGTCACCGACATCTGGGTCTGTGATTCAACTTGTACCGTGATGGAGCGGTCGCGTGCCTCAAATTTCCGGTTATCAACGGTAACCTCGGCGTTCAATTTCGCTTGATATTCACCTACGCCGATGTCCGCTGGTGGACTCAACGTCAGTTGTATCTCCTTCTCCTCATTCCGCGCGAGTGAACTGATGACTTCAGGGACAACAGTATATTTCCAATCGGTATTGACATCGACGAGCATACGAATATCAACGAGATCACGGGTACCGATATTTTGCAGCGTCGCTGTCATGTTGACCTCTTCGCCAATTTTGATCGTCTGAAACGCGTTCTGCACGAACACTTCAATTTCTGGCACACCTTTCGGAATGAGTTCAAACCGCTCAACACCGCCTTGTATACTCGCAATCTGGTCAGCGGGAAGGTCTAACCGATTGTTAACACCGCCAAGCTCGTTTGCCTCAGTATCATCAAGGACAGCAACATAGAACTCAAGCGTGCTATCAAGATAGGAGGCATCTAATTCCTCCGGTAAGTAGACAATCAACGACAGATTCCGCTTCGACTGTTCTTGTGTAAACTTGACTTGAGATTGTCGAGACCGCGTCTCTGGGTCTTGAAACTCAAAATTGATGCGGTTCAGTAGGTTAATAACGCGCAATTGGAAGGTGTTTTCTGTTTCCGCCAACCGGTCCAACGTCAAATCATACGTAACGCTACTGCCGAGGTTTCCCTCTTGTGAGAACCGCAGCGAACTCACATTGACGACATCCAGAGCGGACTCTTTTTGTAAATAGATCAACCGCGTTTCGGGTTGCGGCAGTTCAGGATAATCGAGTGAGACCTTGAGGCTTTCAACATCTTTCTGGAGTTGGAACGTCAATTCAACGGTCTCATTGTACCCGAGTACTGGGATTTTTTCCTCATAAGGTTTGACGATGTTTGTATCATCTGTAACGTCAAGTAAAGAGACATAAATACCGCGAATCTCGTTTGCTGCTGCGATCTCTTCAGGGGTCGCATTGCTCGACATCGCTTCAGTTGTTGATGTGTTCTTTAACTGAATCGTTACCATCATCTGGTTCTCAACACGAAACTTCTTCGCACTGAGGATAGAGATATAGCGTGTGTCCTCCTCAAGGTGGATTTTATACGGTATTTCCCGATCAAGGTATCTGAGATTAACAATGACACTATCTACATTCCGCCGCAGTTCAAAATCGAGGGTTTTCTCTTGTCCATCCTTCAATGTCGGGATGCGAGGCTCGTATGGATAACCGATGATAGCGGCGCTGTCATCTTTAATCGAAACATAGACGTTGTTAATTTCTTGCGCGGTGCTGGTGTCTATTTCCTCTGTTTCGTCATTTAGCGCACCGTACTTAAGAACGACCTCCAGACGGCGGCGGTCACCCTCCTTATAACGCCTTGCAGACACAACAGAGATATATGGATCCTCCTGTTTGAGGTGGATGTTTTTCTTTTCCTCACGCCCCGAATACTTCAACTCTACGACGACATCTCGTATGTTCTCTTTTATGAGTTCAAACTCCAAAGTGACAGATTCACCCTCTTTGAGTGTGTCAATGCGTCGTTCGTAAGGTTCGGTGATAATCGCACCGCTTGAACCATAACCCTCCTGTTCTCTAATCGTGACGAAGATATCATCAATCTGTGCACTGATGATAATATCTTGTCCGACAACTTCGGAACTTTCGACAAGTTTGACAGGAGATGAGCTATTCCGCAGGATAATTGAGAACCGCTCTCTGCCATCGTCAGATTCGTATAGACTTGTCTCTTCAATGGTGATGTGCCATTCATCCTGTAGCGATTCAAGCTCTACCTGTTGCAGTCTCAGTTTTGCTTGTTCATATTCAGAGACAGCGGTTTCGTAGTCTTCCTCTGCGGTTTTCACTTCGGCGACGGTGACGATGTTATTTTCCTCCTTCACCATTGCCTGAAGTTCTTCGAGCTCAATCTTCTTTTTATCCATCAACTTTTCTGCTGATTTCATTTTCTGACGTTCAATTTCTATCTTGATATGACGGTCCTGTTCATCTCTGGTTCTCGTGCTATTACCATTAGGCGATGGTGGCTCTTCTGCAAACGCCAGTAGGGTAATTACAAACAGCATTCCTACTATGCTAGCAAAAGCCAGCAGGAGCGTCAAAGACTGAAAAACTGGAGGATTAGAAGATTGGAAGTCCGTTTCTTTTTCTGCTTCCAACCATCCATGCTTCCATCTTTTCTTCCATGCTTCCATATTTTCACCTTTCAGTAGTTAACAGTTAACAATAGCCAGTCATCAGTTAAAAGAGGCTTTGTTAAACGATAACCTCTTAACTGAAAACTGGTAACTGGTAACTATTCCTCATCTTCTTCAGGTTCGTATCCGGCGACGTAGTGCAGATAGAGTGCCTCGAGATCCTCTGCTTGAATCTCTTCACGCGTCAATTCACGCTCAAGGTTGCCTTGCACCAGAATACCAATTCTGTCAGCGATCTCCTTAGCACGAAAGATGTCGTGCGTGGACATAAAGATGGCTTTGCCTTCCTCTTTCAACTCACGGAGCAGATTCAGAAAATCGGCACCACCCTTCGGATCCAAGCCGGAAGTCGGCTCATCGAGAAGAACGGCTTGTGCGTTTTTCATAATCGCAATGGCAATGCCTAAACGTTGACGCATCCCTTTGGAGAAGGTCTTGACACGCCGTGTAAATGCTTCCTCTGGCAGACCAACACGTCCGAGAGTTGCATCAAGTTCCGCATTTGATACCTTCTTGCGTCCACCAAGTTTCGCAAAAAAGGAGAGGTTCTGTCGTGCTGTAAAATTCCGATAGAGTTCAACGTTCTCAGAAACATAAGCGAGATGTTTCTTTGCTTCCAGCGGGAACTTCGGAATCTCAATGTCGTCTACCAATGCTGTTCCGCTCGTCGGTTCGATAAAATTCAGCAGCATGGAGATCGTCGTACTTTTACCGGCACCGTTCGCACCGAGAACGACATAGATTTCACCGTCGTCTACTTTCATGTTCAATTTATTGACGGCTAATACGCTTTCGTTATAGACTTTCGTGAGTTCGCGGGTTTCTAACATCGGGTTTCTCCTATGGTTGATACGCCTCTATGTCTATAAGACCATAAATCTGAGACGTTAGTTTTTCTGATTCTTGGTGTACCTTTGGAACAACATATCAAGATAAGCCGCTTTGTAAGTTTCCAAATCATCTGTCGGTGGAATATCGAGAATCTTTAACTGTCGTAGGTTCGGGGTATCCTCCAAGAATATCAACGTATGTCGTTGTAATAGGGCATGTGAGTAGGCACCGAAATTTTCTATCGTGATCCCCCTATCCAAAAGCATCTGGAGCCACTCTGCCCGTGGATACCTTGCATCTATTTCGGCCTCTGTAAGGTTACTGCTATAGGTTTTTTTTCTCCGGCCCACCTTGTGAAGTATACTCACCTCGGTTTTTGGACGTCCACCGTTATAATCGGCATCCAATGCGTTCACCAATGCTTGTGCGTTTTGAGGTCCGGTATATTGTTGAGTGCTGTCGGGGACATCCGACTCAAATCCAATGTATTCACGGAACTGTATCTCTGATTTACTGGTTTTAGCACCGAATATACCGAATCTTTGCGTCTCTTGCGTCCGTGTATATGTGTAACTATAGCCTTCCATAAAGATAACTGAGAGGTTATCGTTAGTAGAGCCTCTCTCCTCCTCGTCGGTTCGATGATTAGGTTCGGTAATATGGGTAGAAAACCACAAAAACGCGCTAACGCCTATAAGGATTAGCACAATGCCAAGGATAGGGTAAAATAACTTGTTCATTCCGTTATTTCTCCTTATTGATGAAATTCTCTGGCCATCCATCTCAGCAACACTTGTGTGTCGGTAAAGTCTTTGAGAATGTATCCGATTAGCACGGGATTCTCGAGAGCGAGCCAAATCAGCGCGTAATGTAGAAATACTGCATCGATTTAGCTACATTTTTTCCGAGACGATATATGCCTGTATTATATAGACGCGTTTTAAGGGTGGAAAGGTTGCAATATTTTTCATAGTATCGAATTTCTGCGGTAAAACCTACTTTCAATGGCATTTTGTTGAGTTAACTCTATCTTTCATGAAAAATTCAGAAAAAGCGATGTGTCAAACAAATTATACAAAAGGCGATGATTGGCTCTCGGTAGCATAAACAATAGTCAGATATCTGAACGGAAGAATTTCAGAAATGCCACTGTTGTCAGGAGCACCGCAAAGAAACAGAGCAGCAGCACATCCACTATTGATTGGCGGAATGTATCTCCTAAGGTTACCGTCTCCAAGGAAGGCGGCTGTGTGATTTTGACAGTATCCTCTGGTCTCATGGTCCGCATAGAGATGTAATCTAAGACCTTACTGAACAAATCTGTATCAAGTGCATCGTAATAGCGGTCGCCTGCTTGAAAGTAGTTGTTTCTTTTCGTCTTTCCAGTCTGTGTTAAGTTTGTAGCGACATAGATGAGCGAAGATGTTGGCGTAATTCGGGAAAGCGTTTCGCCTACACCTTCTTGCCTCGCTTTATCGCGCTTATAACGCCGGTCTATTTCGTCAGCACTATCCTTGAATTTCTGTCGGAATTCTTCCTCAAGCGGTTGTACCTGTTTATCCATCTCAAGTCCCCCCGCTATCTGTTCCTCAAAGGAAGCTTGGGGGCGATCTTTCCAGAATTCTTGGTGTATCTCCTTTTTTCTTTCTTCAAGTTCTGTGTTGAAATTCTCGCGGAGCGCAGTCTTTTCGAGATAGACGCTCTGCGATGTTTGTGTCGGTGCGATGAATTTCGCAGCGATAAATCCGACGCGGGGCGTAATTAGCACAGCAAACACCCAAACCGTAAAGGCGATGATGAGTGCTGTCTTGGAGTTATCTAAATAGGTAGAAATTACGGTCCCTATCGCAAAAAATACGCCGATATAGAGGAGCGAGACGAGGGTTAGACTGAGCACGCGCGGAAAAATCTCCGGTTCACCGAGGGGAAACCCTTGCCAAACAAGCACGAGTAAGCCGAATAGAAATGAGACTAAAAATGGAACAACGAACACAAGATACCCGCCAATTAACTTGCTCCACAAGAAAAGATCGCGTGGCAGAGAATTTGCTAAAGTGATTCGGAGTGTTCCTGCTTCTCTTTCCCCGGCAACGGCATCGAAAGTGAACAGCAGCGCCAGCAGACTAAAAACTGTGCCTACCAGAAATAAGAAATCGAGATGCCCCAAAAGGTAGGAAAGGGAATCTGAGACCAAAGAGGGTGCTCCCTGGACAATTCCGTTGCGAGTCATTCCAAGATAACCCGGTAACGCATCGCCTAATCCGTTTGCGAATACGCTTAAAGGTGACGGTTTCAGGAAAAGTTTAGAAACTTCCAACTCCGGTTTCAATTCCATCTGCGGGTTTATCGTGGTTTCCTCGATGTTTGCGAGTTTAACGGCTTCTTGATAATCAACAAGGTTTTGTTGGTAGTGTCGATAATTAATGGAGAGAGTGATTGGAATGAGCAGGATACACATTAAAAGGAGCGCAACAAACCGGACACTCAGGATATGATGCATCATCTCTTTTTGAATGAGCGTCATTAACATCTGACATTCTCCTTATACCGTTGACAAACCCGTGTTTACCTATAGCGGTGGATAGGGGGACCTCTTCCGCTTTAGTTGCTGAAGTGGGATCGGTTTTTTGGAACGTTCTAAAGCCTCTTGAACACGCTTGAGTCGTTTCCTTGCCTCATCAATTTGCTTTTTAGCATTCTCAAGTTTTGCCTGAGTCTGATTAAGTTGCTGTAAATTCGACTGTTTCTTCGCGCGTTCAAGGTGTTTCTTACTGCGTTCAATTTGTGCCTTGAGACGTTCAACCTGTTTTGAGAATTTCTTAACTTTGTCGTGAACCAACTTATCAATATAAGCGACTTTATAGGCTCCCCGATCATTCATTAAAGGCATGTCCAAAAACCCGATTTTTTGTAAGTCTGGGTTGTCCTCCAGAAATGCCAAAGTATGCCGTTTTGATAGGTAGATCCTATAATCGTCGAAATCCTCTATCGTGATGCCTCTCTGCAAAAGCATCCGGAGCCACTCTACTCGTGAATATCTGGCATCTATCTCGCCGCTAACTGCAAGTTCGCTGCTATAAACGATACCATCCTCACAAAGTGCCATTACCCTCGCCTTTGAATACTTTTGGTTGTATGCTGCATCAAAGGCGTTCATCAATCCCTTCACGGTTTGCGGTCCGTCGTATGCTTCAGGAGTAATATCTGGTGCTGGTGACCTGACTTCTATCGCTTCTATGAAGGTATTAACTGTTTGTGAATTCACTTGGGTCCCCCAAAAAGTGACGATACCCACAACTGTCAAAAATGTGAGCATTTTAACAACACTTTTACTTCTCATTTTCGTTATCTCTCCTTCGTTAGTGCTGCATGGTTTAAACATATTTCTCCTTGAAATGGAGCCTCTATAATTAATGATCCGATATGTAGATGAAAAGGGTGCATAATTTCGGAATTGGTGTGTACATCAAATATCTAATCTAAAGAATTTTAGAAACGCTACAGTCGTCAACACGACTGCAAAGAAGCAGAGCAGTAGTACGTCCACTGCTGATTGGCGGAATGTCTCTCCTAAGGTGGTTGTCGCCAAAGGTGGCGGCTGTGTAATTTTGACAATATCGGTTTCTGGGTTGTACATTCTCATGCTTGCATGATCTATAATTTTACTGAACAAATCTGTATCAAGCATATCATAGTAACGCTCACCTGCTTGATAGTAATTGTTCATTTTTCGCTTTCCTGTCTGTGTCAAGTTCGTGGCGAGGTAGATAAGGGATGATGTCGGCGTGATTCGAGACAGTGTCTCACCGACCTGTTCTTGTCGTGCTGTTTCACGTTTGTAATCCCGATCAAGTTTATCCGTCTGCTCTTGGAATTTCTGTCGATATTCTTCTTCCAAAGGCTTCATGCGTTCATCGACTTGGTTTAGGACATCTCCGGCTATGACTCTGGCAACGTGCCCCGCGGCGGACATCTCCTCCGCGGGTGTCTCCATGATAATTTTCATTTTTTCTTTTTCGAGTGCTGCATCAAAATCGTCTCGTAGTGCTTTCTTTTCCATATAGACGCTCTGCGAAGTTCGGGTTGGGGCGATTACCTTCGCTGCAAGAAAACCGACGCGTGGCGTAATCAGCACAGCAAACACCCAGACCGTAAAGACGACGATGAGGGCTGCTTAACTGCATCTAAAAACCTGTAGAAATATACATATTTTCTTTGATTTCTATAGTATTTTGTGGTATAATATTTATATGAAATATTATAGTGCAAAGCAAGCTTCAGAGATACTTGGTTACAATCCGAACTACCTCCGTGAGCTTGAAAAACAAGGAAAGATTGCCTGCATCCGAACTGCGGGTGGGCACAGGAGATATGATGTCGAGTCGTTCATCAAAACCAAATCCCAATCAGACGCTTTTACTACCGTATGCTACTGCCGAGTCTCCTCCGCAAAACAAAGAGATGACCTTGAAAGGCAAGTCAACCTTATGCGGAGTATCTATCCCGACGCTGAAGTTATCCGCGATATTGGAAGCGGTCTCAACGAAAAAAGACGAGGCTATAGAACCTTATTGGACAGACTTCTCGCGGGAGATAAGCTCCAACTTGTTATTGCCCATCGGGATCGGCTCTGTCGATTCGGCATTGGGACGATACAATACTTGGTGGAACAAAACGGTGGAGAACTCGTGGTTCTCGACAAATCTGTTCACAGTCCCACTGAAGAACTCACC
>JAJDTJ010000037.1 GCA_022827225.1 Candidatus Poribacteria bacterium | reverse complement strand
ACAATCAGTCTCATTGAACAACTTTTCCCCAAGTCGATTCATGCGGTGTCAGCAGCCGGTTTTGAGTTGAAAGTGCTTTTGTTTGTTATCGCAACGAGTATAAAGCAGCTATTTGGATAAAGGTAGCAACTTGGGTTAACTCTAACTTCTGTAGAGATGCAAGGAGTGCGTCCCGAAAAGATGTGTCTGTAACCGCGTATGCGACGTAACCCCTCAATACAAAACACATCATCACAAGGAGAACCGTAAACATGACGGGGTTTAACCATTTTATTATAAATGGAGCAGCCCCCGGCAAAAAGATGGGTAGTAAGATTCCCGGTATAAGAGAAACAAAAAGTATTGCGAGTATCCATCTATTTGAGACTAAGAAGGGACGCTTCGTAAGGATACCCCGCAGCCCGATCAGAAAGAAAAAAAGTGCGAAAATCCCGAACCAAATTGGAGACAGAATAGAAAACATCGTGATATAGAAGTCAGAATCCATCATCAAACTCCTTTGACAGGTGACTTTTATGTATTGAGATTGAAAGAATACAGTGTTTGAAAACTCTTGTGAGACTTCTACCATGCCACTTTCTCTGACTTTTGTGGAAGTCAGCAGGCATCCCTTAAAATCCTTCAAACTCGCTTGGCGTTAATCCTGCTTGGCGCAAAATACTTCACAGTAGACCAACCGAAATTTCGCGATGACGTGGAACAATCGCTGTCTGAGTTCCATCGCTGTTGTATCGGACAAATTTTACATGACTGCCTCGTTGACTCGTTATTGTGAATCCCGCCTTCTCCAATTTACGTTTGACTTGACGATACAAGAGTGGTTTAAGCGGCACTGACTTTTGCCTCAAATTTTCGGATTATTGGTTTCAAACTCGGTCGAGGTGACTCGAAGTACAGCTCCAATGCTTCTGTCAGATTGTCCAAAGCCGCTTCTTCACTTTCACCTTGACTCGCAATATCAACCTCTAAACATTGAGCGATAAACCAGTCGTCCTCTTGCCAGATACTTGCCGTAAAAGTTTGATTCTTCATCTTCGATTTTCCTTTCTCCAAATTTCCGATGACAGTACATGTCCCTTCGCATACATTACTAAAAATCCAAACTCACACCCATCATAACCAAACGCGGGGAACTCCATGATAACGGATTTGAACGCTTCTGACTGGTGAGCGGAATACCATACCGGTCATAAGTCACTGCATCTAAAATATCGTCGAGGTTTCTTGTATTGAAAACGTTCCGAATGTCCACGAAGAGTGTGTAGACCAACCCACCAATCCGGCTCCGTTTGCTGATGAGTGCGTCAACGTTGTAGGTCGGTGGATAACGCTTCGAGTTGATGTCGGGTTTGATCGGTGCGCTCGGATTCGGTGTATACGGTAAACCGCTCCCGTAGTTACCGATAAGGTTGATCGCAGCATCAAACGGCAGTTGGATGTCCAGCGTGCCAGAAAGAACGTGCCGTTGATCCCACGCTAACGGATGGCTCTCGGTCACTTCAGGTTGCTGTCGGTAATAGGTGAGATAACCGAGATTCCGACTCGATCCTTTCCCCTTAGCAACCGAATAGGTATAGTTGAGCATGCCGGAGACAGGGAACCGTCCTGTACGCCACTTGCGGATTGACAATTCAAACCCTTGCACCCGTCCGTAGATGTCGTTAATGAAGTAACTATAGTCGTTGGTAATATCGACATGCACGCTACTGACGAGATTGTCGATATCCTTACTAAATCCGGTGAGATCTACCGTTAGGTCGTCGGTGAATTGCTGGATGATCCCGACTTCATAAGCGACCGTTTTCTCCGGTTCTAAGTCGGGGTTCCCTTTTCTACGGATGGCACCGCGCATATCGAAGTTAAGATTCTCATAAAGGTCGTCGCCTTGCGGAACTTGGTAGTAGTGTCCGTAAGTGAAGTGCAATTTCGCGCGCTCCGTAATCGGAAACGAGATACCGAGGCGCGGGGCGAGCATGTGTTTCGTAGAAGCCTCAACCGGGTCTTTGATGATAGGCAGCCCAACTTTATAGGTGCTTTTATCGAGTTTGATTGTGCCGTCATCGTTGAGTTCAAGCGGATCTAGCGGGTCTTTCGGGAAGACACCATCCGGATTGTACAATTCATATCGTAAACCGGCGTTGACGATCATACCAGCGTATTCCATCTTGTCTTGCGCATAGATACTCAGTGAACTCGGTGTTACATCATAGTACTCCACGTAGAGGTTCGTACTCCCGTAGTTTGTTGCACCGAGGTTATAGATGTCATACGCCGAGAGTTCGACACCTGTCTGGATGAGATGATTCGCTGTGACCTGGCTTGCAAAATCGCCTTTAAGTATAGATGTCGTCGCCTCACGGGTTGTCCAACTGTTGTTGTCTCCTGCGACGAAGTAAGTGGTATCGTTGTACGCCTGCTGTAATGGGTTTCTGATTCTACCTTCCGCCTGATTCTGCTCAAACGATTTTTCCGGGTCCCAAGCATTTTCATCAAAGGTTTTGTTCAAGGGATCCCACACCTTATCAGGTTGATTACTTTCAACGGCACGGTGGAATTGCCCAAACGTCAAGGTGTAAAAGGTCCCCGAATTGATATTATGTGAGAGTCGGAAAGAGAGGCTGCGTGCGTCTCTCGTACCCACCGGAATTGCGCTCGGCCAGAAGCGGGCGCTACCGCCGTAGGAGTTGTTTTCGCGTTGATCGAAAAGTCCGCTTGCAAAAAGTTTGACGCTCGGTGTTACTTCAAACTTCATCTTACCCTGCAGCGTGTATCCCGTTCCACCACTATTAGGCAGATAACTCTCATCACGTCGCAACTGGCTGGCGAAGGAGAAGGTTAATCGGTTGCCCAATATCGGTCCGTTGAGTGCGAATTCACCGATATGGCTTGGCGAGAGATCATAGGCTTTCGTGTCGTTGAAGAGTCCACCGTATCGGTTCAAATCTACAATGTAGCCGTCTAAGAGCGTGACCTGTTTCTTCTCATAGTCAATAACGGTGCCGTCAGCGTCTTTGTAGGGTTGGCGCGCCATAACCGTTTCACCTGTCTCGGGATCGACTTTCGGTTCACCTGTTTCCACGTCTATTACCGGTTGAAGTGGGTTTTCGGTTCTGTCTGCATATACGCCGGGGGCAATCTCGGTGAAGACGATCTGTTCATCGCCCTCTCGTGCTGCTAACTCTGCAACCGTGGTGTCGTCGCCACGGTAAGGGGTCTGATAATCATAGGGTTGCCCGAAGAAGATACCTCTAAAGGGTTCAACTGCGACGGGTCGAAATCCGTTATCCGGATCTAACCAAGGCCCGTATAACGGGTCACCGTGGTGTGTTCCCCACTGTCCGACGCGGTATCGGATTCTCCCAGAAAACTTGTTTGAACCCGCCTTCGTGATGAGGTTAATGATACCGGACTGGGCATCGCCGTATTCAGCGTTGAAACCGCCCGTGATGACCTCCATCTGTTCAAGGGCATTCGTGTTGATATTCAGCCCCAAACTTCTGCCGATCGGATCATTAATCGGGATACCATCAATAAGATATTTAACCTCCATTGACCTCCCACCACGGACGTGGAGCGTACCGCTCGAATTGAGTACCGAAACACCCGGCAGGGTCTGAAGAATCCCGTTCACCGTGTCGCGAGGCATCGCTTCAATATCTTCCGCTTCGATAATCCGTGTTGTCTGTGTGACATCCTTCTTAATCAGCGGTTTGACCGCCGTCACTGTTATCCCTTCAAGCACGACAGCCTCGGAACGCTTCAAAGCGAAATTTAACGTCGTCGTGAGTCCAGCGAGTACTTTTGCACCTTCCACGGTTTCGGCGCCGTACCCGTTCAGTTCAACTTTTACGTCATAACCGCCGGGTGGAATGTTCGTCATGACGTAATAACCGGTATCGTTCGTCGTTGCGGTGCTGCTGGTTCCGACGATTGTTACCGTAACATTTGCGAGCGGTTCATTCGTCGCCTCACTAGTAATTACACCCGAAATTTTTCCGGTGATAGCAGCCGAAACATCAAGGTTGCCGGTCATCGTTATTAATACAGCAATAATCAGGACAGATACAGTTCTGACGAGGCTCGCGGATTTCAAAAATCTGTGGCTAAAAATCTTTAGAATATTATTCATGCTCATGACTCCTTACGACTTACACTTTTGATGTCGTTGGTTTACGCGCGTAGACCGCGTTTGACGTGTTGCGATATTATAAGCGTAATTATAATACATTTTCAATAAATTTAAGACTTTTTAAACGCCGTTCGGTATAATATTCAATGAAACTACCGAGAACCTGCTTAAGTTCCGTATGATTACCAGCGGATGCGCGGATACGGTTGAACCGTTCCCATTCGGCTCTCCGAAGCATTTTCAACAATTCGCAGCTACCCGGTGTGATAGCGAAAGCAGCACCATCTCGGTTTTTGCAATCGGCACAAAGCACACCCCCATAGCGAACACTAAACGCCATACCGAAATTGCGGGTTGCCGTGCCGTTTTCATTGACGGACGAACGGTTCATAGGTGAACTACAATGCACACACTGCGAGAGTTCGGGTCCGTACCCAGCGCAGTCGAGAAATTTGATTTCAAACCCTCTCGCGAGCAACGGAACATCGTCAACATCAACCAAAAATTGATAGGTAGTTCGGAGTAAATCGAAAATTTCCGGGCTGGCGATCCCTTCGGATGCGATGCTATCTACGAGTTCTGCGAAATAACATCCGTAGGTAATACGCGTGAAATCGGAACGCATTCCATCGAATCCATTAATCAGATTGAAATCGGTAATGTTTTGCAATTCCCGATTTTCGCGGTATTGAAAGATGAGTGTGCCGTGGTTGAGGAGTTCTAAGCTCCCACCGAGTCGGCTTTTTGGACTTTTAACACCGTAAGCGACCGCTTTGACTTTCCCGAAGTCAGGCGTGTAGAAAGTAATGATTTTATGGAATTCTTTAAGGGGAAAGGTGCGAATGACAATCGCTTCGGTTTTTTGGGCTGCCATGGCGTTAGGTATGAATGTTGCTCATTGCAGGGAAAAAATCGGGGCGAGAGGATTTGAACCTCCGACCTCCTGCTCCCGAAGCAGGCGCGCTAGCCGGGCTGCGCTACGCCCCGTTTTATCTCTATTAATTATACCCTATTCAGATAGGCATTGTCAAATTAATGTCAATTTTCGCAACGTCTGGACATAATACGAAAATTTAAAAAACATCACTGTTATCATCGGTTTCGGGCATTTCGAGATGAATCCGATGGATACGTCGTTCATCTGCCTCAAATATTGTGAAACGGATACCGCTGTAGGTGAATTGCGTGCCCTGTTCAGGTACTCGACCGAGGTGGTCTACAACGAACCCACCAATTGTATCAATATTTTCTGCCTCAAATCCGGTGCCGAGTCTTTCATTGAGTTCCATAAGATTTAGCCGTGCATCAACGGAGTAGGTGTTCGGCGCGATCTCAATGTAGTCATCTTGTTCATCTATCTCATCTTCGTCGTGAATTTCACCTACGATTTCCTCAATGATGTTTTCGAGTGTCACCATACCAGCGGTGCCCCCATATTCATCTACAACGATTGCAAGATGCTGTTTGTGTTCGCGCAGTTCGCGGAAGAGTTCCGAAATCTTTTTACTTTCCGGTGTAAAAAAAGGCGTGCGCTCGACAATAAGTTCTCTAAGGTTGATGGGTTCGCCTTTCGCCCAGCAATTCAACATATCTTTAACGTGCAAGATCCCGATGATTCGATCAATCGTTTCTTCGTATATCGGGATCCGCGTGTGTCTGAACGTGATGGCAGTCTGTAAAACTTCGTCTTCAGGCGTTGATACCTCAAGGCATACCATATCGGTTCGGGCGACCATTATCTCTCGGGTGACCTTATCCGGTAAATCTAAGATTCGGGAGATCATTTCCCGCTCTTCCGGTTCTAATATTTCTTGGCTATCGCCAACACTGTCAAGCGTTTCTAAAACTTCAGGGGATACGAGACTATCTTGTACGGGGGCGGCTTTTCCCCCAAAGATTCGGACGATGAGGTTCGCGAGGAAATTAAGCGGTATTAAAACGAGGAACCCACACCAATAGATGGCACGGAGTGCACTGAGTGCGCGGATAGTTGCTGCGCCGGTGCTGCCTCGTACGTAATTTTTGGGAAACAGTTCGGTAAAGATGACAAAACAGGCGACTGCAAGGGCTGCATTTACAACCGGGTATTCCTTCCAAATTGTCATAAACAGCATAACGCCTACCACTATCAGGATAGTTTTTGCCGTGATAATGGTCAACGAGTAGCGTCGCGGGTGTCGCAGCAGCGAAGTCAGCACCTCGTAACGCTTACCACCTTCCTCGGCAAAATCGAGGATGTCGTCTCGCGTTAACCGAGCGAGCAACGCTTCGGCAGTCGAGAACAGCGCATTGACAATTAAGAGTATACCTAAGCTAACGAGTCTGATGGTTATATTCAGGTCGTCCAAATGTAAAATTACACCCCCTATAGACTGGTGCTCAAACGTTTGCGAACAATCGTGCTACGCTCCCTGCAACAAACCGAAGATGGCTTTCTGTTTTTCAAACATAACTGCCGCCGCCTCCGGTGTCTGATGATCATATCCGAGGAGATGTAAGACACCGTGTACCGCGAGTAAAGCGACTTCGGTCTCAAGACTGTTGTAGGTTGGCAGCCGCATTTCGGTTTTAAGGCTGCTGTGGGTTGCACTGAATTGGTCGCCTGTCTCCGCTTGTCGCGACGCGGTTTCGACAGATATGACGAGATCGCCGAGTAGGTTCGGGTTCACATGGTTGTCTTCACCGTCCCGCATCGCAAACGCCAGCACATCTGTCGGTGCGTCAATGCCTCGATAGTCGCGGTTGAGATGTTTGATGTCAGCATCGTCAGTTAGGAGGACACTCACTTCACAAGTTTCCGCGTCATGTGCTTTTAGCGTTGTGAGCACTGCGTTGTGGATCACTTCTACATTAAAGGTGGTATTGCGACTCGTATTCGTAACGTGAATCAAAACGGTTATTTTTCGGTGTCGAGCACATTTGATGGGTTAACCCCGTTGCGTCCATTATTGTGTGGTGACGACTGTTCGTAAGCCTCAACAATACGTTGAACGAGTTCGTGTCGGACGACATCAACCCTTGAAAAATAGATGAACTCGATTCCTTTGATACCCGACAGCACCTCTTGTGCGTCCGCAAGACCTGAGACTTTGTGTGTCGGTAGATCGGTCTGCGTAATATCGCCTGTAACGACGGCTTTAGAGTCGAAGCCGAGGCGGGTTAGGAACATTTTCATCTGTTCGATGGTCGCGTTTTGTGCTTCGTCAAGAACGACAAACGAGTTATTGAGCGTTCTGCCGCGCATGAAAGCGATCGGTGCCACCTCAATAACATTTCGCTCAATATATTTGTCAAGTGCTTCCGGGGGCATCATATCGTAGAGTGCGTCGTATAACGGACGTAGATATGGATGCACCTTGTCAGCGATGTCGCCAGGTAGAAATCCGAGTTTTTCACCGGCTTCAACGGCAGGGCGCGTCAAGATGATACGACTCACCTGTCCACTTTTGAGGGCAGAGACAGCCATCGCCATCGCGAGATAGGTTTTACCTGTTCCCGCAGGTCCGATACCAAAAACGAGGTCGTTGTGTTTGATCGCTTCAACGTACCTTTGCTGACCAGCAGTTTTCGGACGTATGACACCGCGTTTTGAGAACACCGGAATAGACTCGGCTCCAGTCTCACCTAAGGTGTCTCGTTCACCGGCACCCGACGCGCGAATCGCATAGTTGACATCGGTTACCTGAATGCGTTCGCCTTTCCGGATGCGGTGAAGTAGAGATTCGAGAACTGTTGTCACCCGGTTAACTTCTGTGACGTTTTCGCCAATGACGGCGATGTTGTCACTTTTCAAAACAACGCGTACATCGAAATCGCCTTCAATGATTTTTAAGAAGGCATCGCTCTGCCCGAAGAGGGCTTGCACTTCAGCGTTGCTCTGTATAGGAACACCCTTCAATTCTTGTTTTTCCAATAGGATTCTAATCCTCCCGTTTTTTTATACGGGAGACTCACAAGTTTCCCGTATATATTCTGCGTACATGTTCTGTTTAATTTAACAAAATTAGAAAAAAAAGTCAAATTTCGGGGTTACGCAGATTCGAGTACTCTGTTTTTCAGACACGATATCCAATCCACTATGCGTACATTACTACCGGATTACTCTTATTGTACAATGTCGTCAAACAAAAGTCAAGCGGTTTTTATTTTCGGAGAATACCTTGCTCCTCGTTTCGACCTGACAGCAGATCGAATGCTTTCTGTAGTTCCTTGTTCTCGTTCTTGAGAACTTCAAACTCACACTTGAGAGCAGCATGTTCTCTAAACGAGAAAATCTCAAGTTTTGTCTCAAGCACTTTGAATTTTGCTCCAAGCAGCTCTAACTCCAATCTAAGTTCATCCTGAAGTGCCTCAAATGTTGCCTGAAGTTCCTCGAATCTCTCTTGCAATTCTATATCAAGCATATCATCTTCCTTTCTGAATCAAGTGTGTTGTACTTTGGAGGGTTTTCCTAAAATGATGATATAACTATGGGCCTTCTAACCGTTAGCGTATTATACACAATCGTTTGATAAAAAGTCTAACATATATCAGAAAACCTGTCAAAAAATCAATCTGATTATTCTCGCTCATAGAATTTAATTTCTCGAATCGCGGCACCTTTGAGCGGAATCCACATTTTATGCTCTTCGTCGTTGTGTCGGACATTTTCCGGATCTTTCAGAGCATTTGCCGTCAATCGCAAATAGCAGATTTCTCGTTCAATCCGGAATCTCACGGGCAGCGTGCCTTCTACATCTACGCCTCGCTTATCCTCTACTGCTTCAAACAGGAATTTCGACCTCGGCGATTCCATCGAAGTATCTAAAATGAGGTTACGGATAATCGATGCTGGGTAGACTTCGATATACTTAATATAGGTGGGCGCGTCCAGTTTAATCAGCGTTTCCGTTTTGAGAGAGCCTTCCACTCGACGTTGGTATTGACGCGGCGCGTACGATACTCTCTTCACAAATTCTTTTTTAATGGACCCGCGCGCTGTAAAAATGCCTACCGTTTTTAAGTCGCCATCCACCATCTGCGGATTTTGGTCACAGGTGAGACGTGATGCCGATATTTCAGTAGGCGGTACCTCTTGCAGCATCGCACATCCGATAACACCAAATATCAGAAATAGGAGTACACTGAATACTCGCATTTTGATTCCTCCTTACTTTAGTACGGCTCACAAAGCGCACGGGCAAATTTATAACGATTGTTGTACACCGAAAAATTTAACTTCACGAATCGTAGCACCTTTAAGCGGAATCTCGACACTCGCGTTCGGGTTTCGGGTAGAATTCTGTTTGTCTTCAATGCCATCCGCACTCATCCGTAGATAGAGGACTTCTCGCTGAATATTGAAGCGAACGGGTGTCAATCCTTCTATGTCCTCATGCTGCTTATCAGCCACTCGCTCAAAAGCGACATCGAAACGCGGTGGATCGTCGGTTGTCGTCATCAGCGCGAAATTTGGGATACGCCCTGAAGCAGCGTAAACTTCGACATAAGAAACATAAGTAGGCACATCGAGTTTGATGATCGCTTCCGTACGACGGTTGCCATCAACCCGCGTTACATAACGCCTTTGTGCACTGGCAATCCGTCGAGATCTATCATCAAAAACTTGATACGCTTTCCGGACGACTCCGTTCACAGCGAAGGTACTTACCGTCTCCAAGTTCCCATCTACGAATTCCGGGTTAGATGCACAGCTGAGACGGGACGAAGGAATCTCTTCAACAGACTGGTTCAGTTGGGTCAATATAGCACACCCGGTAACACCAACGAGTACGAGTAGAACGACTAAACTGCTTAGGGTTCTCATTTGTTCTCCTTTTGATTGCGGCACACGGCGTGCGCCTACTACTTTAAGGGGACTTCAACGTTGTAACGTTCCGCGGCTTCGACGAGTCGGTTCCAAGTCGGTTCTTCAATCGGTATGCCTTCTCGGAGACGTTTCTCGCGGCTCCGTTCCTCGAATTCTCCGGGGACATAGATTTCGTCAACACCGGGTAATCGGGTGGATGATTTCACCCACTCAACAAGATAGGCGATCTCTTGTTCATAATCCGCTAAGTCGATGAAATCCTCGATTTTGATTGCGAACATAACAATCCCGCTTGCGCCGCGTGTCGGTTGTTCACGACTACATCCCGCCCAAGAGAGTCCACCGGCGATGGCATCTATCATCACACCGAGTCCGAACCCTTTGTGTCCGAACTGGAAACCGCCGAGCGGCATAACGGCAGTATCCTGTGAACGTTCACGGAACGCATTCGGATCTGTAATCGGATTGCCTTCGGTATCTATCATCCAGCCTTCCGGTATGGATTCGCCGCGGGCGGTCTGAACGAGCAGCTTCCCGCCTGCGACAACACTGAGCGTCATATCAAGCAGGAGCGGTTCACCGCCCTGACGTGGCACTGAGATGGCGATCGGGTTCGGCGGAAGTCTACGCGAGGTACCGCCGTGCGGATGCATGAAGCGTCCGCCGCCGTTGAGCAGGACGATCCCGATCATACCGGCACGCGCCGCGATCGGTGGGTATTCCCCCATCCGTCCGGCGTGCCCACACCGGTGTAAACCGACCGCCCCGATGGTACAGGTTCGCGCTTTTTCGACAGCCATCTCCATCGCTTTCCGCGCGGCAACCATACCGAGGGCACCGTTGACATTGATAACGGTAGCAGCACCACTCTCTCTGACAATCTCCATCTTGGCTGCGGCGGGTCCGCCCGCCATCCCACCGATGTAGTTCGGTGCATTGATGACACCGTGTGAATCGTGACCTGCAAGGTTAGAATCGACAACGTGGTCGCTGACGATCCGTGCATCTTCTTCTGTACCACCAGCACCACGGTAGATGTCATATACAAACGCTCTCAAAACATCATGAGATATTGTTGGCATAAATGTTTTCCTTCGTGAATTTCGGATGTCTACAATAGATAGAAAAGCTTTGCTACAGGATTGGTGCAGCGTTTACAACTGGTTTTCGCGGAATTCAACCCGCCTGTAAAGGTCCTCCAGAGATAATCTACATTCAATTGAAGTGAGCGATAAGATATTTTCAAGGGCGCGAAATTCGGTTAGTTCCCACCGTGTTTCTTCCCGACGATAGCGTTCAACGTGCACTTCGTCTTGTGAAACAAGGATGTATTCTTGAAGAGACGTAAGTTGCTGATAGTGCTCAAATTTTTCTCCTCGGTCATAGGTTTCTGTTGACGGAGAGAGCACCTCTACTAAGACTATAGGGTTAAGGAGTGTATCAAAAGCGTTATCCTCAAAGCGAGGTTTATCACAAACAACGACAACATCTGGGTAGAAGTAGGAAGTCTCTGGACTAGTCCGAACCCGCATATCGTTGGTATGGACCGTACATGCCGTGTCCTTCAATTGAACATAAAGTTCCCCAGATATATTCATTGTTATGATCGTGTGTTGATAACTTGCACCGGACATAGCGATTATTTCTCCGCGCAAGTATTCATGTTTAGTATCCGACTTGCGTTCCCAAGCGAGGTATGCCTCGGGAGTTAGATAGGTTTGTGCTGCAGCAGATGACATTAAAGCGCCTCCATAAAAGTGATCTCAGACATTTCTTGAAAATGCTTTAAAAGCCGTTACACTTGGCGAAAACCGCTCTCCGTGCGATGCCAATTCTGCCCATGATCTGGGTCACGGAACGGGATATTTCTACCCAGCAGCTGCTTGAGTACATCGCTTTCGCCTGCTAACTCGTCATCTGTCAGCTGCCGTGGCATATCCTCTTGTGGATAGATGACCGATCGGTTATACATACCGAGTAACCCGACGCGCGGCGTGTCCGTTCGGTTCGCACGCGACTGATGCCAGATCGCACCGTTTGTGAACATAATAGAACCTTTCGGTGCGACAGCAACGCTCATCTCAATTCCTTCCGCTTCTCCCAATTCGGGACGGCGGAGCGTTTTGTGTGAACCTGCGATACACGCCGTTGCCCCGTTTTCTTCCGTGAAATCGTCTAACATCCAGACAGTCTGCCCAGTTAGCGAACCGGACGGAAAAGGTGCTTGCATCGCCCAATACGGATAGTCGATATGCCAACCGCCATCCGGTGCTCCGGGTCCGACGATATTCGCTGTAAACGTGGAGGCGATAACATCTTCACCGAGCATCCGTTTCCATACCGCTACGACAGTCGGGTGCTGAATGAACCGCCGGAAGATCGGAGATTTCCCAACGATTGCCCAGACGCGCCGGATTTTACCGTCGCCATAACTGTGGTCAAATCCGTTTGCGATGTCTTCTTCGACTAATTTCCAGATCACCTCGCGTGCCTCATCCGCTTCATCATCGGTAATCACGTTTTCAATGATATGGAAACCGACTTCGGTCAAGTCGTGTTCAACACGGTCTAATCGTTCTGAATCTAACGCTGATCTGATGTGTAGCATATTTTTTACCTCTGCCTTACCGGAGACGCGGTAGATTGCGGACTGCTGCAATAATCTGATCTTCCAAATCGTCGGCATCGCTATCTGGAATCAGATTGTGCTTGTCCATCCACGCGATGTTTTCTGCGACACTCTCCACAACTGGCACCTGTGGGCTGAAGTCAGGTAGCGCCGCTGCGAGTTTCTCGTGACTGAAGATTTGTGTATGCCCGAAGTTGCCGCGTAATCCGCTGAACCGTTCCGGTGCCATGGCGATAAGCCTCTCTTGTGAGACATGTACAATCTCTATGTCAACGCCGAGCGCTTCCGCTGCTGCGCGGTGCCATTCGTCCCACGTTCGTGCTTGTGGATGGACGATGTTGTATATTTCACCGAAGCAATCGGATTTACCGAGTACATCTGTAAACGCAAAACCTGCGTCGCGAGATGACAGGAATTGAAAAAAGTTTAATCCATCGCCTGCGGAGAGGATCGGTTTACCTTTTCGGAGCCGATCAATCCAACTCCCGTCGCCACCGACTTGCCGATGTAAGTTCATGCCGGGGCCGTGGGTATACGACGGTTTGAAGATGGTCACCGGGAATCCGTCGCGTGCGTGTGCATTTAAGAGGAGGTTATCCGCCGCGACTTTGCCGAGTCCGTAACCTGACTCTCCTTGCAACGGTGCCGTCTCTGGAAGATTAATTCCAGCGAACGGGGGTCCGTAGGTCATCACAGTTGAGCAGTGGACGAAGTGTCCGACGCGTCCTTGGCATGCCCGCAGTGCGGAGGCGGCATCGTCAGCGTTGAAACTAATCATATCAATCACCGCATCCCATTCTTCCGAACCGACTTTCGCTTCAAAATCCTCGCGATCCTTTCGGTCACCGTGAATCACGCGGATATCTGGCGGCGGTGGATCTCTGTGTTGTCCGCGGTTGAACATAACAACTTCATGGTTTCGGTTTTGCAGGGCAGCAACAATCCCACGACTGATGTTGCCCGTCCCACCGATGACTAAGACTTTCATTTGTTAGTTTGCTCCTCTATCAACGCAATTTCTGCATCTGTTAATTTGTACAATCTGTATACCAATTGATCTATCTCCCGCTCAATGTCACGAACTTCACAGCTGTTGGGATTACTGAGTATCCGATGGACTAATAGAGATAGGTTTACTTTTTGTTCTATTGTCATCGCGGCTATCGGGACCTGCTCCATGTTTCTCTTGCACAAATTTAGAGATAATTTTTCTTTAGACTTATTAAACCTCACTCCGGCATACCAATTAAAAAGTTTACTATTCAAAATAGCAAGCAAGTGCAAGTCTGCTGGCAATATAGAATGCAGATAGTCTTGGGTCAGAATCCCTACTTTGTCATAGGCAGCCTGCATAAAATGACCGACCTTGGGAACAGATGAGTAGACAATTTTAGGTTGATAAAGTTTCGGATGGGAATCATGTGACTTAAGCTCCCACCAGAATTTTCCTTTGTCTGCTCTCTTTTTTAGACTATCTGCATCGTATTTTAAGTGTGCGTGAATTGCCCGATAAGCCTTTTTAAAAACCTTCTCAGCTTCTGTTTCACCGTTTTCCTTAGACCAGCAGTACTGCTCCTTGGAACTGCTTAAGATCTTTATTGCATAAACAGACTCTGTTTTCCATTTTTCTTGACTACGCAGAAGGACACACTCTATAATTTCGTTGCTTTGTTCGTCCTTTTTAATCAACTGTTGACGTTCACGGTCATCTATAATGAATGGGCTATCCTTCAAGAGCACAATACTGCCCGTGTAAACGTTCCAATTCGCGCCCAATGGTGTTCCCTTGTCTTCCAACTTTTCAACTAACAGTTTATTTTCTCCCGTTATTAACATTCAAGTCTCCTCTGGTGACAGTTAATCAGAATTACCGCTCTCCTGCACTACAACCTTCTTGCGTCTCCTTCGTGAAAAGGAGATACCTCCGAACCCGCTGATGATGGCGATATAGAACCCGAAATCGTACCACCATCCTGTATTTTGGAGTTCATAAACACGGATATCCGGATTAAAAAAGCCCCCAATCAGCGAGATTGGCGCGATCCATCCGTGCCAGACACCCCAGAAAAACCCTGCGGGTTCCTCTGTGGTATGTTTGCCATCACCGGGTACACATCCGGCAAAGATAATAAATGTTATCAGTAGAAATAGACAGACAAGTTTTTGGGTATTCATTTTTTACTCCAGATTCATTTCGGGTTGCGGGTGCTTGGTGTCAACAATCGCTCGTGTTAATGCCCAATCTAAACGCCGTCGATAGCATCCATCGCGGCGTATGCCCTTGAACGCCGTCAAGAAAACATCGTGGGTCTTCTCGCGAATTGTTGCCAAACGAGCATTGAGCAGGTCTATATCCACACGCCACGGCACACCGATTTTTGTAATTGAACGGCAATGGACACGGATCGGATAGTCTCCTAATTCTGCTGGTGGACAAAAACGGATAGAGGCGGAAACAGTATTGTCTATAGCGATGAGTCCGAGATTCCCGTTCGGGTCATTGAACACAATACTCCGGTTAGCGGAAGGACGTGGGAGATACCTGCGCAGTTCGTTGAGACCACCGAGAAACCGGTTGTTGCGCCATATCTTAACATCCGATGTCGTCTGCGGTGCAAAGAGTGCCAAACCCACTGGATGCTCGGTATCCTCAAACATATAGGAAGTGTCTATTGTTTTATTTTTTTGTCCCGTCGCACCCTGTGTTTGCGGGACTAAAGAGACAAAGTCGCTCAACCTTTCGAGGAACAGACCGCTCCGAATGAACGCCTCTGGAATAATCGCTGCCACCCATCCGCAATGTGTCAAGCACTGTTCAAGCGCGTATTTGTAGAGGTCGTCGTAGCGTGTTGCTTCTGGGAAAGGCAAACCTCGGCGCGTGGCGGAGTTGCGTGCCAACCACGGCGGATTGGTGATACATACATCGAAGCCTATCGGAAAGTCCGCCAGTGTGTCGCGTTGCACGATCCCCCCCGCTGCCGGTTTGATGTCAAAGAATGCCCAATCCCGGCATTGCAAGTTTGCCGAGTTAATCAATTGTGGAATGTCCTTAGCACCTGCGAACGGTTCCAAAGCCACTTTTTGTTCTAAGTGAGACGCTTCCGCCCACGTCTGAAACGGTTTCAATTGAAACGGATTCCCGCGCGTGTAATAGCGTCCACTCGCTCGTTTTTCGTCCATATTTTCCTAATAGGTGGGTCTCTTGGGTATGCCTGTTTTTCGTATGTCCTATTTCTCGCTAACGAATTATTTGAAATCATATAATAGCGTATTTATCCGAAATGTCAAGTGAAATTTTCGTCTGAGCGGTAGCACCCCAGCTTTCGGCTTTCTGCCGGACGCAGAAGTTTAACTTGACCTATCCATTGAATGTTGCTATAATGTCGGCGGTTTAGCAGTTGGCAAATGGTAGTATATATGAGTAATATAAATACGAATCAGGTCGTGTACAGCAACGAATCAATAGATTGGAGGCACCAATGCGTTATTTAAACGTAATATCCGCCATACTCACGGTTGCGATGCTAACTTCTGTTGCTTCGGCAGGCGTATGGCAGGAAAATTTCGACAACGGACTTCCCGATGGTTGGAACGAGGTCAAAGGCGAATGGAAGATTGAGAAAGATGCTTATGCCGAAACCTCTGGCGCAGAATACGCCAAGACGATGTTCGGTGATGAAAATTGGGGAGATTACACCCTTGAAGTGGATGTGACGTTGGTGAAAAATGTGAACGTGAATGCGGCGGGTGTGTTAATCCGTGCCGACACGGACGGCGATAACGGGATGCGGTTCTGGATCCGCACAGATCAGCATAAATGTCAGTTCTCCAGATGGAGAGAGAACCAATTTGAGCACATCGTAACCCCTTTACCCGTTGACATTGAAGTCGGCGGAACCTATCGGCTTAAGGTTGTTGCAGAAGGTCAGAATTATCAATGTTTTGTCGATGATGAACTCTTGTTTGACGGAGAAGATGATGCGAAACTTCGGGACAGTGGACGCATCGGTTTTATTACGCATACAGCACATGTCCATTTCGATAATCTAAGCATTGACGGAGAGGATATCCCTGCCTTCGCGGTTGAGCCGAATGGCAAACTTGCAACGCGCTGGGGACAGTTAAAAACAGACCCTCGGATTCGATTAGGAGACAACGATGATTAGTGTCGAACACCCATCTGAAATCGGCGCACCTCGCTGGCACGGTCCGCAACAACGGCACCTCCGTTTTTCACTGGATACCGCTGAAGTTGACGCGTATCGGAAGAACGGGTTCCTTATTCTTCGGGATGTGTTTCAACCCAACGAAATTGAGATTTACCGTCAAGAAGCGGAACGGGTAGTTGAGCGTGCCTTTTCGTTGAGCCGTGAATTCCAACTTGAACCGAAATACAATCTCCGGTTCGAGATGTTGGCAGACGGTCAGCCCTGGAAAATCGACCCGTTTGTCAGTATCTCGCCCCTATTTTCCGCGCTCGCTCGGGACAGACGGATTATGGATCGGTTGGCATCCCTTTATGACGGTTATGAGGCAGTGTTGTTCAAAGATAAACTGATCTTCAAACCGCCGGAGAGCCACGGGAACGGACTCCATCAGGATTACAATTGGTGGCAAGGGTTTCCGCACAGTCTCCTGACGGTTTCGGTCGCGCTTGACACAAGCACGAGAGAAAACGGATGCACGGAGCTGTGGACAGGTTATCATCAAGGATTTTTGCATGAACCCGGTTCGCTTGACAAAGGACAGATCGACCGTGAACGCCTCGCAAACGAGGAACACATCCACGTGGAGTTAGCACCCGGCGACATAGCGATCTTTACCTGTTTCACACCACACGCGGCGGCACCGAATAAATCCGACAGTGCTCGGCGAATGTTGTTTCTCAGTTACAACGACAGTCGGGACGGCGAACACTATACTTCGCACTACGAACATTTCCGCTGGTATCGGACGCGCCCGGATCGTACGCCAGAAGCGGAACGCGAGAAGTATTATTTTCTTTAGACCCGATTGACAGCCGAGCAAAAATCTGGTATTATACTTGACGATACGAACTTCTGACATATCCTTCTGACATACGCAAAGAAACGAGGACGTTCTGATGCCTATTACGGATGCAATGCCGGAACTCAAGCGGAAACTTCAGTTTTTTCCGGTTGAAAACGAGAATCCATCAACCTTAACACGCGCCCAGATTGAACACTTCAACGAAAACGGATTTATCTCACCGCTGGATGTCTTTTCGGAGGCAGAGATCACAGAACACCGCGCCTATTTCAACCAACTCATGGAAAAGGCACTGGCAGCGGGGATGAATAGTTACTCCATCAACGGATGGCACATTACCTGTACCGGTCTCCACGATCTTGTTACAGAAGATAGAATCTTGGATTATGTGCAAGACCTACTCGGTGAAACGCTTATCTGTTGGGGGACGCACTACTTCTGCAAGATGCCGGGTGATGTGAAGCAGGTGAGTTGGCATCAGGATGCCTCTTATTGGCCCCTCTCCCCAAGCAAGACTGTCACGGTGTGGCTCGCGATTGACGATGCTGAAGTCGAAAATGGGGCGATGACTGTTATCCCGAAATCGCATCTGCACGGTCAGATCGCATTCGAGCGAAGCACCGCTGAGGAGAAGAATGTGCTGGGTCAGACAGTGCATGGAGCGACACAATACGGTGACGCACCACATCCATTTGAGATGAGAGCCGGACAGATGTCGTTGCATTCGGATCTGCTGTTGCACGGCTCTGAACCGAACGCTTCGGATCGACGGCGTTGTGGGTTGACGATGCGGTTCGTGCCGCCGGATGTTCACGCCGCAAACAATTGGAACCAACGCGCCATCGTCGCCAGAGGCAATGATCCGAGTGGGCATTGGGTTCACAATCCTCGTCCAACCGAAGATCAAATTCCGACACGATAGTAAATTTTTTGGAGAGGATACCCCAACATAATGTTTCCACGACGACTTATCTATGCTGCGATTTCAATCAGTAGTGCTGCCGCTTTCGTGCTGTTCGGCTATGAGTTTATCCGTGCCGTGTCCGATTCGTTGTTCATTGACGTGTATGGTGCCGAGAATCTCTCGCGTGGTATGGTTGCTATTTTCCCGAGTATGATTGTGATGCTGTACTGCTACGGTCGCCTGCTCTCATGGCTGGGTGCAACGCGCGCTTTGGCGATAACCTCTCTTTTTTCCGCTCTTTTGATCCTGGGGTGCTACGTTGCGTTTGTCCGCGGCATGCATTTCGCTGCGGCGATCATCTACGTGTTTCGCGAAGCGTATATCGTAATCGTCATTGAGCAGTTCTGGTCGTTTGTTAACAGTGTGTTGACAACCGAACAGGCAAAACGTATCAACGGACCCTTTTGCGCTGTTGCATCTATCGGTGGGTTCGTAGGTGGTATGCTGGTGAACAGATGGGCGGAGGTGTTGGGATCTGAAACCTTACTTCTTTTCACCGCGGCATCCCTTGTGCCAACAGCCGTACTTGGCGTGATTGCCTATAGATTCGGCGGTGAACCGAAACCGAGCGAAGAGGAGGCTGGTGGAAGACTTGGACATCTCGGTATAGGCACGTTCTTTCGCTCCAGATACTTAATTTTTCTCGGTGTCCTGATTTTAAGCACGCAGGTGGTCTCTACTGTGCTGGATCTTCGTTTCAAAGGATTGACAGAAATGGCGTTATCCGATAAGGATGCGCGAACCGCATTTCTCGGTGGAGTGTATGGGTATCTTGCACTGAGTGCCGGCATTTTGCAGTTGGTGGTTGTGCCGTTCGCACTCAGATTTGTTGCCCTCCGTGTTGTTCATGTTGTTGTCCCGATGGTGCATCTCATCAGTAGCCTTGTGTTGACGGTTTCTCCGTCGCTTCGGAGCGGAACGGCTGCATTCATGATTTTTAAAGCCTTAGATTATTCTATTTTTCGAGCAGCAAAAGAATTATTCTATATGCCGCTCTCTTACGATTCACGCTATCGCGCGAAACAGCTTATTGATTCGTTTGGATATCGCTCCTCTAAGAGTGGAAGTGCAGGTGTAATTGAATTGGTGAGGTTGGGTGCGGGTGTAAAGACGATTCCAGGGATTGCGTTCTCAATTACGGCAATGGTGGCGGCGATAGTATGGACACCCGTCGCTCTCAATTTGACACGGACGTATCAAAAATTAGTAAACACGGAAAAGACGTAAGCGTCGAGCAGATTAGAATCTGCGGGCAGTATTGAAGGAAGAAAACTGGAAGGATGGAAGAGTGGAGTTGTTCTATTCCATCCTTATTCTTTCCAAAGCGCACTGTTTAGTCAAATCTCATAACGGACGAGTTTCCGTGCTGCGTCAGCGATTTGATCTGCGTTCGGGATAACAAAATTCTCCATCACTGGCGCGAACGGAACAGGCACCGGCATCGCTGCGACCCGCTCAATCGGCGCATCGAGATAATCAAATGCCTCGCGCACGACAAGTGCTGCAATCTCCGCACCAAAACCTGCCCTACCGACTGCCTCATGTGCAATGAGCAGACGATTCGTTTTCCGGACAGAATCGAGGATGCTGTCTTTGTCGAGCGGCATCAGTGTTCTCGGATCGATGACTTCGGCAGAGATGCCTTCGTCGGCAAGCGTATCCGCAGCGGTCAATGCGTGCAGTACCATCCGTGATGTCGCGAGAATCGTGATGTCCTCACCTTCGCGTTTCACGTCCGCTACACCCAACGGAATTGTATACTCTTCCTCGGGAATTTCGCCCTCCTCTGTGTAGAGAAGTTTGTGCTCAATGAACATGATCGGGTTGTCGTCTCGGATGGCTGTTTTCAGTAACCCTTTTGCGTCGTAAGGTGTAGAGGGCATCACGACGAGCAGCCCAGGGATATGCACGAACCACGCTTCGAGGCTCTGCGCGTGCTGCGCTGCGGAGGATCGACCCGCACCGCCTTGCGTCCGAATCACGAGCGGTACATCCAGTTGCCCACCGACCATATAACGAATCTTCGCGACCTGGTTCACAATCTGATCCATACCGACCGCTGTGAAATCTATGTACATCAACTCCGCGACCGGACGCATCCCTGTAACCGCTGCACCGAGTGCCGTGCCGATGATCGCGGCTTCCGAGATCGGCGTATTTCGGATACGATCCTTCCCGAAGTCTTTGAACAGTCCATCGGTTACTTTATAAGCACCGCCGTATTCGGCGATGTCCTCACCCATCAGAAAGACCGCGTCGTCGCGTTCCATCTCCTCCGCTAACGCTTCCTTGAGCGCGTCGCGATACGTAATCGTCTTCATTTTTTTAATTTACCTTGCGGTTCGGTGAGGTGCGTTGAATGACCAACGAACCTCATCGTAGATCCGCCCTCCATTCCATTTTTTTAATTTACCTTGCGGTTCGGTGAGGTGCATTGAATGCCCAACGTTCCTCTCCGTAAATCCGCCCTCCATTTCATTACGGGCTAAAGTTTAGGTTTAATAGAACTTACGCATGATGCTCTTTTGTACCATAAACTGTTAGTTTGTGCTGCCAGAACGCTGTGTTTTCCGAAAAATTTCATCTAACACAACCGCCTACAGTCAAAAATTGCGTCCGTCCTGTTTACAAATCTTTACAACACCTTTTCTGCATTCAACCATTCAAGCGTCTGTGCAAACGCTGCAACCGTTTCTGTGATATCTTCGTCCGTATGTGCTGCTGTCGTCATCCCGCCGTTATTGGCGAGATCAATACCGTTGAGCAACAGACCACACCGGAGACGTTCCTGCATATTTGGATCGCTATTGCCTTTCAGTTTCCGATAATCCCATGTATACGGATCGAAATCAGAGGCGCGAACATCTTTTTCACCGTGTCCGATGAGCAGTCTAATCCCCGAAAATTCACCGTAAACCACCCAGTCAAGTCCATAATCGTCAATGACCTCGTTGAGTTCCATGCGAAGCCGTTCTGCGCTTCGGTTCGCCTGCTTGTGCGGTTCGCCTGTCTTGACGATGTTGAGCATTGCGATCCCTGCAGCTGCGGAGAGCGGATTCGCGTTAAAAGTGCCAGGGTGTGGCATTTTCAAGCCGTCGCGTTCCGATTTCATCGAGATGAGTTCGAGTATCTCCGTTTTACCGACAAGTGCGCCGCCGGGGAGTCCACCCGCAAGAATCTTTGCCAACGTTGTCATATCCGGTGTAACGTCGTAATACGCTTGCGCACCGCCGGGTGCGACTCGGAACCCAGTGATAACTTCATCAAAGATAAGCAGAACGCCGTGCGCTTCTGTCAGTTCACGGAGCTGCTTTAAGAACGTTCCGTTCGTCGGAACGACACCGAAGGATGCACCTGTCGGTTCGAGGATAACACAGGCGATGTCTTTGTCCGTTTTCAACTGCCTTTCAACAGCGTCAATATCGTTCGGTGGCGATAACAGGGTTGTATCTCGGACCTCTTGTGGGATACCCGGAACGCTCATATCAAAAGGTGGATAGGCACCTAAAATGAGGCTATCGTGCCAACCGTGAAAATGCCCAGCAAATTTCAAGACCTTATTTTTACCTGTATAGGTGCGTGCAAGGCGGATCGCCATCAACGTCGCCTCTGTCCCGGAACTGACGAACCGAACGCGCTCTGCTGAGGGTATCAACTGCGTCACGAGCGAACCCCATTCCAATTCCAACGGGTGACATGCGCCGTAGTGCGTGCCTCGGTGCATCTGTGTGGTTACGGCTTCCACAATTTCTGGCGGGTTATGTCCGAGGAGCAGCGCACCGTGTCCTGCCCAATAGTCGATAAATTCCTTATCGTCAAGTCCCCATTTTTTTGAGCCATCGGCACGCGTGATATAGACCGGAAAGGGAGACATATATCGACCGTCGTGCGTCACACCGTCCGGAAACAGGTGGTTCGCAGTCTCCGCCATCTCTCTATCTTTTGCGAAAGTTTTTTGGTAGCGTTCTAAAATAGAGTGCATTTTTTTCGCCTCGTTTTTTCAGGTATTTGTGGATCATTATATCATATTTCTGTTTTGTTTGTGAAAAGAATTTTTCGGCAGAGTCATTCGGTTTCTTTTATTTTACTTTTATGCGGGATATCGTGACAAGGAAGTCGATTGGACAGTAAGGGCACCTCAAGCATCAAGCAGAAGACCAAATTATCTTGCCACGAATGTAATGACAATGGCAGTTTAATGATGATGGTGAAACTTGTCAAACTGATGCCAAAAGTGGATTTAGGCGTTGTATTGGAGGTTTTGAATAAAGTTTCCAGAAAGAGATAAAGACCTATGCGAAAGCATAGGTCTTGTTTATTAACTCCATGGGTTGTCCAGCCCGAAGATGTATCCTTTCCGGGCTGACTGGCGGAAAAGGTCCAGTATCTCCTTCGCTTCCACCAGCGGGCGATTTTTCCAGAAAAGGTTCGGCAACTCTGGATTTTCCAACTGGAGTCGGTAGTACTCCAGGATGATCCAGTACATTGAGTGCCCGGTCCCTTTGTGCTGCAGATGCTGTGGATTCTCTTCAAAGTAGATGTCTACAAGGGGATCCAGGTCTGCCAATCCAAGAAACCCTTGCTCTTTCTCTGCTTGTTGTTTGTAGGCACGGTATTCGTCCCGGTTGCCGGTTTCTCTTGCTTTGCCCCCGAGAATACGGAGTGTGATGTTGATCTCTTTCATTTTCTCCGCTGCCTCAGTAAAAGAAGGTAAATTAATAGCGGCGACGAAGAGGTCGTACACCTCTTCCCGGTCTTTATAAGGAAGAAGTGATATAACATCAACCGGGCTGTCGGTAGTATACTGATGAACAGCAGTGCCGTCATAGCTTGACCCATCAATAATGATGAGTTCATCAGCCTGTATGAGCACTTGCTCGTCTGCAGACAGGACAGTCGGCTCCGTCGGAATGAGTTCTGGTGGCAGGGTGTAGCCTGGCGGCAGCGTCAGTGTTATCTGTTCCGGTTCGGGCTCTGTTATTGAAAACAGAGCGGTGTGTACCGAAGCATCAGTGACACGGTTGCCTGCTGTGTCAGCGGTTGAACCGCCTACTCGCAGGGCGATGGTGCCGACGGTGTCTGCAGGTATCGTGTACTTGCAGAGGTAGTCGGTGTTGTCGCCGTGGAGTGATTGTGCCTCGCCGCTTTGAATATCAACTCCATGCGGGAGTATCTGGTACCGTCTTGTCTTGCCGTCTACTACGATGAGCAGGGCAGGCCGAGAGGTATTGTCATCGGCGACGACGTGTCTTACCGGTTCAGAGAACCTGACCACGGTGTAGACCGTGTCTCCGGGGTGGACCGTGCTGTCCGCCGTCAGCGATTGCGTCATCTGCTCGTTACCGTACCAACTGACTTCAACCACCGTCGGTGGTGTCGTGTCTGCGGGTGTTTTTGGCTCGGTTGACTCTCCCGGTGCCTCTACAACTTCACTGGGCTCCTCCGGTTCAGTTCTGTCATTGGGCTCACCCGGTTCTTCATCCTGTTTCATTCCGCCGACCGTTACCGGGGGAGGTGTGGTATCCCTCGGCTCAGTAACTTCATCCACCACCGGTTTCATCATCTGTTGCGTTTCAGGGCATCCGACGACACCCACAATGAACGCCACTAAAACGATACCTAAGAGTCGCCATTTTTTCATAGTAGATTGCTCCAATCTTTCCTCCTTCAACGCGAGTTTAAAAGAGAGGGTGTTAACGAAATAATGATGCAAAAATTGGCAAGATACTCCCTAAATCTCGCTGCATCATTTTCCAACTGTAGCAATAATAACAAGTATAAAAAAAATCGTCAATAAAAGAAAGTATCAACTCCAGGGGTATTTAGTTTTACACATTCACTTTATATCTGTGTATAGTCTCTTCGGTAGGAGCGAGCTGCGCTCGCGATCTTGCGAAAAAACGTTAGCATCTATAAACGAAAACCAAAGCCAAAACCGAAAACTAAATCGCCCTGGTATCAACTTTTTTCCTTTATTTTTCTTTCATGGGGAGTATCTCGACCGGGAAGTCGCTTGGACAGCGAGGTCTTCTCAAGCAAAAGACCAAAATATTGGAGAATTGATGCCTTTGTAAATGAAGAAATTTCCGTTGACACCTCCATATAAATAGTGTATACTTTATCAATACTGATTATTGGAGATAAGAGGAACACTACTGGTCAAAGGTATGGAGAAGTTTGATGTCTACTGATAGCCCAGTGGCAGATCGTCATTTTTTAGATCCCGTTTTCAAAGAGGTTAATTAACTGCATTTAAAAATCTATAGAAATATACATATTTCGCTTGATTTCTACAATGCTTTGCGGTATAATATCCATATGAAATATTATAGAGCAAAGCAAGCTTCAGAGATACTTGGTTACAGTGTCAACCACCTCCGTGAGCTTGAAAAACAAGGAAAGATTGCCTGCATCCGAACTGCGGGCGGGCACAGGAGATATGATGTCGAGTCGTTCA
>JAJDTJ010000092.1 GCA_022827225.1 Candidatus Poribacteria bacterium | reverse complement strand
ACGAAACTTCGGAGGACGTTTGGCAAGTCCAGTAAAGAACCGTTGGTATCCTTCATCCAATCGCTTGAGTATCTCACGGGCTGCCCAAGAGTCTAACTCCCGCCAATGTGCGAACACTTCAGGGTGTGCTTTACGCAATATCGTGAACTGACGCGACATTTCAGAGAAGGACATATACGGTAGCCCCAAGGCATAGCGAGTGCGTTGCCATCCGAGGAAGTAGTTCCAAATATCGTGTGCGATCCACGTCAGTCGCTTCAAAGTGCGATTCCGTTTGGCACGAAAGAGTTTGTAGAGTGTAGCATACATGGTATATCAGGTATCAGGCATTTATCCGCTACTAAGTGGGAGGCAGACACATTGCCGAGAGACAATGCTTAGTATGTCTGCCAACCTGATACTCCAATAATACCACGTTTTTGGATCATTGTCAAGTTTTTTGCGGTCTTATATCCCAAAGCTAAAGCATTGGGAAACCTTACGACCGAAGCCCTGTAAAGAAGTTGAGAAAACGAGAGAAGGTCACCTTGCTGAGGTGAATCAGAGAATTCAGTCTATCACTGAAGAAATAAATGCTTGTCGGAACGAACTTTTAGAAATTGCTGACCTGCAAGTGGAACTTCAGGCTACCACAAAGGAATAGGGCAATGTTTTGGGTACTATTGAGGCGTGAGATTCTTGGGCACCTAATCACATTCCGTTTTGGAATAACGGTGATCGTCTGCTTGCTGCTCGTTGTTATAACTACGCTCATCAGAATTGACGATTACGAGCAACGTTTGGCAGGTTACAACACCGCCAGAGATGCCAACCGCGATGAACTTCTGTCCACGCGAACCTACTCCTTTTTAATGCCGAAAGTTGATCGACCGCCGAATCCATTAAGCATCTTTAATGCGGGTATGGACAACCGGCTTGGCAATACACTGCGGATTTATTACACGAATGTTCCTGTTCTCTGGGATGCTCATGTCCACAGTTCAGGCAATCTCTTTATCGATCACTTCTATCGAATAGACCTTGTCTTCATTTTTCAGTTTGTGCTTTCATTACTGGCACTGCTGTTCGCCTACGATGCGATTGCGGGTGAACGTGAAACCGGTACAATGCGCTTGACGATGAGTAATCCCGTAAGGCGTGGAAGCCTCTTGGCAGCGAAGTATCTCGGCGCGATGACGTGTCTAATCTTGCCGCTTATCATGAGTTTTATCGTCGCTTTGATTTGGATCGTATCAACCGGTTCAATTGTCTTGAGTGAAAATGATTTTCTACGAGTTGCGGGCATCCTACTGACCTCGATTATCTATCTTTCCGCTATCTACCTGATAGGATTGCTTATCTCTGCTTGGACGCATCGCACCGCCACAGCACTTATGCTTTCTCTATTTGTTTGGGTGGTCCTGGTGCTGGTTTATCCTTCTTTTAGCGTATCCATGGTTGATCAATTAACGAACCCGGTAGATAGCAGGATATATTCCAGCGAGAGGGCGATTCAGCAAATCCTGCAGACAGTTGAGGACGAGGGGCGGAAATATCTTATGAACGACGCGTTTGCGGGAGAGAGTGAGCACTTTAACGTACAAGGAAACCGCAACGGTTTACATGTGGGTCTCAGTCACGGAAGCACGGCAACACACATAAAATTCAGAGCTTATGATTGGCGTTCCATTGACCCGGAATCTGAGAAAAGCATTCCCCACGTTATCCGCTACCATCAATTCTTGACACCGTTAAAGTTTCAGGCAGCAGAAAAAATCGGGCTGGAACGTCTGCCAGCATTAGAGCAAACTCGGTTTAGAAGAGCCAGAATCGCTCGGAACCTGCTTCGGTTTTCACCGGCAGCGATGTATAATCTGGCAACACAAGCATGGACAGGTACCGATCTCAATGGGGTCGAAGATTTTTTTGAGGCGGCACGCCAATATCGACGGACGCTGGTTAATTATTTTTACGACGAAGATGCCTTTTCAACCAGGCAGTGGTTTGCCAGCGATAAAGGATCAATTGATTTAGATGATTTGCCAAGATTTGTGTACCAACGTGCTGATCTCTGGACAAACGCTTCACGGGCACTCCCCGATTTGCAGATACTACTGCTGCTCAACGTTACGTTATTTCTGGCGACCTTCGCGATCTTCGTCAGACAGGAAATCTAACTGTAGGTTGGGTTGAACGGACCTGAAAAGAGGGACCAACCCTCGAAAATGTGTGCGTGAAACCCAACACTTCAAACACCGTCTTCTGCTAAGGACACAAGATGATTTTTCATATTGTCAAACGCGAACTCTATGATCACCTGAGCAGTCTCCGTTTCGCACTGACAGCACTATTAATTTTGATATTGATGATTGTCAATGCTGTCACGTCTGTCGGCGACTACAAGCAGCAAGTGAACCGATACGGAAGACGAGTCCGCGCCTCACACGATCGGTTGAAAACGCAATGTGATAATCTGTACCGTTTGGTCCAAAGGGGTCCAGGCGACCTTCACAAAAAACCGAGTCGTTTGGCTTTCTGTGCTGACGGCGGGGAAGCACACTTATTTGGACGTGTGAACGGGGGCTCCGCCAGTCGGACTCGGGACTGGAGGCATGAAGATGCCTCCTACGAGTTCAGAGAAATCTGGCGGTTAGCATATCCGCCTCACCTCGATTTAATGTTCATTGCAGAACAGATACCGGCAGAGAGAAGCATTATGCCAGCGTATATCAAAATCGATTGGGGATTTGTGACGGCTGTCCTATTGAGTTTCATGGGCATTTTGTTCACATTCGATTCAATCTCCGGTGAGCAAGAACGCGGCACCCTGCGGTTGATGCTGGCAAATAGTATTTCACGGAACACCGTGATTTGCGGTAAATTTCTCGCCGCATTTTTTAGTATCGCTATTCCGTTTTTGATTGGCGTGATCGTCAGTCTCTCCATTATCTATCTCTCTGAAGCCGTTCAGTTTAACGGTAGCCATTGGATGAGATTGGGTGCCATCGTCTGTGTCGCGTTGATTTATACCTCAATTTTTATTCTATTGGGACTCCTCATTTCAAGCCGCGTCAAAGAATCCTCAACAAGTTTGGCAATTCTGTTATTGATCTGGACAGTTTGGGTGGTGCTGATGCCGAATGCACTGGGTTCCCTTGGTACCCGTTTGCAGCCCCGTCCTACAGCCAAAGAATTCATGGCTCAGGCTCGGGATTCGCGCGAGGATTTACAAACACGCTATTTTGCTCGGATTAAAGAATCTCCGAAACGGGAAGTCCCCGCGACAATCGCGACCGCGTTAGGTGCGGAATATATTAATAAAGACGCAGAATTACGCGATCGCTTGCACGCAGGTTACCTTTCAGCGGAAATCCGTCAGATTCAAACTGCCCGGTCGCTCACCCGTATCTCACCAGCGGCCATTGTGCAGTATGCTTTTGAGGCGCTTGCCGGCACGGGCTTACCCCGCCATTTAGATTTCATCTCTCAGACCCGTCAATACGCGAAACAGTTTCGGCAATTTCTCATTGACACGGATCGCGCCGACCCGGAAAGCCCGCACGCGGTCGGTATTCCGGAAGGCACATCCCAAAAACCGGTGAACTTCGATGCTGTCCCCAAATTTGAAGATCGCCATCGTTTTAGTGCGGATTTTAATGCCGCAATTATGGATATGCTACTGCTGATTCTTTTTTTCCTGGTCCTGTTCGTTGGTACGTTCCTCTCCTTCTTACATACAGAAATTGGGTAACTTCCGGAATACCATTTAAAATTATGCACCTTTTTTCATCTCATTCGCGACTATATAGTGAACAGTGAAATCATCAATCGAACCTTCTTCGTACCACTAAGTACTCCTCCCCTGAAACGTTCTATCCAGTCATTAAAACTAACAATTATCTGAAAACAATTGACAGCACGCCTACAATACGGCAAATTAACGTTGATGTGCGTCAGGTATTCAGTCAGTGCCTACAAGGTAATATGTATGTACTTTCCACAAATTTTGCTATAATTCTATGAAATAAAACCTTTCTGGAGATGTCGGATGAAAACGGACGATGTTGTATTAATTCAACTTACACTTGCGGGGGATGAATCTGCCTTTGCGAGTTTGGTCGGTAAATACCAGGAACAAGTTCACGCGTATACGTATCGGAAAACAGGCGATTTCCACATTGCTGAAGATATTACACAGGAAACATTCCTCGAAGCGTATCGAAATTTGGCAAAGCTGCGAGACTCGGCAAAGTTTTCAACATGGCTTTTGGCGATTGCTAATTATCTTTGTATCGCGTGGTTCCGAAAAAATCAATCAAGGTCCAAATTGTTACGTGAGAACTACACAATAAATACAGAGACAGATACATATTCACGGTATGTGGCTTTGGAAAACGAGAGGGATGCTGCCGAAGCACAACGCGAATTGGCTCAACAGCTGCTTTCAATGCTAAAGGAAAGCGATCGCCAACTCATCAGACTCCACTATTTTGAAGAGATGACATCTGCTGAGATAAGTAACTATTTAGGTGTCCCCCAAAATACGGTTAAGAGCCAACTTCATCGCGCAAGACAAAGGTTAAAACAATACGATTTATCAACGCAAGAGACAATAGATATTCCTATTAGAAAGGGACAGAGTTCCCCACTTCCGCTACAAGGAGAAATTAGTATGACAGATAGAATGAGTTCAGAAATACTCAAAATGAGGTCTTTATCATACCGTTCCCAAATGCAACTTTCCTCAGATGGAGAGTGGCTTGCTTATGTTGTGATAGACCCTGAGCGAAAATTATCGTTTGAACAACAATCTGCAGAATCTTCATATCATCAACTGACTGGTGCCCTGACTGAAAATCATTTTCATGAGGTATGGGTTACCAACATCAAAACGAAGGAATCCCATAAACTCGGCGCAGATACTGGGGTTGACTGGGCACCGCGATGGTCTCCAGATGGACGCTACTTAGCATTCTGTTCCGACCGAATGGGTACACCGCATCTTTGGGTTTGGGATAAGACTGAAAATAAACTGCGTCAACTCAGCGAGAAACCGATTAGTGCGACACACGGTCTTGAAGTACCGCAGTGGACTTCAGACGGAAAACATATTATCACAAAGTTACGCCCCGAAGAGATAGACCTTACTACAATTATCTCAACTGAAACAAGTCCACAAGCGATAAACGTTTGGCACACGGCTTCAGAGGAACAATCTTTTTTAGAGGAAGAATCGGAACACTTCGCGTGGGTCAAAGGGGATTTAGGTGTCTTTGACCTTGGGGCAGGTGAGGTGTCAATTCCTGCACGAGGATTGTATACGAGAAGCATCACACTCTCTCCGGATGGGACCACAGCTGCTGTGCTAAATCTAATTATAGAAGAGAAGTTGACATCTCAAGAACACCTATTTGAGTTGTTATTGGTTCCCTTAGATGGAAAACCAGTCCGAAGTTTGGCTAAAAATCTCCATGAAAATACACTATTCGTGAGTTGGTCGCCAGACGGTCAGAAGCTAATATATGCCGACCAGAATGGACTGTATTTGGTTTCAGTCGAAGATGGTAAACAGAAGAACATCACTAAAAACATTGAAGAGAAACTCCGATTCTTCGCACGCCCGTTATGGAGTCCATCAGGCGACTCGTTTTTCTGCGGCATCGACGGAAATATATGGGAATTTGCAGCAGATGGCAGCAATCCACGGAAACTGACAGAAGAATTGGATAGACCCATCATCGGTCTGGTGGCGAAAGGGAATACGCATGTCGTATGGCAGTCAAGCGATGCGGGGTCTATCTGTGTCCAGACGCATGAGCTAGAAACAAGGAAAGATGGCTTCTATTTCGTAAATACCGCGGCGGCACGTGCGACTTGTCTGTTTGAGGAACCGATTAGCGTAACCAGTCGTATTGCAGACGAGTTCGATTTAAAGGTTGTGGGTTATGACGCACAGATTGTCTACAGATCACAAGATGCGACACATCCAGAGGAAATCTGGACGTATGATATAGACGCTAAAAAACACCAACAGGTGACCGAACTCAATCCGCATCTGCGCGACTTACAATTCGGTGAAGTCCGCTTCGTCGAAACCAAAACGGAGAAAGGTGAACGTTTGCGTGGTGCTTTGATGCTGCCCGCTAACTATGAGGAAGGCAAACAGTATCCTTTAGTTACGTGGGTTGATCCGGGTGTGCCCCCATCAAGACTTATCTATCGTTTTGGGTTATTTGATTACGTAATAAACTTTCAACTCCTTGCCGCGCGTGGTTTTGCTGTGCTTGGTATTGATCTGCCGCCTAAATCCGACATGTGGTTAAAGGAATTGCCTGAATATGTGTTACCGGCAATAGACAAGGTCGTTGAAATCGGTGTCGCCGATACAAATCGTTTGGGAATAATAGGATACGGCTCTGGTGGATACTGTTCAGCCGGACTGATTACACAAACCAACCGTTTCAAAGCTGCAGTTTGCGGTGGCGGTTTTTATAATTTGATCCAAGTTTATGGTAATCTTTCAAAGCGGGGAGAAAGTCGTGGTATTGATTGGGTGGAAGAACGGCTTCAAATAGGCGGATCGCTCTGGGAAAAACGCAAACAATATATTGACAATTCACCACTATTCCATTTAGATAAGGTAGAAACTCCCGTTCTAATCTATTGTGGCGAGGGGTATAACGGTTATGATTACACGAAATCTGGTGAGCTTTTCTCTGGCTTACGCAGGCTTAAGAAGGAGGCGACTTTTACTTGGTATCGTGGTGAAGGGCATGTCGTGACGAGTTGGCATCCTGAACACCGTGCTGATTGCTGGGAGCGTATTATTGATTGGTTTGAAAAACACCTGAATTGAAGAATGTCGCATCTCTATATCGTAGAAAGGAGAAATTATGGCAAAACGAACATGTTTGATGATCGGTGGTGGTGGTATGGCTGCTAACTGGATACGCATTCTTACCGATAGTTTTAGGGATCGCGTCGAAATCGTAGGTTTAGCAGACGTGAATACAGAGGTTCTTGCATCGCAAGGCGAAGCGTTAGGACTCAGCGCATCACAACGCTTCACAGACTTTCACGAGGCGTGTGCAAAGGTCAAAGCAGATTTTTGTGGTATTGCTATCCCACCGAAATTCCACAGTACCGCTGCAATTGCTGCTATGGAAAACGGGTTGCCCGTTATTTGCGAAAAACCGATCGCCGATACTTGGGAGGCCGCGAAAGCAATGGTGCGCACGGCGCAGAAAACCGGATTGCCTTGTGCTATCATCCAAAACTATCGTTATGCAGATAATAAACAGGAATTGATTCGTATCCGCGATGAAGGTAGATTGGGAGGACTTCAATACGTTGTGGGTAGATACGGATGCGACTTTCGTCGTTACTCGGCGTGGGGAGCCTGGCGGCATGATATGGATTTTGGACTGCTCATTGAAGGCTCCGTTCATCACTTGGACATGCTTCGGTTTCTCTCCGGTGGCGACTGTGAAACGTTAATTGGATTTGGATGGAATCCGAAATGGTCGAGTTTCCAGCACTACTCCAGCGGTTTCTATCTTATGCGGATGAACAACGGTGTTCACACCGCTTATGAAGGCAACAGTTC
This sequence comes from Candidatus Poribacteria bacterium, assembly GCA_022827225.1. Taxonomy (GTDB): domain Bacteria; phylum Poribacteria; class WGA-4E; order WGA-4E; family WGA-3G; genus WGA-3G. Next base: position 119,111 of record JAJDTJ010000092.1, on the reverse strand, counting down.
AGCGGCTGGGGTTGAATACTGCTGGAACCATGAGTACTACCGCGCCGAGTTTGAAAAAGGCACAGTTGAAATCGCAGGCGGAAACCAGATGGTTATCCACCGTGTTGGCAGTGAAACAGAGGTCTACGCGGCACCGCAAGTCCGCTATGAGCATCATCATCACTTATTCGATGAATTCCTAAATTGGATTAATGGTGGTGAACCTTCTGAAACACGAGTTGAGGACAATATCAAAAGTTTTGTGCTTGTCATCGCCGCCATGGAGACAACTCTCGATGGACAACCGAAGCAGATTGCTGATTACCTAACTGATTTAAATTTCTAAATTGCAAAAGAGGAGTTGAGAAACCCAAAAAGGGTCAGCGATTTAGTCCTGTAAACTTGCTGTAGGTTATACAACTGCGCGTATCACGCATTTGTGCGTGTTGAGGGATAATATAAAATGATGCTAACACTGATCCGTCGGGAACTCCTCGACAACCTTATGACGTTCCGCTTCGCTGCTGCAGCCTTGATTATGCTGCTGCTTGTCGTTGCAAATACTGCTGTGCTCATCAAGGATTACGAGCGACGTTTGGCAGCTTACAACACTGCCCTCAAAACGGAGCATCAGCAATTGCGGGAAAGAAAAACCTATTCGAGTGGAAGTTTGGATGTCGCCCGCCCGCCAAATCCGCTGAGTATCTTCAATGTTGGGTTGGATAAACGACTGGGGAACGAAATTTGGATATCGTACGCTTTTGTGCCGACGTTGTGGGATGGACGGATGCGAGGGACAACGAATCCACTTCTCAACCTCTTCTCTGCGATTGATATTGTTTTTATCTTTGAGGTGGTTCTGAGTTTAATGGCACTGATCTTCGCCTACGATGCCATTGCGGGTGAACGTGAGCGCGGCACATTGCGTCTGGTACTAACGCATCCAGTCCGTCGCGGGCATATCCTGCTTGCGAAATACATCAGTGCGATGATCTGTTTGCTTGTTCCGCTGCTGATGAGCCTGCTCCTGGCGGCGATTTTACTGATAACATCCACCGCTATTTCTCTAAGCATTGGTGATTTCCTCCGTATTGGTGGGATTATCTTGAGTTCAATCGTCTATCTATCGGTATTCTATCTCATCGGCATGTTAATTTCAGCCGTAACCCGCAGAACCGGTACCGCGTTGATGCTTGCTATGTTCGTCTGGGGGTTTTGGGTGTTGGTGTATCCAAACGTGATCCTTGCCGCGATTGCGCCGCCTCAGACCTCACAAACGCGTATGGTTTCCACTTACGAGGAAATTAAACAGATCTGGGATGAATTCGACAGAGAGCGAAAACGTTTTCTTGAAAACGACGCTGTTCCAGGCGAAGATCCACATTTTGGCATGGTAGGAGAGGACCCACATTTTGGGATAATAGGCGGCTCCGGTTTCAACTACGCATACTTTTACAGAAGTCCATCAATACTTAGGTATTTTTACCTCGCTGGTTCAAATATCGAAAAACTTACTGAGGCATCCAAACCTCAGGTGCCGCACGCGCAGAACTACTACCGCTACCTCGGGCCGAAGACTATCAACACCGCAGAACGGGCGTGGCTTGTCCGAAAACAGGCACTCGAAACCATCTTCGTTCAGCCAGCAATAGTTGATCGCATCCTTTTGAGGTGCTCGCCAGTCGGGATGTATGACGCTGCAACACAAGCGTGGGCAGGGACAGACCTGCCCGGACTCAGAGATTTTTTTCAAGCAGCACGAAGGTACCGACGGACCTTGATCGATTATTACTACGATAAGAATGCTTTCGCTTCTCAACAATGGTTTTCTGCCGATAAGGGCGCGGTGGACTGGGATAGTTTGCCTCAGTTCTCCTTTCAGAAAAGCGATGTCAGAACAAATGCAGCGCGGGCATTGCCAGATTTACTCCTGCTGATAATGATGAACCTTTTTCTTTTTATGGTAATATTTTTAGTTTTCCAAAGAAGTGAAGTGTAGAATAGTTATAAGTTAACAGTTGTAAGTTATAAGTTAAGAGGGTTCTTGGAACAGTTCCGTTCTTTGTGAACTGTGAAGGTTTCTACAGAAAACCTCTTTGACTGTTAACTATAGTGACATAAAAAAATAATAGGACATATCTTGGAAAACGGACGAGGAAACCTCGCCCCTACGAACCGTCTTTTGGTAAATGAAAAGTGTCTATTTAATTGTTGGTTTCAGTATAAGCAATTTTGAATATTAAATAGGCACATTTTACATTGATGACGGGCGGGAAACCCCGCCCCTACGAGGTCTGTGCCTGCCTGAAAATCAGAAAATTGAGAAGTTATTATTTAATATTGCTTAAAAGGTTTTTTCGTAGAAAAACCGTACTTATAACTTATAACTTATAACTTATAACCACTGACAACTGAGGATTGATAACCAATGTGGTATATCACAAAACGTGAACTCTATGATAATCTCAATAGTCTCCGATTTGCCCTGGCAACAGTCCTGCTTTTCGGCTTGATGTTGACCAACGCCGTTGTGCATCTCCGAGAACACCCTATGCGGACGCAAAAATATCATGATGCAGTCACAGCATCGCAGAACCGCTTAAGCTCTCGGACGAATCTGTATGACGTTGCGCAACGGGGTCCTGGATTGCTTTACAAAAAGCCGTCTTCTCTCCATTTCTGTGCGGATGGGGGTGACATCTTTTTGCCAGATGCTGTCCATATACTCATTCGGCGGATCGCCAATGGCTTAGAGGGATTCTGGCAGTTGGATTATCGTCCTGCGACTCACAATTCAAGAAATATTCGTCCGGACACTATCAAAGTAGATTGGGGATTTGTGATCGGGTACGTCTTGAGTCTCATCGCGATCCTATTCACCTTTGATTCGATCTCCGGCGAACGCGAGCACGGCACTCTACGCTTGATGTTGGCGAACTCGATACCGCGCCATACCGTGTTGATTGGCAAATTTTTAGGCGCACTGGTAAGTATCAGCGTCCCATTTACGCTCGCGGTGTTGATGAACCTGCTGGTAGTTTCCACATCCAACGATGTCCAACTTGGCACGGATGCGTGGAGCCGTTTAGGCATTATTTTTTTTATCGCGATTCTGTACCTGTGCCTGTTTCTTGCATTAGGATTGTTAGTGTCGTCGCGTGTGCAGCGAAGTGCAGCGAGTCTCGTGATACTTTTGTTGACATGGGTTATTTTTGTCGTTTTTATGCCGAGCACACTCGCTTCCATTGCCAGTGGATTTTCAACACCCATGACTTATGATGAATACTGGGAACGTCGACAACAACTTTATATTCAACTCAGCGATGAATATAATACTCGTTTGCAAGACACACGTGAACATCCGGCGAAAAGAATAGCGTTAGGGGGCGAATATGTCCTTAAAGACGCAGCAGCGCGGGAACGTTTGAGCCAAGAGTTCTTAGAGCAGCAGCACGCCCAAATTCGACTCGGACGTTCCGTCACCCGCATCTCACCGGTTGCGATTGTGCAGTATCTTCTTGAGGTTTTTGCTGGCACAGGGTTTGAACGGCATCAACAATTTGTGGAGAACGCGCAGCGTTACGCTCGTGAATACCGAGAATTTATCACAGATATGGATAGAGCAGACCCTGATAGTCTCCATATCATCGGGGTTCGTGAGGGAATGTCCGAGAAGCCTATTAGCCGGGAGGCGATCCCAAAATTTGAAGATACACTCAATCTGAGTCGCGATTTAAATGCTGCGATTATAGATTTACTCTTGTTGGCTCTGTTTTTTGTTGTTTTATTGTCAGGTGCGTATATGGTGTTTGTGCGCGTTGAAATATAATATTTTTGATTTTTCGCTGATAGGCTTTTCGCTGTAGGAGCGACCTCCCGGTCGCGACTTTTTTTATAAAAGGGCGAAACCTAAAACCGAACGGTTCTGAAAGAGACAGTTTTTGACTTGATTAACAAACGGTTTTTAGGTAAAATTGAAGTTAATCCCACCTTCATTTATGAATGATTAGAACGGTTTTATCCGGAGAACAGATGTGTAATCTCTTTTCTGCACGATGCTGGATTCTTGTTTTCTTAAGTCTCTACGTTACCGTTGCCCACGCCCAAGATAGTGTTCCCACTCATTCCGTTGATGGCACGTTCATTAGAGAGTGGTTGGTGCTGGGTCCCTTCTTTCCAGAAGATTTAGAGACCGACTTCCTCGCGTCAGCTAACGGTGAGGCTTTTGCGAATCCCAAACCCGGTGATACAGTGACCACCCCTGAAGGCAAAACGTTGACATGGACGGTATACCGTACCGAAGGAAACCTCATTGATCTGCATCATGCCGTTGGAAATCATCAAGAGGCTGTCTGCTATACGTTCTGCCTGCTGGAAAGCGATCAGGGTGGTGATGGAGAGTTCCTTGTCGGCAGTGATGACGGGGTCGTGGTTTTTCTCAACGGTCAAAGGGTACACACTCAGCCAGTTAGGCGGGCAATTGTTGTAGATGAAGATAAAGTTACTGTTTCATTGCGCCCGGGTAAAAACCGCTGCCTGATGAAGATCTCAAACGGTCATCAAGATTGGGCATTAACAACGCGTGTTCTTCCACCCACACGTGCAGTAATAGCAGGAGTTATAACCGATGAGACGGGAAACACTTTATCTAACGCCATCGTACACCTATGGCAAGGTAGCACCCTAATCGCAAAAACTGAAACAGACACCACAGGTAGTTACCAGTTTTCAGTCTATCCAGCAAATGGGTATTATGACATTGAAGCGAGCCACGGGGACAAAGGTAATTGGACGGGAGTGTCGCTCCCTGCTGGTACTCGTGTGAATATGAACTTAACGCTGCAGATGGCTGTTAGCATCTCTGGCTCCCTGTTGAAGCTTGATGATAAGCCACATGTCGGTGTTCTTGTGGAAGCATTGTTACTCGATAAAAAAGATTCCAGCCAAAGGAGGGTAACAACCCTCTCGGACAATAGAGGTGAATATAAATTCATCAACCTTAGGACTGGACGGTATCAATTACGTTGTCAAACTTTGAAGACACAGGGTGAAGATTTAAACAAAGTAGTTTCTGTTGACACACAAAATACGCTTGAGAATGTTGACTTCCATTTTTCACCCTTCAAATATGGAACATGGAAACACTATACTTATCTTGACGGGTTAGGAAGTAACCACGTACGGCCGATCTATCAAGACCGAGACGGATACCTCTGGTTCGGAACCAACAACGGTGGGGTTTCTCGATATGATGGTGAAAAGTTTGTAAACTCCACAACCGACGATGGACTCGCTGATAACTCCGTATGGGCAATCCATCAAGACCGAGACGGATACCTCTGGTTCGGAACCTTGGCCAATGGGGTTTCTCGCTACGACGACAAAGAGTTCGTAAACTTCACAACCGATGATGGACTCGCCGATAACTCCGTATGGGCAATCCATCAAGACCGAGACGGATACCTCTGGTTCGGAACGCGGGGTGGGGTTTCTCAATATGATGGCGAAGAGTTCGTAAACTTCACAACCGATGACGGACTCATAGCTAACTCCGTATTTGCAATCCACCAAGATCAAAGGGGACACCTTTGGTTCGGAACATACAGCGGGGTTTCTCGCTACGATGGCGAAAAATTTATCAACTTCACAACCGATGATGGACTCGCTAACGATTTTGTCACGGTTATCCACCAAGATCAAAAGGAACACCTTTGGTTCGGAACAAACGGTGGGATTTCTCGCTACGATGGTGATCAATTTGTTAACCTTACAACCAATAACGGACTTGTTAGCAATCTTGTCCGGACGATTCATCAAGATCAAGACGGCTTCCTCTGGTTCGGCTTTTGGGATGGCGGGGTCTCCCGCTACGATGGCGAAAAATTTATCAACTTCACAACCGATGATGGACTTGCTGATAACTCCGTATGGAATATCCTTCAAGACAGAGCAGGGTCCTTTTGGGTTTCAAGTCCGGGCAAGGGAATCAGCCAATACGATAGCAGCGATTTTATCAACTTCACTACTGCTGATGGACTCGTGAGCAACGCTGTTCACACAGTTTATCAAGACCGAGAAGGTCTCATCTGGTTCGGAACTGAGGGCGGAATTAGTCAATATGATGGCGAAAAATTCATCAATTTTACAACCGATGATGGACTCGTAGCCAACTCGGTATGGACTATACATCAGGACCGAGAGGGATACTTCTGGTTCGGAACAGATAATGGAGTCTCTCGCTATGATGGTGAAAAGTTCGTCAACTTTACAACCGATGATGGACTCGCATTTAACCAAGTATGGGCGATCCGTCAAGACCGAGAGGGATATCTCTGGTTTGGAACTTCTGATAATGGAATCTCTCGCTACGATAGTGAAAAGTTCGTCAACTTTACACCTTGGGGAATGGGGAGAAAAAGTGTGACCTCAATTTATCAGGACCGGGAGGGTTCCCTCTGGTTTGGAATCTCTGTTGGTGGTATCTATCAATACCGTGATAATCAGTTTGTCAACTTTACAACCGATGATGGCCTTTCATCCAACTCAGTATGGGCGATCCGTCAAGACCGAGAGGGATACCTTTGGTTCGGAACCCGAGGCGGCGATGGAATCTCTCGCTACGATGGTGAAAAGTTCGTCAATATCACGACTAATGATGGACTCGCAGAAAATGATGTGGCCTCGATTTACCAAGATCGGGAGGGTTCCCTCTGGTTTGGGACGCACAGTGGCGGGGTATCTCGATATGATGGAACCGCATGGACATCTTTAGATACGCGAGATGGACTTATAAATAATCACGTTTTGGGAATTAGTCAAGGGGCGGACGGAAAGTTCTGGTTTGCAACGCGTGAAGGGGTGTCTCAGTACAATCCGAATCGGGTTCCACCGCGTGTGCGTATCGTTTCAGTTCAGAGCCACAAAACATCTGCACAAACTGGATCCCTTGAGGCAATCAAAGACATTACCGCCAACACCCGTGTAACCATCAAGTACAGTAGTATCGACTTCAAAACCGTGAAAGAAAAACGACAGTATCGGGTTCGCATCAAAGAGATCGATTCCGATTGGCGCGAACCGACACTATCGGATACGTTCAACATCAGTTTTGACAAACGAGGAACTTATACCTTTGAGGTTGTTGCGATTGACCGGGACCTAAACTACTCTACTCCGGCAAGCCTCACATTGACCGTTGTGTTGCCGTGGTTCCAAAATGGATGGATTCTCTATCCTTTAGGGGGTGCGATTGTGGTATTAACGCTGTTTTGTGGCATTTTGGGACATCGCTACTACCATCAGCGCCAACAGGTTTTAGCCTATCAACGAGAAGCGGTTTCTGAACTCGCCGATGCGCGAGAGATGCAGATGGGATTAATCCCACAAACAGCACCTGAAGTACCGGGATTTGAGATTGCGGGTGTCTGTAACTCTGCGCGCACCGTCAGTGGCGATTTTTTCGACTATGTTCCGCTCAGCAACGGTACGCTTGCCGTTGTGTTGGCAGATGTCAGCGGCAAAGGTATGCAAGGGGCGATGAATGCAGTTTTATCTTCTGGGGCACTTTATTCTGTGGCGCAGCTGGAGGTGTCTCCATCTGAAATGTTGCGGGTACTGAACAATAATCTTTATCCTCGATTTCAACGGTATACCAATTGTGCAATGGCGATACTGACCATTGATCCAACGGATAAAACGCTTAAATATGCTAATGCCGGAATCCCTTATCCTATAATCAAGCGTGGTGGAGATGATGTTGAAGAACTCGCGTTAAATGGACTCCCATTGGGGGCATTTAAATCTTCTGAATATGAAGAAACACCATCGATGGGATTGAAATCTGGAAATTTAATAATCCTTTTCAGCGATGGGATTACGGAAGCATCTCAATCGGACAACCCGGACCAACTTTACATGGAAACCGACCGCTTGACCGATCTTATCAAAGGGTTGGATGAAACGGTGAACGCCGAAGCGGTAATAGATGCGATTATTAATGATGTCCGTGATTTTTCCGGGGACGCGCAACAGAACGACGATATGACCATCGTGGTTATCAAAGTGTTGTAAGAATTTAGAGGAAAATAAACGACTAGACTGTCGGTTTCATAGCCATTAAAGTCTTATTTTATTTTATCGCGAAAATAGAGAAAGGAAGGGACGCTACTATGGACGGTTTCGCCTTAGGTTTAAGCATAGGTATCGGTGGCGGTTTTAGCATAGGGCTCGCAACAGGGGTCACAAGCGAACGTGGTAAACTTCAGAAGCAGTTAAAAAAAGCAATAGATGACAAAGAGATCTCTATCCACGATAAGAATGGTGAACCGTTGACGATCGAAGCACTTTTCGAGTTGCTCGACAAAAACTACAAGAAGGTTTGACATCAAAGGAAAAATAATGGCAATATTAACACAAGCACACCATGACCACTTCGATGAATACGGCTATATGGTCATTGAGGATGCCGTCCCGATTGAACTTTGCGAGGCGGTCGTTGAAGCGATTTTCGCTTACTTGGAGATGGATCCTTCAAATCCGAACGACTGGTACCGCGCCCCTCATAAACCCGGGGCAGGCATGGTAGAGATGTATTTTCACCAAGCGATGTGGAACGTCTATCAACATCCACCCATCCATCAGATTTATAGTGAGGTCTACGGCACAGAACGGATTTGGGTTCATATTGATAGAGTCAACATGAAACCGCCGAAACATCCGGACTATCCTGAGTGGGATCACAAAGGGATGTATCATTGGGATGCGGACACTTCAAACCTACCGGTTAGGTTCAGCACACAAGGTGTTCTGTTTCTCAGAGACACCGCCGACAATCAGGGGTCCTTCGTTTGCTGGCCCGGGGCGCATAAGTCGCTGATTGATGAAGAAAACCCGTGGGTGCCCGAACTCACACCGGAAACATATAGGGAAAAATTCATACAAGTACCGGCGAAGGCGGGTTCACTGCTTATTTGGCATGTGGCACTTCCGCACGGGAACGGTCGCAACACATCCGATAAGCCGCGGTTGGCGCAATACATGAACTATTATCGCGCGCCGAATCCTATGAACGAAGAACGTCGGCAAGAACGGATTACACTGTGGCAGGAGCGCAGAGCATTAGGACGTGGACCTTATCCCGGTGATCCGAGGGGATGGGAAGCGAAAAACTATGGATCCCCGGAACTCACACCTTTGGGACGGAAGCTGCTGGGGCTTGATTTATGGGATTAATCAGTAGAACTTAAGCAAAATCAGTGCGTTGGTTTCCTGTGAAATCGGAAGTGTTTTTGCTTGGGTGTTTCCCCTAGGAAGATTGGAAGCGTGCGGGAGGTTTCACCATCCTTCCGTTTCTTCCAGTCTTCCCGCCTTTAATAATTCCGTTAGGCATAAGTACTATTAATACGTTTTAATCATCGCCCAACTTGTGGCTAATTTTCCTTGGGGGTCTACACCGAGTGCTGTTTGCAGTCCGTTATCCATGATTACCTCAATCTGGTTTTTAGTCAAATCCACGTTGAAGATAGCGACTTCATCGAATGAACCGATCATAAAGGTGTGGTTCGCCAAAGGTGCTCCGATATTGACCGCTTGCGTATCAACGTTGGTGTCCATGGCAAATTCGGTTCCCTCTTTTACCTGAAGTTTACCGTCTACATATAGGTCGTGGTCTTTGACTGCATCTGATCCCTCGGGAAAAACTACTGCGCAATGATGCCATTCGCCATCGCAGACGTTGTCTGTGCCGAAATTGTTGCCGCTGTTGACTTCAACCCGTAAGTTGCATTCATCGCCTCGGACGTGTGCGCGGATGTAGTATTTTTGGCTCGGAGAATTCACACCCCACTTGACCCAGGAATGATCGCGGACGGTTGTCGTTTTAAACCAGAAGACAGTCGTTCGCGGATCTGTTCCGCCGATCCCGTTATAGCCTGTGACAATAAGGTTATCATCAACGCCATCGTATTCTAAACCGTCTCCAATGACCCCTTTGACATACTTTGCTCCCGTAATGTCGCCATCCCGACCATTCCCAGAAATATCTTTGGCGACATTACCGTTCCCCTTGTTGAAGAGATAGGCAACCTCAACAGTTTTCAGATCAATCGGTGCAGAATAACCGAGACTTACACATACCAATGCGAAAGCGATAACAACCAACCCAATCGACACAAATCTACTTTGATTTTCAATTTTCATCTCCATTCTCCTTTACAGCAATCATAATATCAGATTTTCAACCCGAAACGCTACATGTTGATGTAGCGGATAGAGTCGCCAAAGTCTTATGGAGCAGATTATAGCAAAATAACGCAAAACAGACAAGTAAAAGCCGCGATCCGCTTATTTTATGCAAAAACGCATGGGTCGAAAGATTTTTGAAAAAAAATTTGACAAAGAAAAAAACACGTGATATAATATTAACACTGTAAAGTTAAATAACTACGTAAACTATAGGTGAAGCAGTGGGTATTAAAGAACGGAGAGCTAGAGAAAAAGAACACTTACGACAGCAAATTCTTTCTGCGGCGCGGGAGTTGTTTGTCAAGGAAGGTTATGAGAACGTCTCCATGCGGAAGATTGCCAACAAAATCGAATACTCACCGACAACGATCTACCTTCACTTCAAAGATAAGGCAGATCTTTTAGATTTCGTTTGCCAAGAAACACTCCTAAACTTGTTGAATACACTTGAGCAGTTAAAAAGTGAAATAAATGATCCCGTTGAGACGCTAAGAAAAAGTGGACGTGCATACGTCGAGTTCGGTCTGAAATATCCGCAAGATTATAAACTCACGTTTGTTGTCCGTCCGCAGTTCCAGAAGGGATTAGGTTTGGTGGAAGGAACAATTGGTGAAAAGGTGTTTAATTGCTTACGTGAAACGGTCTCTGAATGTATCCGACAGAAGATATTTCGACAAGTAGATGTTGACACCACCAGTCAGGTGATGTGGTCAGCGGTCCACGGTGTCACATTGCTTTTGATTGATTTCCCTGATTTTCCTTGGGTAGAGCAAGACACATTAATTGACGCGGTAATTCGCACAACAATTGAGGGTTTAAAGGCATAGATTCAAAATTTTTTAATTTTCCTTGGCGAAAGCCTTTCGCCTATAACTTAACACTGTTAACTTATTTATCTGTGTTAACATATTAGAAAACCGAACGGAGCATAAAAATGAAAAAGCGAAACCGACTGCATAAATGCTTTTCCTTTATAGCCGAGTGTACAATGCAGTATCGACAAAACCTGTTTCTCATACTGGTTTTTGGGCTATGCTTGTTGAGTTGTTCGGGGAGATCTAACGAAGTAGCTGCTCCGACAATGCTGCCTGTGCCTACGGAATTCGCCTTCAAGCAGTCCGAAGTCGAAACTGGTACTGCGAAACACCAAACTGTTCTGACAGGATTTTTTCTCGGGGGTCCTATCGCGGAAGTTGCCGTGGTGGATATCAAGGAAAATGACAATCGGCACTTGAACATCTACGGGTTCAGCGACGGCGAATGGGTAATGAGATTTAACACCGCCCTACGTTCTGAAGTATTGTTCGTTGATGTCATAAACATCGGTGGTCGCGATTGTTTAATCACGTACGAACAGGGTCACCTGAATTGGTTTGATCCCGAATCAGCGACAGAACAGGTACTGATTGAAGTCCCTATGAACTACAAAGCAACGAAAGACGGTAGCCTCCCGTACGTTGACATCAGTCGAGACGTAAACAGCGATGGTCTCGACGACTTGATAGTTCCAGACATCGATGGTTTCTGGATCGCCACACAATTGCCAGACGGATCGTTTACCGCGGCGATAAAACTCGGGCCGCCTGATCCTTTTCTCGATGAAATTGCTTTGGATGACAGTCGTAGTTACCGCGAGGTCGGGATAACTCCCTTAACTGTCCACTGGTATCTGAGTCGCGTCCACCAGATGGACTACGACCAGGATGGACGCATCGATCTCGTGTTCTGGAACGCGGATCATTTTGATGTTTATCGCCAAGATGCCCGCGGGATGTTTTCCACGGAGGCAGAGACCTTTACTGTTGACATTCCATTTGATACCGACGGTGCCTACTCGATCGCTTTTGATTTTAAAGGCGAGAATATGCTCTCGCTGATTTTCGGATTTAGAAAGAACACAAAGCGGAGGGTGCTGCACACATTCAAAGACCTGAACGACGACAGCGTTGCCGACTTGGTGATCCATTCATTAGAAGGACGGAGCCTTGGGAGTCAGCGCAGTCTATATGAGGTGCATTTCGGTACGCCAACACCTGATGGAATCGTGTTCGCGCGGGATGTCGGTATGACAATCCGACCGCGAGGGACCGCTGGCGGATTGCAGCCGTGGGGCTATTCGTCACAGTGGTTCCAAGATATTGATGGAGATGATAAAACCGATATTCTATTCAAAGACGTAAAAACCGGGCTTGTCGGGATGAGTCGCGCGATGGTCGGCAAGTCGATTGCGATAGATCTCGAGTTCTATCGCATGAAAAACGGGACTTACCCAGACAAATCGACTACCAGGCGTAAAATCAGACCCGCTTTGGACATCTTCGAGACAGATAGGGTATTCTTTCCAGTGGTCCTGCTTGGTGATGTAAACGGTGACGGACGCGCAGACTTATTGGTCGGAAAGAACTGGGAAGAGCTGCACGTCTTTCTCGGTGTACCGGGACCTGGACTGTTCGCGCGGACACCTGAAAAGGTGGCAGTCGCTATGCCTAACGACGAGCGAAACGCTCGGCTGGTGGACCTCAACAGGGACAATAAACAGGACCTTCTCATATATTATCCGTCTACGACGAATCCACATCGGGTGATACTACTGATCACCCACTAAATAAAAAGGAGAAAATAATGACACGCATAATGTTTTGTCTGATCTGTATTTTTGTAGGGATAACCTTTAGTTTCTCAGTTCAGGCACAAGAATCGAATCTCACCAAAGATTTTGGTATCGGACTTCAAGGAGCGACACCCGAATTTGGTGGGGTCAGTTTTCGCTATACCGGGTTTGCTCCTGTGTATCTTCAAACCGTTGGTCGTTTTATTCTCACGGATGAGAACAGCGATCACATGTTAGGTGCGGGCATTTCGTATGCCATATTCGAGCATCAAAGCAGATGGAACCTATCTCGACTCTATTTTACCTTAGAAGGTGCTTGGCGGTATGAAAGAGGGATGGATGCCATTGCTCTGGATCCCAAAATTAGCACGCAGAGCGAAAAAACGAGAGAGTACACTACCACGACGTTAGGTGGTGGAATCGCCTTTGGCGGCGAGCTTGTGTTTTCACTTGGCGGGATCCCGCTCGGTTTGAACGTGGAAGTCGGTCAAGGCTTTGGCAGGGAAGAAACCGACTCCGAATCTAAAGGTCTCGCTGGTGTGTACGTAGGAATGGGCATACACGCCTATTTCTAATGTAAACTTGATATGAGGACTTGCAAGATGGAAGGCTGGAAGATTGGAAGGTGGGAAGACCTTTTCCATCCTCCCAATCTTCCAACCGCCAGTTAAACGCTTCCACGCTTTGCCTTCCTTTCTTTTTCCACGTGATCATCAGTAGTCTACTGTTCAACTTGACCTATGTGCCTGCTGTGCCGAGACTTGTGCCTCCCATTGCTCCCAAGTCGGCTTGTGTCCTTCAGTAAGTACAACAAGTGGCACTCTACCACCTGCGAGTGCTTTGTCTTTCACGAATTTAGCGGCTTCACGCTGTTCAGCAGTCAAATCAGCGCGGTCGGGTGTGGGAAAGTATCGGAAGTCGATGCTCCAACGGGATTTCTGTGTCGTGTTCACTTTGCTTGTATGTACACAGAGATTTGACATGAACAAGGCGCCCCCCGGTTTGAGTGGAATAGGAACGGGTGTCCCGCGAGCTTCAACATCCTCCTCCATTCGGACATTTGAATCTGCCCCGCGCGCACCGTCCAATAAACCCCAACGGTGGCTGCCCGGAATAACCCAGCAACACCCATTTTCGATTGTCGCTTCGACCAGCGGCACCCACACCGTAACCATGTGGAGACTTCCGGTGTGCTTCTCTTTTTTTCCGATGGTTGACTGGTCGAGATATTGGCTATCTTGATGCCATGGAAACGAGGTAATCACGCTTCTGGGGAGCTTCGTCCGTAGCGCAGGCGTGCCGATATTCGAGACTTCAGGACCCAATAGGAGACGAAGCACGTTGAGAACACCAGGGAGGTTGTAGAGATCGTAAAACTCCCGTCCGAACATGCCAAAAGCCCAATTACGCGGGAGTAGGTCTAATTCTTCGCAGATCGCAGCATAACGCCTCTCAAAAGACTCGTTCTCATAGCGCGACGACAACTTACCTTCCCTATATAATTCATCGCTATAGGTATCAACCTTTGCTTTAATGAAGTCGCGGATCGGATCCAAATCTCGGTCATCAATAATGTCTCCGACCACTACGTAACCATCACGTTCATAAGAGGATTTGATTTCGTGATCTGTCATCAGCTAAACTCCTTCATCGCTATTGCACAACCTGAAAAGATATGTTATCATGAATGCTCAGCAAACGCAACATAATTGGACTTTTTAGTCAATATACGCAAAAAACTATTTAGGAGATAATTTGGTGAAAATAACACGGAAGATCGTTGCAATCGGCGGTGGCGAACTTAAAGCGCTGGAAACCGCCGACATCGACCAACGCATTATTGAATTGACCGGTAAAACACGACCAAAGGCACTCTTTATTCCTACTGCCAGTGGCGATGCTGATGAATACGTAGAGACCTTCGAGGCGTGTTACGGTCAGCATTTCGGATGTCAGACGCGCACTCTCACACTCATTCAAAATCCGCCTGCGTTTGAGAAGATGTCAGCGTTGGTATTGGATTCGGATTTAATTTATGTCGGTGGTGGAAATACCTACCGAATGATGAAGATATGGCGGCGGTTAGGATTGGATACTGTGTTAGCGGAGGCAGCGTCCCGCGGCATTGTTCTATCGGGTCTCAGCGCAGGTGCGATCTGCTGGTTCAAATATGGTCACAGCGATTCACGCGCTTTCTCGAGCAGTGCAGCGTGGGATTATATCCGTGTCAGCGGATTGGGGTTCATCAACGCTGTATACTGTCCGCACTATCATCATGAAGGGCGGGAAGATTCCTTTTTGGCGATGATTGCAAAGCGGGGTGGTATCGGCATTGCTTGTGACAACAACGCGGCGATTGAGATTGTCGGAGACCATTACCGCATGCTTACTTCTGCTGTGAATGCAAAGGCATACAAATTCTTCAAGCGTAACGGACGCGCCATTGTTACGGAATTACCACAAGGTAGTGAATACATCCCTTTAGACGACCTCTTGCGCCGAAAATAAATATGAGTTGCAAGTGTTGGCAATATAGCCGGAGCGAATTGGAGATTTCTGATCAAAAATTCAGATTTTTTTTCAATTGTGACAACTATGCAACATATCGCCCGTAAAATTGCGTCATTAACAATTGAAAGCCTAAATGGGTTAGAACTTATGCAGACAGGCGATAAAGGGTTTTAGGTTAGTTATGGGAGGTTTCTGATGGAAAAGGACGACGTTGAACTGATTCACAGCATATTGTCAGGCGACGAGCATGCTTTCAGTATTTTAGTTAAAAAACACCAAAAAAGCGTTCACGCCTTGGCATGGCGGAAAACCGGAGATTTCCATATCGCTGAAGAAATCACTCAAGACACTTTCCTGCAAGCGCACAAAAAACTCGCTTCGTTGAAGAATCCGAGTCAGTTTGCCGGGTGGCTTTACGTGATTGCTGATCGGCTTTGCAGATCATGGTTACGGAAGCGGCAACTGAAAATGCAATCATTGGAAACTATCAATGAAGAGACACTTGAAGAAACCGATTACTCGAACTATGTCCGCGAACAACGTGAAGGGACAGCCGTTGAGCATCGCCGTCGAATCGTGCAAAAGCTCATGGAAAAACTGCCGGAAAGTGAACGGACGGTGATGGTACTTTACTACCTCGGCGAAATGAGTGGAAAAGAAATTAGTAAGTTTTTAGGGGTGTCACCGAACACGGTTAGAAGCCGACTTCAACGTGCGCGAAAACGATTAAAAAACGAAGAAGAAATAATTCGAGAGACTCTGGGTAGCGTCCCATTAAGTCCAAATCTCATCGAAAACATTATGCGGAACATTGGGACAATTAAACAGCCTTCGCCTTCAGGCGGTAAACCGTTTCTACCGTTAGCGGCTCTGGGTTCATCTGCTATTTTGATTATTTTGTTGATGGGAGCGAGCAATCAATTCATTGCCCGTTCTCAACCGCCCTATAGTTTCGATGCGCAATCAGAAAGCACTATTGAAATCGTTGACGCACCGGTTATCCGTAATATCATATCAAAACCTGATGTGCAAAACCGAGTTGGAAGCGATACTATCCCCGGTAGAAACAGTAACAAAGGTCTACCGACAGGAACTCAGTCTATGAAAAATAATACAGCACAAGAAGCCACGCAATGGAATCTACCAGAAGATGCTAAAGCCCGCCTTGGTAAAGGTAAGATACGTGAAATACAGTATTCTTCTGATGGGGCACTTCTCGTTGTTGCGACAGGTATCGGTATTTGGATTTACGACACAACAACATATCAAGAGGTTGCCCTGCTTACAGCACATACAAGTGAAGTCAAATGCCTTGTCTTCAGTCCTGATGGCCACATCCTTGCAAGTGGTGGCGAGGATGGCACGATTCTACTGTGGCATAGAAGCACAGGCGCGCAAAAAGTGCTCACTAAAAGTACAGAACCGGTCTCAAACTTGGCATTCAGTCCGGATGGAAAAACAATTGCCAATGGAAGTCGCGGTACTATCCGATTTTGGGATACTATCACCGGAGAAGAGAAGGACGCGCTCACAGGACTCCCAGGACATATCAATAATTTATCATTTAGTCCGGATGGAAAAACAATTGTGAGTGTAACCTGGGGGGATGGCGAAGTCTGTATATCGAATATCATTACCGGTAAACCTCAGAAAACATTCACTGTGCGTATGACCGATAGTGTATTTAGCGTAGCCTTCAGTCCGGACGGTAAAATAGTCGCTATTGGCAATAGCGATGGTAACATCTACCTCTCAGATTTAAACACAGAAAAACTCAAGTTTATACTCACTGGACATTCGGAGGATGTTCAAAGGGTCGTGTTTAGTCCGGATGGGAGAACGCTTGCAAGTTCATCATATTTAGACGAAACAGTGCGTGTCTGGGATGTGCACACAGGCGAACACAGACGAACACTCACCGAACACACGGGCGATATTGAGGGTTTAGCCTTCAGTCCGGATGGGAAAACACTCGCAAGTAGTGGAAGTGGCGATGGCACCATCCGTTTCTGGGATGTCCGCACAGGCGATCAAAAACATGCAGTCACTGGACATGCAGATTACGTTTATAGTGTTGCGTTCAATCCTGATGGAAAATTTTTTGCAAGTGGGTATAGCGATAGCAGTATTCGATTCTGGGATGTGGAAACCGGACTACACTTGAAAACATTCAAAGGACCCAGACTCAATTATGATGCATCATGTCTGGTATTCAGTCTGGATGGGAAAACGCTTGCTTGTACAGATGGCCTAGACATCCGTCTACAGGATTCACATACCGGCGAAGAAAAAATGCTGCTTAGCGGGCATGAGTGGGGTATGCATAGCATGGCACTCAGCCCTGATGGAGATATACTCGCGAGTGGGAGTGAGGACACGACGATCCGTCTGTGGGATATGCACACGGGTGAACATAAGAAAACACTCAACGGACATAAGCACAGAGTCTATAGCGTTGCGTTTAGTCCGGATGGGAAAACACTCGCAAGTGGAAGTGATGATAATACGATCCGATTGTGGAATGTTGACACTGGCGAGACCGAGAGAATACTTACCGGACATGCCGGTGAGTTTGAAGGTGTCGATAACGGTCACTCCAGTGTTGAAGGTGTCAAGAGCGTTGCGTTTAGCCCGGATGGGAAAACACTCGCAAGTGGCGGTGGTGATAACGTTATTCATTTCTGGGATATAGGGACAGGTAAAAGAGAGATGACACTCGTCGGACATACACATTGGGTGTTTAGCCTGGCGTTCAGTCCGGATGGGAAAACACTCGCAAGTGGGAGCGTAGACAGCGACATCCGGCTATGGGATGCGTACACAGGTGAGCATAAGAAAACACTGACAGGTCATAGTGCTTGGGTCAGAAGTATCGCGTTCAGCCCGGATGGGAAAACCCTTGTTAGCGGCAGTGATGACGGTTCGGTGCTTCTTTGGAAAACCGATCCTTAAATTGACACCAAAAATCACCCAGGTAATGCGCCTTGGTAATTGACACCGGTGAACATCCCAAGTACCATCCACATCCCGACGATGCCGAATTCACCGATCACCAGTCCCATAAACAACGGTCGGAATCTTCGATAGTATCCGATGCCGCCAGATTTCAGTGCCAAATACTTCAAAAACCAGCCGACAAACATACAAGACCAGAGGAAATAAGACGAGTAGACCGCCCCCATTACATATCCGATTGGGTGAAGTTGCCACCACATAAATTGACGTTGCATAATCAGTAGGAAACCGGTGATACCGGTACCTAAGAGCATGCTGTAGGCTTCACCCAACTTCGGGTCTTTCGGATATTGGATCAGCGAAACGATATGATTGAAATATCTCGGGGCACCGATGAAGGGTCCTCTTTGCAGATTTAAGCCGCCTTTATCATAAATCAAGGGCAGCGATGCAGCGTAGGAGACACCGATAGCGACAACAATGGCAAGTATCATCGCGGTGAGGACGCTTCTCCGTTTCAGTTGAAACGGGTCTGCCGCTTTGAACCCGTGTAGAACGCTCGGCATCAAAATACCACCCCAATCGCGCATCATCACCCGCTGAAACCCTAATAGCGACAAACTGCTTGCGTTTATGATCCTTGAACCGGCAATGATTTCAAAGTATTCTACAGGATACATCGGTGCCTGAATCAGTAGCATCCCCCCGTTGACGACCATCCACGACAGCGCGGTAGAAGCGATCAAAAAGAGTGCAATAATACTACAAGCAACCCATAGCGACATCCCAGCATAAACACAGAGTCCTGCGAGTAGAACGAAACTGAAAATCGTTCCGAGAACTGCCCACCTATAGGGCAATACCTCATCTGAATCGTCTATCGTTGTGGATTTCGTAGATTCCAGAAAGGTTCGCCGCAGGAGGTCTCCGATATGTCTGCGACTGTTAATCAGAAAAGCGAGCACCATGACCACATAAGCAGCCATCGTCTGACCTCTCACAGAGATCCACGGACTGATGGGGATCGCAAAAGCGTTGATGATAATGTACTGCAGCTTGAAGAATAGGAAGAAAAACCAACAGCTAAACGACACCTCCATCGCCAGAAAATAGGTGATACCGATGACAGAAAAATAGAGAAAGAACCGAAATTGGGGCCACCACCCCATCACAATCCACGGACGCTCCGTGAACGGCTTATAGAGATCGTAACGATTTGGAATGGAGGGAAGTGCGGGAACATACTCGTGCAGTCCGTTAAGTAGATGGAATACAGCAGCGATACCAAATCCTATCCACACGAGCCGACTCGTGAAAAGTCCGCCCGTCCGACTGCTCGCTGAAGATTGCTGAACCATCTCTACAGGCACCGTAACGAGCGGAAAGATGAACCGTTCGCGTTCAACCCACTGTTTTCGGACGACAATTGAGACGCAGATTGTCAAGGCATATAGCAGCAGGATAAAAACCGTCCAAACGATGAGCGGCTTCACCCAGAGTGCCCACGGGACAAGCGACTCGCCTTCATAGAAATCGGTAACGGCGTGCGTATCCCACACGATTAGCCATTCGGGGAAGTGCGGGTGAAGCGTTTCCGCCCACTCGTTCTCAGGTGTCGCAAAATAGACGGGTGCGACGAGATACGGGAGCAGGTACCCGATCATCCCTTTAGAAGGGATGGCTGAACTGACTCCCATCATCACCCATATTACCATTAACTCCGCCGGACTCAGCACGGCGCGAGGCAATATCTTCTGCAAAACCGGATTGACAATCAAAGTCAGAACAATCAGCGTAAAGACTGCTCCTAAAGGGAAATGGTTCCCAGAAATATCCGTCCCTTGAAGGTAGTAGTCGTTATACGGTGTAATGGCTGTTTGGACGATAACGAGAGCCAAACCGATCAGGATTGTTCTGACGCGCATCTATTTCTACCTCGCTTTAGCGGACAATTTTTAGGGGATGGGTTACCCAACCCCTACAGTAATTAGCAGACCGACACTAATGCGAAGCGGT
This sequence comes from Candidatus Poribacteria bacterium, assembly GCA_022827225.1. GTDB lineage: Bacteria > Poribacteria > WGA-4E > WGA-4E > WGA-3G > WGA-3G. The sequence goes on along the minus strand of JAJDTJ010000092.1, from coordinate 98,797 downwards.
CCGAGGTATCATCTGAGGGTGCGCATAGACGGTGGCATCGAAACTTTTTTGCATCAGTTCCCATTTGATGGTTTGGCAATCGGGGTGTTCGGAAAGGTCGTTGTGTTCCCATGGGTCGTTGTCAAGGTCGTAGAGTTCACAAATCCCTTTTTGATGGTAGACAACAAGTTTCCAGCGTCGGTCTCGATACATCGTTGCGTGCGTCTGGTCTGGAAACGCGATTGCCCCGAAAAATTCGCTACGTACCGCCTCTCGATGGTCAGCGGCGGAAACCTCACCCCGTAAGAGGGGCGCGAGCGATTTACCTTGCACATAGTACGGGATATCCATACCCAACACATCGTACAAGGTGGGAACAATGTCAAGCAGTTCAACGAGTGCGTCGCTCTGAACATCCTGTCTGAAGTGTCCGGGCCATGAAATCATGAGCGGTACGCGCACTGAACCTTCGTAGAAACGACACCCTTTGTATACCAACCCATGGTCTCCGAGTGCCTCTCCGTGGTCGGATGTGAAGACAATAATCGTGTCCTCACGAAGCCCTTCAGCATCGAGGTAGTCGAGGATACGTCCGAATTCGTGGTCGAGTTGTTCAATCATAGCATAATAAGACGCTTGCATCCGTTTGTCGTCCCACTCGGCGGGTGGTTTCGCCTGGGCTTGAAAGTCGATACCGGCATCAGTTAATTTCGACTGGAAGGCGATGTCGCTTTCCTGAAAGTGGGGGCCGGGGAGTGTTTCCGGGTCATACCGGCGGTAATATTCCCAAGGTGCATCAAACGGTGGGTGCGGATCAAACGGGTTGATACTGAGCAGCCACGGTTGATGTTCACGTCGATTTTTCTCAATAAACTCGACGGTTTTTTCGGTGCACCAATAGGTCTGGTGGAGATGTGGCGGGACGTTGTCAATGTCCTGCGTCGGTTCTGGGACGCGTCCCCTTTTATTTGGATACTTCTGTGAGATTGCTTTCCCTGCTATCAACGCTGCGGGATCGACACCTTGTGCGCGTTGCCAATCTGCGTATTCGTGTCCAATTGCGTTCGGTTTACCGTGATCGTGGCTGTATTGGAAGTAGCGATAGCCATCATCGACCCGTTGTTCTTGTGCATCAAAGGCACTCGCGAGATGGAGTTTCCCGATCAATCCGCAATCGTAACCGTCTTGCGCGAGGGTATGCGTAATCAATCGGTCTTCATAATACTGCGGAAAAACCGGATTGCCGTTGCCAGTGACGCTCACGGCTGACGGGTACATACCGGTCATGAAACTTGCACGGGAAGGCGTGCAGATGGGGGACTGGCAATAGGCGTGCGTGAATGTAACCGATTCTCGAACAAATGTGTCGAGTCTCGGCGTGTGAATATGTGGATTCCCCAACGCACCGATGGTATCGAAACGTTGCTGGTCTGTACAGTACCATAAGATATTTGGGCGTTTTTCCATTTTTATCACAATTCCTTTCCCGGTTTCCACGGGTTGTAGGGGCTGGGTTACCCAACCCCTACATCGGGTTTGGTAGGTAAAATAGTGTTGTCAACTATTGTATCAAATGTCCGTTTTTAGATTAACAAAAATCTGGGGGTTGGCTATCAGAGGGAATGGTTATCAGTACGGAATCGGGTACGATTCCTTTCGGTTATCGGTTATCAGTTAAAAGAGGGTTGTGATAGTTCCACAAGTCTCTTTCTGACGACTGAAAGATTTTTCGCAGAAAAATCGTACTGAATACTGACGACTATTAAAACCGAAAGCTTTTCTGTTGCCATGCCGACAAAGATATGGTATATTTGTCTTAAGAATCCAAAGCGTAGCGAAGCATGAAGGGAGTTGCCATGCGAATTGCAGTCGGTTGTATCGGGCACGAAACCAATACATTTTCACCTGTCAGAACAACTGTTGATAACTTCAAAAAGGGTCGTTACCTCAGGGGTGAGGAGATCATCAGCGCGTTCCGAGGTACGCGAACGATTACGGGCGGTTTCCTTGATGTCGCGGAACAATTCAATATGCAGCCCGTCCCGTTACTGTGGACGTTTGCGACACCGTCCGGCACGGTAGCGCACGCCGCCTATCAGACGCTTAAAGCAGAGTTTCTCACGCTTTTGCAGGATGTCGGGGATCTTGATGGCGTACTCCTCGACCTACACGGCGCAATGGTGACGGATGAACTTGAAGATGTGGAAGGCGACTTGATTCAGGCGGTCCGTGAAACAGTGGGAACAACACGGATCGTCACGACGCTCGATCTACACGCGAATATCACCGCCAAAATGGCAAGTTATTCCGATGTCATCATCGGGTTCGATACCTATCCGCATGTAGATTGCTATGAACGCGGGTTTGAAGCAGGTCAGCTGCTTTTCGGTATGCATGCAGGGAAAATCCAGCCGACGATGGCATATCGTCAACTCCCGCTCCTGACAGCACCGCCTGCCCAATGCACAATGAAAGCACCGATGGCAGAGGTTATTGAGGCACTCCACGCGGTTGAAACCGAGCGCGGTGTTGTGACAGCCACCCTCTCCATGGGTTTCCCGTTCGCTGATATAGCAGATGCAGGCGTATCCATACTCGTTACCACCAATAACGACATGGCACTTGCGGAAATCCACGCCGACCAGTTTGCGTCCACCATCTGGGAGATGCGCGAACAGTTCACATTCAACCTACACACCGTCGAATCCGCAATTGAGATCGCCAATCAGACGGAGGGCAAGCCGATCGTCCTCGCCGATGGTGCGGATAACCCCGGCGGTGGCGGTCCTTGCGACGGCACAACAATCCTACAGAAGTTCATAGAGACTGACGTTCAAGACGCGGTCATCGCAGTCATCGCGGATCCCGAATCCGTTGCCCAAGCCGCTGAGGCAGGTGTCGGAAGTCGCGTTCAATTGAACGTCGGTGGGAAAACAGATACACAACACGGGGCACCCGTCGCATTGACGGGATACGTTAAAACACTCTCTGATGGTAGATTTATTCTTAAGGGTCCAATGGGGCGCGGCACTGTTGGCAACATGGGCAGGACGGCTGTTATCCAAGTCGGTGGCGTTGAGATTATCTTGACAGAAAGACGGATTCAACCTTACGATGCCGAGGTGCTTCGGAGTGTCGGCATTGAGCCGCGAAGGCGTAAACTCATTGCGCTTAAATCTGCTGTCCATTTCCGCGCAGACTACACACCCATCGCACACCAGATTCTGGAAGTGGATACGCCAGGTGTCCACAGTCCGAACCTTTTCAATTACAACTACCAGAAACTAAGGCACCCGATTTACCCGATAGACCCGACCACCACTTACGAAAAAACCGGTTCTCGTTAGGTATTAATAACGTGAGTTTGATAAAAGCACACAAACTGGAAAGTTTGTGCTACAAAAACACAAACTGGAAGTTTATGCCATAAACACACAAACTGGAAAGTTTGTGCTACAAACATACAAACTGGAAGTTTGTGCTACAAGGAGACACCATGGATCGTAGAAATTTTTTAATTACCGGAAGCATTATGTTGGCGGTACTCCTTATTGTCAATAGTTGCAATTATTCTCAAATTACTTTAAACAATACAAACAGAAAGAAAAAAGCGGGGAACCCGATGCAGACGTTGATACTTGTTAATATGCACGCACTCACGGAAATTTACCCGAAGGAGGCGTTGGCTATCCAACAGACAGTTGAAATTTTTGCGCAGAAACATAACGCCCAAGTGCTTGATATCGGTCAAGCCTACCGATCAAAAACCGGACAGCATCTCTCAATTCCGGCATATCCGAACCGTGCATTGACAGCAATGGCAAAGGCAATCAAATCTGAAATAATTTCGCAAACCGATGGACAATTGGATACGCTTATATTTGTCGGAGATGAATCCATTATTCCGATGTGGGAAATCCGTTTGGGTAATGAACCCATCCACACCGATTCTTTCTATGCCGATTTGGATGGCGATGGCGTGCCAGAAGTTGCGATGACGAGAGTGCTTGGGAATCCTGAAGCGATGCAGCGACAACTCAGCACACCCGCTGAAGTCGGTGGCCCCGAGGCGGCGATTTTATGCTCAGAAGATACCCGTATCCATCTGGAAACGCAACGCTTCCTTGACGCACTTTCACAACAGGGTCATAACGTTAAAGTGCTGGGCAGAGGCGGTTCGGAACAGATGCCAGCGTCGGATTTGATTATTCATTTCGGGCACGGGAGTCCGCAGCGTTTAAGCAATCGGTTCGGTGAAACGTTTTTGTCGGCAAAGCGTATGCCAGCATTGAAGCGTCATCCGATCGCGATCGTTGATGGGTGTGCGACGACCCCGCCGGGTTCAGCGTTGTTACGCGCTTTTTTGAATAACGGTTGCCGTGCCTATATCGGCAGTACTGCGACTGTGTGGGGAATGGTTCCGGCGCGATACGCGAATCAATTGGTGATGCACTTTCTTGACGCTTATGAAATGCATCCGGAATGGTCGGTAGCCAAGCTGCTTACCGTTTCGCGCGCTAAATACATCGATGTCACGCGTCTTTCCGAGATGTTACTGGCACTTGAAGCATCGGAAACTTTGTCTGTTAGCGGAGATACACATAAACATTTGATGACTTTTCTTGGCTGGCACGCTTATGGTGCACCGTTTGCTCGTCTACATCAAGGCGTTGCTCATAGCGTTTTCACGAAACGTCCATTGGTGGAAGACACAGTCCCTTTGATAGCAGGAAAACGGAACGCTGTTGAAGCGACCTTTGACTTAGCAAGCGACGACGGTCAACCGATTCTGTTTCTCCGGGCGGAGTGGTTGGATTCAATTTCGGATTCGCTGACGCTCAGAATTCAGCAGAACGGGGAAGTGCTTCATAAGTTGCAAGGGGATGCGCACATCATCTATCAGCGCATCAAAGATATTTGTGTTGGTGGCTATGTTGATAAGGAACTGTATCACGCCTACTGGCTGTTGCCGTTGGAGAGGAGCGTCGGACAAAATCATTTACGCGTCGAAATTGCGGGTTCAGGTGCCTTCGAACCTCTGTTTAATGTGATTCGTGCGCGCCAAAACCAGGTGCAAGGCGAACAAGTAAACCCAGAGACGGAATTGCGCATTTTACCGGAGTCTGCAATAGAGATTTGGCCCGAGTGGGAAACTATTGAAGCCCCAGAAAAATAGAGAGGATTATCGGTACTGCCGGTCTCAATTCAAACGAGCCAGAGTAAAAGTAAATTCTTTTCATGTTAACGATCTCCTTTTGCAAGTCTCTTTGGAATTTCGGCAAGCACAGAATGTGCAATCTCAAGATCAATGTAATAGCCCCTTGGTTTTTCTGGTGGGCGAGTGGGTAATCCCCAATATTGTTCAAAGGCTTTTTCTATGTCAATCTCCTTTTGGAGACGCAAGGCAGCTTCACTTTCAATGGAATAAGAGAGATCAAAGGCCCCGCCACCCCCCACAAGAACGGGCATAGGTCCAAATGTGGAGTCTTCAAGTTCCTGTGCCCATCTCTGTGCAACAGCAGCGTAGTCTTCACGGTAGGGTTGTACCGTGAATGAAGTATCACCAGGCGTTAGGATCTTCAAGGTTTTATAGATTTCCCAGTCTTCGCTACTGAGTCTTTTCGTGTTGGTGCCGTATTTAGTCCAGACTAGGTATACATAGGCCACGTTTTTCTTGGCATAGTACGCTTTACCACTCGCTGCTGGATGGCGAGGTATTGTGATATAGTAGCCAGGGGGTGCGGGTGGAAAGCCGTATTCATCCAAATGCTGCTGATAGGTTTCCTGTATTCCCTGATTGAATTCAGCATCAGATACTTCTAAACCTCCTCTTTCCTCCCAATACTCAAGCGCAGCTTCCCTAAATGTTTCAAGCGTCCAATATTTTTCGAGTTCGGCTTGATTAGGCAATGGGAGTTCACTGATGTAGTTTTCAAAAACATTGAATTTTCCAATTTTTTCAAGGATGCCTTCGTCGGTGGATTCGGAGGTGGACCTCACGCGGGCATCTTTCGTTTCTGACCCATCAGTATTCATCTGTTTTATGGGCTGTGCTGCGTGGAACGTCTCATCTTCGTGGAGGCGTTCCTGTGGTATGTCCGCAGCAGAGATTTCGGTTGTTGGGTTCTGTTTCTCGTTCCATTGCTCAACACGTTCTTGCATCTCGACAGCATATTCCGCACCTTGCTGTTCGACATGCCACATATACAGCATGCCACCAACAACACAGAAGTTGAACCCTCTCCAGTCTAAAGACTGGAGATTCCTTTTGTTCCTCATGGGAACATTCTCCGCTCAGGCGGAGCAACGTGGGACTTCTAATCGAATTCCCACGGGCGGTGCCATAGCCGCCGCTACGGGGACACCTAAGTGTCCCAGATACTTTTGTCTTATGTTAATCGCACCAACGCCATCGCGGTGATATGTAAATCCGCATTTGCAGGTATACTCGCGATTGTTTGGTTTGTGCCTTTTACCGCAACTTGGACAGGTTTGTGAAGTATAGGATTCGTCAATCACCTCAACTTTGATACCTAAAGCCTTCGCTTTGTATGAAATCAGTTGTGTTACTTTGCCAAATGCCCATTGATGCAACTTCTGATTAGCGCGTTTGCCATAATCTATATTATCGCGAATACCAGTCAAATCACCAATCACAATTGTACCAATAGAACCACTCTCACACAATTTTACAAACTCCGTTGTATGTTTGTGTAAACCATCGCCTATCTGATTGTCTATTTTTTTGATATATCGCCACTTGCGTTTCACAAGATACCACCAGCGTTTAGAATGGCGTTTACACCTATCAATCTTCTTGCCATAAGATGCTATCACCTTGTTCCTCAACCGGTATAGACTTCTAATATACCGCCCATTGAAAATTACAGTGTCAACACCATTGTGACTGACCATAGGATGTATCTCGCCAATATCAACGCCAACAATACCTTCGCCATCAGACTTGAGAGCCTTTTCTACGCCATACACAAAATGTAAAGAATACTGACCTTTGTCATATACTAACTCCACAATCGCAATATGTGCTATAGCATACTGCACATCAAAGTTCTTAGGCAATTTTACATACAAAGGTTCATTACCCTGACCATTAGAAAGACGCAACTTTCGATTACCTATAAATCGAATCGCTGACTTCTTCCAAGTCGTTGTTTGAAATGTTTTATCGCGATAGGGGGGCTTCGCTTTCTTATCGCCATTCTTACGCAACTTACGAAAACCTTTACGATTTTTGAAATACCGAGAACGCACCTCTTGAATACTTTGTGAATGTAAAGGTTGCGATTTAGACAACTGTTTGTCCATCCACAACTCACAAGAACAATCTACTCCACCACCCGTTCTGTAGCCATGAGCATAGTCCCAAGTATCCTTCAAACGCAAACATTCTACCCATACTGACCCAGTGCCAGCATTGAGAGTTTCCAATTGAATAGTATATGAGAGTTTCAACTTACGTGTACGCATTGCCATCTCCTTACATTGCTACCGATGCTATTCGGTTGATGGTAGAGACTGCCCTTAGCAGGGCAGATAGCATTCTCTACCAGCAATGCAATTATATCCTAACACACAAACAAAAATCTGTCAAGCAAAAATTTCACTTGACAAATTTTATCAAATTTTATATACTACACATATATCAACAGAAAAGCAGACGGTGCTTTTGCCCGGCTTGTTGATATATGATTTTCAAGACACGCTTTTGCGAATTCTTTGACTTTCCAATTCAACAATTAACTTGCTTTCTTGTTGTGCAGTAGAATTCAATAATTCCCTTAAACGTGCTCTTAAAAGGTCAGAATAAAGCGTTTTATTCGATTGTTTATGACGCTCTGAAACACGATGCATCTCTTTTGCGAGACATGTAGGGTTGTACATGTTTTTCTCCTTGTCTCTGCTGTACAACTTAAGTGCTGCTAACACTGAGTTGTTTGTTAAACTGTTGTGGCAAATAGTGCAATTATAGCAGAGTAAAATTTAAATCGCAAGAAAAAATCGTGAATCAGCAATCAAGCCTCTGCAAAATTACAGAGGCTTGATTGTTTAAGTAGTAGGGATTTATATACTTGAGTTGTGATCTGCTACGTCCCATACTTTATCGCCGTTTTTAATGGATTCAAACAGACTTGAAAGTGCTCCAACAGATTCTACGAATGAATAGAACTTGGAAATATGGATTGATTCACCTGAAGTGTGAGAAACATTAAAATCACAAGATATATGACTATCATGTTCATCTTTACTTAGGTCATCTATTTCAATACTGAAAGAAGATATATCTTCTGAATTAACGGCTCTTCCGCTTTCGGTAAGAATCGCTATATTCTTCATTTTATCACCTCCTTTCATATTTTGAAATAATAACTCAGGCAGGGATGTGCGCCCTTACAGCCTCTTGGATCGCCCTGAGCCGTTAGATTCCTATCTTCTTTTGATATTTCCCCAAGTTGTTTACTATTTATTGATTAGCCAAGCGATAATAAGAAGCATGATACCGATGGTCACCATTACGCCTGAAACAAAGTCGCCGGGATGCATTGACATTTTCTCCTTGATTGTGTTTAGTTTTTATGATAATATGCTTTGTAAAATGTAAAATTTTATACCTAAACTAACAAAAGGTAAATTAACTAACAAGAGGTAAATTATGAAAAATCATATTTTGATTCAATATTCTTCAAATCCTGTTCTAATTGACGTAGATGTTCCAAAAGATCTGGAATCTCAGATAAAAGATTTTCTACTTGAGAGATTCGGTTTAGAATCTGATGTGATAAACCTATCTGGTTTAGGAAAATATTTATTGAATCCTGTCTATCCTTTAATTCAACAGTCCCTTGACTTTCAGATTTCTCGACAAGAAGCTCTTGTAATTTCACAGTCAATTGACAAGATGAATAAATCTGAGGCACGCAAAGAATCTTAATCTTTTCGATGATTTGATCAAAATCATTCTCCATCATAATCTCCTCCTAAAAAGAGAGTGAAAGACTCAGGTAGGGATGTGCGCCCTTGCAGTCTCTTGGATCGCCCTGAGCCGTTAGAATCTTATCTTCTTTTGATATTGCCCCAAGTTGTTAACTTTATTTTTCTTTTCTTGGGCGATGCAGCTATAATTGCTTGCATTGCCGCCATTTTGACAATGAGTAAATCGGCTTCATCTGTAACGCCGTCATTATTTAGATCTGTGTCATACATCACTGGGCTTGTCATTCCAGCACGAACTATCAGAATATCGTGAATATCTATGTAGCCGTCTTCGTTAATATCAGCGTTAACATTGGTTAATGTTATAACTGGTAATTGTTTTCTGATGGATATATTTAATGCTTCTGCCATTGATTCAACTAATTCCTTGTCTTGTATATTTACTTTATCGTACCAATCTTGTATATAACTGTCCAATTTACCTTTTGAATTATCAGGTAATTGCGTTACAGCATTCCATGCCTCTGGGTGTTTCTCAAATATGGGTAACAAAAACTCACAAGATAATTCGGCGACCAGCTTATGATAAGTAAAAGGCTTACCTTTTGCATGTTCATTTCTAAGAAATTGCTCATTATCATCTAACCACTCAGAAGCAGTACCGCTATATTTCCATCCATTCATATTTTGATCTGCGTATTTTCCTAAGTTGTGTCTCCAGCCTGCCCAGTTATCATAGGGTGCGTTGTATTCCCAGCTTTTCTCCATTTCTCTTAAAGCCCAAATGCTTGCCATCATAGCGATGGATTCTTGAAACCATAAATTGGGATTATTTCTTGTTGTTATCTCGTGTCTATGCATAACATGTGTAAATTCGTGTGAAAATTGATATGCAAATTGTTGCCAATATTTATCTGTCACAGATAAAAAGACAAAATGCGTGTTAGGAACACTATCTCTATATTCCACATAAACTCCACCATGATCTACTATTAACTTTTTGTTTTTAACTTTATGTTCTTCCCTAAGATGTTCTTGAAAATGTGATGCTACATTTTCACATAGCTTTTGAATATTAGAAACAGAGGCAGGACCCCAACCTTCACTCTCCAAAACCTTTATTTCCAAATCAGCATGTGTCCAATTAACTAGCAACAAAAGTATGACACTTAAAATCAAACATCTTTTGATTAACATTTTCAACTCCTATGGTCGCGTTGGACACGCGTTAATAAAAATTGACTTGACAATTGTTAAAAAATCGCGTATACTTAAAATGGAATGCGGTAGAGGGCAAAAAAGCCCCCTACACATGCAAAATAGACGGTATGGCTATACCAGCCATATTGAGAATATGCCTTGGGAGGTATGGATGGCATTCCGTGCCTCCCTATTCTCTTTAAGTATTATACGCTATTTAAAATAGCATGTCAAATTAAAATTTGCTTTTTGATCCGCATTGTGTTAGAATTATAGTGCGTGACAGGCACATACACCCCTGCAACGACGGTATCTCAATAAAAGCTACTAATAGCAAACAAAACAGATGCCTTAAAGCAGTAATTGTGCTTGTTACGTGATTACCGACTAACAACCACAATTTGGGCATTAGAATCACATCCTTTCTTATCTGAATTTTAGATATTTAGAAAAAGTTGACTTTCGATCTTATATTCCTTATATTTTTGACCCTCAACATATTCCTTGAGAGCCTCCAAAGTGACACCGCCAGTCGATGCTACAAACTTTGAACTCGTCCACAAAGCCCTGATTCTTTTCAAGCCGAAAAACTCCCGCCTTAATACTATAGATGAGTAACCCTTGATTTTACCAACTATCTCGGTCACTGCATATTTGGGTTCAATAGATGCCAACAAGTGTACATGTTCAGGCATTATTTCCAATGCTGTCACCTGATAGTTGTAATCTTCCTGCTTTTCAAAAATGATCTCTTTTAATCGTTTCTGTATCGCGGAAGTTAAGACTTGTTTGCGATATTTTGTACACCAGATGATGTGATAATCGCAACACCAAATGGAGTGTCTCGACGACTTATATTTCTGTTCAGGACGCACTGTTTCATACATTTTGCATCTCCCTATTAGATTTTTTTGTTGGAAAAAAGATAGCGGAAAATGCTAAAATATTTATATTACGTCACTAAGTGGGAATGACCCACTTAGTGACAACTGTTTGCTATCCCAAAATAGCAAACAAATCAATTCACTTTTCAGGAGAAAACACAAAATGTTTAGATTTGAATTTTCATTTTTACGTTTAAAAAGCAAATTGACTGGCTTTAGGTTGAGGCTAAAAACCCTCAACAAGATAGTTAATTTTCAATTTAGTGTGGCAAGTAAGAGAAAATGGGAGATGCTGCCCGCATGTTCTTACAAAAGATACACAACTTTGAGAAACCCAAGCGATGTGGTAGGATACTTGGGTTCATTTCAAGAATTTATTTCTGATTGAACTTACAATTAAAAAAACGGGCTTGAAGATGTTTTTACATCCCAAGCCCATTCCATTGACACAAGTCGTTAGCCATTTTCTACATCTCCAGCCTAAAGACTGGAGTTTTGAAAATGGAATACTTTAGATAAAAAACGCCAACGCACCTATAAAGAGGCGGTTTTGGAAAACGTCTTTTAACATGTTAAAGTCTCCTTTGTTCGCCCGATACACGTCTGCATCGGGGATTATCATTCCATCACTGTCGCGGGGTAACCCGCACGTGCTAACGCACCTATGATGACGGAACGTTTGACTTGCCCTTTCACGACGACAGTTTTATCCGGGATCGAGACCGAGACGATTTCCAACTCACCTTCGACTTTACCGAGTGCAGACCGCACCTTTGCAGCACAACCGCCTCAGGTCATCCCCGATACACTTAACGTCGTCGTCACATCGGCGGTCTTTTGACAACCGATCAATAACATCACACTGATCAACAACAAGACAGACGAAAAAGGGATAACAGACATAGAAATACCTCCACAGGGTTATAGGTTATAAGTTATAAGTTATAAGCGGTAAGAAAGAGTCTTATGGAAAGTCCCAACACCTCTTACTTATAACCTCTTCAGGACTTACGCAATTTTGATGATATGATGCTTCGTTAGCGAGTAAACTCTGAAAAAACAGAGACGTTCTCAGTGCACAGGCTAACAGCCTATGCTACAAAAGAGCAACCTGCGTAAGTCCTACTCTTAACTTATAACCTACCACCTTTTCACAATCGGATATCTCACACGCCGGGGGTTCGACAGGAACACAGAGACCCCGAGGCGACGGACACCTATAAGTTTCCGCAGTGGCACGGTATTCCAAGACTACAGATAAAACCATCAGTCCACAGAACAGAAATATCAAAATCAAAGTGCGGAACATCGTAGTTCTCCGTTAGGGTGCGGAGGCATGTTTAGAGAAGCCAAACGGAAACCTGAAAAACGGTGGCGTTCTCTATCCATCCTTCCTCTGTTAGAGCGTGCCGGTTTCCATTGAACCGTTTTTCTGCTACAATGGAAACCAGTGCTGTCATAGTACTCTTAAACGCGATATGGCAGTGCTTCACGGTGTCGGTGTTGGTCGCACCGGCACCGCATATTGACAGATTTCGGAGAAGTGTGCGTTTTGTCGCGTTCACGCCAAAATCTACGATGAGAAGTCCGCCATTTTGTATAAAAAAATATTGTATAATGACAAAACAACAGAGGATATACATTAGAATAACACGTTCCGTTGTTAGTGTCAAACCGAAAGTTGCCTCGCGAGCACCGATGTATTTTTCGGGTGTTCTGCGATGCAACACAAAAAGCCTGCGGCTTCTCATGGAAGAAAGAAGCAGCAAGCGGGCACAAAGCGTCCGAATGACTATTTTCGTGGAAACCGGACGGATCTTGTGAAGTAAAATACTTAACGTAAGTGGGGGGAGGGGTTGGTGATATTAACCAAAGAAACAGACGATGCCGACGGTAAAACGTTAGCGCGATCTGAAAGTAGGCGCAGCGCGTGCGCTCCTAACAGTTGTCTTTTAGAGGTCGTGATGTTGATAGGTCGGTTGATCACCTGTAATTCTCCGTTGTGAAATGCGCGTTGACGACATTTTGGGTTCGCCAACTTGTTGATAAAGTAATTATATCACACATCTTGAAAGATGTCAATTTTTTTTTAGGACGGACGCTATTTTGGATGTAAATCGTTCTGTTAGATGAAATTTTTCGTAAAATCCAGCGTCTCTGTACCACAGGCTAACGGTCTCCTATGGTACAAAAGAGCAGCATGCGTAAGTCCTATTTTTTAAAAAATCCGTTATTTATCTAACTCACGTTCCGTTGGTTCTTTTGCTGGGCGGAGGGTCCATTCTTCAAAGGCAGCTGTGAAGGATTTCGCCCTCTTTCCAAAGTGGAGGGAGCGGATACTGTCAACCGGCACCGAGACCTCGCCGTAGATAGAGGAACGCCCCAGCAGCCTGTCATCTTGAACCTCCAATGGCTCGAAAATTAGCATTGAACCGTCGGTCAATGTGGCGCGAACTTCGGATTTTGGTTGGAAGAGTGGAAGAGTGGAAGAGTGGGGCTCCATCCGTCCATCCCGTCCATCCCTTCCATTCCAGTCGCTGACATTTACGACCCGTGCGACACGGTCTATCGGTATGGAAAACTCCCGCAATTTTGAATCAAACTGAATCGTTTGTCCTTGAAAATCTAAGAGTGTTCCACGTTTCATATCACCGGTTTTCGCGACCAATATATGATTCGGTGGGTTATCTCGGCTGAAGCGCGGAACGGTTAGTGCGCGTTCCAATTTCCGGTGCGACTTATCCTTTTCGAGGTCGGGTAGCAGTGTGGACGGGGGGGGGGACAAAAAATAACTCGCGGTTCCGATTTCCATTTCTGGGTGCGATTTCAATCCAGTCTTGGTTACGATTTGCTCCATTTCCTTCATTTACTATCAATATCATACGCCCATCGTCGATTTCCTTCATGTTGTTGTCGGCATTTATTATAAATTGCTTGCCATCTTTTCCCTGTCCAATCATGCCATCTTTTCCCTGTCCAATCACCCGTATTTCAACCTCTCCATTTTCCCTATCTACTCGAGCAACGCTCAAGGAATAGAATTCGGTTGCGCGTCGCGTTCTATTCATGCTTGGTGCGTGTGTCCTGCCGGAAAACTCAAGTGCTTTTATATCGGCTGACTCCAAGTGCTGCGTACTGAGAAAAGGGGATTGGAAACTGACAGATTTGCCATCGTAGGAGGCGATTTGACCCGGAAAGATTTCTCCACTTTTCAGATGCAACGTGTGCCGAAATTGTGCTGTGGAGTAGAAGCGAGGTAACCTCGTCCCTACAATAGCAGATTTATCGTTCCGTTCTATGTGATAGGCTCGGCTGTTTGCCAATCGTACCGGCTTCAACGCACCTACGGACTCCCACTGTACAGCCGATGTACCTTGACCTCCACCGAATACGACACGTCCACGTAGGTTTCCTAATGCATAAAACAACCTATCTTTATTTTTTTGCGCTTCATCAATATCAGGCTTTGCAGCAAACTGAAGTAGTGAAGCATCTGAAAGCGAGCAGGTTACCGGTTCGTCGGCGAAGTTCGTCTGGAGGATTATACGATCTGATTTTACTTGCATAAGTTTGCCGTGTAAAACAATTTTATCAGGATATTTTAGCGTAACGGCTTGATCTAACCTTGCAGATGGAATTCCGGGTTGAATGATGTGGTTAAGTGCGTGTAGATCGATGTCCTGTCGTGTTCCGTGTGTGTCAAGAACATAGGCACCGTCTCCGTGTACAAACAATCTTCCCTGAATTTTCTCGCCATTCGTCATATAGACGTGCGGTTTAGAAAGGTTTATTCGCTGCGCGGCTGACGCCTTAAGTTGGCGATAGACCTTTACATTTCGCACCGTCAAATCTTCACCTCGGTTCTGAATGTAGATACCGGAATCTTTGACCGTCGGTTTGACACCCTTTAATTCCAGTAGCAAATTGCCCGTGGCAGCAAATACTCTCAGTACGCTTGTAGCTTCGTTATAAGTGAGTCGCAAACGGACGCTCCGTTGTTCGGGTTGCATTGCCAAAATGGATTTAAACAGTACACCTTGAACGGCGACGAGTTCGTCCTTCCAGATTTCTAACCGCAACGCTTGATAGAGGTCTTCGCCAAGCGCGAAAGAAAAAATCGGTGGATGCGTATCGGATGCCAACTCTAATTCAATCTCAAAATGTTCGGGCCAGTTGAAGGCATGGAAGATTTCCGCTTTGTCTATCCAGGTCTTGGCGTGCCCTTCGGGGTCCGCGAACCAGTCGGAACGGCGAACAAAGTCGAAAGGAAGTGCCGGATCAACTGCCTCTCTCTTCGGTTGAGGCAATTTCCAATTTTTTAGTTCGGAACCGTCGAACAGGAAATAGGGACGCTCTCGACGTTCAAGCATATAAACGGCTGAACGCTTGACGCGAAATTGACCGTGACGTTTGCTGGAAAAGAGAAAGGTGTCGTCATCCGAACCGATGAGGTCGGCTATCCAGACATCACCAGACAGCGTACTCACCCGAAAAGTCTCCGTTGCTAACACTCGTCCTTCCGCAGCAACGGGTGCAGCATCCAGTTTCCGGAATGCGACAGCATCCAATACGTTGACATCAAGAACGAGAGCATCTAAAAAATATGGTGATGACCAGCGGATTGTTCCTTCGCCGCTTTCGAGTAACTGACCCAGCAGAACATCGCCATTTTTCCAGCGTAACGCTATTTCGTTGGGGTTGGGGAACCCAGCCCCAGGAAACAATAACGCTATTATCACTGCAACTGCGATGCGTATTTTCTTAAAGCATCTCGGCATTGTAAGGTCCTAATGTGTATGTGGCTGTGTATCCTCGTAAATCGGTTCCTTTCCTGACCGGACGACCCACTCTTCAAAAACGGATCTGAACGACCGTGCCTTCTCTCCAAAGTGGAGATATTGGATACTTTCAACCGGAACCGTGACTTCTCCGTAGATTGGTGAGCGTCCTAACAGTTTACCATCCTTAACCGCAATCGGCTCAAAAATCATAAGCGGATTATCGACTAAACTGACGCGGACTTCGGATTTTGGCTCGAAGAGTGGAAGATTGGAAGATTGGGTCTCCATCTTTTCATCCGTTCCATCGCTTCCATCGGAGTCGCTAACATCAACGACTCGTGCTACACGTTCTATGGGGACGGAAAATTCTCGCAATTTTGACTCAAACTGAATTGTTTGTCCGTTGATACCTAACAGTTTTCCTCGCTTTAAATCGCCGTTGTTCGCGACGAGAATGTGGTTTGGTGGGTTATCGCGGTTGAAACGTGGAACGGTTAGTGCCCGCTCTAATTTCATATCAAGTTTCTGCGTCTGCGTTTCAAGCGGATCGAACATGAGTTCAACGCCACGTTTGAGAGCAGCAGCATCGTTTTCTGCAAAGTTCCTATCAACGACAACAATTTTGGGTTGCTGTTTCGCGGCATCGTCAGGCAGTACAACGATTTCGACTTTCCCTTCTTTCGTGCGCCGGGTTACAGCGTTCAAAATGCGCCCATCTTCCAAGATGATGCGATGTTTACCTTTGCCACCTGTGATCGTAATCGGGTTTCGGTTCTCCGCTCTTGTTCTCCCGCTTTTACCTGAGAATTCAATACCTTTTAGATATTCGGCATCGATGTGCTGCAGCCCCATAAACGGTGATTGGAAACCGACGGTCTCTTCATTGTAGGACAAAATTTGACACGGAACGACTTCCCCGTTCTTCAGATGCAACAGATGGGGGAATTTTTTCTCATCAAAAGGTTTCTGCCGCGATACACGCTGCAAGGACCTCTCAACACGGGCACCTCGGACGTTCGCAAGTCGCACGGGGGCAGATGCCCCTACGGGCTTCCATCGCAAATTAGAGGTGTCCTTTAGGTCAAATAAAACATGACCGAGAAGACTCCCAGATTCATAAAACAACCTGTCATAATCTTCAGTGGATGTTTGTGTTTCGGTTGTTGCCTCGAACTGAAGCAGCGAAGCACCCGCAAGGGCGCAGGTTACCGGCTCGTCAACGAAAGCTGTCTGCATCAGCACGTAATCAGGATGCAACTGCGTTATCTGCCCGCGCAGCACCGATCCATCAAAATACGTCAGTGATGCTGGAGGTGCCTGGATTGGTTCCAATGCGATGCCGGGCTGCACAACGCGATCAATCTGCTGTAAATCAATATTCGTCCGAGTTCCATCTGTATCCAGGACGGACCCTTGATTATTTGCCACAACTAACTTACCTGGCACTATCTCGCCGTTCATCAGGTGTACCCTCGGTTTAGAAGCATCAAACTGTCGGTATTGAACATCAGCAGGTTGTTGATAGATCCTTAATCGATTCACCGTTAGGTCCTGACCTCGATTAAAAACATAGATGCCGGATGTCTCAACAGTCGGACGGACACCCTCCAATTCCAACAAAACATTGCCATTTAAGTCGAGGACTCTCAGTATACCAAGTTTTTCATCATCCGTCTCATGATAGGCGAGTCGCAGCCGGAAGTTCCGCCGGTCTGGTTGGATTGTCAATACAGGCTCAAACAACGTGCCTTGAACGACGACGAGTTCGTTGACCCAAGTCTCGAGTCGTACTGTCTCATACAAGTTTTTGCCGAATGCGACGACAAAACTCGGTGGCCGTGTAGCGGATGCCAATTCGAGATCGACCTCAAAACGTTTGGGCCACTCAAGTGCGTAGAAGACATTTGCTTTGGCTTGCTTCGTCCGTGGACGCCCCCCGCGATCTGAGTGCCAGTTCGGTTGCGTGTCTGCCAGGAGTTGTAACGCGTTCTGGTTCTTATTTTCTTCGGGTAGTTTCCAAGCTGCGAGTTGGGAGCCATCGAAGAGCAGGTTGGCGTGCTCTCGGCTCTCAAATGTATAAATCACCTCTCGGTTCACACGAAACTGACCGTGGCGTTTGCTGGAAAAGAGAAAGGTTTCGTCATCTGAACCGATGAGGTCGGCTATCCAGATGTCTCCAGATACCGTGCCGATGCGAAACGCCTCGGTTGCGGTGGGCTCCGTTTGGTTTGGAAAAACGATGGCGTCTAATACGCTGGCATCAACGACCAGATGATCCGAAAAGTGTGGCGATGTCCAACGAATCTTCCCGCCTTCTGTATTGACCGAAGGTGATCCTGGCTCGCTTTCCAATAACTGACCGGGAAGGGTATCACCATTTTTCCAACGCAATTGCGCCTCCGACTCCTCAGCATGTACCACCGGAAGCCATATTATTGTTAATACCATAATGGTGAAAAGTATCTTTTTTATGTTGCCCTGCATCGTTCGCTCCTTGTTAGTGGCTGTCGGAAACCGTCGGCGGGTCTCTTATTCAGGATGTCTCCTTCATCTACCTTTCATAGATAGGGAGTAGACGATAGTTCAATGCCAGCGTGAGAATAGCCATTCCGGTTCCGTAGGCGCTGCCGTAGCTGCTTGTGAAGCTGCCGTCTTCTTGTTGCATCCCTTGGAGTCGCTCAATGGTGCGTCGATTCCAAGCTTTCCACGCCTCAAAATCGCTTTGGAAGAGTGCCTGCGCCATATAGTACAGATTGTAGAAGGCGTACCCGCTGCGTGTATTCTGATCCATCCGACGCTTGATAAATTCGGAAACGGCTTTGTATTCTGGGGTGTCCTTTCGTTTACCGATTGCGTAAACAAGTGTTCCAATCGCTGCTCGAGTGACACCATCCCCGTGGCTGCTCATAGGTTGGTAAGCGACACCGCCGCCGCGCATTGTGCAGGTTTGGAAAAAATTCAACGCCTTGTCAACGGCTTCGTTAGGTACCTCAATACCTGCATTCCGTGCGCCGAGGATCCCCATCAATACAGTTCCAGCGACGGTCGTATCGGCATCTTGGGATTGTGGCGAGTATCGCCAAGCGCCCCATGGGTTCTTTTCTTGTGCAGTCAAGGCGCACCCGACAGCGAGTTCCAAAGCTTTGCCGATGGTGCGTCGTCGCTCGGTAGGCACATCAGTCCCTTTCCAGAGGAGATCTTCGCTGACGGCACCGTACGCCTCGGAGAGTGCTAACGTCGCGAAACCGTGATGGTACATTGACCCACGTCCGAACCCTGTCATGTACCCGGTTGTAGCGTTCTGATTCATGATCATATTGCGTAAGGCTCTACGGATGTTTATGGCATAAGGACCGAAATCTGGGTCTTCGCCGCTCGCCATAAACGCCATGAGACAGATTCCTGTGATGCCTGCGCCGTTCTGTCCACCTGGCCAGCTGCCGTCTTCGAGTTGCGTGCTCGCGAGATACCGCAAGCCTCGGTCGCTAATGCTTCTAACAGCTGGTGGGACACCCGTGCCGTATCGTATCGTGGGATCTTGTGCATAGGTTTCCATTTCCATCGAAAATGTGCCGAGCAACATCAGGAAACTCGAAAACCCGATAATGAGTGTGTGTTTATTCATGAGGAAACCTAAAATATTTTCATATATCTTCATTATTGTTTCTCCATTACACGGCGCTGCCAAGGACTTAGTATCTCGCGGTCTACAGAGAAAATAAGTTCAAGAAGCATAATGGCGAATCCGGCTTCAGTCAATGGTGGAACAGTCAACTGTGCTGCTATTCCTTCAAAATGCTTCCGTTGCGTGTCATCCAAGAGCAGTTGAATATCCACGAGTACTACTATTAGATCACGTAGCGCCTGTTGGCAAAAAGTTTTTCTTTGTATCTGGTGTTCGTTATACTGTATAAACGCCTCTTCAGAAAGCACATCTTTAAGGGTTTGTTGGTAAAGCGGGTGATCCGTAATGTCGTACACCTCGGCTTCTCCACTTCTTATGTTTGCGTCTCTCTGGTCCCATAACTCTTCCCGGATAGTATTGAGTTTCCCCAATGCTTCCTCGCGGGTTATTTTGTCAGCCTGATAGGCTTCCATGAGTTCGCTTAAGGTTTTCGCGAACCTGAGTATTGTCTCAAAGTTATCACTTGGCAGCCCGTATTGAGTTTCAAAGTGTTGTTGAACTATGCCTTTGGTGACCAGTGCTAAACGGTGCGAGGCGTGTTCGTGAAGGGGTCCTAACAGTTCAGTATGTGCAGTTAGTATGGCTTCAGTGAGCTGCCAGAGTTGCGACGTGGTAACATGATATTCATCGTCAACTTCTTTCTCTT
Organism: Candidatus Poribacteria bacterium; assembly: GCA_022827225.1. Lineage (GTDB taxonomy): Bacteria > Poribacteria > WGA-4E > WGA-4E > WGA-3G > WGA-3G. The sequence goes on along the minus strand of JAJDTJ010000092.1, from coordinate 78,670 downwards.
TTTTCTCCTCAGTTTTGGGTTTCAGCACCTCAAAACCGACTTCACCCTCCACTCTTTTTATTTTTTCTCTTTTGATCATACCTTGCCAGACTTTTGCCTGCGTCTCGGTCAATATCTCATCCAAAGATACGTTTAATTCACGGCGTAACACACTCACTATCGCATAATGTAATTGTAAATGTGGCCCTCCATCTCCCAGTATGTCCACTGAGGTCAGTTGTGGTTGATTATTCATTCTATCAACCAGTAACCGCACAACATTTTGGCGTTGGTCTGTGGTCAAACTGAGCACTTGGTCGAGTCCTGCTGTCATGATTTGGGCTGCTGCTAACCGATCTCGCTGTCGCCGCGCCTTATTGACATCGAGATAATCCTGTAATTCCGTCTCCGTGAGATATTTAGCGAATGCTGCCTTACAGTCGGGGTGGGTTAGCAATGCTTCAATGAGTGCTGTCCCGCTTTCCTCGCCTGACCGGACGAATTCACTTTCGTCTTCCCACGCGGTCTCAACTGCCTTAGAAATTGACTGATGCAGGGCATCTACAACCTGTGTGTCCAAATTGTAACGCTTACCGATACTTTCACTGATGTGCTGGAGGAAAGTCTCATCTACTTCCGCGCTAGCACCGCTCTTTTTGCCCATTTTGAGGCGGACGAGATGGTCCCCGCCGTTAACGATTGTAACAGGTTTACCCACCCGCTTAAGATACCCAGCTTTGTAAATATTGATAAGATAACGTCCTGCGGGCAGTCCAGTGTATTTGTAATCGCCGTTGGCATCCGTTTTTATTTTATAATCTGTACCATCTTGAGCAACAATCTTGACTGTAACACCTTTAATTGGGTTCCGTGCTTCGGTGGTGTCGGTAATCGTGCCGCGGAGTGTGCCGCCATCCGCAGCGTTGTCCTGCGCAAAGGAGGGACCATCAAACACAACTACACAGATAACCAATATTAATATAAAATTAAAACGTGTCATCTGTTCTGATCTCCTTATGATTACTCTCCACTCACTTGCGGAACTGACGTTCAAAACCTGCCTGCATAGATGTCAACCTTTCTTGTTGCCAAGGACTCAACATCTCGCGATCTGTCCGTTGAAGAAGTTGGTAGAACATACTTAAGGCATCTGTTTTCAACGGGTCAACGGTTAGTTCTGCTGCTATCGCTTTTAGCTGCTTTCGCTGCGTATCATTTAAAACCAGCGGCGTCCCCAAGCTTGCCACTGCTACATCCCGTAAAGCCTGTTGATGCCACTTGTCCCTTTCGGCTTGGTGCGCGGTATATTGTGCGAACGCCTCTTCAGAAAGCACATCTTTGATGGTTTTTTGAAAAAGTGGATTCCTTGTAATATCACCATTAGGTTCGCGCCATCGTATTACGCCATTCTCGTCCCATAACTCCTTCATCAGGGCATCGAGTCTCTCATCGACCTGTTCGTCAGTCATTTCACCAGCCTCAACCGCCTGCCTGAGTTTTGTTGCGGTTTCTTGGTATGTTGCTTCAGGGTCTGTGTTTTGTGCGTCAATGTATTGTTGAACGACAACCCCTTCAATTGCTGACAAACGCCGAGAAGCCTCCTTATTGAGTGGACCTAACAAGTCAGCGTGTGCTCTTAACTTAGCTATGGCGAAGGACCTCAGTTGAAACTCCACTACGACTTTGTTACCTTTCCCCATTTCCATTTTTTTGGTCACTATACCCTGCAAAAGATAAAACTGGTCCTGGGTCAATAGTTCATCTAGAGAGATTTCTAACTTCTCGTTGATCAGATGTAATGCCTCTAATATATCAATTAATATATCAATTTCAAATAGACGCATTGATACTAGAAAAGATTCATTTGCTGTCGCGTCAAGCAGTGATTGCTCAAGATTTTTGCGTTGATCTTCTGTTAAGATGAGTTCTTGGCCCATCCATGCCGCTATATATCGGGCGACTGCCTGTTGATCTTGGTGCTGCAGCTTCGTTGTGTCCGCACTCTGACCGCGGAGGGTTCCACCGTTTAAAGCGTTATCCTGTGCAAAGACAACACCAACGGACATACTGATACAAGCGATTACACTTAGCAAGGAGATATAGTAGAATTTTTTCCTGAGTCGCATCGTAAACACCTCGTTCCGATTTTTTAGGGCAATGAATTGCGCGACGGGATAGACAAACTTTAAGATGGAATCTGTAAGTCCTAAAATATGCTGGACAACCGTTGAAATTCACCCCATTGCCACTGGTTCAAGACCGTGCGATCTACCCGGCGTTTAAATTGAGAAAACAGATCCATTGCGGGTTTATTGCTTGATGGAGGAAACGCCAATTTTGATACTGTTAATTTAAATTTCTCTCGCTGCGCATTGGTTAAGAGTATCTGTGCGTCGAGGCACGCTATCACTGCGTCGGTGGAAGCGTGTTTAAGCAAACCCGCTTTTTTTTCTCGGTGTGCGATATACTGCGCAAAAGCGTATTCAGAGAGAACCTCTTTAATCGTCTGTTGGTAGAGGGGGTGCCTTGTAATATCAGCATACGGTAATTGCCTTCGTATATCTCCTTTCTCATTCCATAAGTCCGCACGCATATCATTAAGGTTCTCAGCGGCATGCTCGCGTTTCATTTCACCAGACTCAACCAATTCCATAAACAGGGCTTCAATTTTGCGAAACATCGTTTCAGCATCTTCTTCTCTTGCTTCAAAGTATTGCTGAACTGTCCCTTTGATAGCCACTGTTAAACGGCGCGTGGCATTCTCGTTAAGCGTTCCTAAAAGTTCGGTATGCGCTACGAGTTTGGCTTCAGCAAGCTGCTTCTGGCGTTCTTGAAGTAGTATCTTAGTATCGTCATCGACTTGGGTGAAGGTCTCAACTTTACCTTCTGATTTATTTGTTTCACGCCTCACTAACACTTGCCAAACTTCGGATTGCGCCTGGCTCAATATCCCATCCATCGAAATCTTCAACCCAAAATGTAAGAGATTCACGGCATCTTGTGAATCCATACCCAATACGCTCATAGCGGTTGGAAAAGATTCATTCTCTGCTGCGTTGATTAGCAATTGTTCAACGTTCTCATGCTGAAGGGCAGTTAAACTGAGTTCCCGACTGAGCAATCCTGTTATTAGACGTGCAGATGCGTGTCGATCCTGCTGAAGGCGTGCCTTGACAGCGTTTACATAATCCTGAAGCTGTGCCTCACTCAAGTACTTAGCTAACGACATCTTACAGTCAAGACGCGACAATAACACTTTGAGCAACCCTACACTACCACCCTCTACTGCTTTTGCGAAGACATATATACTTCCATCTCGCTTTAGTGCAATTTCAACGGATTCCAGAATTGACAAACGAAGCGCGTTGACAGCTGCCGGGTCCAAATCATAACGTCTGCCGACACTTTCGGCGATGCCCTGAAGTAAGGATTCAACTCGTGGTTTGATTTCCTGTTTAATGGCAATGTCCTTTCTTTTTTTTTGCACTTCAAAGAACGGTTCAATATTGCCTTTTTGTGCCATTTTGAGTGGAACGAAGTGGTCACCACCATCAACAATGGTAACAGGTTTCCCAACGCTCCTGTCGTATCCATCCTTAGATATGCTAATCAGGTAACGTCCAGCGGGAAGCCCAGCGTGCTTGTAATTGCCATCCACATCCGTCTTTGTTGTCCATTCCTTGCCACCATTTTGTGAAACAACCTTGACCTCAACGCCTTCAATAGGGTTCTGCCTTAGCGTTACGTCAGTAATCTGTCCGCGGAGGATCCCACCGCTCATAACGTCGTCCTGAGCAAAGCCAATATCAGTAAATATACTGACACAAGCGACTAATATCAACATAAAAATAAAACGAGTCATCTGTTCCAAGCCTCTGTGTGATTATTTTCTCCTCATTCTCGCATCGAACGGACATTTTGTTCATAACTTTCAATGTGGACTTGGTGTAAATTATTGAACATCCCAACATCTAATCTTCCTGGATTGTAGCGAGACCTGTTTGCCATTCCTGTCCCTTCTTGCCTGCGTAGAGCATGACGTAGGTGCCACCGATTTCGAGGATCTGCCCTGTCAACACGCCGTCGCAATCGAACGCTTCAGGGTCGTCTGAGGTTGTAAATATAGGGTTGTCCGGGTTCGGCTCAAAGGTCTCAAAATCGCGAGTTCGTACATGTCCCATCCGCCAGACTTCGCCATCGAAACCGCCATAGATAACATGGAAGTACTGCGGTCCCTTAAACAATTCGGTTTCACGAACAGATTTGCTATCCCATGCTTCTCCGCTCCCTGTGAAAACCGGGTTGGCAGGATTCTTCGTGATAGATGCCGGATCGCTCGTCGGTGCAGTCGCATGACACATCGTGAGTCCCTCTCCGAACGATTTTGTTGCCTTCGCCGTATAAAGAATATGAATCGTATCCGCGTCTACTGCAACCGAAGGGTGCGTTGATCCGTGCCGTTCGTGTTCGGTATCCGCCGAAATGACAGGAGTCCGCTGGACACGCCGCCACTCGCCGAGGTCGCCATCGCTCACCAGCAACCCTGTCTGTTCCGGTGTCGTTTTCCCTTTGCCGCGATAATACATGTAATACTTCCCATCAGCAGGATTCAGGAACGGAAACGGGTACTCGACGGCTTGATCATCAAAACCTTCCGCTGAAGGCTCAACAACTGGGTTGCGCGTATCCTGAGTGATATTCGTGATGTCACTGACCGGTGCCGTTGCGTGCCTTATGCACCAGCGCCGGTCAATTTCCCGATCACACCAGATATAGTGCAGTGTGTCCTCAACGACAATCGCGTGGGTCGCTGCAGCCCAGAGCGGCGGCTGCAGTGCGATAATCGGGTTGCCTGTCTCTATCCTCTTAAAACTGGCGAACACCTCAAACGGGATTGCCTCTCTGTTTACCTCTATCATATTAATCCTTTGTAGTTATAAGTTAACAGTTATAAGTTAAAGAAATTGTGTCCACAAAATACCCTGTTAACCTACCACTTATAACTTACGACTTATAACCCTTTATGCGTAAGTCCTAATCAAGCGCTGTTAGGATGTCTACCTTCCTTCTAAAGTATTGAAATAAGCGTCCAACCCTTGACGAAATTCCTCTGGCAAGATGCGCCCTGCTTTACCGGTCGCCTGTCTGGGTGCCCGGTTTTCGATGAAGGCACTGCCGCTGTCGTCCCCGAATCCGAGGAGCATCAATGCAGACGCCGTTGGCGGTGGTGCTGTCGTTACCATAGGTGTGTTTGGCATCCGTCTGGTCTGGAGCAGGATTTCGATAACCTCCGTTATCGCGGCAATCGCTTCAGGACCGGTATTTGGTTCTACAAGGATATCCTCAACCTCCTCCATAACATCTGCAGCGAGTGTTACCTTCGCGAGTTGTCGCTGGATTAAAGGCGCCTGAGCGTTAGGTAGGAGGCTAATTTGGGCTGCGACCTCACGGGTATCCTCAGTAAGTGTAATCTGTGTATCATACAATGCGATGGTGCGCTCGCTGTATTCGTCGGCGGTGAGTGCTTCCTTCGCCTGCTCAACTTCGCGCGTCTCTTCGCGCAGCTGGATTTCTCGATCAATGATACGCATGACTTCAAGGACAATCTCCGGCGGAAGGTTCGGTAGCTCCATCAATCCGCCTTCTGGGGGTGGTCCTTCGGGTAGCGGATCTACCAATTGCTCTGCCCATCGGTCAAGTGTATCCGCCCAGAATTCTGCCTCAATGGTAGACTGCCCAACAAAATTGTTGTTAACCGCTTTTGCGATCTCTTCCATCTGGTTTGATACGAGCGCGTCCTGCATCTCGGCAAGTACACGCAAGTAATTCGGGGTGGGTCGCCGGTCTGTATAAGCTGCCATGTCTTGGATAATCGTAGAAACGGTTTCAGATTCGTTGGTCTCTCGTTCCGCTAAGCGTTCCCGATCAGACTGGTTGTCGGTTGCCCTGCGTTCAAGCCCGAAACTGTTGAGATCGTTCAGGTCTACTGCGATGTCAATCTGCCGTCGCGATGCGGATTTTAGGCGTTTCACGAAGGTGCTGTTTTCAAAGCTGACGAGCAGTCTTCCCATCTCCTCTGCCAATTTTGCGAAAGCATCAAGCAATTCCTGTTGCTCTTCAACCGCCTCCAAAACGAGGTCCTCTGCCCCAGGTGTTTCCGCTGCATCTTCGTCTGCTTGCTCTTTCTCGTCTCTGCCGCTCCCCATGAGCGTCGTCATTGGGATACCGAGCCCTCCGACCATCTGGGGTGCCTGCCCTTCCGCTGCCTCACTCTTATTGAACCCGGATTCAACATCACTGACGGTAGGCGTTGGATTAGCCGGCGCGTAACCCGGTTTACCGTCTGGCTGTTTGCTCCGATTGACGCTGGCACCTTCGCCGGGGGTGTTTGGGTCTTCAGGTATCTCGTCTAAATCTTCAGGGGGTACTTTATTGTCAGGTCCGTACTTTTCTACCTGTTCCGAGTCGTTCGGCTCACCTTTGGTAGGCGATTGGGGTCCCTGCGTTGGTTGATTCTCCTGCGGGTTCGTGTTCTCGGTAGACTCACTTGCAGAGACTTCCTGTTGAGCGGGTGATCCGGGTGCCTCAGAAGCACGAGACAGGAGTTCTGCGACAGACGGCATCCTCTGTCCAGCGATCTCCTCCAACTGTTCAAGGATTTCCGCCCAGGCTTCAAGATTTTCTGCATCAAACTCCTCGTTCTTCGCTGCCTCTTTAAGGAGTTCTACGCCGCTTTCGATGAGGCTGTCAAGTCGTGCAGCGTTTGCGCGTTCTGCGGTAGCCTGCTCTTGGATTTTCTTGCGTTGTGCGGGATCGTCAAGTGCCTCTGGTGATAGGTCGCGCAGTTCGCGGTTGGTTTGGTGCAATTGTAACTCTTTGTCGTGTACATCCATTGCAGCCTCTGTCCAAAGCTGGAGCTGCCCGACCAACCACTTGAAGTGTTCTGCTGGTGTTAGGACATGGAGCACAAGCGGTGATGAATAGACGCGCTCGCGATCGGGTAGATAGTCTTCCGCGTAAGCCCGCAATCGTAGACTTTGTGGGCGGACATTTTCACGTTTAGGCGCAAATGTCGCAGCGACTGCCAAACTATCCGCAGTCGGTGTGCCTGCTGATACCGTTTTCTCGCCGTTGGTGGGTTCCGGGTTGTGGACTGGATTCGGGATCCCCTCCCATGCCAAACCGATTTTTTTGACACCAAAATCGTCCGATGCCTGAATCTCGAAGGTGAGTACGGCATCGGTAATAACGACCTGATTGTTCTTCAATTTGTTTATTGCGATGGTCGGTGCTGCGTCGTTAACCGCCTCAAACCGTAGCACTTGTGGCTCACTTGCGGAGAGCCCAAATTGATCCTGCCACGTCAGGCGTGCCTCAGTGGTTGTATCCACGGTGATGGGTTCAGTCGTCACGCGCGTCCCCTCAATACGTTGTGGCAGATCGTTCAACGTCGCTTCTGCGAGTTCGCGTGTAATGGTGGCTTCGAGTGTCGCAGCACTCCCTTTCACGAGGCTCACGATTCCACCGCGGACATCTATCGTCACCGGTTCTTGACGTTGCAGGTAGGCAGGCAATTCGACTTTGGCAATAAGCTCGGTAAGTGCGGGTCGCAATTTCGGCTCTATTGGAATAGAACGCCGGGCATCTCCGACCCGAAGTGCGACGCTCCCATCCTTTGTCTGCGGTGGCAATTCAAAACGGTAGGTGTTATCGTTTAACGTTGCGACCACAGGTTCCTGATCTGCGTACCGTGCTTCTGCCGACTCCGGTTTCCACGGCGAACCTTCTTTCAGACGCGTTTGAACATCAAAGGGTTCCGCATACGCTACAACGCGGCGGTCTGTCTCGCCTTCCAATTGTGCGAAGGTATAACGCTCGACATTGCGCCACGGTGTTAGCCATCGCGCGAGGGCGTTTCGACTCGTTGCGGGAATCACAGCGGCCCCGATGCCGACCAATATCAGCGGTAAAATCACAGCATAAATCCATTGACGGTGTCGCGGATTCGGAACCGCCTCTGCGAGATTATGTTTTGTGGTCTCTTCATCAACCTGACGCATAGCCGCCTCAATCAAAGCGCGACTCGCCGATCTATCGGAACGATTAGATGCCAGCTCCACAATACCGAGTACGTGATCACCAAAACGTGGAAATCTATGCTGCAACAATCGAGCGATTCCGTCCAATTGCCGATGTTTCCATACCCAATTATAGTATTTCAGCGGCAAAAAGAGAACCATGCCGACCATTCCAGTGATTAGGATGAGTACTCGCAAAAACGTAGGCGTATCAAAGATACGGTCTAATCCGAACACGACGAGGTAAGAGATCATAAGCCCGAAGATTGCCGCCAGTGTTCCTTCAGCAAGTTTGATGATCCATACGCGTTTTTGGTACTTTTCAAGTGCCGCCTTCATACGAGGCGGTAAGTTGACTGTATGCTTTTGTGAGGGCGGTTTTGCTTGTGTCTGGTTCATGAAAGATCTCCTTGTGATTAGCCATCAGCCGACAGCCGTCAGCCATCAGCAAAGAGAATGTTTGTTAAATCAGATACCTCTTTGCTGATAGTTTCCGATAGCCAATTGCCGATAGCCATCTTTCTCTAAATACTATACCCAGCCATCATCAACCATCAATGTCAATGGCGATTCCATCTCCTCCATGGGTAGGTAAATCCGCTGGCGTTTCCGGGACGACTCATAGATCGCCATAAGGAGTTCCAAGGAGGCGTAGCCTTGGTAGCCGCTTGAGCGGTGTTCCCGGTCCTCGTCAATCGCTGCGATCAGGTCTTGTACGGGGTTACTCTCGGCAGACAATTCTGGTGTTACCCATGCGCCGCCGGACTGCTCGTTGCGTATACGGAGCGAGGGTCCCCCTGGGGCAGCGAGTTCAATTTCGCCACTTGTTCCATAACAGTAAATATGGTGATAGCCGGGTGCGGTATCGCTACCGGATTCAATGATCCCCCGGACATTACTTTCAAATTTGAAGTAGCCGAGCGCGAAATTTTCGGAGTGTAGATCGTATTTCATCGGCGCGCCGATCCGCTCAATTTGACCTACCACCCACGTAACAGGATGGTCGCCGTAGATATATCGCATAAGATCGACAGTATGTGTCGCATTGTCCTTGAGGTCGCCGCCGCCACAGACACCGTGAATTCGGAAGAGTTCACCGATCTGACCGTCAGCAATCATCTGTTTCGCGGCAACGTAAGGTGCAGAAAACCGTACCTGATGGTCAATGGCTAACTTCACATTGTGTTCTGAACAGGTTTCGAGCATCTCACGTGCCTGTCCGAGGTTTTCCGCCATCGGTTTCTCAGAAAGGATCCCTTTGACCCCGCGTTTTGCGACTTCAATGACGACGGGTGCGTGGAGTTTCGGACGCGTACACACCGAAACAATATCGATATCCTCTGTTTCGAGCATCTCAATGTAATCGGTATACTGTTTTTCGACCCCGTATTGTTCACCATAGGCTTTTACACGTTCTTGGTCAATATCTGCAATTGCTGTCAGGGTTGCTCTCGGTTCTCTGACATACCAGCCAGTGTGCATGTGAGAAATCCCGCCGCAACCGACGACTGCTACTTTATAGTTATCGCTCATGACAAATTCCCCTATTCTTTTTCGGCTCTTAATATACGGCTATATGATACCATATTTGACGACGGTTGTCTATCTACATTTTGAGTTGCGGTATGGGTTGGGTAACATAGAAGAACCCCCAAGCAAAACCCCCATACTGATAGGTCCATCTATATGGAGCCTGTCATCTTTCTGGCGACCCAGAATACGCCGAGTAAAAAGATTAAGATACCTGCCCATAAGGGATGTGCCCAGATGCGTGTCCGATGGACAGTCGGTTCGGGTTCTGGTAACGCTGCGAGATACTCTAATAGATTCGGCACTTCAGAGATGGCTACCAATTTACCATCGGTAATCTTGGCAATCTCCTCTAATACATCAAAACGTGCCAATCGTCCCTGCTGTTCGCGATTTAAGCCTTGTACCGAGAGATCGGTTTGTACAGAGGCACCGGTTTCGCTACTGCTTGCGAGGAGGCGATAGTTGCCGGGTTCTTTCGGTACAAACGAACCGACGAACAATCCTGCCAAATCCTCTGTGCCGGGTTGGAGCTGGATTGTCTGTGTCTTACCGGATGGCGAAATGGCTTGTACGACAACGGTGCCGCTATCCAAGGGTCCGCCTACATTGTCGATAGCGTTGGCATTCAGCGTCAAGACATCATCAACGTTGGGTCGATCCGGTGAATAGAAGAGCCGTATCGACTCGCTCTGCGCCATCTGTCGTCGGTATGCCATCCACCGTGCGACCTGACTCCAGAATCGATAGTGGTATTTATCTTCAACGCCTTGTCGCCAGCGCCAAGCGCTGTCAGTTCCCATAAATAGGACTTTGCCGGTGCCATAAGTTTTGGTTACGATTAGCGGCACCCGTCCTGCGGCGGTCGCGACTTGGTCGTGTACTGCAAGTGTCTCGGTGCCGACCTTGGCGCGCTTGACCCCGGCGTACCAGAAAAATCCGGGGAGTTTACGCCACACGCCGCTGTTATCCTCATCGGTATCTCCAAGGCGCGTTAGTAAACTCCGCTGCCCAGAGGCAGTGAGTGCGAAATATCCTTGAGCACTTGACCCGACACCTTCAGGGGTTGCGGGATCCAAGACGACTGGATAGAGGTCCCCGAGCGGTCCTGAGATCAATGAATCCTGCGACCCATTACGCCCTGGCATAAAGACGAGTCCGGAAGCCTGTGCACTGACTAATTTCCTTAATTCCTGTGTCTGTTCAACAGTTAGTTGTCCCTCTTTGATACCGACATCGCCAAGGAATACGACATCGTAACGACTCAATTCTCGCGCGTCAGGAAAACGCTTAATATAACTGCGACCGCCGCCGACTTTCGGCAATTCGGGATGAAAAAGGAGGCATGTCACTTCAACACCGGGATCCCGCTCCAAAGCGTTCCGTAGATACCGGTATTCCCATCGTGGATAAGATTCGACGACAAGCACTTTCAATTGCTCTTCACGTATAGATATGGGTGCGGAAATCTCATTATTTTCGGGTATCAACTCCTCAGCATCTTTGGCGATACGCAGGCTTAATGTGTACTCCCCGGTCGCTGGCAACGTACAGACGATATTATCTTGTGCTTGGCGCATCGCTGGCACCCGGACAACTTTGGTAATTTGTTCTTCAGCAGTAGCAGGTGTGGATTCTGATTTTTTATTTATATTAAGTGTGACGCGGACATCTCGATCCTGTCCCAAAGTGCTCCGTACAACAAAGGGAATACGCACCTGTTTATTAACCACGGCAAAAGTCGGTGCGTCCATCCGAACTAACTCAAGGTCCGGGAGCGGTACCCTACTGCCGACACCGACAGCGAATACGGGGATCCCTTTCATCCGAAATCGTGTGGCTGCCTCTACTGGCGAGTTGCCGATGTTCCAATCGCCATCTGATAACAGCACTACGCCGCGAAGATTGGTATGGTTGTCCAGAACGTGGGACAGCCCGGCATTCAGATCCGTTGCTTCTTCTGGCGGGTCTAACGCCGAAGAGAATGGCTCAAATACGACATTGAGATCGTCTGCATCCTGTGCGTTCGCTGTAACAGATGTGGATTCGCCTGTCCAGACCGCCTCGGACATCAGCGGTTGAATCGTTTCAGCACGGCTCTTCGGTTGAACAGAAGGTTCACCTGAGACACTCTCACTATCAAGAACATCTCGTGTCTCCATGCTTCTGGATTGGTCCCAGAGCACGGCGAGGGTTGAACGTCGATCCGGCGGTTGCGTCTTCAGCCATTCGGGTTGATTCAGCGTGACGATAACCAAACCGACCAACACGAAACGTAGTAACTCAAGCCACCCGGTCTGTTTGCGATAACCGCTGCGGTGCCACGCCAACCAGCACAAGACACCCGTTACAGCGATCACCAGCAGCCCCAAGACTGTAATGGAACCGCTTGAAAGAAATTCCAAACTTCCCTGTTGTTCTTGCATTTTACGCCCCCGAATGTGCTAAAACATTCTTTCTTCGCGGATTTTTGCATCCTCAATTTGCTCTTTTAAAAAGAGGATATATTCATCAATCCAATAATTGACCTTTTTGTCATCATCAGTATCCTGGATATCAACTAATTTCCGTAGTTTCTCTTCATAGTGTAAACTAGCGGATCCCCAGAATACTTCTGTTGAATAATTCGATATCAATGTCCCTCTAACGTCTTCACGATCTCCATACCGAACGAGAAGATCACGTGCCAGAGAGTCATGCCACTCTTCTATCAAAAGGGTTTTAGGGACAAATTCACGAGCAAGATACCTCGCTCTATTTTCTATGTCTCCATCAACCCATTCCCAAATTTTTTCGCGTGGAATTAAAGTTAGTGCGCCTTTTTCTTTTTCCGTTTCAGAAAGATCCGCTTCTTTAAGCCATCTTCCTATAGACATAGTTCTTGAAAAATTACCGCGATCACCCAAGTACTTACTAACGTACTCCCAAACCTCCGCCGGATATTTTTTTGTTGCTTCTGTGAGAAAAGAGCAACTCTGTGAGAAAGCATCAAAAATTGTTCTATCACTTCCGAATGGAATCAGCATGCGTTGTACTAACTCTAAAGCCTTTCGCGGATGAAAATATAGTAACTCCTTTGCGGTTTCTGTCCAATAGAAATCCGTCATTGTATCATACCGATAATCGTCGGATTCTTTAAACAATTCTGGATGTGAAAGGAGTCGGAAGGTCAGTTCACAAGGTAAAGTGGGTTTTAATTTTCGAGAAATATAGTAATTGGAGAACAACTTTAATGCAATCTCTACAGCTGATCTATCCGTGTTATTTAAGAGAAATTTTATCCATGTTTCAAAGACCTTTTCGGATAAGCTAGTAATTGCATTCTGGAATATGAAAAATTCAAATTCGTTGATATCAATAACACCATTTTCCGCAAGATTAAGAATGCGAAGTCCCGCTTGATCAGTTAGACCCGAGGGGTATGTGAGCGACGGTATTATTGCGTTAAGTGTGATATCCTTGCAGAGAGTGTCAAGTTGTTGCTCCCATAGCGTTAAGTCCGTATCAAAGATGGCATGAAAATAACCACCGAGGAAATAAGCACTTGCATTCTCTCCCGCATTTCGTTGAGCGTCAAGAAGCATTGGTAGAAGTGAATGACTTTCATCTATTTTTCCGAGTTCATATCCAAATTTGTTTCCATTCTTTGCCTCGGGAGTCACAAGCCATGGTAGTTCCGATTCCAGAAGAATGGGATTATCTATAGATTGTTTCGCTAGTGTTTCAAGGTAGGGTTGAACCGGATTAACCCCGTCCTTGTGTTCGAGGATTTCATCTTCAGGTAGATCCATTCCAACATACCGTTGCATTAGCGAATGAAAGTCGGATCCAATCAAGTCATCTCGGAGCTGTTCAAAACGTTGTCTGATTTCTGCCGGTAGACCTTTGTTTTCCACATAAGAATCATCATGAAACAACATTCGGTTAATTGACCCAATGATCTGTTTTTCGCTTGCATATTTGTTTTTAATAATTGTTGTAACTGTGTTCACAACCATATCGCCTAAATCGGGTATTCTACCAAGTGAACCCGCGTATCCAAGCAGTATTCCCACAGCTTTTTTCCGTTCATCTTCAGGTAAATGCTCTAATTGTTCAAAGAGGAGTTGCCATAAAGAACGATAGGCTTCCCGCCACTCAGAGTATGTTTTTGGGTACCAAAGGTCTGGTTCCTTTCGTAAACCCTGGTATTCTGCTCCAGATGTCCGTGAGAAATGGTCGGATATCAAACCTTTACGGCAAGCTTTAAGGGCAAGGGTTCGTCGTTCTTTTGAGCCAGACTCGAATGCTTCCTTTAAAACAGGTAAACGTTCTTTTGGAGATGCTTCTGTAGGAGCTACCGCGCCTGGTCCTAATGAGAAAAGTTCAGCAAATACTCCACTTGCATTGTTCGATATTCTTTCATTTTCCGCTTCACCGAGCGCAAGGAGTAATCGTGCTGCATCAGGGAACAACTTTCGCCACATAGCAATTTTTTCAAGAGCCCATATCACAGATCTCCGTCCATCAGTAAATTCTAACAGGGCTTCTTTATCCCAAGTCCCTATCGTCCGCATTAGGCATCTTAAAGCAGATTCTGGGTCTGCTTCAGTCAAAGCGAGAAAAAAACGGCTACCCAACCTTGTCTTCAGATACTCATTATCCGTAAAAGGTCCATTGGGTCCAAGGAGTTCCTTGACGACTCTTAATGCCGCTTCCGATTCGGCTGCGTAGACAAACATCTCATAGAAATACTCAATTAATTCTTGCTCTTGTTCTAGACCTTGAGTGAAGTCCTCAAGTCTGAAGGTCGAACGGCGAATTTCCCACCACTGCGTCCATAGTTTAATGTGAAGTGCTTTTGGCGTAATATAAAGTGTATATTCACCTTGAAGTATTTTCCGTTCCCTAAGATGATGAATTATTGATTGGAATTTATCCCAAGTGATCTGATCATCAGCAGTTTTAATTTTTTGGGCGATTGCTTCTGCCTCTGAAGCAACAGATCGTTCATATCCAAACCGCTTAAAAAGTGCAAGATATTGAAGGACCAACCTTCGTTGTTTCACCTGTTCACTGTTTGGGTCGTCCCCAGCAACAATATAACGTTCCCAGATATCAACTGTTCCAGGAGGTTTGAGCAAATCCTCTGGATGGTTCACCAAGTTGCCACCGATAACATGTGCGACTCTTGGCGAACCACTGCAAAGTTCAGCCCATCTATTGGCTTCAGTATCAGACATACTTATATAATCCTGAACAATCCCGCAAATCCGTTCATTATCAAGCGGAGGCACATCATAGTAGTCAATACCTCCGGATTTTTCCTCATAGTCGTTGTATATAGTAATCAATTTAATCCTTGATCCGCGATATCTCAGTTTATTCCAGATATATGATCTACTGTCCGGATTACACTCATCGATTATTAAAATGGCAGAAAAACTATTATCGTCTCTGAGAATTTCGTTCATCAAAATGCTGTCACGAAATTGAGAAGCGGTGCAATAAATAACAAGCGGAGCTAAATCTTCATCCTTTGTGGCTTCCAAAACAAGCTTCGTCTTTCCGATACCTGGTTCACCCAATACTCGCGCGTGAATAGTGTCGTTATTTTGCCTTAATTTTTCTTGGATCTCCAAGATTTGATCGTCTTGTGATTCTCCTGAAACAAATGAAACTCGCATAGTCGCATCTTCAGACCAACTCTGATGCGTTTGAAAAAACCCTCGATCGTTCCCATTGACCCATAACGATAAGGATGGAAACGACTCAAGAAAGGCGATAAGATTATTTTGGCTCCACACTTCAACCTTGGGATCTTGATAACCACATTGCGCTAAGTAGTTCATAACGTCAGTCAGAATCTCTCTATGTTCGCGATCAACAAGGTCTATCCCGGTGCAGACTAAAACGTAAGTTCCACCAGATTCATCTTCAAAACAAGCTTGAATGCCCTTTTTAAGGTTTTGTTCATTTGCATCATTTCCGCTGCCGAAAAGTTCATCCTTAATATTCGGCTTCGTTTCTCCCGATTTAATTTGATAACAGGTTTTTCCTAACTTAATTAAACCACTTCCTGTTGGAACTTGAGTGTCATTAACAGTGGCATCAATTCCGCCATCTTGGACATTAACTCTGCGTGAGATATTAATCTTACTAAGCTCAATTCCCAGTCTTCGAGCCTCTGCCCAAAGTAACTTTTGAAAGAAATCAACCGCAGTATTTTGATCAAGTCGATTAAGATGTTCATTTGTTAGGGTAAAAATAGTATCAATGTTCACTTTATACCTCCAAATGATTTACGGCATAAATACTGCCCGATTATTACAGTGCGTTGAAAATTCATTTTATACAGGACTTACGCAATTTTGACGATATGACGCTCCGTTAGCGGGTAAACTCTCAAAAAACAGAGACGTTCTCAGTGCACAGGCTAACAGCCTATGGTACAAAAGAGCAACCTGCGTAAGTCCTATTTATAACTAATTCTATCCTGTTCTACAGTAAGAAGTCAACACGTTTGATAATTCAGATTTTTCTAAGGGTTTGTGCTGAGACGGAACTCGGGGAAAACACAACAAACCGACATAGCAGTGAAACCTTCTGTTTGTAAATATCCGAGTCTTACCGAAGCCACAATCCTGTTCACATATCGCCCCTACGGGGCTAAATGGCGGGACGGAACTCATTTCTATAAACATATCGTCCCTACGGGACTAAAGAGGTTGTTTTGAATAAGCAGAGCACTTGATAGTATCAAAGTCCTTTGGGTTTCTATCACCAAAGCAATAAAACAAAAACTTTAAAAATCATCCAAAGTTTAGTAAACCTCTTATCCCGCTTAAGAGGTGGAAAATCAAACTTGTTAAAGGCAGATATAACATTCATCCGGGGCCGCACACCAATCGTTATTCGGCTGTCCCATCAGCGACTGCAATGTCCATTAAAGGGCTGCTTTCGGTTTTTCGGCTTGGTAAACTCAACACTGCTTCCACAATGAGTGCTAACACCATTGCGATGAGGAAGATACGCCAGAGTTCGCTCGCTAAGGCGGACGTATCGCCAACATCAACATCAATTCTTCTATACGACAGTCCATCAAACAGTGCATCCACCGCCTCAACAGACGCTGTTTTAGCAGTATCCTCAGCCTGACTGCGGTTTACGGCGACCCAGTGTGTTTCGTCTTGATAAACACCGGCATGCAATCCACGCGCCGAGAGGGATGCGGTATCTTCTTCAGGTGCAACCGTTGTCCATTGTTCTCGATCTGCCAGCACATCGCGGGCAGCGTCACGTTGAGATGCCATAGCCAACGCCATGCTCCCCTCAGTTAACGCTCGCTGTAACATAACATAAAACACGATGCCGTCCCGTTCGAGAGAAGAAAATTGCGCTGTCGGTAGTGTGCTACAGAAATAGACTGCGCCGCGATCGGTCACCACACGGTTCAACAGAGGTGCATCGTCGTCAAACCTCGCCAACGGCGTTCCGGGACTCTCAAGCGTGCGATAGCGATAGGTGCGTAATTCGTTCAAAGGCAAGGCATCGCCACTCTCTACGTGAGCCAACAGATCTGCATCGCCACGCCACCATGAGAGTTTAGAGACCTGATCACTACCGGACGCGTGCCAATCTCCCCAGTGTGAATTAAACAACTGTTCGCCGGCACCGCCTGGTCCCGGCGGGAAGAACATAGCGACACGTCCGTTGTTGACGAAATGCGTGATCTGTTCGGCGACCAATCCACTCGGAAGAGCTGCTTGCCAAACCAACAATGCGGTACTTTCCCAGTCAATCTCGGCTACGCGGTTTACGGGGATCACATCAACACGGTGTTGTAAGCGGTTGTCCATCGGAATCGCGAGTGCCCGTTGGAACGCCTCGCCAATTTTTGCATCATCACTCACGACAACCGCCTTTCGTACCGGTGGTTCCGAAAAGACGAAGAAAAACCGATTGTCCAACGGGTTCGCATCGCCCGGTAAACTGACGGATCCCCAACCGGAACTGAGTTTGCCATCAATAGGGATCCGGTGTCCCTGCAAAGAGGCACCGAGTGTGTCAAGTTCCACTTCAGCGACAGAACGCACATTATTGACTTCAAACGTAATTGGTATCTGCCGTGCGCCAGTGCTGCCATCCGTTCTGCGAACCATCACATCAAGAACGAGTTCTGCAGTGCCGCCGCGTTGCCACCGTTGCACGTTTTCCAGCCTGACTGATAAATTGCTTGAAGACGGATCTGTATAAGCGAGCAAGAAATGATGCACACCCTGTAGTTCAGCATACGCGTCACGTATGGCGTTCCAGCGCCCACTGTGCACGTCCCAATCGTTCTCTTTCAAGTCCGAACAGATCCAGATTTCGGTGCGTCCCGATTCGTTTGCTTTAAGATATGCCAAGGCTGTTTCAAGCATCGTTGGCATATTTGCGCTGGTGGCACTTGCCGCCGCCACAGGGAGGTTCAATAGTGCTTTAGGCGAATCTACCTCTTGCATCTGACCGGTGGCACTATCAATTAGAATGAGGTGTGTCCCGTAATCGCCTTGCTCCAGCAATTCAGCGAGCCGTTTCAGTGCTGTGGATCTCTTCGATTCACCCGCCTGGAGGTCTTGCATCTCCATGCTGGCGGATCGGTCAAGCAGAATTAGGGTTGCATCGGGTTTACTCAATCCGACGCTTCCTAACCATCCGCCGGATAGCGGACGACTCACAGCAAAGATTAGAGCTCCGACAGCGAGAACACGCATCAATAGGATCAGAAGATGCCGCAGGCGTGCCATCCCTCGGCTCATACGTTTCGCGCTCATCAGGAACATCATCGCCGCCCAAGGGATGGTACGATGCCGTTGCTGATTAATTAAATGGATAAGGATCGGCAGTACCATCAGCGGAAGTGCGATTAATATAAGCGGTTGCAGAAAACTCATTTTTTTAAGGTTATAAGTGGTTAGTTATAAGTGGTTGGTTAAGAAGCAAACTGTTACAAAAACGGTTTCTTCTCTTCCTTATAACTTATAACTTATAACTTATAACCACTCCTCACTTATGTTTTTTCGGTGTCCGTCCCAACAAAAATCGTGCCAATACGTCTCCGTAGTTCTCATGGATACAGATGCGATGGTAGTCAATCTCGGTGTCGCGAATCACCTCGTCCATATTTTCGAGGTACATCTCCATTGCGCGTCGGTACTGCGTGCCGATGACAGTTGGGTCTGCGAGTATGGGTTCCCCGCCTTCCATATCAACAAAGCGTATGGGACGATCGAATTCAAAATCGAGTTCACTCTGTTCCATGAGGTGAAATACGGCGACATCGTGCTTACGGAACCGCAGATGCTCAAAGCAATTCCGGACTGTTGCGGGTTCGATGAATAGGTCTGAAATGACGATGATCAACGCTCGCTGTGGGACCCGTTCGGCGGTTTCGTGGAGTACGTCAGCTAGCCCAGTTTCGCCGGATGCTTCCATTGCGCCTAATTCATCAAGGACTGCGCCGAGATGGGTTGCGCTGCGTTTGGGTGGGATTTCTTTATGGAACGTTTTGCCTGCACAATAGAGCCCGACGGCATCCCCTTGTAAGGCGGCTATATAGGCTAAGGTGCCAGCGATTCGGCGTGCATAGTCGAGTTTACTCATATCGGGGTCGCCCTCCGTTGTGGCGGAGGACGTGTGTGCGAACCCCATTGAGCCGCTGGTATCAACGACCAAACACATTCGTAGGTTGGTATCGGCTTCAAACTCTTTGATATAGTAGCGATCATTCCGTGCATAAGCGCGCCAGTCGAGTCGCCGTGTATCGTCGCCTGGGACGTATTTTCGGTACTCGGCAAATTCGAGGCTGGAACCGCGAATCGGGCTCCGGTGTTTACCGGAAACATTCCCGATCATAGGCAATCGAGCGTGGAGTTGGAGTGTGGACAGCCGTTCAAGGACCTGTTGGTTAATGTAATCGCGTCTGAGTTGCAGTGCCATTTAAAAGTTGTCAGCTAACAGTTGCCAGTTAACAGAGTCTTTACTGCTAACTGGTTACCGGTTACTTCTCCTGTTTTTTTCTGCTGTGCCTAAGATTTTACTGCTCCGACAACTCTTCGACGAGACGGTTGACGATATCTTGGCTGGTAATGTTCTCGGATTCCGCTGCGAAGGATGTAATGACGCGATGCGCGAGCACGGGATTTGCCACGGCGACGACATCTTCAAGCCTCGCCATGTAGCTACCACTGAGTGCTGCGCGTGCTTTCGCACCTAAGATTAGGTATTGAACAGCCCGAGGGCCGGCACCCCAAGCGACAAGCGGCTTCAGCCAGTCGGGTGTTGCCTCGCCTTTCGGGCGCGTGCTACGCACCAAATCAACAGCGAATTCATAGATATGTTCGGCGACAGGTACACGGCGGACAAGGTCTTGAAAGGCGAGTACCTCTTCACCGGTTAAAACGGATTCGAGGGTTGGCAGTGCGACACCGGTTGTGGTACGAGCGATCTCTATCTCCTCGGATCGTGCCGGATAATCTACCTCAATCCTGAACATGAAACGGTCAAGTTGCGCCTCCGGTAGCGGATACGTTCCTTCCTGTTCAATCGGGTTCTGTGTCGCCAGTACGAAGAACGGTGGATTCAGGGAGTAGGTTCTGCCGATGACGGTGATCTTATATTCCTGCATCGCTTCGAGCATAGCGGCTTGTGTTTTCGAGGGTGCCCGGTTAATCTCGTCGGCGAGAATAAGATTTGCGAACAGTGGACCTTTTACGAACTCGAATTCGCGTCTACCGCCGGGGATCTCTTGAAGGATGTCGGTTCCGGTGATGTCCATCGGCATCAGGTCGGGCGTGAATTGGATTCGGCTGAATTGCAACGCCATCGTCTCGGCGAAACGTCTGACCAACAACGTTTTCGCTAAGCCGGGGACACCCATCAACAGCGCGTGTCCCTGCGAAAACAGACAGATCGCCAAGTGTTCGATAACTTGCTCCTGACCGACGATGATCTTAGCAAGTGTTTGTTTCAATTGGTCGTAGACGTTCTGGAGTTCGTCAATCGCAGCAACGTCATCGGCATGCATTGTATCGGTATTTTGTGTCGTGTTCATTGAATTCCTTTCGCGTTAGTGGCGTAAAATTATGTCATCAGGGAACATAAACGCTGTAGACATTCCGTTTCTTGCGGTCACTTTGATCGCATCTGTGGCAATAGGTGTTTAATACTTATTCTGTTAGTTGAAAGTTGCTTCGATTTTCTTGAAAATAGAAAATTTTTCAGAAATCGAAAAACTGAATGCCTCTATCTTTTAGAGACACAGATCCTTGAAAAGAGAGAAAAAATGTCTTTTTCCCCACCGAAAAAAAACTGTCTAATTCTATACAGCTCGTATCAGCAAATTTTATGCCGATTTGACCGATAGCGTTCGGCTATCGGTTTTGTAAAATTCCCACAGGAATTGCACATAATGGGGCATGTTCCATACTTAATTGCACGAAATCGGGCAAAATTTACCTGCCGACAGCGTATACGTAAACTGGAAGTTTCAATTATTAATGACGCAATTTGTATGTCCAAAAGGTGCATAATCTTACTTTTTTATTTTTGAGGTTCTACTCCGTTTTTTCCGTTGTCAAAACGAGTTGAGATCGAGATTTGTAACTTTAGCGGGAAGTAAGGAAGCAATTTTGCACAGTGATGTTGTCGGACGTAGAGATCTCGCCATCAAATTTTACTGCGTTCCCACCATCTACAGGTCTTCCGTACAGGCGTTGCACCGCGTCAATACGACAGTTGCTAACCACTACGTTACGGCATTCGGATAGGTTGATTCCATCCTGATCGGTTCGGATATTGACATTATCTATCAGGACAGCCTCGCAGCCGCTCGTGAGAACGGCAGCATCACCACCGTTATAGACGTTCAAGTTTCGGATTTCCACGTTTTTACAATGTTGTAGATTAATCCCGTTGCTGCCTCTTTCATCAAGGGTACCGGCATCAAGGGTACCGGGCCCGTAGACGTTCACGTTTTCAAGGTTCTCCCCGATAAGTAGAGCCACGTCTGTAGCCTGTGAAGCCTTGAGTGTTGCCCCAGCATCAAGTGCCAGGGTAACGTTGCTTTTCAGGCGGATAGAACCCGTTGCATAAACCCCAGATGGCACAAATACAGTCCCGCCCCCGGCGATGGTGCAGGCATCTATTGCGCGGTTGATTGCATCTGCATCGTTTGATTTACCGTCGGTGACGGCACCGAAATGCCGCACGTTGTATGTGCTGACTTTCGCAAGTGCCCCTTGCGTGAGTTCTGCAAGCGTATTCTCTCGTGTTCTGCCGGTATGTGTCTCAAAGTTCGTCACCCATTTTTTAAGGGTCATGCTGCGTACGGACGCGGCATAGTCTACTAAGGTCTTTAGGGTATATTCATATCTGTGTGGATCTATTTTTTGCTCCAGTGTTTTCCAGAGTTCGGCTGCCTGTCTAGCCATTTCGACCCCTTCTTCCATGTTAGCGTAGATGTCTTGTATAAGGGTTCTACCGATAGAGAGCCGCTGATCGTGTTCCGTGAAGTGGAAAGCAGTGAGGTGTGCTTCTCCGCGTAACCGGTCTCCATATATCTCACGAAGTCCTGGCGCGTACTGTGCTAATATACGCTCACGCAAGGCTGGTGTGATAACGCCTGCCCCTTCGCGATTGACTATATAAGGGGTCTTGACTTGTGCCATACCGGGGTCAGTGGAATCAAGCCAGATACCGCGATATCCACGATAATTATAGCACTTGCGCGTGATTTCTTCAAGCATTATCAAGATTGTCTTAATCGTTGTCAGGAGAGCCGGATCATCACCGAAAGTCTGCCGAATCCATTCGGTATAAATCTCGTCCACTGTCAGGTCCGGGTTCCACGTGAGTCGCCCCAACCCGTAATAGTTTACAGCGTTCAATGGAGATTTTGTCCACGCTGGCGAAGGTTCAATCATGGACACCCCCATGATGCAATCGACACTAAATTTGTTCAAACTTCCCGGTCCGTTGCGATAGGTATCCTGTTCAAACCACCACTTCCACTTCTTGACCCAGGAAACGGGCCAACTCTTGTCAATGACGAGTTCGCTGCCAGATAGGTTTTTCTGCATCGCGCCATCAAGTGCTGGGATGGGTGCCCACAGGTCCCAATCCAGAGGACTGCCTTTTGGAACTATAATGACGTTGTCTCGGAAGTTGCCATCTTCGTGTGCAAACAGATCATACGGAATCAGGTTCCGATACGGTTCCTGTGTATAGCGAAGATTCCCATAAACGAAACCACGCACAAGCACCTTTCCACCGTACGGTTTCAGTATGTCCGCAATGCGGTTCACCATCGACGGACGCGGGTCGCCGTTCTGTTTCTCCGAACCGAGTTTCATAAGGTATCCACCGAAGTCCGGTACCCGCGCATAGAGAGCGTCGGCGGTTTCTGGATCGAGTGCAAGGAGATAATTCGGACTCCAATAGAGTCTGATACCGTAATCTCGACAGATATCGCCAAGTGTTTCGACTTCGTCAAGATGTTCGAGAAAATTGTTTCGATAATGCCAGTTAATTTCGCTCGGACAGAGCGCGTTCCAACCGCACGATGCCAGCATGCGTACCCAATCGCGGATGCGTTTGGTATCGCCGGTGCGTAACTCTTCCCAACTGAAAATTGAGTTGTCTCTGCCGCCACCCCGCCATCTGTCCCCAAAAAGTCCACGGAAGTAGGACCAATGTGCGACCATACGGATAGGTACCTGCGGGTTCTCCATGACATCAAGTTCAAGCGGATCCTGCCCAATTTGAATGCGACGCATCAGATCGAATACACCAAAAACAACCCCTGCGGGTATTCCTCCTGCGACAACAACTGTTCCTTCCATCGCCTTAATGACGAACCCATCACCTTCAATTCGATCCAATTGGAGGTCTTCAGCATGATCGCGGATCCAGTTTGAGGTTTCGGCTGTTCCGAGGATAATCTTCGGTCCAGCGATAGTGGCAGTCTCCGAAACGGAGGGCTTGAAACTGAACATGGATTCCGCTGCCTGTGCCAATTCAGAACCAGCTGTCTGGACAGTCGAATTTGTGCCTTCAGCAACAATGTTTTTAAACAGATCCTGATTTGGCTGTTCAGTCGCGGGTGGATTGAACTGTAGCCACGCCTTATAGAGCGTCCTGTCCACCTCTTGGTACTTGTAAGTGTTCTGCTTTTTTTTTGTAGGATTTGTATCTCGTCTTCCTGCATAGATGTCCTTGGTTTCGTCGTAAATCTGCCTAACTTCAGCGTCGGTCAGCGGCTTATTGTAGATACGGAGATCGTCGAGATAGCCAGTAAAGTCTTCACTGGTCCGAATCTCAGTTAAACCCTCTCGGCGCAGCGGCTCCATGTTCACTGTAGATAAATCAATTGTTGCAATCTGCTCACCATCACGCCATCCGACAATCTGTTTCGCTTTGTCATCGTAGGCGACCGCGAACAGATGCCATTCGGCATCGCCGACGGAGGCTTTCACATGTGGATAGAACGCCCATTCGCGCATGTCGTACTTGGGCCAATCATAATCAAGGATGCCTTCCCAGTATTCAAAATCCTTCTCACCTCGGAAACGCACTTGAAAACAGCCACGATAGTTGTTAATTTCGATCGCATCGTTGTTGTATTTGAGAATGTTGGACCTATCCGACCCCGAATTTAACCAGAAGCAGATTGTGCCACGCGATATTGCAAGTGGCGAATTCTCAGACGCAGGGATTCGCATTGGCTCTGTCTTCCGCATCACTTCGATGCAGGCACGTCCTTCGCCGAGTGAATAAATTTTTGTTTCACCAAACACGGCGTGGTTACCGTGCCTGGAGAGATCAGTCCCTGTTCCGTCATCAAAATCCCAACGACCAACAAGACCTTCCGGTTCAGCTGCCATTACACTACTGAGTTCATTTGCCAATACCAGTACGACGAGTATAGAAATTGTAATGAGGACTTGGTACTCCACGGCGAATTCCCCTTATGTTTCAGGTTATCAGTTGAATAGCTGTCATTGTGGTGTTGGTGGCGGTGCCTCGAATAGTTCCCACAATAGCACTGTGCTGTCCAAACTCCCACTTGCGAGTGTTTTACCATCAGGGCTGAAGGCGAGGCTTGTCACCCAAAATGTATGCCCTGTGAGCGTTTTCTTGTATTCACCAGTATCCGCATCCCAGAGGTGGATATTGCCGTCTCTGCTTCCGCTGGCGAGTATTTTCCCATCGGGACTGAACGCCACGCTACTAACCGAATCTGTATGTCCAGTGGGAGTTATTTTGGATGCGCTGGTGTGTGCATCCCAGAGGCGGACAGTGCCATCGTCACTTCCACACGCAAGGGTGCGCCCCTCCGGGCTGAATGCCACGCTATTGACACTAACTTTATACGTTGTGAGCCTTGTCTCATGTGTACCTGTACCGATATCCCATAAACAGATAGTCCCATCATAACACCCACTCGCAATTGTTTTTCCGTCAGGACTAAACGCGATGTTGAAGATTTGCTCGCTTTGCCCGGTGAGCAGGCTAACCTCTTGATAGGTTGTGGTATCGTAGAGCCAAATACCGATGCCGCTTGCCACCGCGAGGCGCGTCCCGTCGGGGGAATACCGTATCTCACCTGTTCTGCCTCTACCGAGTCGGGTTCTTGCCCCCTCAGGTACCCCCCACTGTGTGTTGTCTTGGGCGAAGGTGTTGGGCAATAACTGGAGCATTAAAAAAACAATAAGGAGCGTCAAAAAGTTGAAAAATAACGTTTTTTTTATTCTGAACTCTCGTTTTTTCGGTAATCCCTATTTGGAGATATGGTATTCTTGAAAAGCGTTTTAGCATGCATCCTTAAAAAACGGAAAAATGGCACTTTGAAAAATGGCACTTTATTGTCTCACTGACAGTACCCAGTCTCGGATCAGATCAAGCACCTTCGGTGAGAGCGTCTCCTCTATGGCACCGTATTCGTTCATCAGACCTGTGCGAGCGCGTTGAAACAGGTGGTTGTGTTCCGGCAAGCGATGTACAGTGACATTCTGATTCCCACCTTTTTCAAGTGCCGCAGTGATAGCGGTGAGGTTTTGCTCGGCATCAACCTGTACATCCAACTCTCCGTTGAGGGCGAGGACAGGCACTCGGATTTTCTCAAGCGCAGGCCGCGGATCGAAAGTCAAGAAATAACGCATCCACGGCGTAAGAGACTGTTCCACAAGTGCCTGGACCTGTCCCTCGTCCTGTTTCGCAGGCGGAACACCGTTAATTTCGAGCTGCTTACGGACAATCCTCTTGACACCTTGTCGCCGCTCGTCTTCCGCCATATCTTCTGCAGTCAAGATCGTAAACAGTTGATCAAGAAGTGCCAGTAAATTCTGCTTACGCTCACCTGCAATCGCTGCTGCATCGAAAATGCGTTCGTTCTGTTTACGGAGCAACTCGGCACCTGGGACCCCGGGGCCTGCCATCAGTACGATGAAACTAACATTATTGCTGCGACTCGCGACGATAGCCGCGATGAGACCGCCTTCGCTATGACCGATCAATCCAACACGCCCCACTCTATCATCCTGCTTGAGGAACGCTACGCCTGCTTCTACATCAGTCGCGAAGTCCGCCGTCGTTGGCGGTTTCGGATGCGGTGTTGATTTGCCGATGCCGGGATCATCAACACGGAGCACAGCGATACCTGAACGACTGAGATGGTCGGCAAGCACCCAAAACGGTTTGTGTCCGACCAACGTTTCGTCTCGATCCTGAAGACCGCTGCCGGAGATGAGCAGCACCGCTGGAAAGGGACCGTCACCAAATGGTAACGTTAAAGTGCCAGCAAGGTTGACAGCACCGTTCTGAAATGCTACTTCCTCTATTTCATAAGGGAATGGTGGTTTCGGTTCTTGCGGTCTTGCAGGACCCTTGACGATCCTATCACGGGAGAGACGGAATCCGAATGTGGCACCCCCTTGGCTGAATGTACCCCTAATAGCACCGTCTTGCAGTTTTCCGTCAAAAGTTGGGTTCCCTGGAATGTTGCGTATTGAGAATTTGACGTGCACACCGTCATCTTTTTTTACGACGTGGATATCAGAAAGCGGTAAATCGTTTGCACCTTGGGTCGGAATGTCAATAGTTCCTGTCCACTCATTATCATTGCTGGCGAGATCGATCTTTACGGCAATGGGTTGACCAGGGATTTCGATCTGTCCTTCCCAGTGACCGGTAACACGGTTCTCTGCATGAGAAACTGAGAGACACATCACCATTACCATGATAATGAAGAGTGTCTTAAATACACCAGATGCTATCTGTAACCGGAAACGCTGATGAAATTTGCTTTGCACTTAGATTGATTCCTTATAGATCGGCTTTTAGATTACCCCATGTCGTTGCTAATTTAGCTGCCGGATAAACTGCCAACGCGGATTTGAGACCTCTTGTCATGAGGGTATTAATATCATCTTCAGTCAATGCGGTACTGAAAAACGCGATCTCGTCAAAGACACCGGAATAATATTGTCCCCATTGATGCAAAAAAGTTGCCCCGATACCGATATCCGTAAAAATATAGGTATCGACAACTGTGTCCCCTTCTTTGCCGTTGTAATAGCCGGTCGCGTTTCCGTCGCCATCTAACACAAACGCGTAGTGTCCCCATTTATTGTCATCAAATTTTGGGATGACGGGTTTCCATGCCCTGCCCCAAATGTCAACGGCTTCACCTTGGAACCGAATTGCGAAAGCCGGATTTGTTGGTCCACTGAGATTCGATATTAACCGATCATCATTAGCAGCATCCCTCGGTTTTGCCCACAAGACCACTGTAACCGCTCCAGACAGCCTCAAATTTCCGACAACGACATGTCCTTTACTCTCGTTGCCATCAAATTCGAGTGCGGACCCGAATTTACCATTTTTTATCCATTTCGGATTATTCTCAATTTTTCCATCGTTGCCATTTTCGGAGGCATCCGCGGCGGTATTACCTTTACCCTCATCAAAGAGCCACATCCCGACAACGGTTTTCGGATCCAATTCAGCATTGGCGATGTTGGTAAACATCAGACTAACGATCATAAAACTGAAACACGCAAGCATTGAATTTACGATTACGATTCTCATTTGTCCCGGCCTCCTTTTATTTTACCCAAGGGTTGTGAATATAGAATTCGTGGCGGCATATAGCGTTAAATGTGTGGACAGACAACTGACTCGTTTTTATCACTCATTCGCTATTCTATCATAGATTCAGTTAGCGATCATCTTTTCTTGAGTGACCAGGACGATTTAGTTTTCGGTTTTGCCTTTGATTTTCGTTTACATAAGTTGGCGTTTTCTTATGAAAGATCGCGAGCGACAAGAAACACCGTTTTTGCTGGCGGTGTTTTTGCTTGGGTGTTTCTGCGTATTGCTTGGGTGTTTCTGCGGATTTCTTGTAAGCAAAAACACTCGCTCCTACAGAGGAAGATATATCCATATATACAAAGTGAATATGTAAAACTAAATACCCCTGCTTGAGTGACGTGGGTGATGTTCAAACTATCTGACTTTGTCTGTAGTGCTACCTGCGAGAGTAAGGTCCCATAGGAGTACTGTACCATCCCAACTACAACTTGCCAATGTCCGTCCATCTGGACTGAACGCGACATCGTTGATACCACCAGTATGTCCAATGAGCATCTTGTTGAGTTGCCCTGTGTCTACACTCCATAATCCGACCGTACCGTCCTCACTTCCGCTCACAAGCATATTCCCATCCAAACTAAACGCAATACCGTTAACCTTGGATGTATGCCCGATGAGAGTCTTTTTCGGTGTTAGTTCCACAGTATCCCACAGAAGTATTGTCCCGTTCCAACCTGCACTCGCGAGTATATCCCCACGAGGACTAAAAGAGATACTCGCAATCTTAGACCCATGACCAACAAGTGTTTGCTTATGTTCTCCCGTTATCAAATTCCACAGACGAATCGTTTGGTCCTCACTGCCACTGGCAAGCGTCCTACCATCTGGACTGAACGCAACGCCCTCAATACTATCCGTATGGCCTACGAATGTTCCCTTGGATTCTCTTGTGCTTACATCCCACAAACGAATCGTTTTGTCATAACTGCCACTGGCAAGCGTCCTACCATCTGGACTGAACGCAACGCTCATACCACTCGTATGGCCTACGAATGTTCCTTTGGGCTCTCTTGTGCTTACATCCCACAAACGAATCGTTTTGTCACGACTGCCACTGGCAAGCATTTCTCCATCCGGACTAAACGAGAGACTCCAAACCACATCGGTATGTCCTGTTAGGGATCCTGTCCGTGCTCCTGTCCGGGCATCCCACAAGCGATTCGTATTGTCAGCCCACCCACCACTCGTCGCAAGTGTTAACCCATCTGGGCTAAAATCAACGCTTTTGCTCGCATCAATGTGGCCCACGATCGTTCCCTTGTGACTTGCCACCAACGCATCCCATAACAGGATATTTCCATCCTCACCGCCACTTGCAAAGGTTTTCCCATCTGGGCTAAATGAGAGACTTCTAACCGGACCTTGTCCTATGAGCTCGCCCTTCTGTTTTCCTGTTACTACATCCCACAACCAAATGGTGGTATTTTCCCCCGAAAAACCGTCACTTCCACTAACGAGTGTTTTGCCATCTGGACTGAACGCGAGGGTGTTGACATGACCCGCATGCCCTTTGAGGGTCCGTTTATGTCTACCTCGAAAAGCATCCCACAGACGGATGTTACTGTCTGACGGATCCCACAGACGGATGGTCTTGTCTTTAGACCCACTCGCCAATATCCTTCCATCTGGACTCAACGCGAGACTATACACAGAACCTTTATGCCCTTTGAGCGTTCGTTTATGCCTCCCCTCAACAACATCCCATAGGCGGATAACCTTGGTAGGATAACTTTCGCTGGTGATTAGCGTCTTTCCATCTGGACTGAATACAATACCACTGATACTTCCTTCATGTCCAGTCAGGGTCAGCTTACGCCTGCCTGTGGCAGCATCCCACAGATGGATAGTTTTGTCCTTCCAATTCCCACCACTTGCTAAGGTCCGTCCGTTCGGACTGAATGCGACATCAGTGGGACCTTCAATATGTCCAGTCAGTGTGAATTTATGTTTGCCTGTTGCAACGTCCCATAATTGGATTCCACGTTTAGTCCTGCTTGCCAATGTCTTACCATCCGGATTGAATGTGACACCCCAAACCCAACCTATTTCCATGGTTAGCGGAAATCCTTGATGCGTGCTCATATTGTAGACCCAAATACCAATAGAAGTCGCAACGGCGAGTTGTGTACCATCCGGTGAATATGCAATTTCATTTATTCTCCCCTTACCGATGCGGGCTTTGGCACCTTCAGGTAAACCCCACTGTGTGTAATCTTGGGCGAAGCTGCTGGATAGGCATAGCGTGGAAAAAACAAACAGTACCAAAAGAATGGAGGATAAAGTGGGTTTCATACGCTCGGATTCCTCTCACATAACCAATGTGAAATAACTTAAAATTTTGGAACTTTGAGCGTCTTTTTGAACTCGCCAGTCTCAACGTCCCATAAGCGGATCGTTCGGTCGTTACTCCAACTGATGATTGTCTGTCCATCCGGACTGAACGAAACGCCAACGACCTCAGCGGTATGTCCTTTGAGCGTTTTCTTTCGTTTTCCAGTGTTCGTATCCCACACACGGAGGGTATAGTCTCTACTTGCGGTGGCAAGCAGCTGACCATCTGTACTGAACGCCACGCTATTGACACTTTCCCGATGTCCCTTGAGGGTCTTTTTATGTTCTCCTGTGGCGACATCCCAGAGACGAACGGTTTTGTCCCAACTGCTACTCGCAAGTGTCTGCCCATCAGCACTGAACGCCACGCTTTTAACATTCCTTGTATGTCCTCGGAGGACTCTCCTTTCGTCTCTGGTAACAACATTTAACAAGCGAATAGGACCGTTGTAATTCGCGTTTGCAAGCGTCCCACCATTAGCATTAATGAATAGCCCGCTGGCATGCTTTTCATATCCACCGGATATATCTTTGTGCGTGCCCGTGGCGACATCCCAGAGACTGATCTCATAGATACTGCAGCTTGCAAGTGTTTCGCCATCGGTACCGAACAATACAAGAAGAAGGGGTCCAAACCGCGCTATGAAGGTTTTTTTATGATTCCGCGTATCAACATCCCACAAACGGACAAGTTCATCTTCGCCCCCGACCGCGAGGGTTTTTCCATCAGGACTGAATGAAATACTAAACACGTTTGTCATATCTGTTGTGAGCGGCACGGGTGCTTTGTCTGCGTTCACATCATAGAACCAAACCCCGATAGTACTAGCAACAGCGATACGGGTACCATCCGGAGAATACTGGACATCATTGATGCCACTTGTATTGAGTAGCGCGTTCTTGTCTCTCGGTAGCTGCTGCCATTGTGAGTCCACTGGTAGGTTGCGTCTCGGCAGGAGACTCGCCACAACAAATACCCAAAGGATACCGAGGGCGAAAAACATAAAAAGTAGCACTTTCTTCATACTATTGTGCCTCACTTGCCATGTTAAGTATAGAAGTCAAGTCCCATAGCAGTACTATACCATCATCGTCCGCGCTGGCAAGCGTCTGGCCGTCGGTACTGAATAAGACGCTAACAATATCGTCCGTATGCCCCTTGAGAATTTTCAGACGCTGCCCAGTTGCTAAATTCCATAACTCAACGTTTTCACTTTGGGGCCAGTAATAGTTACCATAAGTGTTATTATCTCCAAATCTACTCGCCAGCATCCAGCCATCCGTGTAGAACGATACACGCCAGCCAGTGCCTTTATAGGCTGCAAGGGTTTTCTTCTGCTCGCCTGTGTCTGTATCCCACAATCGAACGGTACCATCCTCGCTCGTACTCGCGAAGTTAAGCCCATCAGAATTGAAATCGATACTTGTGACAGCATCCGCGTGCCCTATGAAAGTTTGTTTGTATTGCCCGGTGCTTGTATCCCAGAAGTAGATGGTTCCATCCACACTTCCAACTGCGAGTGTGTGTCCATCGCGAGTGAACGCAATACTGGAGACACCAGACGTATGTCGTTTGAGGGTCTGCTTGTGTTTCCCTGTTGCTGTCTCCCACAATTGAATTGTTCCGGCTATATCTCCACTTACGAGTGTCTCACCATTGGGACTGAACACAACCGTTTCGACCTCTTCTGTATGCCTCTTGAGTGTTTTCTTGTGTGTTCCTGTGGCAACATCCCAGAGACAGACGGTTTTGTCCCGACTCCCCGTTGCAAGCGTTCCGCCATTGAGGCTGAAGGAAACGCTGGTGAGAACAGATGTATGTTGCCCAGTAAGGGTTCTTTTGTGCCCTCCTGTGGCAACATCCCAAAGGTGAATGCCTTTATATGTGGGGAAACTCCAACTTGCAAGTGTATTTCCATCAGGACTGAACAAAACCCCGCTGAACCAAGAACTTTCGGATTCATTAATATTTCCTACGAGCGGCTGCTGTTGTCTGGTGATTGCATCCCACAGATAGGTAGTGCCATATCCGATTCCAGCTGCCAGTTTATCGCCTTTGTGGCTGAGTGCCATCCCCTTCGCATCCCGTCCAGACTTAATGACATAGTTAGGCCGCCCTATCACAAAGTGTTGATTCGCGATTGTCTTTTTGTGTTCGCCGGTGGATACGTTCCACAAGTGGATGGTTTCATCAAGATTGCCAGTTGCGAGTGTCCTTCCATCAGGACTGAGGACAACACGTGTAACATAACCCGCATCTTTTGCAAGAGATTTGTATTCTCCAGTATCTGCATCCCACAGACGAATTAGACCGCCCGATCTCCAAATCACAAAGGTTTTTTCATTCAAACTAAATGAAACATTTACGACCTCTCTACTGGCTTGCTCGTTCATCTCGAATGCATTCGTCAGGGTTCGCTTGATGCTACCTGTAGCAGTATCCCACACATAGATTGTTCTGTTATGACTCACATTGGCAAACGTCGCGCCGTCCGCGCTAAATGACATGCTCTGGATTGTTCCGCCCCCTGTTATCACACCTCTATCGGCAAGCACTTTTTTCATCTCTCCTGTGGTGATATCCCAGAAATGTACCGTTTTGTTTGCAACACTCACAAGGGTCCCGCCATCGCGACCGAAAGCGATATTACTGACAGATTTCGTATGGCCGATAAGCGTCTTTTTATGTGCTCCTGTGGTCACATCCCAGAGGCGGATCGTTTTGTCGTCACTCCCACTTGCGAGTGTACTACCATCTGGACTGAACGAAAGGCTTGAGACCCAATCTGTATGCCCTGTGAGGGTGCGTTCAGTCTCGCCTGTTCGCGCATCCCATAAATGGACTGTTTTAAAATCTGTAGTTACGAGTATTTTCCCGTCTGGACTAAACAAAACAGCGGAATACCTCGAACCATCTGTTGTTATTACTTTTTTTACTTTTCTTGTCGCAACATCCCACAAGACGAGGCTTCCGAATCTCTCCGTACTTACGAGTGTCGCACCATCCGGACTGAACGAGATATCTCTGACATCTTCCGGGTCCCGCGTGAGTAGGGCAAGCTCCTGATATGTTTCCGCGTCGTAGAGCCAAACGCCGACAGAACTGGCGACTGCCAGTATAGTGCCGTCTGGAGAATATCGCATATCATTGATACTGCCCTTACCGATGCGGGCTTTGGCACCTTCCGGTAAACCCCACTGCGTGTAATCTTGGGCGAAGCTGCTGGATAGGCATAGCGTGGAAAAGACAAACAGCACCAAAAGAATAGGGGATAAAGTGGGTTTCATACGCTCAGATTCCTCTCGCATAATCAATGTGAAATAACTTAAAATTTTGGGACTTTGAGTGCTTTTTTGAACCTACCGTTATTAACATTCCACAAACGGACAGTCCGATCATTACTCCAAGTTACGATTGTTTGTCCATCAGGACTAAACGCGGCGCCGTTGACCTCAGCGGTATGCCCGGTAAGCGTTTTCTTGTGCTTCCCTGTGATAGTATTCCATAAACGGACGGTATTGTCTCTACTTGCGGTGGCAAGCAGCTGTCCATCGGCACTGAACGCTATGTTATTGACACTTTTTCGATGTCCTTTGAGGATTTTCTTCTGCTCTCCTATTGCGACATCCCAGAGGCGGACGGTATTGTCCCAACTTCCACTTGCAAGCGTGCGACCATCAGGGCTAAACGCAATGCTCTTGACACCCTCTGTATGTCCTTTGAGGATTTTCTTCTCTTCCCTTGTTCCAATATCCACCAACCTGATGGTATTGTGACTCTTCTTTGCAATCATCACTCCATCAGCATTAAACGATATCTTCTCACCACGATAGACACTAAAATTCATGAACTTTTCCTTGTGCGTTTTTGTAACAACATCCCACAGATTAACCTCATAGATATTGGAACTCGCGAGCATATCTCCATTACGGTTGAATGATACATGAGTGACCGCCTGCTTGAGCATATCTCGATTCATTATGAAGATTTCCTTATACTTCCGAGCATCAATGTTCCAGAGACGGACAAATCCGTCACTATGTCCACTTGCGAGGGTTTGACCATCCGGGCTGAATGATACGCTGGATACACCCGGTATATCTGTCGTGAGCAGTGCAGGTTCTTCCTCACTGTTCATATTATATAACCAGATGCCGACGGAACTGGCAACGGCTAAATGGGTACCGTCTGGAGAATATTGGACCTCACTAATCCCGCTTGTATTTAATACAGCACTCTTGTCCTGCGGTAGGTGCCACTGTGAGTTCTCCGGCAGAATGTTCCTCGGAAGGAGACTCGCCATAACAAATATCCAAACGATACCGAGGGCGAAAAACATAAAAAGCAGTACTTTTTTCATTATTTTGACCCCACAAATAGCTGCAACCTATCAATAATAGAACGGACATCTTTAGGACTTACACATTTTTCCATAACAACTTACCTATTACACACTGCAGACGGGGTTTCAAACCCTGAAGAAACCCCCCAGCAAAAACCCTGCAAAGGGGCTGCGTAAGTCCTGATTTTCTTCCGTCAATACATTATTTTGCATCACCTGTCGGGCTAAGTATATCCGTTAAGTCCCATAGCAGCACTATGTTATCACTGCTACCAGTTGCGAGGGTTCGTCCATCCAGACTGAATGACACGCTCAATATGCCAGCCGTATGCCCCACGAGAGTTTTCATATCCTGTTCTCTGACGACATCCCAAAGACGGACTTCCCTCCATAGACGGATATTAACTTCTGAACTTCCACTTTGACTTGCAAGGATTTCTCCGTCAGAACTGAACCACGTATTCCAAACAGTTCCGTTATATGTCGCGAGTGTCTTTTCTTGCCTACCGGTATCTGTATCCCATAAACGGAGTGTCCCGTCGAGACTTGTGCTGGCGAGGATTTTTCCATCGGAACTAAATGAGAGACATCTAACTTCTGCAGTATGACCTGCAAGCGTCTGCTTATGTTCTCCAGTGTTTGTGTCCCACAAGTGAATGCTACCGTTCAGACTTCCACTCACCAGTGTTGTGCCATCCGGACTGAATGTGAGACTCGTGACACTCTCCGTATGCCCTGTGAGCACTTTTTTTTCTTTCTTTGCTGAGATGTCCCATAGACGGATTGTCTTGTCGTCACTTCCACTTGCGAGGGTTTGACCATCCGGACTGAACGAGACACTCTCGACGGGTGCTGTGTGACCGGTGAATATTTTCACCTGTTTTCCAGTTTCCACATCCCATAGATAGACGACTTTGTCCGGTCCCCCACTTAAACCAAAACTGTGCCTGAAGTCCGGGAGTTCCGTTTTGTTTCCACTTGCGGCAGCAAGGGTGTGCCCATCAGGGCTAAAGGAGACACTCTCGAAATAACCCACATCCCCCGATAGTTGATTCGTAAGAGACTTTTTATACTGTCCGGTGTTTGCATCCCACAAGCGGATAATAGTATCCGTATTCATAGTAGCAAGCGTTTTCCCATCAGGACTAAAGGACACACCCGCCATCCAGAAGGCATGTCCTGTAACGGTTTTTTTAAGTTTCCCAGTGTTTGCATCCCAGGTGCGAATGTCATGGTGCGAACTTGCACTTACGAGGGTTTGACCATCTGGACTGAACAATACATGATCAACATGATCGGCATACTTCAGTATTCTCTTTTGTTTCCCAGTGTTGACATCCCAGAGTCGGACGGTTTTGTCCGCACTCCCGGTTGCAAGCGTTTGCCCATCCGGACTGAACGAGACGCTGTGGACAGGCTTTGTATGTCCTGTGAGTGTTTTCTTGAGCTCTCCAGTTTCTGTATCCCATAAGCGAATTGTCCCATCTTCACCACCATTTACAAGTGTTTTTCCATTGGGACTGAACGCCAACGCCAACTTGGAACCAGTTTTCGCAGATACCGTGAGTGTTTTCCTCTCTTTCCCTGTAGAGGTATCCCACAAACGGATTATGCCATCTCGGCTCATACTTGCGATTGTGTTGCCATCAGGGCTGAACAATATTCTGGAGATATAATCTGGTTGCTCCGCGAGTGTCTTTTTCTGTGCGCCCGTTTTTGCGTCCCATAGGCGGATTTCTTTGTACTCTACACTCGCGAGTGCCAATCCATCTGGACTAAATAAGACAACTTTGGGGCTACCAACATCTGCAAATGTTTTCTTGTGTTCTCTCGTGGCAACGTCCCATAGTGTGATATCGCTATAGCTGCTATGAGCAAGTGTAACACCATCCGGACTGAACGCTATGCTACGAGCACCCTGCACATCTCTCCTGAGTAAAGATAGTTCTTGAAGGGTTTCCGCGTCGTAGAGCCAAATGCCGACAGAACCGGCGACTGCTAATAGAGTGCCATCCGCGGAGTACTGCATATCACTAATACTGCCTTTACCGATGCGGGCTTTCGCACCTTCGGGTAAACCCCATTGTGTGTAATCTTGGGCGAAGCTGCTCGGTAGGTATAGCGTTGAAACGATAAGTAGCACCAAAAGAATGGTGCATGAAGTGGGTTTCATACGCTCAGATTCCTCTTGTATAATTGGATACTTTGATGGAATGTCTGTCTCGGATTTCTGCGCTCTTTTTAAGTATACCACAAAAACTGGAAAATGTGCCGTTGAAAAATAGCAGCATGCTCCTATTGAGGTCTCAGTTCTCCAAATATCTTTCGGGAAAGGCGCGTTAGGTGGTTAATGCATCAACGACAAGAAAAAAAAATAAATGGCTACGCTTCGGTTTCTGCTTCATTAGCATGCATAATCTCTTGGAGACCTGTGGCGATGCGGAAGGCAACGATGCATAAGCCGATTGAAAGCGCGAACAGCCACCGATAGCCGATAAATGGTCTGAGAGCACCACCCAATGTCGGTGCGAAACTCACAGGCATGAGTAACGTGTTCATAAAGCCGATGTAAGTCGGCCGGTTTCGTGGGGGTGCGATATTCAACATGTATGCCATGAAACCGACCATCATGCCGTTGCCCAAAATGCCGCCGACGATGAAAATCATAAAAAATGCAGGCATCTGTAATGAAATCGGTAATAAGCCAGAAGAAAAAGCGAGTATAGGCGGAAAGCCCATCATACCTGCCGTGATAATCAGCACCCATCGCACGCCATACTTTTCGCCGACATATCCCCACATCGCGTTTGAAACGACACCGCTCAGGGCGGAACTGACGATAAAAAATCCGATGGTTGCATCTGAAAATCCGAGTTCGTTTAGAGCATAAGGCATGTAGAACGGGGTTGCCATTCCAGAGAAGTGTGCAAAAACACGGAAGAGGATGAACCTTCGGTAATT
This sequence comes from Candidatus Poribacteria bacterium, assembly GCA_022827225.1. Lineage (GTDB taxonomy): Bacteria > Poribacteria > WGA-4E > WGA-4E > WGA-3G > WGA-3G. The sequence continues at coordinate 41,277 of JAJDTJ010000092.1, read as the reverse complement.
TGCGTCTGTTCGGAGGAAGTGGGGTCCCTGCTTTAAATGTTCGGAGATCGGTTGCCGGGTCGGGTGAACCGGATGAATCGGTTCGCGGACACCTAAGAAACTGATGAATGAAAGGAACGCTGCAGTCACCGAGCAGATAAAGAGAAAGGCGTAGTTGTAGGGGAAACCGAGATCTGTCTCAACGTTACAGATGGTGCCGATAAAGTACATGGTGAAGGATCTGAAAGCTTGTGTGATACCGCCGAGTATGCCGGTAAATTCGGCTGGGTCTCCGAGTACGGCACGGACGAGGAACCCGACCCAGATAGCGAAGAAACCGCCGTATATTTGTCGTAGGCTGAAGAAACGGGCGCGTCGCTGTGGTTCTATCGCCTTGGAGACGATGTCCATGTAAGGGAGCGTTGAAACCCCCATTGCGGAAGAAGATAAGAAATAGAGTCCGAGGAAAGAACCGGCGAGCAGCATCGGATTTCGTTCACCGATTGTGATAGTGCAGAAAAATACGGCGAGCCACGCCAACACACGAATACTCATACCGAGTGCGTAGAACGGCATTTTACGTGGGCGGTGCTCCAGTAGATTTGACATCAACAACTGGGGCCACATCCAACCTGCTGTCATGATTGAACCGGTTAACCCTACGAGAAGGGAGGAACCACTTAATTTATCAATAAAAGCAGGCAGCACGGTCGATGAATCCGCAAATGCGAGGTTAATACGCATGAAGGTGCCTTGGAGCAGCGCAAATCGGAAGTTTCGCCGTTGGATATTTAATTTACCTTGCGGTTCGGTGTTTTTTAATTTACTTTGCGGTTCGGTCAGGTTGCTCTGATTGATAAGTTCAATTTCCGTAGTTCCGCCTTGAACGTTGTTCAAGGCTATGTTTTTTGTTTTTTAATTTACCTTGCGGTTGGTTCAAGTTTTATGCCTTTTATCTTTTGACACAATTTTCGGAATTAGGTTGAATTGAAATTTCAACTGTAAACAAAAATTTCCTTTACACTGCCCCGAGGTTGTGGTAAATTGGAGGCAAATTTTATTTTTCAATGGCTGTCAGCAGAATAGCCATCAGCGAAGTAGCCTTCAGCAGTCAGCCGTCAGCAAAGAGGACTTCTTTTAATCAAAAACCTCTTATTGCTGACAACTGATAGCCGAAAACTGAAAGCCATTCTTGCTGACAGCCGAAAGCCAAAAAAGGAAACAGATATGGAACCTCTTCGGATAGGATTTCTCGGTGCCGGCGGTTTCGCGCGGCACACTATTTATCCTGCACTTCATCTTGCCCCAGTCGCCTTGCAAGCGGTTTGTGATGCAGACGAGAATCGCGCTAAGGCTGCTGCGGGTAAATTCGGTACAGGTCGCTATTACACCGATAGGCACGAAATGTTTGAAAAAGAAGACCTCGAAGCCGTTATTATCTCTATGGGACCTGACCCGCGTCAGCCGCTTGTGCTTGAAACGCTTGCAGCGGGGTATCATGTATTCACACCGAAACCGCCGGCACCGTCCCTTGAAGAGACGCTCGCTTTGGCAGAAACCGCAGAAAAACACGGTAAGACCCTCATGGTGAACTTCCAGCGGCGTTTCAGTCAAGGCGTACGTCAAGCGAAAGCGATTATGCAGACCGAATCGTTCGGTACACTTACGCAACTCTTCTGCTCGTTCTGCAGTGGGAAATACCCGACGGTCAAAAGTTACCTCCTCGATTTTGCTATCCATCATTTTGATCTGGCGAGGCATATCGCTGGCGCTGACGTGAAAGAACTTAGCGTTTTTCACAACGAGGTGGATGGGCAAGGCGCGTTCGCTGTCGCTGTAGAATACACAAACGGTGCAGTGGGCAGCCTGCAGCTCACGAGTCAACGGTTGTGGCGGCGTAACTACGACTACATCGAAATTACTGGGCAACACGAATACATCGTTTTAGACGGGTTGTGGGGTGCCCAGCATTTCACGGAAGCTGGGAACACCTTCACCTCTAATTTCTCCGATGAACGTAACGGTGAACTGACGGGTGACGGTATCAGTCTCACGGAGTTTGTTAATGCTATCCGTGAGGGTCGGGAACCGGTATCGAGTATCCAAGATTGCGTTGGTACAATGCGATTCTACGATGCCGTGCTGCAACGCAAAAAAGGCGTTATCTCTTTAGTGGATTAGCGGACTCATGCGCTTTTAAAACACCTGCTTCTTATAGGCGCGATTTGATGAAGATTTTTGATCTCGTAGGGGTTGGATCACCCAACCCTTACACCAAACTTGCCTCCTGGCTCCTTCTGCTTCAATGATGCAAAGTTTCCGAACTCAGCATTAGGGTATTTGATACCTGTCGAATTTCAACGAAAAAACTTGTCTTAACTTTGCTGATTTTGTGGTCTGAATAAACGGTGGCACTTCAAGGTGTACTGGCGCGAAGTTTTTAGTCACTTGCTCCAAAATTGTCTTTCACGAGCTGCTATAAACATTCCGTCGCTACGCGACTGAGGAGGTCTTTGAAGTCTTCAAGGTTTCTCTGTAAAATCCGGTTCGGTTGCAAACCGAACCTACCGGACCTGGGGACCGAGGCGGTTATTTTTTTTAATTGACACCTATGGCCCCTCTACTGAACACACCTATTCTATGTGCTTCCTAAATTAATACCTTCCAAAACTGCAAGACACGTCTCCCCGTTGACCAACCGATGATAATAATGTACGACACGCTGGATAAAATCTCGGTTCTCGTGTAAGCCGCGCAAGGGTGTCCCACCAGCGGGTGACCACAGGGCTGCCTTTGAGAAGATATCCTCAATCCGTTTTTCAACGTCTGTTAGACTCGCACCAAATGCGCCCCTCAGAACGTCCTGTATCGTCCGGTCAGGGTCTCGGATTTCATATTCTGTAGCGGTATCGGTGATACCTCTATAGTCATCAAGAGACGAGATTGCGTGTGGGGTCAGGAATCGGAGCACCGTTGCGAAGGAATAGGCGAAGTCGGATTTGAAAAGTTCTGTGCTGGCATCGTAGTTCGGTGACCGGACGATATCGGCGGCGCGTTCGCGGAGTTTCACGGTCTCGATGATGTTAATCCGGGCATTATCGTCTTTGACTCGGCGGATGCGGTCAACGAATTCCAGTGTATACGCTTTCGCGCTTTTACCGGCGATGGGGATATCTGCTTCCACGATCTCCGCATATCCGTTCATCAGGCGTTCCAAATGCGGTGCGAACGTTGGGTGTGCTGCGGCTTCGTTCACATAGTCAATCCCAGAGAGCGTCCCCTTATGTGTAATCCCCGGTACATGCACGGAATTTACCAAAAGGAGTTTCCAATCGTGATAAGGTTCGATGCTCTCGTGGCTGACAATAACGCCGTAGTCCTGAAGTTCACCGAACGGGACGCGTAACATACCGTCTAAATCTTCAAGAATAAGCGGCGTTGCTGGCATTGCCTCTGCATACGTTACCAATTCATCTATCATCTCAATTTGTGCGCGGGCAGCTGCTTTAACCTCGTCGGGTACAGCGTAGACCTGCGGTACGAGTCTGTCGCCCATTTCGTTAAGAAAACCGACGTTCGTTTCCAACCACGTAGCGTAATTATCACTCCGTTTCGGATACGCGTTGCAGAGGATATCGCGGATGACATCGCCGTTATTTCGGAGGTTATCAGTATTAATAACGCAGAGCGTCGCGTCTGTACCGTGCTGGCAAAAGTAGCGATAGAGGGTCTCATCTAACACATCCATTGCAAGTTCGCCTTTAGCGATTCCGGCTTCGGTTACACCGATAAGGATAAGGTCCAGTGGATTCTCAGCTTGTGCATAAAACTTCTCACGCCCGGCTTCTGTGGCGAGTGTTGTCGCGCCGACGACACTTGAAACTTGTCGGATGTCGTGGATACCGCCCAAATCACATGTGACGACATGGTATATCCCGTTTTGTCTGTTGAATGCGTCGGCTTTTTCAGCTCCGCGCGGTTGCCCGACGAAGATACCGCCGTTGTAGAGATTCCGCTGGTTGAGGATATGGACGAATTCGTGGGTCAAGGCGCGTTGCAAGCCGCCTGCCCCGATCGCCAAAATCTTAGTTGGGAGCATGTGTTTTCTCTCCTTTTGTCAGAATATCAGCATAGAGTTTTAAATAAGCCTCGGCGATGTATTTCCAATCGTAGGGTTTGACGCGTTCAGTGCTTGCCTTCCCCATTTTAATGCGATCTTCACCAGCGTCAATCAGTTTGACAAGCGCGTGTGCAAGTCCATCAACATCGCCCGGATCAAACAGTGCGCCGTTAACGCCATCCACGACAAGTTCATCAATGCCTTGGACGCGACTGACAATGATCGGAAGCCCTGTCCCCATCGCCTCCAAAACGACGAGCGGCATCCCTTCCGCGAGTGAGGGTAAGATAAAAAGATCGGCATCGCGATACTTCTGCGGCAATTCGGAATACGGCACCGAACCCGAAAAGTGAATATGTGAGGCTACGCCGAGGCTTTCCGCTAATTCCAAGAGTTCTTCCTGATAGGGTCCATCGCCGACAATTTCTATTTCAAAGTCCTGTGAGACTTTTTCAAAGACTTGGGGAAGGGCGCGGATTAGAAATTGGAAGCCTTTGCGAGGGATGAGTCTCCCGATTGAGAGGACTCGAACTTTCTTTGGATAGGTATCGCGCTGGACGGGTGTAAAAGTTTCCAAATCCACAGCATCGGGAATCACATCCATTTTTATATCCGAACCTGTCTCTCGCGCGAGTTCACGTAAGCCTTCGCTACAAGCGACGACCGCTGATGCGTTACCCCAAATCGATCGGATGATCGGTTTTAGCAGCAGGTATAACCAGCGATAATAGGGTGGATCTGGATTGCGGCTCGGTACGTCGCGTCCGCCTAAAAATACAACATACGGCACGTTTCGGAATTTTTGTAGAAGATAGGCACCACCCCCCGCAGGAATCCCAAAAAAGACCTGTACGATATCGGGTTTATACTTCTTGGCAAATCTTAATCCGTAGAGACTCGAACTGACAGCGTAGATCAGCATCTCGTGTACGGCGCACACATCAGGACTTTTCCGAAGGGCGCGGACGCGATGGACATGAAAGCCTTCCACTTTCTCGTCTTTCGGACAATCCCGAAACTGAGAAGTAATTAGATGTACATCGTGTCCGGCTGCTGCGAAGTGTTTGCCTAAAAAGTGGCTGACCCAACCGCCGCCGCCGCCGATCGGTGGGAACTCGTGATTAAACATTAATACTTTTAATGTTCCTCGCGGTTCAGTAAGGTGAATTGGAGGTTTAATGCTCATTTCCGTTTTTTAAATTTTCCTTGCGGTTAAATCGAGTTGGTTAGGCCTCTCAAAGGGCCTCTCTTAAATCCGTCCTCCACTTCGTTTTGGACTACAGTTTTTTATGATCAGATAGAAAAACCGAAAACCTGATCGGAACGTAGTGGAGATCAGAGCGAAAACTTAATAATTAGAAAGACGTTTCAAGCTACAGACGTTTATTTTTTGTGTCCAAACTCTGTTGCAAATTCGATAATCGCAGCAGCGATATCGATGCCGGTGACCGATTGTAGTTCTTCAAACCCCGGCGACGGGTTGACTTCCAACACGACGGGTCCTTCTTTTGTTTCCAATAGATCGACACCTGCTATCTCCAATTCCAATGCTGCTGTCGCCTTTATAGCGAGGTGGGTATATTCTTCCGGTAGCGTGACGGCTTCTCCCGACGCGCCTTTGTGAATATTTGCACGGAATTCACCAGGCGGTGCGCTCCTCTTCATCGCAGCAATCGCTTCACCACCGACGACGAAAACACGGATGTCTACTCCATCGGCTTCCTTAACGAAAGCCTGAATTACATAATCGTGATGGAGATCACAGAGTGCGTCCACGGTTGAAGTGAGCGATGTCGGTGTATCTAACAACATAACACCTCTGCCGTGTGTGCCGTAAAACGGTTTTAAAATAAACGGATACTCTCCCATTTCGGCTACGGCGTTTTCTAAAAATGCGGCGGAACCGACGGTGAGACTTGGTGGGATAGGTAAGCCGTACTGTGCCAGGATACGTAGCGAACGGAATTTGTGTCGTGCCGTCGCAATCGCTTTTGAACGATTGACGACAGGTGTCCCCATCCATTCAAAGTGTGCCACGACCTCTTCACCGTACTGTGCTGTTGTACGGCTGAGTCGTGGCAAGAGAACATCAATATCCGTTACCGGTTTCCCGTGATAGGTGATGCGGTTGCCGGTGCCGCCGATATGGAGATAGAAACCGAAGGGGTCTAAAACTTCAGCGGTGTGGTCAGCATTGTGGGCGGCTTCGGTAAGACTGCGCGTGGAGTGGTTTTGAGGTCCCCGGGAGAGGATGCCAATTTTCATTTATTTATTCTATTATCGTTTTAAGGGTTTTGGCCGCACACTCAGAACCGTCTCCAGCCTGTTGGATCTGTTTCGCGAGTGTTTCAACATCGGACGTTCCGACCCATTGCTGACGTTCTTTAGTGTGATCGCCCTTTCCAGCTTGAAACTGGTGGATAAAACGCACCATTCCAACGGGGCCGAGTTTGTCAACTAACGCCTTAAAACCGAGTTCCAAAATTTGCTCATCTGTCATGATAATTGTCCGCTGTTCAAAAAAAATATTCTGAGGTATGGAAGTTAGAAGTGCTTTTACGAAAGAACGTTTTGTTAACAGGACTTACGCAATTTTGAGGATACGACGCTCCATTAGCGGATAAACTTTCAAAAAACAGAGACGTTCTCAGTGCACAGGCTAACGGTCTCCTATGCTACAAAAGAGCAACTTGCGTAAGTCCTAATATGTATTATATGCACGGTTTATATACAAAATTTAGATGAAAGCAGAGGCAATGACTATGCCTTATCACACAAAATCCATCAAACAGAATTTCTGGAAAGTTAGAAGGACTTAGTTTGCCTCTGTTCTGTATGTTTCTTGCAGAAAATCTGCTAATTCTTCAAAGGTGTCAAAGATTCGGTCACATAGGTTCTCGAAGAAGATGCTCCGTGTTCCCGTATAGACTGCATACACCGGTTTGTTGTGACGGGTTGCGTAGTTCATCTCGCTGAGGACACCGGGAGATAATTTGTCTGTCGGATAGATGACGACGACAAAATCGCTCTGGTGGACAAACTGGTAATCCCGCGAGATTGTTCGCGTCTTGATCTGTTCAATCACGCCATCGTCCATCTCACCCATCGTCGCAGGCACGTTTCCATCTCCGCCAGCGGTCACGAGTGCCATATCTTTAATCGTGAGCGGATCAAAGACGATGAAAGAACGGCTCAACTTTTCGCCGATTTCTCGGATTTTCTCAATCTCTTGCGGCGTGTCTCTGAGGAGTGTAATCGGATAGCTAAGATAAAATTTCGGTTTCGGTGAAAATAGGAGTTCATAAAAATTTTCGAGATCGTGTTGTCGTGCGACCGTGTAGTGCGGCTTTTCTGTGAAATGTGCGACTTGCCGTGTCAAGAACTCTTCCTCGTCTAACCAGACATTGAGCGTCGCGTTATCCATACCTGACCATTGTGCACTCTCTTTCATTCGTGCCGATATATCTGTGATATTATCGACGACGTTAATCAAGAGATCCGGCAAGAGAATTTCAATATCTTTGAAAGAGAACCCTTCAATAAGGCTGCCACGCCATCGGAAACAGGCGTGTAACCCGACGATAACATGTTCATAGGATTCTGCACGACGGGTGATCTCGTAGAAAGCGGTACGACGCGCCAATGACAATACGGCTGGATCCGAGTCGAGTACCTTTTCTGTAAAATGGACGCGGGACTCGGCGGCGGCGCGGTGCATAACGTCCCCGACGTTGAAGAAGCCGATGTTCAATTTCTTTTTCATGCAAAGTATCTTAAAATTTGCCATCAACTCTTTGCGTCCGGAACAACTGATTCCCGTGCAGATAATCTTCATATTTTTAATATCCCTTGCGGTTCGGTTAGATGGGTTGGGGGTTTGATGTCCCTTCCGTAGATCTGAAGAAATACCGCAGCAAAAACCATTCCACTTCGTTTCAAGCTGCGCACTTTTACTGACAAGAAAACACCGTTTCCAAAACGCTTTCATCGCACACAAACAGCATTAAGGATTTACGGCTAACGATTTCAATTTTGCGAGTGCTTCTTGCTCTTCCTTCTGCCATGGACGGTGTGCCGGTTTATCAAGTTTTTGCGGGGGTCCGCTGAAGACGAGGATATACGCTCTACGCGCTTCTGCGGTGCTATTGGGTGCGGAGTAGTGCAAAGTCCGGCAGTGGTGGAACGTCGCGCCCCCCGCGGGTATCGGGCAAGCGACCGCTTCTGATACGTCAACATCATCAGTCACTAACCCGTGCACAAGCGGATCGTTGTCGATATGCCGGTGCCAACGGACCTCTCCTTTGTGCGATTTCGGAATAAATTGGAGACACCCACTCTCAACTGTCGCCTTATCAAGCGGGAGCCAGACGCTTAGACTATGCGGACGGATTTCAGGGTTCCAGTACGCTTCGTCTTGGTGCCAGGGTGTTTCGTTGCCGTAGTGCGCCGGTTTCAAGATCATGTGTCCGCCGCCGCCGACCTTTTCGGCTTCCACATCGAGTAGTTTCGCGGCGAGGTGTTGCGCGTTCCGAAAATAGACAGTCTCACGGAGTTCTGGGAATTGTGCCTCTGGACCTAATACCTGTGGCAATGTCTCTTTCCCGGTGTGTGCTCGTGGACCGGCAAGATCAAAATAGCGTCCCTCCGCTTCGCCTGTCCGTCCGGTGAAGAGTTCATCGTAAATCCCTTTGAGCCATTCAACCTCTTCATCTGTTGTGATGCGCGGAATGCTTAGGTATCCGTTTTCCTGAAAAAAGGCGACCTGTTCGTCAGTTAGGTCAATACGGCTTTTGTCAAGCAAGTTTCGGCTTGCAAGCTGCGCCGAAAGTTCGTTCTTAGCGTTCATAATAAATCACCGAATTGAAATATCGTAAGGTAAGATTGTTACAACTTGTGTGCCACCTTCAAAACCAAACAGGGTCAGCCATGTGACAACATACTGCCAGTGCGCGCCTAACATGGAATGGAAGGCAGGAAGGAGGGAAGGTTGGAATCCCCATCCTTCCAATCTTCCAATCTTCCAACCTTCCAGTTGGATTGAACCTTCCGTATCCTCAATCATCTGCTCTATGAGTTGTTCAAAAAAGGGTCGCTGCTTCGGTAGCACGATGAGGTTAACTTTGTCATCTTCAGTAAAACCTGCCTGTTTCTTGGCAATAGATAGTGCATCATCGAGTCCGCCGAGTTCATCCACGAGTCCGAGTTCTTGCGCCTGTCTACCTGTCCAGACGCGTCCTTGTGCGATCTCGTCGATGGCTTCAAAGGATTTGCTTCTGCCGGCTGCGGCTTTGTTGACAAAATCTTCATAGACAGTTCGCATCATCTTTTCGACGCGTTCACGCTCGGTGGGTGTAAAACCGCCGTAATCGGAATAGAGGGTAGCGTTCTGACCGTGTGCGATGATCTCCTTCGTGAGACCGGCTTTGTTATAAAGCCCTTTAAGATTTAGTTTACCGCCGAACACACCGATTGAACCTGTCAGCGTACTGGGTTGTGCGACGATTGTTCCTGCCGCCATCGCTATATAGTAGCCACCGGAGGCAGCGACATTCCCCATAGAGACAACGACCGGTTTCTCGCGTTGTGTGAGCATCACCTCTCGCCATATCAAGTCTGAAGCGAGTGCGGAACCGCCGGGACTGTCAACACGCAACACGACTGCGCGAACGGAATCGTCGGTGCGTGCCTTCTCAAACGCCTTCTTTAATGTTTTCGGTGTAACCACCGACATTGGCATGAAGATGGAATCAATGTCGGGTAAAATGGCACCACTGGCATAGATAAGTGCGATCTGATTTTCTGAGGTCGCTTGTGCACGTTGCGGTGGATTTAATATACTGAACAGCTGCATCAAACCAGCGAAACTGTTCATATCTGGCACTTTCCGTTGACGTTCAGAGCCGGGTTTGACGACCTGAACCTCTTCATCTTCAGCCGTTTCCGCTTTGAGGGTCGCGACCAACTCGTCGTAGTATTGCAGGGCATCGACCAATTTCGTCTGCTTCGCCTCTTTTGCTGTGAACGGACCGCGATTGATTAAATCCGATGCATCCTCTGTGGAGATACCGTCTCGGCTCTCAGCGATATGGTTTAGCAATTGGGCATACAGATCATCAAGTAAAGCCGTCATCGACTCCCGGAATTCATCGGACATACCGTCCCGTGTATAGGGTTCAACACCGGATTTGTATTTCCCCATCGCCAACATATCTGCCTCAATATCTAATTTGTCGAGCAGCCCTTTGTAGAAGAGGACTTCAGCACGTAAGCCGGTTAAGTTAAGGCTACCGGTAGGCATCAGAACGACGCGATCCATCGTAGCAGCGAGGAGATATTCGGCATTCCCACCGCTTTCGAGATAGCCGATTGTCTCTTTTTCTGCCTCCCGGAATTCGTTTAGTCTGTTTCGGATTTCTTGGAGTGTTGCCCACCCTAAACTGACCCCTTCTATTTTGAAGATCACCCCGGCGAGATCATCGTCTGTCTTGAGGGCATCTAATTTTTTAAAGAGTCCGCGAAGTGTCTTTGTTGAGGAGGTGCCAAAGGTGCTGACGATTTTGGTATCGGTGTAGGTGCCGCCGAGTGTGAATTCAGCATATTTTTTGATAGGCGGCTGCGGTGCTTCTGCTGCATGTTCCTCAGCGAATATCGGAGAAACGAGGAGAAGCAATATCAGCAGAGCCGCATATATTTTTAACAATTTCATGGATGTATCCTTTTTTAGGTATCTGATTTAGCACTGCTATTTTAGCATAAGGCGAGGATTGTGTCAACGGATGTGTTAATATTTTGTTACTTGCCTGAATGCGCGGAACACAAATATAGACTTCTATCCTGATTCATTTTCTCACAGCCTGGAGGATTTTCTTCGTATCCCAGAGGAGAATCGTGCCATCTATACTTCCGCTGATAAGCGTTAGACCATCGGCAGAGAATGCCAAAGCATTGACTGCTCCTACATGCCCTCTGAGGATAGTAAACTCCGTGCCAGTTTCTACATCGCACAGTCGAATACTGTTATCCCTACTACCACTAACAAGATATTTGCTATCTGGTGAAAATGCAAGCACTTTAACGCTCCAAGCGTGATGTCCTTTGAGAATCAAAGGGTTCGGATTGGCACTAACCTCTGATAGCATAACTGATCCATTCTCGCCGCCACTGGCAAGGCGTGTGCCATCCAAGGAAAATGCTAAGCCTATCTTGTGGAAAAAAATTACAGGAAGTTCGGGCACTCCTGCTTCATGCGTTGTGAGAGTTGTTAGCAGCTGCTGTCTACTTAAGTCCCATAACCAGATTGTGCCAAGTGCACTCGCGCTGGCAAGCGTTCTGCCATCTGGCGAAAACGATAGATTATTTATCCACTCTGCGCTTGGGCTTATTGTGCCATCTCCATATTCTAATTTTCTACCGGAATTTATATGTTCTGTGAGATTTAAGAGCAGCGTTCCGGTGCGTACGTCCCACATTCGGAGGCTTCTATCTCGGCTGCCACTGGCCAGGCGTGTACCATCTGTTGTAAACGCCAAAGTGTTGACGCGGTCTGTATGTCCTTGGAGCGTTAAGAGTTGTTTCCCCGTGCTTACATTCCATAACTGGAGCGAGCCATCTTTACCGCCTACAGCAAGTGTTGTATTATCCAATGAAAATGCCGATGATTCGATCTCATCAATCTCATTGATACTTTTGATAAGATTCGTCCAAATTTCTGTTAGATCTCGCAGTATTTTTCCTGTGTGGATATCCCGTAACTGAGTGCCATTCGTACTCACACTGATAAACGCTCTATCATTTATTGGTAGAACAGTTAGCCTGGGATGCTCTGCAAGGGTTGATATAATTTCGCCCGTACTCACTTCCCACAATCGAAGAGAGCTGTCTCCTCCTGCAGTCGCAACGGCAAGTGTTTTGCCATCAGCGGAAAACGTCAAATTAATAGCACCGCGTCGGTCTCGGGGCGGCATAGGTTCCGGGTGTGGTATTGTAAAATTTGATATCAAATCTCCTGTGCTCACCTCCCATAGTTGAACTGCAGCTAGATGTTCGTTAGCAGTGGCAAACGTTTTTCCATCTGGAGAGAATACCACAAAAGGTCCTCGCCGCTGGCTGTCTACTTGCTGTGGTATAACGGTAGACAATTGGTTTCCGGTTCCTACATCCCAGATCCGTATCTTGCTTCGCGTGGTCCTTATGTGCTCACCAGCGATGTCTGGATTTTTCGCTATACTCACTTTAGTTTCTACACCCGCCAGCATAGTGCCATCTGGAGAGAACACCAATTTTTTGATTGGATTTTGAGTTGATTGCAATTTTCTCGGTTCTGAAAAAGGTGGGTCTACTTTAGTCTTCATAAGGATTGGGCGCAAATCCGCTGTGAGAACATTCCCCAATCGGATCGCTGTCCCAGGAACACCGTCAATAATTATTATTTCTGATTTGATGGCAGCGAAAGTTGTACCGTCAGGTGAGAGTGCTAACGTTTCCAATGAAACATCGTGTTCGTATTCCATAAGATCCGCTGCGTTGTTCAACGTTAAACGCGACTGTCCATCTGGTATGAGAGGTACCCCTTTACGTCCGGAAATGTCTGATAGCAAGCGTCCTGAGTTGACATCCCATACTTTAATCCTACGCTCGCGAATACCTTCCAAACTGGTTAGGGTTTTCCCATCTGCAGAGAATACCAATGCTGTAATCGGAATTCCTTGCAAACGATTGACAAATGCCTCCTTATTTTCAAGGAGCGTGTGACGTTCGAGGTAGGTGGTAAGGTCCAAGAGTCTAATTGTGCCGTCTTCGCTCGCGCTTGCAAGCAATTTGCTATCTGGAGAGAATGCTAACACGTTTATTGAGAACACGCCACCGATACCAGGAAATACTGACGTGCTAACCCCTTCCCTATGTCCAGGAAGTAGTGCAAGTTCCTTACCGGTTCGTGCGTCATAGAGCCAAATACCTACAGGACCTGCCACCGCGATTTGAGAACCATCTGGAGAGAACTTGATAGTACTTATACGCCCTTTACCGAGGCGAGTTTTTGCACCATCAGGCAAACCCCAAGTTGTATACTCTTGAGCGTATGTGTTTGACAGGAGCAACGTCAAGACTAACAGAAATGTGCAAGCCGAGTATCTCATTGTGCTTGATTTCCTTGGAAGACGGAGGCGGAAACAGCGCCTACAATGCATAAGTGCTTCTTTTGAGGCTTCCAATCCTATCTCGGTATGTGATTCGCAATAATTGTCAAATCCAAAATGTTGACGATGCCGTCACCGTTGAGGTCTGGCGAACTTTCTCCGAAACGCGAGGCAACAAAAGTCAAATCCAAGATGTTCACGACACCGTCGGCGTTGACATCCCAGGGGGTAGGAGCAAGGTACGGCGCGAGGTCCCATAAGAGAATGCTTGCATAATTCGCACTGACAAGGTTCTGGTTATCGGGCCAGAACGCGAGGGCAACGGTTTCAGATGTAGGTCCTTCTAAGGTCGTGTGTAGCTGTTCGGTGTGAACATCCCATATATGGATGCCGTCGCCTATGCGCGGTACAGCAACAGTTGTGCCATCTGCCGAAAACGCTAATGTAGCATAGTTCCCCGTACGCCCCCAGAGTGTCGTGCGGTGTTGCCCAGTATTTGCATCCCACAAATAAACACCGTGTCCGTTTATACTTGCGAGTGTTTTGCCATCCGGTGAAAACGTCACATCTTGGATCAATCCACCCTCTTCATAAATAGTCGTCTGGAGTTGACCAGTATTCACATCCCATAACCGAATATTGCCATCGCTCCCTCCTGCCCCAAGCGTTTGATTATCCGGGGAAAACGCCAGCGATATACCAATTGTGTGGGCATCAAGGGTTGATCGTCTGGTACCGTTTTCTGTATTCCACAAATAAATCCGAGTATTACGATTACCACCGGTTGCCAAGGTCTTGCCATCTGGTGAAAAAGCGATAGCCGTAACACGGTCTGCGTGTTCTCCAAGGATAACACGCAACCTTCCGGTAGCGACATCCCATAACCTTACTGTTGTGTCCGTGCTCCCACTTGCGAGGGTGCTACCATTCGGTGAAAATTCTAAAGCAGTAATACGCCTCGTATGTCCAGTAAGCGTAGCAAGTTTTTGATCCTTAACGACATCCCAAAGCCAGATTTCATTGGGTTCATGCTCAACAGCGATAGTCCTATTATCGGGTGAGAATGCCGCGTGTCCCAACCGCCAATGTCCTGTAATAGTCATCTGTTGTTCGCCTGTATCTACTTTCCATAAGCGAATTGTCTCATCATCGTAACTTGTACTGGCGAGGGTAGTACCATCGGGTGAGAAAGCGACAGCATCAACTGAATCTGTATGTTTCCAAAGGATCGCGCGCAGTTTTCCTGTATCTGCCTCCCATAAGCGAATTTTCTGGTCGTGCCCTGCACTTGCGAAGGTTTTGCCATCTGGCGAAAAGGCGACAGATGAGACAATTGATGTAGGTCCAGTGAGGACCTCACGCACGGAACGCGTGTCCATATTCCATAACAGAACTGTTCTGTCCCACCCGCCACTCACGAGGGTTTTGCCATCCGGCGAAAAGGCGACAGATGAGACACGATCCATGTGTCTCTCCAAAGTCGCCTGGTGTTGCCCTGTGGCTACGTCCCAGAGTTGAATTTTGTAATCCCAGCCTCCACCGACAAGCGTTTTGCCATCTGGCGAAAACGCCACTGACGGGATAAACGACCCCTCTGCAATAGTTCTATACTGTCCGGTTTTTATATCCCAGAGTCGTACTGCTCCATCACCACTTGCACTTGCAAGCGTTTTTCCGTCGGGTGAGAACACCAGTTCCCAGACCTCAAGCTGGCCTATTTCTGGTAACGTTAGCGCGATTTCGGGGGACCTCGTCAAAGTCTTAAGGTGTTCTCCGGTATCCGCATCCCACAACCGAATCTCGCTGTCTTCTCGCCACCAATTCCATTTTCTACCTGCGCCGCTGGCGAGGATTTTCCCATCTGGCGAGAATGCGACTGACAAAACGGGTTCGGTGTGTCCCTTGAATAACGCTAGTTCTTCACCGGTGTGTGCGTTGTACATCCAAACACCGATCGAGCTTGCAACAGCAATTCGAGTACCATCCGGCGAAAACGCAATACCCCTGTGTAGCCGCCCTTTGCCTATGCGGTATTTCGCGCCTTCAGGCAAACCCATTTGGGTGTAGTCTTGCGCATAAGCGTTTGATAAAAACAGGAGAAAAATTAAAAGAGAGACGAAAATAAAAAACAGCGTTTGTATGGTGCAGCGAAGATGATCGCTCATGGAAAGGAGATCCATCCGGAAACGTAGTCGCTTAGTTTTCATAATTTTTCTCCAAAGTGCTGTGAGATGAGGACGAGATCCAAAATGTTGACGATGCCGTCCCCGTTAAGGTCTGGTGTCGCTTGTCCAAAGCGTGCGGCAACAAAGGTTAAATCTAAAACGTTTACAACACCGTCGGCGTTGACATCCCACGGTCTCCTTACAGATGTTAGAGGCCACAATTGGATCGTGCCATCAAGACTCGCGCTTGCAAGGGTACTGCCGTGGGTACCCGCGGTAACAGACCGGGGTCCTTGTAAGAATGCTACGGCAAGAATCGGAGCGGTATCACTTTCAAAAGTTCCTTGTAATTCCGTTGTTTGCGGGCTCCAGAGACGAATTGCGTTGTCCCAACCTGCACTTATGAGTGTGTTTCCATAAACACTATCCGACGTTGGCGTAAACGCTAAGGCGAAGATCGGCTCGGTATGTCCTTCAAATGTCCTCAGAAGTTGACCGGTATGTATATCCCATATACGGATTGTGCTATCGGTGTCCGGGCTCCAATATCCGCCGCTTGCTAAGGTCTGGCCGTCCGGTGAGAAAGCGAGTGCTGTGATTGCGTCTGTATGTGCGGCGAGGCTGTATCGGCGTTGACCGGTCTCCAGGTCCCACAATAGAACTGTTCCGTAAAAACTTGTGCTGGCAAGTATTTTGCTATCTGGTGAGAACGCCAAGGTGGTGACCATATCCCGATGTCCGCTAAGGACGGCGGTCCGGACTGGCTGTTCAATGCTTAAGTCCCAGAGACGGATTTCTCTGAAACTCCCGCTGGCGAGGGTTTTACCATCAGGCGAGAAGGCTAACGATACACTCGGATAGGTGTGCCCTATGAGGGCAGTTGTGTGTTCACCCGTATATATGTTCCAGAGATGGAGGGTAGCGTCCGTGCCCGCACTGGCAAGTCTTTGGTTATCGGGTGAGAACGCCAACGTGGTTACAGTATCCATCGATGCAGGAAGCATCACCAGTTCTTTGCCGGTATAGGTATCGGACACTGCGATACCGTTTGTAGTTGCGACAGCGAGCCGTGTGCCATCATCTGAGAAAACTGTGGCATTGATTGCTGTTGTGCCGAAGGGTGTGCCCTCCGGCAAACGCCGCGGTGTCCTATCCTGGGCAAACGGACTCGTTAAAAAGGAGAGATAAAACAAGGCGAGAAGGACGAAAACTTGTAAATTTCGCACGGTGAGTTTCCCTTCCGCTTGCCTTTTCGGATGAAGATTAATTTTTTAATTCGGTAACGTTAGAACGTGCGATGAATCGCCCTACTACAAACCTGTCTGTTTGTAGTAGGGAAACCATTTATTGTCCATCAATTAC
Source organism: Candidatus Poribacteria bacterium (assembly GCA_022827225.1). GTDB lineage: Bacteria > Poribacteria > WGA-4E > WGA-4E > WGA-3G > WGA-3G. The sequence continues at coordinate 24,514 of JAJDTJ010000092.1, read as the reverse complement.
CGAAATATTTTCTTAAACTTCATGGCAAGCGGGTTCCGAAATAAAGTTTAGCGTTTTCGTTGCCGATCGCGCGCTGTGAGCATTAATGGAAACACCACCGCGACAGTCAACTTAGAGGATATATCTGCTCAAATCTTGGTCTTTGACGATTTCATCCAATTCCGATTTGACGTAATCTGCATCAATCGTGACCTCTTGATTGTCAAGGTCTGGTGCTTCAAAGAAGAGATTTTCAAAGAGTTTCTCCATGATAGTGTGCAAGCGGCGTGCGCCGATGTCCTCGACCGATTCATTAACTTGGAAAGCGAGTGCCGCAATTTCGTCGATTGCGTCCTCGGTAATCGTCGCCTCGATCCCTTCAGTCTTGAGCAGTTCGGTGTATTGTTTCACCAACGCGTTTTTAGGTTCCGTCAGGATAGACTTAAAGTCCTCTTTATTTAGACTTTTCAGTTCCACGCGAATCGGGAACCGCCCTTGTAGCTCGGGGATGAGGTCGGACGGGCTTGACACATGGAAAGCGCCAGCGGCGATGAAGAGGATGTGGTGCGTCCGTACAGCGCCGTATTTTGAAGTTATGGTGCTACCTTCAATGATCGGGAGTATATCGCGTTGTACGCCTTCGCGTGAGACATCGGGTCCGTGCCGCGATTCTCTACCTGCGATCTTATCAATTTCATCTAAAAAGACGATGCCGGAATCTTCAACACGTCGGATGGCTTCGCTGATGACGGCATCCATATCAATGAGTTTCTCAGATTCTTCTTGCATCAGGAGCGTCCGTGCTTCGGAGACAGGAACGCGTCGTTTCTTCGTCTGGTTCGGGAGGATGTTACTAAACATATCCTTGAAATTGATATCCATCTCCTCAATACCGCTCGGTGAGAAGATTTCAACGAAGGGTACGCTCTGGTGCTTGACGCTGATCTCGACAGGTTTATCTTCGAGTCTACCTTCGCGCAGCCATTCCCTAAATTTTTCGCGTGTTTTGAGATAGCGTTCTCGTTCTCTCTCGCGGTCTTCTTCGGCTTCGGCTTCAGCATCGATTCCGAGATCGAAAGGCAGTTGGAGGGCTGTGCTCTCATCCTCTTCCTCAGATTCGTCAATTGCCTCTTTTTCCAAGCGTGGACGTTGCTGTAGCGATCGTGGCATCGGAAAGATGCAATCCAGCAACCGTTCTTCGGTGAATTCGCGTGCCTTTTCTTCAACTGCCTCGGCTTGTTCGGCTTTAACACGCCCAATGGCAATTTCGGTGAGATCACGAATCATGGATTCAACGTCTCGCCCGACGTACCCGATTTCGGTATACTTTGAGGCTTCTACTTTAATAAATGGTGCATCAACGAGACGTGCGAGTCTGCGTGCGATTTCGGTTTTGCCGACCCCTGTTGAACCGATCATAATGATGTTTTTAGGTGAAACCTCGTCTTGCATATCTTCACCTAACATTTGTCGCCGTGCGCGGTTGCGGAGGGCAATAGCGACACACCGTTTCGCCTCAAACTGTCCGATGATATACTTATCCAATTCCTGAACAATCTGCCGCGGTGTGAGTGCCTCTGCTAAAGTGCTTTTTTCATGTATTGCATTAGATTTCTCCAAGGTTAAACCTCCCGGAAAATTATCAAACCTATCCGTTTTGCATCGGACTATATGTCTATGGTATCAATTTCGATTCGCGCGTTGGTATAGATACAAATTTCACTTGTAAGTTGGAGTGCTTCTGAAACGATCTCGCGTGCTGTTAAATCTGAGTATTTGAGCATGGCTTTCGCTGCTGCGAGGGCAATAGATGAACCGGAACCGATAGCGGTAATGTCATCGTCGGGTGCGATGACATCACCGCTCCCCGAAATAAGGTAACTATCGTTGGCATCTGCAGCAATCATCAGGGCATCTACTTGGCGAAGCACCCTATCGCTGCGCCACTCCCGGGCAAGTTCCACTGCCGACTTCTGAAGGTTTCCACGATACTGCTCCAATTTTTTTTCCAAATTTTCGTACAGTGTAATCGCATCCGACGCGGAACCGGCGAAACCGATCAGGACCTTATCGTTATGGATCCTACGAATTTTACGCGCCCCATGTTTGATCGCCGTATCCCCTAAAGTGACTTGACCGTCGCCCCCAATAGCGACTTGACCGTCACGCCGTACGGCTAAAATCGTTGTCGAACGAATTCGCATGCCCCCGATTTTTCTTTCTTGCAATGAGGTTTCCTCTTTTGTTGTAATTAAAAACTAAAGTTATCTCCAGGCATAAAACATTAGAAAACCGAGAAACTGAAGTGCCCCGATAAAAATACCGCAGCGTATCCCCGCCACACCGGTGTGCTGCTCCCTGAGAAAACTGCCGGTTACACCGAAGACGTACGGACATAACAGAAACGCGATCAGAAAAGCGATCGGCACAAAAACCGGGACAGACGCAATCTGAGGGATATGATCCACTTGTGCGGCATTCCAGATCCACAGATGTGATGCCCCAAGGGCGTAAATCACGATACTTCCAATCGCGGCACCGATACCGGTAAGAGCGGCTGCCAAGGTCGCAGTCCCGATAAAACCGAGCCTCGGGTTCTCAGTCGCATCAGCCAAACGGGTTTGGAAAACCGTCGCGAGCCTTTGATAACAGTAAGCCGCCAACGTCGCGAACACCACCCAATTCAAGATGATTCCTATCGGTGTGGTTACACTTGCGAAAAAATCTGAACGTAGATAAAAGATAAGGCGCATCTTCCGTGAGAAAAACCAGTCCATCGGAACGTACGTCAGCACCGCTGCTACGCCAAAAATGGCACTGCTTGAAAGTAAGGATACGTCTTCATCCGCTTGTAAGATACAATAAAAAAACAAAATGGCTGCAATTAATACGTTCGGATAGAGCAGCCAAATTAATACGCCTGGATCGCGAAGCCCAATAGTCCCCACACGGTTTACGATTAAAAACGTTAAAAGCGTGGTACCTGTTACAACGTAAATCGCTCTATCCGTTTTGACTTGCATACACGCTCCAGTTCCGCCTTTTTTACTCCTGACTCTCCGCAGCAAACTTAATTACGAGTTGGTCTCCGGTTAACTTTGCGCCAGCTGTCTTTTTATTCGAGAGGGTCCGCGGTAATGCGACGTGCTGCTTGAAACCTCCGACTGTGATAATCAACTCATCACCATGTTTCGTCAATCCGATCTCCTCCTTACTCAGAAACGGCAGACGCATCGACAATTGGTAGGTGTCATCTGTCTTTCGGAATTGATACGGACTCTCTTTAGCGAACTGATCTGCTGGATCAATGTCAGAATAGAGTGCGTCTGCTAAGGCGTGTAGTCCGGATTCGCCGACAATCTCTTCTGCGAAAAGGTTCACCTTCCAGATCGGTACGTCCGAGAAGTAGTCCATCGCTTCTTTGATATAATGTTGCTGCGTCTGTTTCCAAGCCTGAAAATATGCTGCATCAACGCCATCAGGAAAAATCCGATTAATAATCACGGCATCAATACAGAGTCCGTATAGACAAAAATACATAAACGCTCGTTGCGTCTCTTTGATTACGATTTTCTCTGGGTTGGTTACCAACCGGACAGTCGTAATTTCGGGGTCTGTCAGAACGTTGTCAATCCCTTCGAGTTTATCAAATAGGTCTTGGATATTCTGGAAATAGTTGTCCCTGGGAATAGGCACGGAGCTGACCTTCTCGATTACGGGCCCGGCGACCTTTGCCAGCCCGCGCTCCAATTTGAAGATGTGGTTCATGTACCACTCTAACGTCGTCGGGATACTTACGAACCGTAGCGACTCACCGGTAGGTGCGCAGTCGAGGATAATCACATCGTAGCTTTTTTTCCGGACGTACTGGTTGATATAGAGCAAGGCGCAAATTTCTTCCATCCCGGGGAACACCGCGATCTCCTCCGCAACGAGACTGTCAAGTCCGGAACGGTTCAGCAACGAACGGATGTAGTTGTAAACGTCGTCCCAGTATTCAACAATGGCTTCTTGCACATTGATTTCCTGTATCCAGAGGTTCTCACTGATTCGGATCTGTTTCTCTTTTTTCTGATAGACAAGTTTTTCATGGTTATCAAAAGCGTCTCGGAGCGAATGTGCAACATCCAACGAGATGACGATTGTTTTATAGCCGAGTTCAGAAAGTTTGATACCGGTGGCGGCAGCGATGGTCGTTTTGCCGACTCCACCCTTGCCTGTGTAAAGGATAATTCGCATGTCGGATTCCTAAGACGTCAAAATTTGTATTACACCTTTTATAGTATAACATAAAAGAAATCAGCATGCAAGACAGGGTTGAAAATGGGATTAAAAATGTATCCGATTTCCGATTATCGGTTTGTAGACCCCAACAGTTTTTGGACGTTGATATATCAGAAAAATAATTATTTGCATTAGAAACTGGAAATCGTGTATAATATTTCTTGTAAAACATTGTGGGGTGCTCTTACGTGCTTTAAGAGCTGAAGAGCTGAGAAAACACCCATTGAACCTGATCTGGGTCATGCCAGCGTAGGGAGACATAAAGAAGGACGACGAACGTCGGTCCGTTCTTAAGAGATTATGGCAATTAGGCGTTATACTTCTAATTGCGAATCTCTTCCGCTGAGGCGGGGCACCGTTTCCTTTTGGTTATACCCAAAACGGAAAACGGTTTTTTGCTTTAAGGAACAAGGACGTATGCTCAGTAAATTCGCCGCACCTGTAGCGATCCTATTCGTAGTATTGGGAATATGGGAAACCAGCGTGCATATCTTTAATATACCGCGTTACATTCTGCCACCGCCCTCAAAAATTGTGGTAACTGTATTTGTGGAACACGAACAATTGCTGAAACATACGCTTGTAACCTTAGAAGAGATGCTCCTCGGATTCGTCCTTGCGGTGAGCATCGGTATCCCGTTAGCCGTGTTGATGTTTGAGTTTCCGGTGCTGGAGCGAGCGTTCTATCCGTATGTCATCGGTTCACAAACGGTACCGGTTTTTGCTATTGCGCCGCTGTTGGTGCTGTGGTTCGGTTTCGGGATCGCCTCAAAAGTAATTATGGCGGCACTGATCGTATTTTTCGCGATTGTGCTGAATACATTAGATGGTTTGAAGTCTACCGATCCAGATACAGTAAACTTGTTCCGGATTCTTCGAGCGACTCGGTGGCAGATACTCTGGAAAGTGCGTATCCCGTCGGCACTGCCCTTTATTTTTTCAGGTGCGAAGATCGGCATATCCATCTCCACAATCGGAGCGGTCATCGGCGAATGGGTCGGTGCAAAAGCCGGACTCGGATACCTGATGTTGTATGCGAATGGGCAGCTCCAAGTTTCATTGGTATTTGCTGCTATTTTCTGTTTAACACTTTTAGGTCTAAGTCTCTTTGGACTGATGACCCTATTAGAACGGTATGTAATGCCGTGGCGACATCAGGGGAATTATTAGTCGTACTCACATTTATAGGAAATTAGAAAGGAAAATCTCATGAAAACAGCAATTTGCTTAATGTTTCTCATCAGTTGTGGTATACTCTTAACTGGACCTATTGACAGCAACGCGGACAGCCATGAAAAAGTTAAAGTTTCCGAAATGGAAAAAGTTACGTTGCTTCTCGACTGGGCACCGAACATAGATCACGCGCCGCTTTATGTTGCACAAGAGAATAAGCTCTTTGCCAAACACGGGTTGGCAGTCGAACTCCTCTGGGGTGGCGATCCAGATGCGCCTCTCAAATTGGTGGCAGCGGGGAAATATCCATTTGCTGTGAGTTACCAACAGAGCGTGACAATTGCGCGCGCGAGCGAAGAAGTTTTGCCGGTCAAATCCATCGGTTTACTCGTGGAGCATCCACTCAACACAATTAGTTTTTTGAAGAAGACCGGCATTAAAACACCAGCAGATTTCAAAGGGAAAAAAATCGGATACACAGTCGCGCCGTTGGATGTGCTTCTGTTTAATGCCATCGCGGCGAATGCAGGATTGTCCGAAGATGACTATGAACTGATAAACGTAGGCACAAATATCGTGGCACCCATGCTAAGCGGTCAAATTGATGCAGTGATCGGACCGTTTCGGAATTACGAGATTAACTTGTTGAAACTTGAAGGGGCAGAAGCAGGTTATTTCGCACTTGAGAAACACGGTATCCCGGACTATTATGAGTTAGTCATTATTACGAATGACGCTTATTTGGAAAAACATCCAGAAACTGCTAAGAGACTGATGACAGCAATTCAAGAAGCGATTCAGTTGACGAAAGAGAATCCGGACGATGCCCTACAACTGTTTTTCAGAGCGAATCCCGATGCGAATAAAGAATTAGAGGAATTGGCATTTCGGGATACGCTGGATGTATTCGCGACCACACAAGTCCAATCTATCGAAAAATGGGATGCTTTTGCGAAATTTGCTTACGAAAAAGGGTTGATTTCCAAAACAGTTGAAGCGAAAGATTGTTTTGTCAATGTCTTAGAAGAATAACTGTTTTCCGTTGAATTAATGATACATAAGAAGATTATCATCATTGGTGGGGGCGTGATTGGACTCGGTATCGGTTGGCAGCTTGCGAAAGCGGGTGCTGCTGTCACGATCTATGATCGTTCGGAAGCCGGGCGCGCTGCGTCTTGGGCAGCCGCCGGTATGCTTGCACCCCTCGCTGAAGCACACAGCGAAGAACCGGAGCTCCTCAAACTCGGTTGTCAAAGTTTAGAACGTTATTGGCAATGGGTCACCGAATTAGAGGCAGACGCAGAGATGTCCGTCGGCTATCGGTTGGAAGGCACGCTTATCGTCGGTTTAGAACCCGACGATACACACCAACTCCGCCATCTTTACGAGGTACAACGGAATTTACAACTCGATGTGAACTGGTTGACGGGACGGGAGGCGCGTGATATTGAATCGGCACTCTCGCCGCGCGTGACGGCAGCGATTCACTGTGCCAGCGATTACCAAGTTGATAATCGGCTTATGGTAACCGCACTGCAGCACGCCTATCAGAAACACGGTGGGGTATTACACGGAAATAGCACCGTTGAAAGCGTCGTCATTGAAAACGGAAGCGCGATCGGTGTTCGGACGCAGCACGGTTTCCAAAACGCTGACATTGTTATCCTCTCAGCGGGATGTTGGTCGGCGCAGATTGAAGGGATTCCAGAGGCGATCGTTCCACCGGTGCGTCCTGTGAAAGGACAGATGCTGGCACTGCAAATGGAGGGAGGCATCGCCATCAATTCGGTTATCCGCACTGTCAGGGCACGGTATCCGACATCGGTGTATCTGGTGCCGAGAACGGATGGTAGACTGATTGTTGGCGCGACGAGTGAGGAGATGGGGTTCGACACGCGTTTAACAGCAGGCGGTGTGTTTGAACTCCTTCGCGGTGCGTGGGAAGCGGTGCCGGGTATCTATGAATTGCCGATTCTGGAGACTTGGACTGGCTTACGTCCGGGCAGCAGAGACAATGCTCCTATACTCGGCAAAACACCTGTTGAGAATCTGATATATGCGACAGGTCATTATCGCAACGGTATTTTACTCACACCCATTACGGCTTACGAGATCGCCAAACTGGTTCTGACCGGTGAGACTTCAGAGATAATCGCTCCGTTCCAGTTGGGCAGGTTTTTAAGGTAGTAGGCACACGCCGTGTGCCGTAACGACAATGAAAAACATGAAGATACACGTGAACGGCGAAGAGAAAGAGGTTCGCCTCAATATAAATGTTTACGATCTGCTTATCGCTTTAGAACTGGAGCCGATACAGGCAGGCATCGCTGTCGCTGTGGATCGGGAGGTGATTCCGAAAGCGGCGTGGCAGGAGACGGAACTCCGTGAAAATAGCGATGTAGAGATTATACGTGCTGTCCAAGGCGGTTAGTGGGTTGTAAGGTGAATTGAGCCTTCTGGAAGCACTTGATAGACAGGCTTGTCATCTGCTATACTAATTGGAAAAGTTCAAGGATAGATTTGTAGGCACCATACTATGCAAAGCCAAGAGGTTCGTTGGATTCAAGGAAAATAAAAAGAAACCCAAAATGCCAGAACTCAAAATCGCAGACCAAATTTATACATCAAGACTGCTGATCGGGACGGCGGGATACCCGAATTTTCATATCATGACAGAATCCATCGCCGCGAGCGGTGCTGAAATCGCGACGGTGTCAATGCGTCGTGTGAAATGGACGGATCCATCTGGCGAAAACCTGTTCGCGCTCCTAAATGAGCGCGGTATGACGATCTTGCCGAATACCGCGGGGTGTTTCACGGCAAAGGACGCGATCCTAACAGCGAATCTCGCCCGAGAAGCACTTGAGACATCGCTTATAAAACTCGAAGTCATCGGTGATGATCAGACGCTGTTCCCGGATGTGGAGCAGCTGCTCCGCGCGGCGGAAACACTTGTGAAAGATGGTTTCACTGTGCTACCGTATTGTAATGACGATCCGATTACCTGTAAAAAATTAGAGGACCTCGGTTGTGCAGCGGTGATGCCGTTAGGTGCCCCGATCGGGTCGGGGATGGGCATCCGGAACCCTTATAACATTCAGATTATCCGCGATCTTGTAGAGGTGCCGCTCATTGTAGATGCTGGCGTCGGGACAGCATCAGACGCAGCGATAGCGATGGAGTTGGGGTGTGATGGCGTTTTGCTCAATACAGCTGTGGCGAAGGCGCATCGTCCTGTGCTGATGGCGGAGGCGATGAAAAAAGCGGTTGAAGCCGGTAGAGCAGCGTTTTTAGCAGGTCGCATCCCCCGGAAACTCTACGCGACCGCCTCAAGCCCACAAACAGGAATGATTGAATAGCGCAAGTTTTACTTTTGCTAAAATAGATTAGGGACACTGCGTGAAAACACTTCTTCACAACTGGAAAATTTACCTTGATACCTGCTGTTTGAGCCGCCCGTTTAATGATCAGATATCAATTAGGATTCGCCGCGAAACAAAAGCTGTTGAAATGATCCTCAAGAATTTCAGCACAGGTGATTGGTCATGGATTGTTAGCGGAGCTCTAACGTTTGAAGTTGACAACAACCAAGATATGAGTCAACGCAATGAAATGAAATATCAGATGGCTGATGCATATATAAATGTCTCAATCAGTGAAATAGAAAGAGCAAGGGGTAGAGAGCTTGAAAAGTTAGGGTTCAAGCAATTAGATGCTTTGCACCTTGCGTGTGCAGAAAGAGGCAATGCGGATGTCTTCCTCACAACAGATGACCGGCTCCTCAGAAGTGCAAAAAGGCTCAGTTCCAAATTGGACGTCCAAGTCGAAAACCCTTATGAATGGCTACAATCAGGAGATAACTGAAAATGGATGTATTGAAAATGACAGATAATGAGGTCTACCAACTTGGAATCGAAGCACTTGCAGGTAAACTTGGCGTTGCTGGCGTATCACGGTTCCTTAAGCAGATTCAACCGCTCACTGGTGATTACTCGATTGAACGGCATAAATGGCTGGATAATTTGCCGGACATGGACACTCTCATTGAACAAATTCGCCAAGCAAGCAAGGACGCAGAAGCCGAACGAAACCGTATATCCAAACTGAAAACTTACGTTTCTAAAAATGGGAAACCACTGGCAGCACGTATCCAGAAAATCTCAGATGAAGATCTTCATAAACTCGGACTTGAAGCCCTTGTGGATAAACTGAGTATTGCTGGTATGCCGCGGTTCATCCGGCTTTGTGCACCGGGGACGGGCCCCTACGCAATCAACAAGCATAAACCGCCCAAACTGGATCCAGTACCGACTTCCCAAAAGGTTAAAAACGAACACTCAATAGATAAAAAATGAAAAAAGCAGCTTTCTCTTTAGGATTATGTCTCCTCACCTTTATACATCTGGGAGCGAGTTCCCTCTGCGCGCAACTGCAGACCGAATTCGGACAGAGCCTCTTTGAAAAAGAAGCCGAAACGTCCGAAACGGAGCCCGCAGAGTTGACCGTCAATGCTCACATCTCTAATACATTCAACAATCATATTGAACTCGGTTTGAGTGTCGATCCGTATACCAGTAGTCTCGCTGGACAGGACGATCCGCAACTTTCAGGTTTGATTAACCGATTCGGTGTGAACCTGAGCGGCGATTTACCGGTTGTTGATAAACTCCGATTTAAACTACAATATACCCCGCAAATCGAAAACTATACCGGTGCTGAAGGAAAACTCAGCGAGTTCAACGCGTTCAATAATGCCTTATCAACCGAACTTAGTTTCCGACCAGCTGCGAGTCTACCGCCTCTTGTCGCCTCATATCAGGTGCAGCGTCTCCTGCGAACCTCAAATGTCTATAATAACACGGCGCAGCAATTCGGTTTCGGGTTTGGACGTGTACTGGAATATAATTTTCGCCTACATCGGTTTGACGATGAAGAAATGCGAAGAGAGGACTTCCTACTCATCGGTTCCAACACCCATAACATGACCATGCGCTTGCAGTTTGGAATCCTTAAACAGATGCTCGGTAAACTGGAATACGGGTTAGAACACAGCAGCTACGAGACAAATTTAAACAACCTCATTTTAGGTGTGACCGGACTTGAGGATAATGAACGCCGAAACGATTTGCGACATATCAGTTCTGCAAAACTGATACAAGTCGCAACCGAACAACTCATGTTTCAACAAGAGGTTAACCTATTTCTGAACCGTTCCAACGTCGATTTCTTTAAATTCGTTAGTAGCGAGGTCGCGGCGAATGCTTTTTACAGAATCAAGACGGGACGGTGGATCAGATTTCGGCTCTCCGGAGTGTGGATAGACTTTGATGGCAGACAGATTCTGAACAAGATGGGTATTATTACGGAAGATGCCCCAATTCGTAGCGATAATCAAATAGGTGCCAACCTCCAACTGAATTGGGAATTCAATCAATATCTAACACTCAACGCCGATTATCAGATCACCCGAAACAAGACGAACGAACTGGACCCGTTCCTCGATTTCCTTAATTACACGCATACCATCGCGACCGTCACGCTCCGCGGAGCGTATTAAAGCTGTGTTAGGAGAACATTCATGACCATCGAACAGGTCAAACGTTTAGTAGAAGAGAGGGGTATTGAGTTTTTCCTCTGCTCTTTCGTAGAGATGAGCGGTGCCCCAAAAGCAAAGGTTATTCCATCTACACACCTTGAAGATATGGCAGAAGCGGGAGCCGGTTTCGGTGGTTTTGCTGCAGGCGAGATCGGTCAATATCCGCACGATCCGGAGATGGCGAGTATCCCTGACTTTAACTCGCTGACAATCGTGCCGTGGCGGGATAATATCGCGTGGGTGGCAGGGGATATGTCCGTCGAAGGCAAATCGTGGCACTACTGTCCGAGAACGATTCTGCGGCGGCAATTAGCGGCTGCGAAGGCGAAAGGTTACGTTTTTAATGTCGGTATTGAGGCAGAATTTATGCTATTAAAACAGGACGAATCGGGTGCCTACGCGCCGTGGGACAAGCTCGACACTCTTGACAAGCCGTGCTACGATCTAAGGGCGTTGCATCGCAATCTTGATATGATGACGACTTTGATCAAATACATGCAAGCATTAGGATGGGAACCGTACGCCAATGACCATGAAGATGGAACGTGTCAGTTTGAGGCGAATTGGACGTATTCGGACGCGCTCACGACCGCTGACCGACACACTTTCTTCAAATGGATGGTCAAGACACTTGCTGAAGAGCGCGGATTGCTAGCAACTTTCATGCCAAAACCGTTCACGAATCTAACAGGTAACGGTGCACACTTTCACATGAGCCTCTGGGATGCGGAGAATCAGACAAATCTGTTTCTCGATGCGGCGAACGAGAACGGGCTTTCTCAACTCGCTTACTGGTTCACAGGCGGTATTCTCAAACACGCCGATGCGGTTACAGCGGTCACAAATCCGCTCGTGAATAGTTACAAACGTTTGGTTCGTAGGGCACCGCGTTCGGGTTCATCGTGGGCACCGGTTTATGTTACCTACGGTGCAAACAATCGGACACAGATGATTCGGATTCCTGCCCCTGGACGTATCGAGAACCGCTTGGGCGACGGGGCGGCGAACCCTTATCTTGCGGCGACAGTTCTCCTTGCAGCCGGTCTCGCCGGCATCGAAAATCAAATCGATCCCGGCGTACAAAACGAGGACAACCTCTATGAAGTATCGGAAGCTGAACTTCAACGGCGCGGGATTAATTCTCTACCTGCGACACTCAGTGAAGCGACAGACGCGCTTGCGCAAGATGAAGTGATCAAAAACGCACTCGGTACAACGTACGCCGACTACTACATTCAGGTGAAACGCGAGGAATGGCGTGATTATCACTTAAGCGTCAGCCGGTGGGAAACCGACAAATACTTGGAGGTTTATTAATGTGGGAAGTAATGAAAATTTTATTTAGATCAATCAGTTTAGCACTTATATGTTTTTCCGTTCTTTATATCGTGAGTTGTGGGCAGCGTGAAGAAGCAGACGAGGTTAGCCCGACAGAATTGGTGGCTGCGGATCCAAGCACTGAGACTGCCCCAACACCTGAACCTGTACCAGAGCCTGCAGCGGAGCCTGCACCAGAACCCATTATTCCAGATGGAATGGTTCTCATCCCGGAAGGCGAGTTTGAGATGGGCAGCAATAATGGAAACGCTGATCCCGATGAACAACCGGTGCATACCGTTCATCTTGACGCGTTTTACATAGATGAAAATGAGGTAACGAACGGCGAATTCAAGGACTTCGTTCTGGCAAACCCGGCGTGGCAGAAAGAACAGATTGATGAAAAGTTCCACGACGGCAACTATCTCCAGGATTGGAAGGGAAATAATTTTCCGCTTGGCGAACGCGAACACCCTGTCCGTTATGTGAGTTGGTACGCTGCGATGGCTTATGCGGTTTGGATGGATAAACGTTTACCGACAGAAGCGGAATGGGAGAAAGCGGCACGCGGTGGGTTAAAGAAAAAACAGTATCCGTGGGGCAACGGCATTAATTTCAACCGAGCAAACTACGGCAAGAATATCGGTATAACCACACCTGTCGGCGAGTACCCCGCGAACGACTACGGTGTACACGACATCGCTGGAAACGTGTGGGAGTGGTGTCTTGACGGATACGAAGCCGATTTCTATGCCAACTCGCCACGCCGAAATCCTACGGCAGGTGCGAATAACGTCGAAAAGATCGTCAACGATTTCGAGAACATCGTAGATTTCCGTGTCATCCGAGGTGGCGGCTGGAACAGTGAACCTGAGTGGTTGCGTGCTTCAAACCGGCACGGGACGAGTCCGGCATACGCGGGTATCGGTGCACTCGGATTCCGTTGTGCAAAAAGCGTATCGCCGTAAGATGCAATAGATACAGGACTTACGCAATTTTGACTATAGTTCGTTTTGTTAGATGAAATTTTTTGGAAAACACAATCGTCTGGTCCCACAGGAGACCAACGGTCTCCTATAGTACAAAAGAGCAGCATGCGTAATTCCTAAGATATTCCGAGCGAGATTAACGCTTTAGTGTTGAAATAGAGACGCAAATTTGCTACGATGATACACACAGAACCACAATTAGAATCCTATCTGTCTGAACCAACAAGTGAAGTGATAAAGGCAGTCGCTGCGCTGAAAGGCGATATCCTTATCCTTGGTGTTGGTGGGAAAATGGGTCCGACGCTCGCCAAACAAGCGCAATGCGCCATTGAACGGGCGGGTATTGCTAAAAAGGTGATAGGTGTCTCCCGATTTTCGACCCCTCGTGTCCGAGAAGATTTGCACGCAGCCGGTATCGAAACGATTACTGCGGATCTCCTGTCCGAAAACAGCCTACAAAACTTACCTGAAATTGAAAATGTAATTCTGATGGCGGGTCGGAAGTTCGGTTCAACCGGTAATGAAAGTCTGACGTGGGCAATGAACGGTTATATGCCGGGCCGTATCGCAGAAAAGTTTCGTGGTTCTCGGCTGGTTGTCTTTTCGACGGGGAATGTCTATCCGTTGACCCCGGTTTCTCATGGCGGTGCAACTGAGGGTTCGCCTGTTGCACCGATCGGTGAATATGCGCAATCCTGTCTGAGTCGTGAACGGATATGTACGCATTTTTCGTCGCAATTTGGCACACCGATGGCAATCTTGCGACTCAATTACGCGATAGACCTCCGCTACGGAATCCTATTGGACATCGCCGAAAAAGTTTATACCGAAGAAACAGTATCTCTCGAAATGGGTAATGTGAACGTGATATGGCAAGGCGATGCGAATGGTGTGGCGTTAAAGGCTTTCACGCATTGCCAAAGTCCACCGTTAATTCTCAATGTAACCGGACCGGAGACTGTCTCTATACGCTATCTTGCTTTGCGTTTCGGTGAAATATTCAATAAATCGCCACGTTTTGAGAGTGAAGAAGCACCAACGGCACTGCTAAGCAACGCCGCTCGATGCCACCAACTGTTTGGGTACCCACGCGTCTCTTTAGGACAGATGATTGAATGGGTGGCAGAATGGGTTCGGCTCGGTGGTCCAACGCTACATAAACCGACCCATTTTGAAGTGCGTGACGGAAAATTTTAATAACTTAAAAAAATATAGACAAAAAATGCGAATTTTGTTAGTATGTTATGGTAGTTTTTTGATGATGTTTTCCGTTTTAATCAGTCGTGCTTTTTGTCAGCATCCACCTCTGCCGATTGCGTTCTCCTCGGATGTGAGCGGTGATTGGGAAATTTACCTAACAGACACGACTGGAAAGCAGCCTATCAATTTAACGCGCAATCCTGCAGCGGATTACTATCCGACATGGTCACCCGACAGTGCTCATATCGCCTTTTTTTCTCGCCGCGATGGGAACCACGAGATTTATGTGATGCGGTCTGATGGGACGCATCAGCGGCGGTTGACGCATCACCCTGCGAAGGATAAAGCCCCGGCTTGGTCGCCTGATGGCACGCGTCTGGCGTTTGCGTCAAACCGAGGCGGGCATTTCGACATCTATTTGCTTCATCTCACGAACGGTAAGGTGGAACATCTCACTGAAAACCGTTTTGAAGATGAGGCACCGGCTTGGTCGCCTGATGGCAATGCGCTTGTTTTCCACTCAAAACGGGAACTCAACTGGGACATATACGTTGTTAACATCCATAGCCGAGTTGAACGACGATTGACAGATCAACCGTTGATGGATACGTATGCGGCTTGGTCGCCTGATGGCACACGGATTGTTTATTCTGCTATGCACCGAGAGGTAGAACTGGCAGACTTCGACCTGTACATCATGGACGCGGAAGACGGTGGAAACAAGAAAGCCCTTACAGCTACACCGACAGATGAAGCTGTCCCTGCCTGGGCACCCGATGGTAACTCGATCGCTTTCCAATTTGAGAAGGACGGCAGATGGGTTGTCCATCTCATGCGTGCCGATGGCAGTGAACGCCGCGAATTGATTGACAACGGTGCCTGGGCAGCACAACCGAAATGGTACAACAATTCGGACGTACTCCAGATAGAACCGTCCGGCTTAGACATCCAACTGTGGGGTAGCATCCGAAGCCCATAAGCAAGTATCTGATATAGATCAGATGCCTCTTTAACCAATAACTGACAATTCCAGGACTTACGCAATTTTGACTGGGGTTTCCTGTTCTGTTAGATGAGATTTCTCGGAAAACACAGCGTTCTGGTGGAAAACCCAAACTGGAAAGTTTGTGGTACAAAAGAGCATCATGCGTAAGTTCTAAATTCATAAAAAGGAGATTTACGATGCGTTTCAAGACATTAGTCTTAGGTACACTTTTCATTTTCGGTTTACTACTAACAAGCGGTATCAGTTACGGCTACGAACGAGCGATCGAGGCGGAAATGGCGGATATGATCGAAGAACCGATGATCATTGCTGACGATGCGAATGCCTCCGGTGGACAGTTTGTTTGGGTGGAGGGGGAACCCGCCACGGGGGGTGGCGGTGCCGGTTCGGTGACATTCAATATCCATATTCCTGAACCTGGCACTTATGCGCTCTGGGGTAAAGTCATCGCATGGGATGGCAATAGCGACTCGTTCTGGGTCAATTGGATGCCTATGGACTCGGATGAAAATCCACAAGAGACCAATAATACAGAGTTCCGTTGGAGTGTTGCAGGCGGTAGCGATTGGCACTGGGATCGCATTAACCACTGGCTCAATGGTGGCACATTTGATCGGGAATGGGAGGTAGCAGCAGCTGGAGACACGACCCTGCGTATCGGAGTCCGAGAAGATGCGACGATGTTAGATGTCATCTACATTACCGATAATCTTTCCGCAGACGAGGCGGAAGTGGGGCCTCGCGATCCGATTCCCGAAGATTCCATTACGCCTGTCGAACCGCAAGCTAAACTCGCCACGACGTGGGCAGCCCTTAAAGCCGGACGATAGGGAATTGATTTGATTTGCCGCGGGCAGTTCGACGAAACTGTCCGCGTCCTATAAAAAGCAGAAAGGAGGATTTTAATGAAATTCGGAACTATATTAACGCTCGGTATACTAACGGTGTTCTTATTCGGAATTGTTGGACTCAGCGCAGAAGTCGAAATTGCGCTTGAAGCCGAGTTGGCAGACGAAATTGTAGACCCGATGATTATTGATGAGGATAAAAACGCCTCTGATGGAAAATTCATTTGGGCGGAGGGGGAACCCGCCACAGGGGGTGGCGGGGCAGGCTACGCTGAATTTATTATTAACATCCCGGAAGCAGGCGATTATGCCCTCTGGGGACACGTCATCGCATGGGATGGCAATAGCGATTCATTTTGGGTGACTTGGCAACCTGCAGACCCAGACGAAAATCCTCAAGCAACTAACAATACACAGTTTCGCTGGAGTGTTGCCGGAGGTGCTGCATGGCACTGGGACCGTATTAACCACTGGTTAAACGCTGGCACGTTTGACCGGGAATGGAAGTTCAAGGAAGCGGGTGAGACGGTGCTTCGTATCGGTGTGCGTGAAGATGCAACCATGTTAGATGCGATTTTCGTGACGACTAATGTGAAAGCCACAGTTGCGGATCAAGCGAACGTCCGATTGCCAACCGACGAAGATCGAAAGATACAAGTTGAGGGACTTCCAGTGAGTCCAAAAGGTAAAGTTGCGACCACCTGGGGCTCCTTGAAACGGATGTACGAATAAAAACAGGCAAAAGACTGGAAGATTGGAAGGCTGGAAGATTGGAAGAGCATTTCTTCCATCCTTCCAACCTTTCTTTTCGGCTTCCACCCTTCCAGCGAAGTCGCTCCAGGGAATTTGGACGGAGGTTATAGTCGGAAAAGGGAACTTTAAGGCCCTGCTTCGGTATGACACGGTTATTGCGAAAGATATAGTGCCGATCCGCATAATGCTCAATGCGCCACAAATCAAATCCACGCTCAAATTGAACGACCCGTTCAGGAACCCCGAGGTGGTGTCTTAATTCCGCTACTGTCTGTCTATCGCGCTTCATAAGCGTGTGCGTCGTGTATGCGATTCCGGACAGGACTACCCCCAAGGCGATTTTCCCTCTTAATTTTGCCGAAATACCCTCCGCAGCGGGGGGCAATCCGTATATAAGAGAAAAAATAAGCACAAAAACTGATATTTTTTTTATTTTTTCACAGAGAATTTGACAAAAATTTTGCATTTATGTAGTATTTCGGTATATTAGAACTTGACAAAGAAATCGTTTTAAGTGTATCCTAATAGAACTGATAAAAAAAATCGCTTCTATTAGCGATTGACTTGGAGCGTGATCAGCATGCAGTCTAACGGAGAAACTCCGCACGCGACAGATGTCCCAAACTGTACGACGGACCTCAGCATTGAGGACGTTAAACAGGAATTGTACAACCGCCACCACCCGAGTTTAACGTTTCTTGACATAGAAGCGCACGCGAAGACCATTCACAAAATACGGACCCTGAAACAGAAACACAACGTTGTGATGCTTGGTCACAACTACATGGAGCCGCTTGTCTTCGGCTTGTCGGACAAAGAAGAACAAGGCGATTCACTCGGTTTGAGCATGTACGCTGCAAACACAGAGGCACCGTATCTTATTTTTAACGGTGTCCCCTTTATGGCGGAAACAGCAAAGATCCTGAATCCGAGCAAAACGGTGTTAGTTGCTGACAAGTCAGCGGGTTGCTCATTAGCGGATAACTTCGGTGCCGAGGATGTAAGGGAGTTGAAATCCCTGTATCCGGGTGCGCCGGTGATGATCTATATCAATAGTTACGCCGATGCGAAGGCGGAATCGGATATCTGCTGTACGTCAGCCAATGCGGCACACATCGCGAAATCGATGCCGGGTGATACCGTGATCTTTGTCCCGGATATTTTTTTCGCACAAAATTTGGAAGAAGAATTGAGAGAAGAGAAAAATATCGTCTATCCCGGCAAAGACAATACGGCGCGCGGTGCGGTCTGTGAAGTTCACGAAAAATTTACACTCGATGATCTCCTCGCGATCCGTGAATCCTTTGAAATTCCGAAGGGGCACGCGCACCGTAAACTCTATGCCCACTGGGAATGCCGTCCGGATGTTTTAAAAGAGGCAGATTTTTACGGTAGCACCAGCCAGATTATGAAGGATATTGCGGAACGTGTCGCAGCCAACGCGCTCGAACGCGCTTTCGTCGCTTCGGAATGCGAATTAACCTCTAACCTCGCCCAAGAGTTCCCAGAAGTCCAATTCTGGACAGCCTGCTCAGTCCGATGCTCACACATGGCACGGGTGAATTTGAATAAGATTGCCAATATCCTCGAAGCGATTGACCAGAACGACGATCTCAGTGAATTTGAGGTTACGCTGAGTTCTGAGATTATTGACAAGGCCCGTACACCGATCGAACGGATGCTTGAGGCGAGTGTTTAGTAGCGGTCAGCCATCAGCAGTTAGCAAACAGCAGACAGCAAAGCGGGCAACCTTCTGTTAATCAGAAACCTCTTTTACTGATGGCTGATGGCTGATGGCTATCTACCTAAAAGCGCGTAATAAACGAGACGCGATGTGCATTACCGAGATAAGCGTCTGGTACAAAAGCGTAATCAAATTGGAAGTCGATATTCGCCAATGCGTCCTCACCGCTGCGGCGTACACCGATGCCGAGTGATAAACCGTCGCTCGGGTTCTCGTTCATACCGATGCGGTAACCGATCCGTGCAGCGACGCTATCGTAAAACCACCGCTCTACACCGAGGTGAAAGCTTGGATGCGCGTCAAGGAGCGGGAGATGTGCGTCTGCGACCAATGCCCACACCTCTTGTGCCGGCATCATTTCCTCAGTCTCTACAGCGACTTCTTTCCACGTTCTGTAAGCCAGACCGGCACGGAGTGCCATCGGTAAATTTTCGCCGCCGCCTAAAATTCCTGCATTCTGAACAGCCACCCCGATTCCGAGATGATTATCAAGTAGTTGCAAGATGACTCCGACATCCGCTGCGACACCGTAGGCATTCTGAATGTCCAATTGCTCTGAGATTATCTTCGCTGTTGCGCCGACGGACAGAGCTGTGCTGAGTGGATAAGCGAGAGATAAGCCGGTAGCGAACCCGCCGACGGTTACGGTGCTATCTGGGTTTTCTGTGGGTCCCTGTCGGCGTTCAATCTCTGTGAAGCTTCCGAGGAAACTGGCGCCCCAGACGAGCCGTTCTAAGCGCTGTGCGTATCCGATGGTTTGGTTGTTAATTTCGGCGAACGAAAAGTGTTGCATCGCCGTTAATTCCCGGTCGTGGACAGCGGTTAACCCTGCTGGATTCCAAAAGATGGTATTGATGTCGTTGGCAAGTCCGGCGAATGCGCCGCCCAATCCAGCGGGTCGGCTGCCGCCTTCAATTTTGAGGAATGCGGCACCCGTTGTTCCTGCGCCATCGTGGATATCAGCTGCGTGTGTACTTTGAGCCGCTGCGGCTATTATGAGAAGTGCCATTGCGATTAGAACGGCTTCCCTTTTCAGCATCATGAGTTCTCCTTATCCTAACTATTTGGTATCTCTTAGGGCATACATATCTTTTTTTAAATATTGCATCGTGTGTTTAGTCAACGACCAGTACCTTACCGACAGCATTCGCGCTATTTCCTGCTGCATTGACAGCTTCTAACCGGAAGATGTAGAGCCCTCTTGCCACAGGTGTGCCGGCTTGATTCTCCAAATTCCATTTAACCAATTGATCGTTCCGCTGCCCGGACACAACATTGGAATAGGTTTCTGTTCGGACCATGTCTCCACTCCAATCGTAGATGCTCAAGGTGAGGTCGATCGTCTCCCCGAGGGGTACGTTGACATCATAGGAGAAGAATGCGACATCTCGATTTGAAAGCCGGAGCGGATTTGGCCATCCAAACGTCGAACCACGGAAGGTGAGCGACACGGACATCGTGTATGTCCCGATGTCATAAACGGCGTAATTTCCGGCGTTATCGGTAACACGGACATCTAATTCGTACTCACCGGATCGCGAGGGAAGGAAATCAAGCGACCAACGGCTCCACGGTTCCTCTTGTGCCCCACTATCGTCAACTGCGGGGACCGGGTCAATCGGTTGACCATCCGGGCCGGTACCTACAATCTCGACGAGCCAGATTCCAGACGGCGGAACAGTGATCTGTCCCTCACCGATTCGCTGTGTTCCTTCGGGGTCCGAGGCTGTGCCTTCAAAACGGATCGGCTCATCCGTTAGCTCGGTTTCTCCTCCGTCACTGGTTACAGCGGCGGTGGGTTCACTCGTTTCATAGAGAAATTGCGTTGTGATAGAATCGGTCGGTGTAAATCCGAGGTGTTCGGAATCGTTGCCGACACTGGTAACCGTAACCTGATAGTGTCCTTGCATCGCCAATCCAGCGGATTTGAACACGATTGTGTCCACACCGTTTTGCTGCGTGTTCCCAGGAACTTCGGATCCATCCGGTCCTCGGAGCGTAATTTGCGATTGTGCGAGATTGACCCCTAAACCTGTATCAAAGATGCTGGCTTGTATAACCACTCCACCTGTCGTGGAGAGTGCTGTCGGATAGTTCTCGGCATTGACATCAACAAGCAGTGGTGCCTCATTGAGGAGGAGTGCGTTCACATCAATCATTGGCGGACTGGTATCGTAGACGAAGACTCTTTCATAGGGTTCATCATCATTCCCAGCACGGTCTACCGGATTAACGGTAATCCGGTACTCACCGTCTGCGGAACCGTTGTCTGCCAGTGGAACTGTTAGCTGGAAAGCGAGTGTGCTTTGCTCATCGTCAGAAACACGTCCTGACACTTTAACGGGGTTCGGGGATAACCGTTCAAAAGTTATCCACTTCTCATCAAGATTTTTCCAATCAATTCCAGATGTGTCGTCGGTGAGCGTGACGCGAATCTCGGTCAAGGAATTATTACCGGCGGGTGCAGCGACGACGAATTGAATTGCCTCATCGTTCTCAATTTCTGGTGCTTGTGTGTCATAGGTGAACGTCAATCGCTGAATTTCGCCGCTCCGACCGGAAGCACTGATGGGTGTAAACTCAATGGTATAGACCCCGTCTTCGGAACCATCAGTTGCCAGCGGACGTACGAGATTATACATTAGCCTACCACTTGCTCGTTCTTGCTGACCTGCAATGACTTGGTTTTCCGGATTTAGGAGCCGAAGCGTTGAGAGATGATTCGCATCATCGGTTTCGAGGTTCACCTCTATCTGTTCAATTTCTTCATTCGTAAACGCCTCATCCGCTGGTGCAGTCCTCGGTTCTGTAGAAATGATGACAGGTAAACTTCTTGAAAGCACGAAACTCCGTTGAAACGCGGTTACACCACCGTTCCCTGCCCGGTCAGCAGCCTGAACACCGACGACATAGCGTCCGTCCTCGACGAGTTGATTCGTGGTAAGCGTCAACGTTGTTGTCCCGTTACTAACAAGTTCACCAGTTATCTGCTGTCCACTCGGGTTAACCAATGTGATCGTTGTCCTTGACCAGTCAATACCGCTCCCGCCTTCATCATTGAGCGTTACCTGTATCTGTGTAATATCTTCAGTGAGGTGTGCCCCATCAGCAGGTGTTGTGCTAAGGAGGGTCGGTGCCTGCGTGTCATAGACAATCGAATGTTCAATATTTAGGGCGTTCCCGGCTTTATCTGCTAATGCGACAACGATGGTATATTCGCCATCCATACTACCGTCGCGTGGTAAAGGTTGGTCAAGTGTGAGAAAGAGTTGATTTTCGGTATCGTTGGTGAGCCGTGCTGGGACTAAATTCCCATTTGTGTCGCGCAGGCTAACACTTTGATCCGATAGCACGAGATCCGCGGGACCGATATCTGTAACAGTTAAGTAGAACTGCGTTAAACTCTCACTGATATAAGAGACGGGTTGACTCAGATCAATTGGATCCGCAGCGATTATCTCTGGTTCCTGCGTATCATAGATAAACTCCCGATAAACGGTGTTCCCCTCACGGCCTGCTTTGTCAACAGGGGTAACATATACACTGTATCGCCCATCTGTTGTGCCATCAGTTGTGAGTGTTATTGGTTCCCATATAAGTAGGTCTACCCCATTAGAACCTGTTATTCCGGGAACGATTGTGTTATTCGCGTCTGCGACGGTAATATCGGAACCATCGCTACTGAGGTCTAATCCTGTCTCTGTCGGATCTTCAAGTACTGCGCCTATAATCCTGTTACCTGCATTGATGTAAACAACATCGCCGCCGGCTGCCGTCTCTATATCCCCTATAATGACAGAACTGACAATCGGTAATGGTATATCCAGAATGAAAGTGTAATTGATAGGTGCAGGGGCAACATTCCCTGCGATATCTTGCGGTGTAACAGAGAGTACATATGTGTCGAGTTGGTTCAATTCCGAGAATCTGACAGTCATCTGAGATATGCCATCATCTTGCAATGTGATCGGAATACCTACAATTTCAGGATTCCCAGTCGTTGCAGAGATACCAGAACTTACGAGCGTAACGAGGGTATTGGCGAAATCAACACGCGTTGCCTCCTCAAAGTGCATGGTAATGCTGCTGATGGGTTCCGAAATCTCGACGGTATCTTGTGCGATAAGTTCAAGGGGTGTCTCCGTATTCGCCGTCACTAAAGCGAGCTGGGGTGTTTGAGAATCGTATACCAAGGTGTGCTCGACATTTAGCATATTCCCGGCTCTGTCAACGAGAGATAACTGCATCGTATACGCCCCATCAACACTGCCATCCCGAGCAAACGGAGTTGTCAACGTTAAATAGAATTGGTTTGTTAATTCGTCAAACGTCAACGTTGCGGGGACGGTGCCGCCTACACTGTCTATCAATGCAATTGTTTGCGATTCCAGGAGCAGGTCCGCCGGTCCCACATCTACAACGGTAAACGAAAACTGGCCTAAACCATCCCTAATATATGAGATAGGCTGACTCAACATGAGCGGAGCAGATGCGGTTATCCGAGGAACCTCGGTATCATAGATAAACTCCCGATGAACGACATCGCCTTGTCTACCGGCTCTATCAACCGGTGTGATTGCCACAGTATATCGACCATCAGCACTCCCATCGGTTGGCAGAGATATCGGCTGCCATACCAACTGGTTCGTTTCAATCGACCGCGTCTGACCCGGAACAACGACACCTGAAGGACCCGTCACGACTATGCTTGAACCCTCATCGCCTAAAGCCAGTCCAGCACCCGTACCGTCCAACAAATTGGCGACTATCGTGAAATTACTATCGTTGAGGAAAACGACATCCGCAATCTGACCACCTAATTCGACGCTGCTGACGCTCGGCAAGACGAAATCGAGGCGAAACGCGTATTGCACAGCACCTTGAGCGATATTGCCTGCTATGTCTTGCGGTGTCACAGACAGTGTATACAAACCCGTCTGTGTGAGCGCAACAAAACGAGCAGTTAGTTGCGTCAGTCCATCAACTGAGACATTGATTGGAACCGGTTGTCCGTTGGGATCGAGCAAACTGACGACGGTATTGGCGAAATCAACGCCGGTCGCTTCCTCAAAGTGAACCGTGATACTGCTAATCGATTCTTCGATTTCGGCGATCTGTTGTGGAACAAGTTCCAGCGCCGATTCAGTATTTACCGAGACCGAGGAAACATGAGGCACCTGAGAATCGTAAACAAAACGCTGTTCCGATGCCATCTTATTTCCTGATTGGTCAACAAGCGAGACCTTAACGACGTATTCACCATCCGCGCTACCGTCCTGCGCAAACGGAGCATTGAGCGTGAGATACAACTGGCTGTTTAGGTCATCATACGTGGATATGGCACCGACGGACGCACCTTGAGCATCAAAGAGCTCTATCGTCTGTTCGTCTAACGCTAAACCCGCAGGTCCTATATCTTCAACAGTAAACTGAAATTGGTTAAGGGTGCCGCCGATATAGTTAGGCGGTTGAATTAATGACACCGGTGTAGAAGCGGTAATGCGTGGCTCTTGTGTATCGTAAACGAATTGACGATAAGTAACATCGCCTTGCCTACCGGCTTTGTCTTTCGGTGTAATGACGACCGTATAACTTCCATCAGCACTCCCATTGGTCGGAAGCACT
>JAJDTJ010000128.1 GCA_022827225.1 Candidatus Poribacteria bacterium | reverse complement strand
ATCTTTGGCGATGATTTGCAGTGTACCAGTCAAGTTCTCCACAAAGATACGTTTCGCTTCAGTAAGCGTATCTACATACGCGTAACTTCCGTTGCCCTTGTCCGCGAGTTGTTCCATGAGAATGTCGTTGTAGTTACCCATGCCGAATCCAACTGTCGTTAACAGAACGCCTTCCTTAACATAGGTCCCGATTTCTGCCAGAATGGCATCTGGTCCCGTTTGTCCCACATTTGCGACACCATCCGAACACAGGATCACACGGTTGATGTAATCCGGGTGGAAATTCTGGAGGGCGAGTTGGTATCCTATCCGCAGCCCTGCCTCTGCATTGGTTGCACCGCCGGGGGCAAGCGAATGGATTGCTGCTAAGATGTGCTCACGATTTACATTCCGCGTATGTGGCAGCAAGACTTTAGCGGTAGAGCCATAAATGACGATGCCTATCTCGTCACTTGGACGTAAGTGGTCGACAAGAAGCGTCAACGTCTTTTTCACCAATTCCAACCGGTTTTCCCTATTCATTGAGCCAGAGACATCTATTACAAATGTCAGTTTCGCGTCTTTCCGCTCTTTATCTGGGACGATGCGACCTTGGATGCCAATTCGCAATAACTGCAGCCGTTTTCCCTCACCAAATTTGGAGGGCGTACCTTCAAGATGGATAGCAAACGTGGCATCAGAGGAAGGTGTATAATTGTAATCAAACGCGTTGACAAATTCTTCAACACGCACTGCCTCCCGGGGCGGCAGGAACCCATCTCGGAGGTAACGGCGCGTGATTGCGTAGGACGCTGTATCCACATCCATACCAAACGTCGAAAAAGCATCATCTTCCGTATCAATAAATGGATTCGTACCATGTGCTTGAAAGAAAACATCGTCAAAAGCAGCACTGTTCGGCGGATTCAATTTAACCTGTCCTACGCTTTCCGGAACAATGTTAGATATAGGTGGTGGAACAGGGGCAACGGGGATTGCTTCGGCGGCGGCCTCGGGGATTGGCTCGGCAGAGGTCGCAGTAGTTGTAGGAAAGACCAGACCGGGTTCAGTCTCAGGAGTTGGCGGAACAATAGGCTCAGGAAGTGGTACGACCTCACCGAAGTATTGCGAGACAAACAACAAGTCTAAAATACTAATGTTTCTATCTCCATTAACATCGGCGTGCCAGTTGGCTGCAGCGGACGTACCAAGGCTGTCCGCTACGAGCGTTAGATCTAAAATATTCACCGTTCCATCTTGGTTGACATCCGCTAAGAGTAACGGCGTTGCGACAATTCTGCCATATACAGGTATCACGGACAACGGCATTGCAGCACTATCGAAGAGTGTCATATCTATTAAGGTAATGGCAGAAGATTTTACCTCCACGACCTCAAACTTCACTGTTGCAAGCGTTCCGTCTTCTATTGGAGCAACACCTGTCGGAGAAGCTGCTGCCAAGTGGACACTGTTCGCGGAAGTTATCGTTGAGGAAGCGAACGTCCCTGCAGGGAGGTAATCTGCATTTGTGCTATCAATATAGCGGAGCGCAGTTGGGTCAAAGTGAAGGGTCAATCTGTAGCCAGCAACGTCTTTGCCTCCTGTTATCTGAATATTAAGATCCAACTGTTCCCCGGCTGTTGGGGATAAAACTCGCCCGGGGGTTACAGAGACAACGGTTTCGCCATAACTTATCGTTGTAAATCCTAAGCCTATGAGAACAACGAGAGTAGAAAAAAAGAGGTGTTTTTTTAACAATTTCTTCACAAATTATCTCCTAAGAGTAAATATTATTAACGCGAGTTTGATAAAAAAGAAAGATCGATTTGGTATAATAAGGTTAACCAAAATCAATTTCTAAAAAGTTTTCTTTCCTACATCAAACTCGCGTCAAGAATTTAAGTTGGTAATCTCTGGCGATGAAGGTTGTGATAGCAAATAGCGGCTACACGGACAGGTCGGGTTACCCACCAAAACTTCAATCAGAACTATGCCAATATCCAATGCTAAGAGACAAAACTACGACATCTTTAAGCAAACGGGAACGTGCCTTGATAGCCACGCGGACGAGAGACGTGCCAAACACCTTCGTACATCGGGGTTACCTGATAGTGGCAGACAACGTTGCTCCGTTCCATATCGTCGCGTTCTTTCGCACCTTGATGCGGGATGTGATTGATAAACACGACACAATCGCCTGCTTTCGGATATAGGATAACGTGTTCTTGTGCTTCACACCATTCCTCGAATTTCGGACGATCCAAGGGATAGAGGTGCGGCGGTTCTGTCAAATGGCCGCCTTTGATAAATTTGAGGTGTCCCTCACCGGGATCGTTGTCCTGAAAATAGAACGTTGTGTTAATCCCGACGGGTGCCATAGCAAACGGATGTTCCTCGACATACCGTTTCTCCTGCCAGTAGCCGTAAAAATCCATGTGCCACTCTTGCAGATAGGGTCCTGGATTGATGTGTGCGCGTAGACTTCGGAGTTGGCACTGTTTGCCCATCAATCCTTCAAGGTACGGTCGGACACTCGGATGTCCGACGAGCGGTTGATATGTATCGGGTTCTCGATCGAGCAGGGTATCAAACCACATATTTCCAACAGCGTTTAACCCTTCCTCCCAACCCTGCTCGCGTGCATAATTAACGCGCTGACGGATACGTTCCGTCTCTTCTGGCGACAACGCGCCCTCTATTAAAACGAAACCTTCCTGTTGCAGTTTCGCAAGTTGATCCTTCATATCTGCCATGGTTTCATCTCCTTTTGAAGATTCAGAGTTATTGACGGTATTCTACGTGCTTAGGTCAAAGGTGTCAACTTTAATTGCCGACGAAAAGTTTGACGAACAATCCCCAGCCGCTAATCCCTGCAAACGTAACGAGGACAGCGGCGGAAATTAAGGCACCGACAAACATAAACGGACGTGTCCGGTATACCGGTGGCAGTTTCGCGTTCAGATACAACGCAGCGAGCATCATCAATGCAATTGAGAAATTCGCAAGAATAAAGCCAGCGATCTCTGTTAAGATGTCGAACGGAATGTTCAACCAAATCAGCACCATCGTTGTAAGGAAGATATAGAGACATATCCATCTGCGGAGTGTATCGTAACTCCATTCACGGTGAGGCCAAACGGCTTGAAAGAACTCTTGCATCACGCGTGCGTAGATTTCTGGAAGTGCTTGTAGTGTTCCCCACAGCGCAACGATGATACAGATATAGTAGACCCATACAAGCGATGCGTGGATATTTTCCCAGACGTTTGCCTGATCGGTAAGGAGGCTCCATCCCTCAAAAGTGCTTTCCATCCCATACAGGACCGCGGCACCTGAGATCATGAACGCGCCTGTCACGATGAAGAGTACGATCGCGCCCATGCCGATATCCCATCGGAGTGGAGCAAGGATTTTTCGGAGTTGGCTGACCTGCTCAGGGTGTTCAGGGAGATAATCAATCCTATCACTGTTCGCGGCACGCTGGCGGATGGATTCAATGTTATTATGGGATGTCATGCCCCAGCGATGAATGCTCACCCAATTTGCGTAGACGACGTATCCCATGACGGACCCACCGACGTAACCGAACGCTGTCGCCACGGTCAATAACGGGTTCTTAACAGCGTTCTCCGGTGCCCATTCGGGAAACTCAGGCAGATGCCCAAAACGGAGGCTCCCAACCAATGCTTTGCCGAAGTCGGGACGCACCATCAACGTGCCGATGATCGTTCCGACAACGAGGATCGCACAAATAATAAGCTGCTGTTTTTCCAGTCTTTCAAAAGAGATGCGCAAACCGAACAGGAGCGCCATTGTGATAAAACAGGATGTGATTAGGTTTTCCCAAACCGGTTGCGCGATACCTGAAGACAGCGCGTCTCTAAACAGAAAATGGAGGAGCGCACCGCAAGGTTTGGCGATCGGCACCCACGCTAAAGGCGCGCCTATCATCTCAAAGATGACAATCGCTATGAGGAGCCAGCCTCGCGGTCCAGGCAGCTTCGCCAGCCGATTTCCGATATATTCACCACTAACTGCTGTATAACGACCGAGTAGATAGGTAACGAAAACGCCTTTCACAACGCAACTGAGCAGCACAAGCCAGAGCAGGTTATATTCCGCCCATGCACCTGCACGGACGACAACGATCGTTTCACCAGCACCGATGCTTACTGAAGCGACGATTGCAGCGGGACCAAACACCGCAGCGAGCCCGATAATTTTCTTAAGCGACCACGGTTCAGCAAACGGACCGGTGACGGGTGGAATGTCAACAGGTTCAGTATTTTGGTTTTCTTCTGTCTGCATAACAGGTTCCTTAACAACATTGAGCGGACTCAAGGAAGTCCGCTCAATGCTACATATCCTATTCTAAGGGTTCCAGAGGCTTCGCATTCCCGAAGACAGGGGTCGGTGCGTTGCCGAGGGCTGCCCAACGTGTAGCATTCGCAATCACATGTCGAACGTTCTCATCGTAATAGATCGGATATGTCTCGTGACCCGGACGAAAATAGAAGATTTTGCCTCTGCCCCGATAATAGCAGCATCCACTCCGAAAGACTTCACCACCGGGGAACCAACTAATAAAAACGAGTGTGTCCGGTTCGGGAACATCAAACGGTTCGCCATACATCTCGGCATGTTCGATTTCAATGTATTCTCCCAAACCTTCAACGATCGGGTGTCCGTGCTCAATCACCCAAAGGCGTTCTTTTTCACCGGCTTCACGCCATTTGAGGCTACAGGACGTGCCCATCAAACGCGTAAAGGGTTTGGAATAGTGTGCAGAGTGCAGGACGATGAGCCCCATGCCGTCTAAGACACGGGCGCGGACCTTGTCAGCGATTGCGTCTTCAACTGCGCCGTGTGCGGCATGTCCCCACCAGATTAGAACATCCGTGCTTGAGAGCACATCAGCGGTTAAGCCGTGTTCGGGCTCATCTAAAGTTGCTGTCCGGACGTTAAACCCGTCAGCGTTATTTAATCCGTCGGCGATAGCGGTATGGATGCCTTTTGGATAGATGCCGCGAATAAAATCGTTCGTTTTTTCGTGCCTAAATTCATTCCAGACCGTAACCTGAATTGGTTGTGCCATAAATTTCTCCTTATTTTTTAACAGCAGACATACATCAAAACATCTGCTGAAATTTTTGTGTTCAACTATAGCAAATCCTGATATATCAGTTAGTGAAGATTACTGCTTCCGGTAGTGGCTTCAGGGCGTGGATCTGTGCTTTCTCTTGGTGTGACCGAGTAATCCATGTCTGCACTGGAATCCGCATCCTTTAGCGGCTGAATTGACAACCGACATCCAAGTGCCTGAAGAATTGTATTGAGCGTATCCAGGCGCGGTGCCTTTTCACTTGAGAGCATGTCCGAGAGGCATTGTGGCGCAATGCCGATTTTCTTAGCGACCTCCGAAACCCCGCCCCGTGCTTCTATAACATTTTGGAGCCCCAAGAGAAAGAAAGGGGTGTCACCATCCTCTTGGTATTCCTCAAGTGCCACGTCGAGATAACCAATTGCCTCCTCCCAGTCGGAAGTAAACCGTTCCATTAGAATTTCTTCCCATGTTCGATACTCTCTCATTGTTGTGCCTCCTTATATTCCAACCAATACCCTTTTGCGCGTTCAATATCTCGTGCCTGCGATGACTTGTCTCCCCCACAGAGCAGAAGAACGATCGTATCATCCACTTCGCCAAAATAGATGCGATACCCCGCGCCGAAAGAAAATCGCAATTCAAACACCCCAGCACCAACAGAACGGTAATCCCCAAAATTGCCAGATCTGATTCGGTCAAGTCGCCTTTCAATTCTGTTTCGCGTATTTCTATCGTGAATGGATATAAGCCACTCGGTAAAAGGCTCTCGTCCTCTTGAAGTTCGGTAGACCTGTAGTCTTCTTGGTCGTATGTTCCGCATTCAAGTTTGTTGATTTCTATGCCACTATTCCTAAAATGTTAATTCCGTCTCTACCGCTTCATCGTAGTCCACACCTTCAACTTCAAACCCGAAGAGGTTTCGGAAGCGTCGCCGATAGCCTGCGTAATCGGAGAGTTCGAGGAAATTGTCGGTGTCAATTTGTTCCCAACGCTCGGTCACTGCGTCGGTTACTTCAGATTGTAGCTCGCGGTCATCGAGTCGGATATAGCGTTCATTATCGAGTTGCGGTTGTAAACCCGGTCCGAGATGTTCTGAGAAAAGTCGTCGCATCTGTCCAATCGGTGCTTCATTGATCCCCTTCGCGTCCATGATGTCATAGAGGATGCTAATATAGAGGGGTACGACAGGAATCGCTGCGGAGGCTTGCGTAACAACGGCTTTGTTCACCGAAATATAGGCATTGCCGCCGAGTTGATCCGAGAGTCTTTGGTCAAGTGCGTCTACACGTGCTTTTAGATCGTCTTTCGCTCTGCCGATCGTTCCGTCTCGGTAAATGGACCAGGTTAAAGGACTCCCGATATAGGTATAGGCAACGACCGTCACCTCCGGCGCGAGCAACTCCGCGTCCGCCAATGCGTCAACCCACATCTCCAAATCCTCGCCACCCATCACAGCGATGGTATCCGTGATCTCATGCTCAGTTGCGGGGTCAATCGTTACCGGGGCGATGATTTCCCGATTCAGGTCAATTGTCTTTCCTGTATAGGGTGCACCGATCGGTTTGAGGACAGATTCGTGTGAGACCCCCGTATTCGGATGTGTTCGACGGGGTGCAGCGATGCTATAGACGAGGACATCTATTTTGCCGAAATCTGTTTTGAGTCGGTCAATAGCTTCCGTCTTCATCGCATCGGAAAATGCGTCTCCGTTGAGACTTTCGGCAAGAAACCCGTCCGCTGCCGCCTGTTGATGGAAAGCAGCGGTGTTATAGTAGCCTGCTGACGCGGTGCGTCTGCCATCAGGCGGACGTTCGTAGAGAAGTCCAAGTGTTTTCGCACCGTAAGCGTAAGTCAAGGCGATGCGAGAGGCGAGTCCATAACCGGTTGACGCACCGATGACAAGCGCATTCAGACCTGTCTCTTTGTACGGGATGCCCTCCTTAATCTCGTCGATCTGGTTCAGGATATTTGCCTGACACCCAACCGGATGTGCATTCGTACAGATGAACCCGCGTATCCGAGGTTTAACAATTTGAACAGCCATTTTTTAAATTTTCCTTGCGGAGTAATAAGCGTGGTTTCATGCTTGGGGTATTCTCTCGCGAGTCGCCCTCCACTTCGTTTCGGGCTGCGCTTTCGTGACGCATAATGCCGATCTTAAGTTTCCTCAAGAGATTAATCCTCAATTTCGACGACCATTTCAACTTCGACCGGAATGCCGCCGGGCAATTGTACCATGCCTACTGCGGAGCGAGCATGTTTGCCTTTATCGCCGAACACCTCAACGAAGAAATCGGAGGCACCGTTAACGACCGCGGGCTGATCCGTAAAGTCAGGGGCTGAATTGACGAACCCAACCACTTTAACGACACGCTTCACTCTGTCCAAATCACCGAGTGCATGTTTGAGGGTACTTAACAGCCCGATCGCCACCTGACGCGCCGAGGCATAGCCTTCTTCGATTGTCGCATCGGTGCCGAGTTGACTCTGATAGATTGGACCTTCGCCAGTTCCGGGTCCGTGTCCAGAAGTAAATATGAGGTTACCGGTTTGGACGGTTGTGACGTAATTCGCTACGGGAACTGCGGGTTCCGGTAATTCTACACCTAATTCTTCAAGCCGTTGTTCTATTTTCATCTAATCGTTTCCTTTGTAAATGGAGTAAATGCTAAAATTTGCCGAAAAAACGGCACTACGGTTATCTGTTTCCGCCTCTATTATTAAACAGGGTTTCGCTAATTTTGTCAAGCAATCTTTTGGGGGCTATTGGCACACTGATTTGTATTATAGGGCGACCTATGCTAAAATATGCGGAGGTTTAACCGAAATACCGTCATTTCATATCTTTAAAAATATCGGGAGCAACAGGAGTAAGCGATGCCAACGACACATAAACCGAATATCCTCCTCATTGTATCAGATGACCACGCCGCACCGGCGATCAGCTGCTACGGCAGTGAAATGAATCGGACGCCGAACATTGACCGAATTGGCAATGGTGGGATGCGCTTCAATAACTGCTTCTGCACCAACGCTATCTGTACACCGGCACGCGGTTCTATCTTAACAGGGAAATATAGCCATAAAACCGGCATCAAGACGCTGGCAGATACAATTGATCACACACGGGAACAGACGGTCGCACAAATGCTACATGCTGACGGATACCAGACAGCGATTGTCGGAAAATGGCACCTCGGACACGGCGGTGTCAGCGACCCACACGGCTTTGATTACTGGAATGTGTTCCCCGTGCAAGGCGCACACATCGACCCGGTAATGATTGAGATGGGAGAACGGAAAAGATTTGATGGGTATTCTGCTGACATCGTGACGGACAGTTCGCTGGGTTGGCTGCAAAACAGAGAAACGGATCAGCCGTTTTTCTTAATGACGACCTATAAGGCGACGCACGATCCATTTTTTCCGAATCCGAAGCATCTACACCTGTATACCGACGAAATCCCTGAACCGCCGACCTTCAACGACGATTATAAAAACCGAGCGGCTGCCGCTGCGATGAATACCGCGAAGGTGGACATCATGCAAAGGAAAAACCATCTACCAGAGCCGACTCCTAAAAATCTGGAAGGCGATGCGCTGAAACGCTGGAACTATCAGTGCTACATGCAGAACTACTTTCGTTGTGCGCACGCCATTGATGAGAATGTCGGACGACTGCTCGATTATCTGGAGGTGGAGGGTTTAGCGGAAGACACGGTCGTCATCTATTCGGCGGATCACGGTTTCTTTTTAGGCGATCACGGTTGGTACGATAAACGGTTCATGTATGAGGCATCGATGCGCATCCCACTGCTCGTTCGATATTCACGCGAAATTCCAGCATCCGGCATCAGCGAACAGATTGCCTTAAACGTCGATTTCGCGCCCACGCTACTTGACTACGCTGACATATCAATTCCAGAGGATATGCAGGGACGCAGTCTTCGGGCATCGTTGGCTGTCGAAACGCCTACGGATTGGCGGACCTCCATGTATTACCGGTATTGGATGCATCTCGCGCATTTCAATATCCCGGCGCATTACGGCGTGCGGACGGAACGCTATAAACTCATCTACTATTATGGTGAGGCATTGGGGACAGGTGGCGCGATTGACCGCTCAACACCACCCGAATGGGAACTCTTTGATTTAGAGAAGGATCCGCACGAGATGCAGAATGTTTACGCAAACCCGGCGTATGCGGATGTTGTTGTGGAATTGAAAGCGGAATTGAAACAACTGCGGAATGAATTGGGAGATTATGAGTGAATTTAGATGCTTACGGTTTGTAGTAGGGCAATTTATTGCCCGTTAGCACACCGTCAAAACGCGCGATGAATCGCATACTACAAACCCCTCAGTAACTTGAAGCTTGCTATCACTCGCTCTTTATCCGGCCCCACGTAACAGCGAGTTTGCCTTCAGGTTCAACGCTGAAAGCGCGGATATCCATCTCTGTCTGGATCTCCTTCGCCGATAAAGCTTCACTGTAAATGGCAAATTCATCCATAACGCCATTAGCACCGGATGCAGCAACTCTGTAATTAAATATGTTGTTTCCACCAATCCTTGGAGGTTTATGGAATTCAGCGAACGGTCCGATTCCGGCTTTTGTTGCGACTGCCTCGCCATTAATGTAGAGGAAAGCCTCATCCTCAAAATCCCAAGTCACCGCTACGTGCATCCAGACATCTTTCTTAACAAAATCAGGTGCTGGGACAGACATCAGTGCATCTATATCAAGCGCACTCTCTATCAAGAAAACGAATTCATTCTCACGTTCTCCAGCCCGAGTGCCTTTGCCAATAGAGAAGGAGAGCGCAGCCGTACTCGCGTCGAATAATCTATAGGTGCCTTCGCCTGTACCGTCCCAATACGGCTTATACCAGAACCCGATCGTACCGGGGTTCTGCATCAAGTAATCGAATTCAATGAACTGTTCCTTGTTATCACCGAGTTCGATCCCCATCCCATAAACGCCTCCTTTACTCGGCACACGCTTTGCACCACCCATAATCACACCATCATTTCCGTTACCGCTGGCATCTACAGCAACATTTGCGTCTTTCCCTTTGAAGGAGAACCAGACTTCGGGTTCTGGTGCGGTATGTCCAGCATCAGGAAACATTATCAAGCCAACTACGAGTATCAAATTCAGCGTCAACAGACTATTAATAGATCGGATTGTTCGCTTAAACATAACATCCCCCTGTTTAGTGAAAGTTCACCTGATATTATAATTGCGTGACATACTCAATCTCTTTTAAATCACCTTCACCCGCTATTGCTTCATGTTAACATTATAAATTACCTTGATATTTAAAGCAAACCTTTATATCATGTTTAGCAACAGAAAATAACCGTATCTCGCTTGAGGAACAGGCATGACACCGAAGCAGAAATATCTCTTTGACCTACGCGGCTATCTGCATTTAGAGAACGTTCTCACACCGGAAGAACTGAGCAACGCACAGACAGCGATTGAACGGCTTGTCCAATCATCACCAGATGAATTGCCGCCCGGAATTAGCAGTGGCGGTGAAGGTTTTTCAAACGGGTTTTCAGCGGATAAATCGCTCGAAGCGTTGACACTGCATCCTGTGACATGGCCCATCATCAAAGCGTTGACTTTCAACAAACCGCGTTTCAATCGCGGGTCGCTTGTGGTGAATACGCATGAACGCAAGGAGATGACACCGCTACATTGTGCAAGGGAAGGCTTCCGCTGGACGCGACGGTATGAGGTCAAAAATGATCGCATCTTCACGAACGACATCGTCGTTTTCTTCTATTTCACGGATGTCTATCCGGGGGATGGCGGTTTAATTGTTCTACCCGGATCCCATAAAAGTGGGTTTAAGCGTCCTGAGCACCTGTTTTTTCCTGAACCCGATAATCTTGATGCGCCACTGCATCCAGCTCTCGTCAATGTAACGCCGAAAGCCGGAGATGTTGTGGTGATTACCGAAATGTTGACACATGGTGTGCTAGTGTGGAAACCACAGGACCGCGATCGACGGTTCTTGATTCTGCGATATAAGACACAGTTTTTTCAGGACGAGCGCGGTATCCGAGAAGTCTTCCCACCGGAAGTCATGGAGCGACTCTCACCAGAGACAAAGGCGTTGGCAGCTTACGGTTCAGAATGGAAAGAGAAGGAGCTCGTGAAACTGGATCGCGTGACATTGACATGATCGGGTGAATCGTAATGGAAATCGTTAAGGCAGAATTGCGGGATGTCGGAAGGCTTGCCGAACTGAATAGGTGTCTCATTGAGGATGAACGGCACCCCAATCCGATGGACATAGCCGAGCTCACTGATCGAATGAACGAGTGGTTGGCAACCGATTACATCTGTTATACGGTCAAGGAGAACGGACATATCATCGCCTACTGTTTGTACAGAGATGACGGTGGACACTACTATATGCGGCAGTTGTACGTGGACAGAGCACACCGAAGAAAAGGTATCGCTACGCAGTTGCTTGACTGGCTTTATGAAAACGTGTGGACAGATAAGAAAGTTAGATTGGATGTACTCGCTCACAACGAGGCTGCTGTTGCTTTTTATAAGCGTTACGGTTTCAGGATTGGCGTTTATAGAATGGAAAAATAATCCATAATTCACTATACATTTGACACAGATTCTTTGTTAATGTTATTATATATCAAGGTAGTGTTGTTTGTTAATACATAATAAAACTCAGGACAGAATCAATTTGTCTCACACAAGATTCTCCGTCTAAGATATTGAGATTACCGTCATGGCTAAACAGATTAATGGGATTAACCCTGACATCCTCAAATGGGCGCGCGAACGTTCCGGTTACACCATAGAAGGGATCGCCGCGTTTTTGAAAAAAGATCCCTCAGTCGTCAACGATTGGGAATCGGGAGAATGCGCGCCAACTTATATTCAACT
This sequence comes from Candidatus Poribacteria bacterium, assembly GCA_022827225.1. Lineage (GTDB taxonomy): Bacteria > Poribacteria > WGA-4E > WGA-4E > WGA-3G > WGA-3G. Next base: position 82,905 of record JAJDTJ010000128.1, on the reverse strand, counting down.
TGAGAAATTAGCGGATAAGTACAAGCGTCCCATCGCCCTTTTCTTCTTCCCAAAACCTCCCGACGAACCGAACATAGCCGAGAATCTTGCGCTACGAAGTTCTGATAATACTCCGTTGGAACCGCGCATCCATATTTTGTTGCGGAAGGCTTATGCACGGCAGCTTTCCTTAATGGAATTGAATATGGGCAAGAACCCAGCGGAGATGAAGATCTTTCGCGATCTTCAGGCACGTCCTAATGACTCGGTGATAATGTTAGCACAACAAGCTCGAGCATATCTAAATGTAGATGTTACCACGCAAACAAGCTGGAGCACCCCAGGGACAGCACTTGAGAAATGGCGGGATTGTATTGAAGAGGCAGGCATTTTCGTTTTTAAGGACGCATTTCAAGACGATTCTGTTGATGGATTTTGCCTTACCCACGACGAATTTCCAATAATTTACTTAAATAATAGCAGACCACCTATAAGACAGATTTTCTCACTTCTTCATGAATTGGGACATCTTTTACTTGGCGAAAATGACATCACCCGTGGTATAAGCCGGAAAGGCGGGAAAGTTGAGATGTTTTGCAATCAATTTGCGGCTGAATTTCTGGTGCCATCTGATGATTTAGAAACTCACCTCAACTTCTCTATTTACAATGATAATGCAGTAGAAGAATTGGCAAAGTACTATAAAGTGAGTCGTGTGGTCATTTTACTGAAATTAGTCAACAAAGGCATCTTTACAAAAGAACACCATTGGCAAAAAATAGATAAATGGACCAACGAGTATGCACATCACTTAAAGAAAGAAACAGATGGCAAAACCTCAAGCGGTGGAAGTTATTATAATACTCTCATGACATACTTAGGCCACAGATTTATGGAACTCGCGTTTGGAAAATATCGTGAAGGGCACTGTTCTATTGAACAACTTGCGGAACATCTAAACGTGAAGGTTAAACATTTACCTCAGTTAGAAGATTGCCTATTGAAAAGGGTTCTCCGTTAATGGCTTACGTATTTGACACAAATTGTTTCATAGTAATAGGGCACTACTATCCAGAACAATTTCCGAGTTTTTGGGAAAAATTCAATCAGACAGTAGAAAGCGATAAAATAATTTCTGTGCGGGAAGTTCGCAGAGAGTTAGATATAAACGCGGCTGAAGATCATTTAATCAAGTGGATAAAACTCCACAAAAACATATTTGTCACGCCAAGTCCAGCAGTAATGCGATTGGTCAACGAAATATTTTCCGTGCCACATTTTGAAGCATCACTGCCGGATAGAACGCGGTTGGGAAGTACCCCTTTTGCCGATCCTTTTGTTATTGCCCAAGCAAAGGCTATGAACTATTGTGTCGTCACACAAGAAAATAAAAAACCAAATGCTGCAAGAATTCCAAACATTTGCGAACATTTTGATGTGGACTGGACAAATCTGCAAGGATTCATGGAAAGAGAGGGTTGGACCTTCTAACTTTAAGGGAATTAACGATGAAATATGACGAAGCAAACCGCACCTTTGATTGTGAACCGACACTTACCGATACACAGGTGCTGCAATTTTGTCGGGACGGCTACCTGCAACTTCAAGGGGTCGTGCCTGATGAGATTAATCAGCGGACGTTTGACTATCTCAACGGCGATGTGCCGATCAATCCGTGCTTCATTCCGCCGGGTATGACACACGCCGATTTAGAACGGATTCGGGATACACACGAACCGAGTTCTATTCTATTGGAAGATTGGTATATTGAGCATGTGCTACTAAACCGAGAACTCGCTGGTGCGTTGCGTTCACTGCTCGGTAAGAACGTCGGGTTACCCGTGCTGGTCAGCAACCATCGCGTTGAGTGTCCGATGCCTGCGCAGGGATGGCATCACGATGCCGATCACGTCTTTGGACCCGAAATCAATTTCGTTGAGGTGTTCTATTTCCCACAAGATACACCGTTGGAAATGGGGCCGACAGAACTGCTGCCGGGGTCGCATATCCATTCCACAAGCCGAGATATAAACGAAAAAGGCGTTTCAAGCGAGGGACCCGCCGGGTCTTTCGTTATCCACTCACAGAGCATTCTCCATCGGCGTGGTGAATCCTCAGCGGAAGGATTGCGTCACATGCTGAAATACAGCTACTGGCGAACAGTACCACCGACACGCGATTGGCAGCAGGAACCTGATTTCGATTTTCAGACAGCCGAATATGGCGGACACGGCGTGGCGAGATACGTCGCACACATATTCTATTGGCTATGCGGTAAGGGAGACGAATTCCGTCTCATCGGTGGACAAGCGTGGCCCTGGTCAAGCGTGAACCAAATCGGACCCTCCTACGGATTCGGACACGCAGAGGGGTATCTCCCGAATTGGCGGAAAAACAATCCAGACGATTACGCAGCACCCTAGCGGAAGCACTACTCCTCAGAAATGACAAGCACCCGATTCGTTTCAATGTTCTGTAAAGTTTGGACTTTGCCACAGAGCCATCGCACTGTCAAGGTATCAATCCGTGTCGCGTTACCTAATCCGAAGTGTAGACGGAGATCGTTCTGGCTGAGGTAGCCTGAGCCGCTTTTGACTTCACGGGTCTGTGTCACGTCGCCGGAAACAAGGACTACCCGCGCACCGATTGCATCGCGATTACAGTGTGTACCGATCAACTTGACTTGCAGCCACTGCGATGCGTTGCCGCCATCATTTCGTAAAACTGTCGGTGTGTCTTTGAGATTAGAGACAACGATATCCATATCGCCATCGTTATCTATATCACCGAATGCGGTGCCGCGACTCACTTTTTGAACTGCGATTGCCGCGTCAGCAGCCGCCTCAAAACTGACACCCCTGTTGCTGAGAAAAAGTTGGTTCGGCTGCGCGTAAGTGCCAATCGGATCAATCTCGGCGATATTATCGTCCAAGTGACCGTTCGCAACGAATAGGTCTAACCAACCGTCATTGTTAAAATCGACGAAATCGACCCCCCACGCCAGGTAGCGGAGGCTCTTTTCGCCGATCCCTTTGGCGAAACTCACTTCGTTAAAAAAACCGCTCTGTGCGTTATGATAGAGGCTATTCGTCTGGTCCTGAAAATTTGTGATGACGATATCGAGATAGCCGTCGTTATCGAAATCGCCGAGGTTAGCACCCATTCCGCTGTAGGCGCGTCCCGCCTCGCTGAGTGCGACACCGGCGAAAAGCGCGTCCTCTGTCATCTTAATAGCGGTGTTGCTGGCGTTCAAATAGAGAAAATTCGGCGTGGTATCGTTGGCAACAAAAATATCCACATCACCATCGTTATCGACATCACCGCAGACGACCCCCAACCCTTTCCCATTTCCGCCGCTGATGCCTGCCTCCGCCGTTATATCTCTGAAAGTGCTGTCCCCGTTGTTGCGGTAAAGAATATCTGCAGCCCCTGGCAGTGTCTCTGGCGTGCAATACGTCCGAATCCCCTGCCGAGTGCATTCCGGGTTTGTCTCTGGATCAAATTGAACATAGTTGACGACATAGAGGTCCAAGTACCCGTCGGCATCAACATCTACAAAAGCGCACCCGCTACTGAACTGATTTCCAGCGGTCCCAGTGGATTCCGAGACATCTGTGAAAGTGCCGTCGCCGTTGTTCCGATAGAGGACATTTGGACCGTAGTTTGTCACATAGAGATCCGTAAACCCGTCGTTATTGTAATCACCGACGCAACCGCCTAACCCGTAGCCTGTATCCCCAACAGCTGCTTGTGTTGTCACATCGGTGAAGGTGTCGCCATCGTTACGATAGAGACGGTTTGTCGGTGCGGTTGGTGAAGTTTGCCCGGGTAGATCGCTACCGTTGATGAGATAGAGGTCTAAATCTCCGTCGTTCTCAAAATCGAAGAGGACGACACCGCTGCCGATGGGTTCGATGAAGTATTTCTGTCCACTCTCACCATTCACATGACGAAATTCGACACCGAGTTCTGTCGTTATATCGGTGAAACGGATGCTATCGGCGTGTCCGATATAAGGGTAGAACACTGCGTGAAGGACAAAGACCACGAGCAGCAGTCCAAATGTATGTGGTGTCATTTTTTTGTAACACATCGTCTGTTTGTATGCTATAATGGTCATCAGTTTCAGTTTTCAGTTTTCAGTTTTCAGTCGTTATCGGTTAAGAATTGGGATTTTAAGATTATCCACATTTGGCATCCCGCAGAGAAAAGATGTGCTGTGCTAAATACGGCTCTTAACTGATAACCGACAACCGATAACTGACAACTATAAAAGGAGAAATCTAATGGCTAAAAATCTACGTTTCGGTGTTGTCGGTTTAGGTATGGGTATGAACCGCTCCGGTATGATTCACAGCACAGATGGCGCGGAACTTGTCGCTGTAGCCGATCTCGTTGAAGACAGACGCAAGGCGGCTGAAGAACGGTTCGGTTGCGAGAGTCACGGCGATGCACTTGAGATGTTCGACCGGGACGATATCGACGTGGCAATGATTATGACCCCGAGTGGTCTCCACGGAAAATTCGGGGAGGAAGCGGCACGCCGCGGTAAACACGTTATCACTACAAAACCGATGGATGTCAGCGTCGAAAATTGTAATTCTCTTATCAAAACCTGCGAAGACAACGATGTCAAACTGCTCGTGGACTTCGGCGAACGTTACGGTAAGCACAACCGTCGGATCCAGCAGGCACTCACGGACGGTGCTATCGGTAGACCCCTCCTGTGCGAGCTCCGCATGAAATGGAAACGTCCGGATAGTTACTACGTCGGTTGGCACGGCACATGGGAACTCGACGGTGGCGGTTCTATTATGAACCAAGGTGTACATTACATTGACCTCATGCTCTGGTTCATGGGACCCGTCAAACGGATCATCGGTGCACACTTCGATGTCTACGATCACGAAAATTGCGAAACTGAGGACATGACCTCGGCGATCCTCGAATTTGAAAACGGTGCGCTCGGTCACGTCCTGACAACGACAACGTACCCCGGTGGTAACGTCTCAATGATTCATATCCACGGCGAAAAAGGGATCGTCGGTCTCGGACCCGAGATGTGGTCATTCGCCGATGACGATGAACCGGAAATCGAACTTCCGCCTTATCCGAACAACGTGATTGAAGATGCCATCCGTGTTATTAATGAAGGTGCCTCCCCGGCAGTTGACGGCTATGAAGGTAGACGTTCTGTCGCTCTCAACATGGCGATCTACGAATGCTCACGCACCGGTAAGTCGGTCGAAATATCATAAACCTTTCTGTGAGGCGGGGCTTCGGACCCGCCTATCTTCCTGTCCTATTCCAATTATCGTCCTATTCTAATTATCCAACCTATACCTCACTATGCTTAGGAAAACTAAACAATCCCATTTGCAATTCAGGTAAAAACTGGGTATAATATTTACACTTGAACAGTAAAACACTTAAAAAAAAACTCATGAAGACCGCAAAACTGATTACGATGGGTTGTAAGGTCAACCAATACGATACACAATCGATGCGTGAGACGCTCTGTCGCAACGGATACACTGTCCTTGACGGCGAGAGTTCACGTCAGCAGGCGGACCTTTACCTTATCAACACCTGCACAGTGACAAACGTCGCCGATCAGAAAGCACGGCAAGCGATTCGGAGAGCCATCCGACGGCATCCGAACGCAAAGGTGCTTGTTACCGGCTGCTATGCTGAAAGCGACCGTGAGGCAATTGAAGACATACCAGGTGTGACGTTCGTTTTCGGTAACCGCGAGAAGGCAGATTTCCAACACTACTTGGACCTGTTACACGCCGAAACGCCGTCATCAACGGAGACGGTGCCTCACACGTCGAACCCGCTTCTCTCAATAGAACCCGTACAACACGACGCTATCCGTGAACATGCACGCTTCAGCACAGGCGTTAGCGATGCTGGCAAGCGCACGCGCGCACTTATCAAGGTCCAAGACGGGTGCAGTGCTTTCTGTACCTACTGCATCATCCCCTACGTGCGCGGTCGGATGACAAGCCGTCCACTTGATGACATCGCTGAGGAGGCACGGCGCATTGCTGACAGCGGCATCAAAGAGATCGTTATCACCGGTGTGCATCTCGGTGCCTACGGTATGGATACCGGTCGGGACAGAGATATTGCCGATATTTTAGAGCATATCCACGACATTGAAGGCATCGAACGCATCCGTTTCAGTTCGATTGAACCGATGTATTTCCCTGATACGCTCGGTGAACGGATGGCGGCACTCCCGAAGTGTATGCCGCACTTCCATCTCCCCGTCCAAGCCGGTTCGGATGAGATATTGCGACAGATGCGTCGGCGTTATACGACGGCAGATTTTGCGCATCTCGTTGAGAACCTACGACGGGTCTTCGGCGACGATGTCGGAATTACCACCGATATTATGGTCGGATTCCCCGGTGAAACGGATACCCACTTTGAGGAATCATGCCGATTCGTTGAAGAGATCGGCTTCAGCCAACTGCATGTGTTCCGCTACTCGCCCCGCAAAGGCACCCCTGCGGCGACCTACTCGGATCAGGTGCCACCGCACATCTCCGCTGCTCGGAGCCGAGAGATGATCGCGCTTGGCGAACGCCTTAACACAGCGTTTCGACAACGGATGCTGGGGAAACAGAAGTCCGTCCTGATTGAATCGAGTAGAGAAGGCGAAAACAACCGCCTCGCCGGTTTCACAGACAACTACCTCCGCGTCCTCGTCGATGCCCCAGAGAGCGCGATCAATAAGATTCAGAGCGTCACCTTGGATTCATTGGAAGGGGACTGGATCGCTGCCGCCTAACCCGTATCAAGATTCCTCCGCCTTTGTTTTCAGATCGTAGAGGATATTCACCGCGTCTAAAGGTGTTACCTGCGTGAGTTCCAACTGTCGGATTTCTTCGATGAGCGGGTGCGTTTTCGGCGTGAAGAGTGCCATCTGCAATGAATCGCTTTGGAGTGTCTTTCGGGAGACACGTCGGCGCGGTTTCGGCATTGTCGGGTGTGTTTGCGGAGATTGCTCAGTTGCACCGTCTGCTTCAACACTGAGATTGTGCTGCTCAAGTACCTCAAGGACCTGCTGTGCGCGTGCGATGACGGGTTGCGGTAATCCTGCGAGCCGTGCGACGTGGATCCCGTAACTTTGGTCTGCCCCGCCGGGAACAACTTTTCTCAGGAATGTCACCTTCTGACCGTCCTCGTGGACAGCGACGTTATAGTTCTTCGCGCGTTTATATTTGCTGGCGAGGTCTACCAGCTCGTGATAGTGCGTTGCGAAGAGTGTTTTCGCACCCATCCGTTTTTCATCAAGGAGATACTCCGAAACCGCCCATGCGATGCTGAGTCCGTCAAATGTGCTGGTGCCGCGTCCGACTTCATCAAAGATGATGAGGCTGTTTCGGGTGGCGTTGTTGAGGATATTCGCGGTTTCGTTCATCTCAACGAGGAACGTACTCTGTCCCATCACGAGGTTATCGGATGCGCCGACGCGTGTGAAAATCCGGTCGACCAGACCGATCTTTGCGGCGGAAGCTGGCACGAAACACCCGATCTGTGCCATCAAAACGATGAGTGCCGTCTGGCGGAGATAGGTGCTTTTGCCGCTCATATTCGGTCCTGTGATGATATGCAATTGTTCGTCGTCACAATTCAGGAGCGTATCGTTCGGGACAAAACCCTCTTGTGTAAACAGCTGCTCGACGACGGGGTGTCTACCGTCTCGGATAACGATCTCATCTGTAGCTGCGACGTTCGGTTTCACATAGTTGTATTTCGAGGCGATATAAGCGAAGTTGGCGAGCACATCGATCAATGCGAGTGCCGCCCCGATTTTCTGGATGGCTTCCGTCCACTTCGACACCTCTTCCCGAATCTGACAGAAGAGTTCGTATTCTAAGGTCTGGATCCGATCTTCGGCATTCAGGACTTTTGCCTCCTGTTCCTTGAGTTCGGGTGTGATGAACCGTTCGGAGTTCCGAAGCGTCTGTTTACGGATATAGTGCTCCGGCACCATATCCAAATTTGGTTTCGTCACGTCAATATAATAACCGAAGACTTGGTTGAATCCAATCTTCAGCGATTGGATACCGCTGCGTTTGCGCTCCTCCTCCTGCATCGCGGAGATCCAATCCTTTCCCTGCCCTACAATTTCTCGTAGTTCGTCGAGTTCCTCATTATAACCGTCGCAGATGATACCGCCTTCGCGAATCGTTGCAGGCGGGTTCGGGTGGATACCTTTCTCAATCAGCGCGACCAACTCTGGCAGTGGGTCCAAGGTTTCATTTTCTGACACTAACAGTTCGGTGTGGCAGTTTTGCAGCTGCGCTTTGACATCTGGGATCAGACGCAGAGAATCCTTGAGTGAGTGTAAGTCGCGTCCGTTCACAGAACCGAGACTGATACGCGAAATGAGTCGTTCAATATCATACATCTGTTCAAGTGCGTCGCGGAGCTCCTCTTGGAGGTTAATCTGTGTCTTGAGTTCATCAACGGCGTTGAGTCGTTCCTGAATCTCTTTTTCATCGAGGAGGGGTTGCAAGAGGCGCTGTCGCATCCGCCTGCCGCCCATCGCCGTTACTGTCTGATCGAGGACTTCAAGGAGCGTGCCTTTTGTGGAACCGTCGCGAATAGAGGTCGTCAGTTCGAGGTTGCGCTGTGTATCAGCATCCAGCACCATAAAATCGGAGAGCGTGTAGGTATGGAGCGAGGCGATGTGTTCGACTTCCTGCTTCTGCGTTTCGTTGAGGTAATAGATGAGCGCGCCGGCAGCACTAATCGCCGTGTGTAAATGTTCGCATCCGAATCCGTCAAGCGAAATCGTTTGGAAATGTTCGAGAAGTTCCGTTCGCGCAGTATCAACATCGAACCGCCAGTCGGGTAGGTAATTGAGTGTCGCTTTGAGTTCGGTTTTGAGACGCTCAAACATCTCTGCATTTTCAAAGGATTCAGAAAAGAGACACTCTTTCGGGGAAAAGCGATGGATCTCTGCCCAGAGACGTGAAGGATCTGTGAGTTCGGTTACCAGAAATTCGCCTGTCGAGAGGTCGGCAACAGCGAGACCGTAGACATCTCTGTTGAGATAGATTGAGATGAGGTAATTGTTCTGCTTATGCTCAAGGACTTTCGGATCGGTCACAGTGCCGGGCGTAACGATTCTGACGACATCGCGTTTGACGAGTCGGTTCTCATCTCGTGCGACTTTTGCGTCCTCGGTCTGTTCCAGAATAGCGACCTTATGTCCGGCTTTGACGAGCTTGTAGAGATAGGAGTCGAGTGCGTGATGTGGGATGCCTGCCATCGGTGGCGGCGGGGATTTCTGGTTTTTGTGGCTTCGCGTCGTCAATGCGATCTCAAGCAGGCGTGCGATAAGTTCAGCGTCTTCAAAGAAGGCTTCATAGAAATCGCCGACCCGGCAGAGGAGAATAGCATCTTCGTGCTGTTTTTTAATTTGTTTGTAAAGCTCCATCAATGATGGTTCAGACTGTCTTAAACGTGGCATATAGTGTACCTTGATATGTTTAGCGTAGTGGTTTTTGTATGACGGTGTTAAGTCTTAATACGTTAGCATATATTTAATTTTCTGTCAATTCTATTTTAGCAATCGGGCAGGGTCATTCAATTTTACATATTCACTTTATATCTATGGATATGTCTTCCTTGTAGGAGCGAGCTGCGCTCGCGATCTTGCGAAAAATGTTAGCACCTATAAACGAAAACTAAATCGTCCTGAGCAATCGGGCGCGTACAGTTTTGTCCGCACTTATGAGAAGTGTACCTTTGTAGCATAAACTGTTAGTTTGTGCCTTGTTTTTCATAATCCTAAAGCGTTTATACGCCTAAAAAGCCTCTTACTGACAACCCGCTGGTAACATATTTATATACCCTCACTAAGCGGTAGAGGCAGTTTCCCAACCGCACCTATTGTGAGCGGCATTGAAAATATCAACCTTCAGAAGCAACCAGTTTAACCAATTCCCGCCCTAATAGTTGTGGGTCTCTACAGACGAGAAAATCCCATTTTTTCAATTTACCCCAATTATTGACTGCGGAAACCCATCGTCTGGCAGCGGCGTGTTTGGCGAGAACTCGATCAGGTTCAAAGCCTTTGATCTCCAAAACGAGATGGACACCGTTGGTGAGTCTAACGATAAAATCGGGTTCGTAGAGGTGCGATACGCCATCGTGTTCGTAGGGAATTCCAAGTCCGAGATGATCGTTTCGTACATAGCATTCCACAAGGTCTGATTGCTCAAGCCGAAATTTGGCTGCACGTTCCCATGTGCCGGTATCCAGTACGACTTGGTTCACATGGCTCTTTTGTGTCTCGGTGCAGGGGCGTGGTGTAAGGAAATCGACATCCGCAGACGTGCCAATGGGTGCGTAGCGGTTTAGGATGGGTAGGAGTGGAATTTCACCCTTTGTCTCATCGGGTTGAATCGCTGTCATGAGGCGTTCTATAATGCGTGTAACGTATTTCTCTTGTCCAAGTTCACACGGATTACAGTCTCGGAAATCCACCTTTGTTTTAACATAAGCATCAACGAACCTGAAGACTTGCGGGAAGAGGCGGTGTCGAGAGAGTAACCGAAGTTTCGGGTTGCTATCTGGATCCGGTGCGGTTCGGCTGTCGCCGACCAACTTGTGGACAATCCGATGCGCGATTTCAAACTCAATCGCTTGCAGATGTGTGGTTCGATAATATTCTTCGCGGTCTTGTAGAATCGTGCCGCCGGGTCCTGAGGCAGAAGGTGTACCGGTTTCATAACCGACAGCGGCTTTGACGTAGAGCGCGGTGGGGTTGATTTCGGGTTGGATGCTGAGCGGTTCTGTGGATTCAATGTCCGCTTTGATTTCGTTTTTCTGTAACGCAAAGGCGTATCCCTCTACGATGGGGAATCGGATTTCGAGATGTTCGCGTTCAGAGAGTGCTCGGACGTGGTTTTTCGGTTTGTCATCGGGGACACGCGCGCCTTTAGTTCTGCCTCTGAATGGAATAACGGAGAAGGGGATACCGTAGACATCGACGTATTCCTCGGTGAGTAGCCCAGTTTCTGGGTCGGGTGTGTAATTCATGCGGCGCAGCCCGCGCCCGACGACCTGTTCACAAAGCAACTGACTGGTGAAGGCGCGGAGTCCGAGGATATGGGTGACGTTGTTTGCATCCCATCCTTCGTTGAGCATCGCGACCGAAACGACGCATCGGATCTGTTCCCCCGGCTGTCCGCGTTTGCCGATTGTGGCTACGATTTGCCGTAAATCTTCGGCGGCTTGGCTCCGATTTTTATTTGGATCGTCGCTCTCCGCTGCTGCCAACATTTTGCTGTCAATGCGGAGGGTTCGTGTAATACTTTCTCTGTTGCCGAATTCAGGAAAAACCGAGCTATCTTCATAGACTGTTTTCATCTGCTTTTTCTTGCGTCGGCTGCTTGTGGTGTTTTCATCATCAACGACTTCCGTCTCACTTTCACCCGAAATTTTTCGGTAAAAATATTCGGCGATATCGGTATCAGCACAGACAACGATGAGGACAGGTGGCGTTTTCTCTTGTGCATCTGATGCCTCTTGGATGTATTCAAAGCGTTCTTTCCACTGGCTTGCAAGCGTGAGGAGTGCGGGTTCCGCCTCGCGATAGATGGCTTCTGGGTTCGGTTTTCTTCTACGCCTGCCCGGGGAGGTGTCTGCAGCCGAGAGATCGTCGTTAATCGTTTTCCACAATCGGAAGAATTTCGGTTCCGGTCTGCCGGTGGTATCGCTGACAGGGAGACGCGGGATTTTGGTGATTCCGCTCTCGATTGCGTCTACCAAACCGAAGTCGCTAACGAGCCAGGGGAACGGCGAACCTTCTGGATGTCCGCTGCCTTGGATGTAAAACGGTGTGGCGGAGAGGTCTACGCAAAACTTCACGCCGCACGCTTGGTTGAACGTATCTAAACCGCTGACCCAGACGGTGGCTTCTTCGCGATCTCTCTTTTCTTCACCAGAGAGTTTATCCTCAGTTGGTGCCGGACGGTAGGCGTGGTGTCCTTCGTCGTTCAGGACCATAATCGGGGCGCGATCGTAGAGTTCACCCAAGACGCGTTTGGCGAAAGCGTCTGGCGTTTCGTCGCCTTTATTGACAACGGTATAAGTTTGTCCGCCTTCGCTATGGGGAGACTCCGGTGAGAATTGATGCCAATTGGTGACAAGCACTTTTCCGCTGTTGAGCAACGGACGGAGTTTTGTTGGGATGAGTTCAAATTCGTCGTAGTAGTTATCGTTATCTTCAGGACGCAACACCTGCAGCCGTTTTTTGATGGTGAGGTTTGGACAGACGATGAGTGCCGCCTGTGGAAAACGCTCGTCGGATGGAACTTTGCCGCGGTTGCAAAATGCCCATGCGATAAGCATCGCCATAACGACGGTCTTACCGCTACCGGTTGCCATCTTGCATCCGTATCGGATAAGGCCTGGAATGTCGGGTTCGTTCGGTGTATCTACTAACTTAGCGAGGTCTTCGTCGGTAAACTGTGGATTAAAACCGATTCGCTTGCCACCGTGACGGATCTCGGCGAGATAGATGATCGTCTCGACGGCTTCGCGTTGGCAGAAAAAGAGTCGTCTTAAGAGGTCGTCGCGTGCCCAGTGTCTGAGGAGTTCACGGGTTACCGGTGTAGCGTTTCGGTAGTTTGTATCGCGCCAGCGTTCGACATCTGCGCGTAGTGCGTTGACCAGTGGGAGCTCGTCCCATTCCTCTTGTCCGAAGAGCTGGAGTTGTTGGCTGCCGGTGCGTTGGGTTTTGTACCAGTAGCCTGCGTTTCGTCGTCCGAGTTGTTTGATTGCCTCGCCGGTTTCGGTGTCGTAAATCCAGTGTGCATCTGGTTTGTTATACGGACTGCACAGGATGGGTTGTTCTACTGGTTGGATTGGGATGTCGGGTCGGTTTTGGTTCATTCGGATTCCTCGTTTTGTGTGTTAGGAGTCTCTTTTCGCGCTTGCCATTCTCTTACAAAATCAGGAAAATCGGAATCGTATTTTTTCGCCAGTAACTCTAAGCATTTGATTCCTAAGTCAGGAATTCCATCTGCTAAACCATTTGTCAATATCTCTTTTATACCTTCTGGTTCATTGAAGATATCAAAAAGCCTTACTAAGTTTTTTAGAGCTTGGTCTTCGCCTGATCTAACATTGAGGTACGGTATAGTCCTCCTTAGTATAGATGCCGATTCTATCTTATTCAATTTGATACTAATGTAGGCAAGCGAGTATACCGTCCACGTCAGAAATATATCCTTGTGCTCTGGATTTTCTGTTAGCAAACGGTTGAGGAATTTTGTAAGTCCTTCGTAAGTCTCTGGTCCTTCTATCTCAACAAGAAGGGCGACGGAGTTACGCAAGCGGTACTCTCCAATTTCAGCAACAGTGTCTGAATCAGGATCAATTGCCGAATTTAATAATTCAAACAAAGGCATAACCAGTGGTGGAGATTTCTGAGCCAAAATTTCCGCCGCCCTATGTCTGACTATAAGGAGATATTTTTTCTCGCTAAATACATCTAACAGAGTTTCTTCTGAAAGTCCCTTAAGAACCTCCTCACGGCGTGCCTCGTTTTCTTTTGGGTAACCAAGTTCGCTGCCAAAGTCAGGTTGAAAAGTAACCTCAAACATAGATGCTGCCTGTTCTTTTCGTAATATTCTTAGTTCTTTCTTCAATGTGTTTACCTGGGCAAGGGCATCCTTAAACCCATTGAGACTTTTTTCAACTTCATCCACTATCAACTGATCTGCATTAGATTTAAGATTCGTTATTATTCGATTGACTCCAGATTTAAGCAATAGCCATAGAGGTGTTCCAGCAACGGCTAGAACCGTTAAAAAAAATATAATCCATCCGATCAGCCATTTTTGATTAGAATCTCTCAATTCCCTCTCAAGTTTACCAAATTCTGCATTTATAAGCTTGGTATTTGCTTCAGCAAGTTTTGCTTGGGCGTCAAGGAGTTTCGCTGTTAGTTCTGTCTTTTGATTTTCCACAGTCTGAAGTTGAATTTTGAGTGTCTCAACTTCTGGATTTGGTTTTTGTGTGATTTGGTTCTGCTGACCGAAGGATAGAGAAAATATAATAATCGTTATCACCACCAATAGTATGCAAGTGGTAAATATTCTCATCTCACTGACCTCATTTTGGTGTTTTAATTTCGACAGTCTCCTGCTCAATCTATTCAAAGAAAAAACATATGTTCCATTCATCCCACCTTGCATCTAGACCACTTGATAATTGAGGGTGTTCAGCACGGAGACGAACTTCTTCACTATATATTGAACTAGGCCAAGTCCGTGATTCCCCACCACCAATCCCGCCGATATTTGTCGCTTGATAATAGCGAGCTAAATCTCGTACGGAGGGATCTTCCCACGCTAGTCGTTGGGACAAATCGGAAATAAGAGTTCCAATCGGAGTGAACTGATTAAATTGGTTATCGTAAGAATCTGTATGTCCAATGTAAGTACTCAATGCCACCCCACCGGATTCAAGATGCTTAGGATATGCCCATTCATTACCGGGAAACATTCGCGGACTAAAGAACGTAATCTTACTTGATATCCAAGTCCCAAGGTCGGCGATGCAGAGCAAATCAAGGCATTCACGCGGATGTGAGACATATTTTTTATCAGATGCCTGTAACCTTTGTTCAATATTTTTGTCAGGTGTTGCGTTAGCACCTTTCCACGAATGAGAATGTGCTAACAATCCATAGACAATAGGGGCATGCAATTCCTTGTAAGGTGTTCCTGTTCGTACTGGATACAGGTTTTTGATTTTAGCGCAGGTCCTTACTGCATCCTCAAGATGTGATGCCTTCAGTGTGGTTTTGCATTCAAACGCTGCGGCAACCCCGGCTGCTAAAAATATCTTTTGCCCTTCGTCGATTAGTTGTTTGGGATATATGCTTTTTAAGACTAAAACATCAACTTGTGGGCTCGTCCTCCCGTCTTGACCGATGATTCTTCCTTTTGTAACAACTTCATAGGTGCGCGGAAGCCAGCCACGCAATAATTCCTTCCAATTTTCCTCGCCTTGGTCGCCGGCGGTTCCTGGATCCTCGGTTGCTCGCTTTTGAATCTGCTTGTAATTTGCAGCCATCCTGTCCTGTAGCTGCCGCATGAAGTCGTGTAGATCGTGGGATTTTTTTTGAGACATTATTTTGCTCCTATGTTATCCGTAAACGTGCTTGGTGCCGATTCCTTTCGGGTAGTTAAAACCGTGTAAGGACAAAATTTTTATACACATATCGCCCCGCTGGGGCTAAAGAATGGTAGACATGGCGCAGCTATAGACATATCGCCCCGCTGGGGCTGAGGAGTCGGAGGATGCCGTTTTCTATAGACATATCGCCCCACTGGGGCTGAAGAGTTTTCTATAGACATATTGAAAAATCCGCAGAAATACGCAGAAACACCCTATCAAAAACCCCAAGCAAATACCCCAAGCAAAAACCCTTGCTGGGGATAAAATCTATGCTTCAGATGTGGAAAGCCTCTTACAATCCGCATTAATCGGCGATTCAGACAATTAACACCTGTTGCCCTTAACAGGATTAACAGCACATTTCAGATAAGGATATTGGTGACATTAATCTTGTGGTTCGGTTGCTTGTTTCTGTTGTGCCAATATTGCCTCGGTGTCACCGTCTGACACGGGTTGCTGCAGTAGGTCTACAGACTGAGACCATTCATTCTGTTTGAAATGATGGCGCAAAAACGCTGTGGAACCGGGGATGCCGAGTTTATCCGTAAGGATTTTCGCGCCAAGTTCACAAATTTCAATATCGGTGAGTTCAAGTAAACCTTTACGCCATGCGTCGATTCTTTCAGCCTTGGTGCGTTCTTCCGCTTCCTGCGCTGTTTTTCTCTCTTGAATCTGGTTGACCATCGTAGGGATATCTGGGTCATCATCCAACCATTTATGCCGTTCAGCCGTGTAATCGTAATCGTTAGGTTTACACTGTTTGAGAAACTGCTCTGTATAGGTGGGCCCCATTTGTCCTATTAATTCTTCAAGTCCTGCTTTATAAAGCTCGCCCGCTGTCATTTCTAAGATATTCATTTCAGACCTCGAATACTTTAGCAAAAAGAACGCACCCGTCACAAAGGGCGCGTTCTTGTGTAAGTCACACCTATTTGCCATCAGGTTTTTTGGGCGGTGGGGAAGGTTGTGTCGGCTTATTCCCTCCTGCAGGTTTGGCTGGTGAAGAAGGGAATAAGGGTTTTACTGGTGGTTTCCGCGGTGGTCTTCGAGGCCCAGCTGCCCTTTTTTCTTCATAACTCCCCGCTTTCCTATAACGAGTTCTTCTATTTTTCATAATAAGAGCTCCTTTATTTTTTATAGTAAAGTCAAGAATTAAAAAGACATTTTAGTGATTTCGGAGACCATCCCTCGTAGGGGCGAGGTTCCCTCGTCCGTTCTGGAGTGTTTCATTATCTGTTATTTTCTTTGTAGCATAGGCTGTTAGCCTGTGCCCCGAATGTCTCATTAATTATGGGATCCACTATAGTAAGCAAAACTCACTGCACTGTCCGGACAGTTATCCACTGGAAGGGATATTTTCCTGATTGAACCAAATGAATAGGGCCGTGCTAGAAACGGCAAGAATATAGGTAACGACAGAAACATAACTCAAAAAACGCGTCAGCCGTGAGGTGAAGGATATCTGCTGTCCTGCCTCCTCGTCCCCCTCCAAATAGTACTTTTCATTGAATTCACGCTGCGTATCCAACGCGTTTTGAGCAGAAAGGTATGAAAGTAGAGTGGATGTAATCGCTAAAACAAACAGCAGCCAAGAAAAGTGTAGTATCCATACATAGTTGGCTTCTGCCAGTTTAACCACGTTTTTTATGAAAACCAAAGATAATCCCAAACCAGCACTTGATAACGAGAGAATTGCTTTGTCAAAATTCTCAATATTTGACAACTCGCGCTTGGAGAGTTCTTCTTCCTCCTTATAGTATAATTCATACTCGTCAGAGTCTGATCCATCAGGTGAGTTTTGGTGTTCTTCGTCCATCGTATTTCCTGCTTGAAGGTTAAGATAGATAATTTGGCGCGTTCTGGATGTCCCTTCTTTGATTTAAGTACATTTTAATTGATTTAAGTATATCGTAATTGCTTTAAGTATATCATAATCTAAAAAACATGTCAAATTCTTTGCATATATTGTCCTGATGAGCAAGAAAGATATTCGGGGTAGTACCGGTGCGGTTGGGAAACCGCACCTACCTTGTTTGGATGTGGATAACAGTTACGGGAAACCCACGGCGTGTGCCTACTGCTTTTAATACTGCTGATTTCTTAGAGTGTGCACGCGCATGACTTCGTTACCGCGGGGGTCGATGACTTTGACGGCGACGCAGGCGTGTTCGCCAGCAGGAAACGGGAAGGATTCTGTGCCGCTGAATTTCTCGAATTGGTCCTCGTCGATGACACCTTTGAGGGCGCGGGCGATTTTGTTCCATGCGGATTTATCGGGAAAGAAGGCTTGCGTGATGCAGAAGGTGCGACCATCATAATCAGAATCGACGAACCATGCCGCGACTTGGTCTGCACCTGCGGAATTTACAGTGTTATCTACGGGGTTGTAGATGTCTACACCCTCCATTTTAATGTAGTATTCTCCGTTATCTGTCTCTTTAAGTTCCGTGCGTGGCATTCCGAATACGGTGAACAAGTGCGTAGAGGGTGTCTCCTTGAGTAGGTCTCCCATTGCGACATCTGGGTTGATGTGCGCCATGTGAATACGGACTCTCGGATTCGGGTCTTCTTGGATGATGGCTTGTGCTGCACCGTCAAAACTGAAGCCTGCAAAAACCAATTCATCGTAACCCCGACGCGATGCAATGGGTAGGCACTCTTCGACTTGCAGTGTTGTCACGGGTCCGTGTTGTGGACCAAATACGACTGCGACGAGGCGTTCTGTATCGTCATCTTCCCAACTTCCCTCGGCGTGGAGGATATCCCCTTCAAGTGAGTCGAGTGTGGTGAATTTTAGGGTTTGGTTGTTGGGAAACCGTACGCCGTCATTTCGGAGTAGGCGGATCATCTGGTCTAGATATGCTTCGGCGTTGATAGCGTCGTGTCCGTCTGTTTCGGCCCGGTATGTGTCCAGAGGTTCGTCGGGTTCGCCACCGATAGGGGACTCCGCATCAAGGGACTCTTCGGGGGGTTGCACTGCCTCAACGGTGAAGGGACCGCTGACTCGGATCCGTTTTCTGTCTATCTCTGGTTGGTCAACTAATTCCTCACCTTCAGAGGACTTGGCGATGCAGTCGTTTACTTCGTCCATCTTTGCGCGCCACGCTTTACGGTAGTCAATTAATGCATCTTGTAGTGCTTGGGGCCAGGCGGGATCGGTATCAAACGGCACTTCCCACTCCTGCCATGCCGTCTTTGGCAGCTGCCAACGTCGTTTATCAGCATCCGTGATAGATCTTTTCCCTTCGCGTCTCTCCTTATCTGCAAGTTTGGCATGGAGTTTCGTTCGGATTTCTGGCGTAATATCTGCTAATACGCTGTTCAAGGCTTCCAACTTCCCCGTGAGAATTGGCTCATGCTTTTCAAAAATAGGATCAAGCGCGGTGTTCTGTGCAATACTTCTGAGCGTAATGTGTGGTACGGTTTTATTCACAAATCCACCCATAACACCATTTTCCTTGTCCTTGAGTTGGCAATAGTCATAGGATGCGGTCAAGAGACGTTGCCGCGCCAAAGCAATCGAGACACGACTCGTATCAATCGTAATCCACCGTCTACCCCACTGTTCTGCAACGTAGGCAGTAGTGCCAGCCCCACAAGTCGGATCAAGAACAAGGTCTCCAGGATCTGTAGTCATGAGTAGGCAACGTTGGATAGGTCTGATATTGGTTTGAACAACGTAGGATTTAGATAATTCGGGACCTGTATCTGTCCAGTTAGATGTTAACTCTTGCAAAGGAAAATCATCAAAATACCTTATCGCTCGGATGACTGTTTTTTCCTGACTAATTCTTCCAACTTTACCTAAGCGTTGAAATCCATCCAGCGAATAACGCCAACTACCAGCTGGAATTGTCCACTTTTTCCCTTCAAATTCACGTGCTGTTTTATCCCCCTCGCCCTTTGAATGAACTGGTGCGGTCTGAAATGCACGTAAATTTCGATCTATATTTCCGGGTTTCAAGCGTTCAAATTCAGTCATTGTCCGGTGTTCGCCGTTAATTTCTTCAAGTCTGTTAAAATTTTTTATATCTATTTCTGATTCCATGAATAATCGTCTGAATTTTATTGTTTCCTTATTTTTTGCGTACCAAATCAGATAATCGTTCACTCTAACTGGAGCACTTTTTTGGCTCATACCTGTGGTAGTTCTGTAGGTAATTAAGCTAACACAATTTTCAACTCCAAAAACCTCATCCATAATAGACCGCACACGATGCACATTCTCATCACTTATCTGCACAAAAATACTCCCACTGTCCATCAACAAATCTTTTGCCACAATCAGTCGGTCGCGGAGGTAGGCGAGGTAGGTATGCACACCGAGTGTCCATGTATCGCGGTAGGCTTTGATTTGTTCCTGTTCGCGGGTCAAATCTTGTGCTCTGTCTTTTACATCGCGCTGAAAGACGGTGGGTTGGAAGTTGGAGGCGAACTTGATGCCGTAGGGTGGGTCGATGTAGATCATTTGCACTTTACCAGCGAGGTCTTCTCGATGTGCGAAGGAACTCATCACGGTGAGGCTGTCGCCGAGGATGAGGCGGTTTGCCCAATCTACGTCATGCTGGTAAAAATCGACTGCTTTGCTGTAATCCTGCTGTGGGTCGGCGAAGAGTTCGCGTTGGACGTTTTGACGTTCTGCGACTTTCAAGATGGCTTTGGCACTGACGCGTTCGTGGATATGCAATGCAACCGGATCGATGGTGAAGGATTTCGCCTCCTGTTTGCTTGCCCATTCGAGCCACGGTCCGTCGTAGTGTCGGAGGGCATCGGCGATGGTTTTCGCTTCCTCGGCGGTGAGTGCTTGCCGCTGCGCTTTTTGGAGCAGTTCGGGGAGTTTATCCGCGTCTCCGTTTGGGTCGAATCGGAGAACGGGGGTAGGTGTGGGTTGTATGCGTATTCCTGTTTCGGTGTTTCTTTGATTTTCCCTTGTGCGGCGATGCCTGCGGGTGGGTTGTTTTTTCGGGTCGCAGTGTCGTGTCGGTAGTCTTGGACTTCTTTTTGTTTCGTGGTGCGTTTCTTTCTCGCCATTACGTGTCCTCCTTATTTGGTTATAGATGATTATACTACGGAAACAAGTTGGTGTCAACGCAATTTTTTGTGGAAGATTAAAACAGATTCACTTTGCAAAAAATTGCTTGCTTTCTGAAGCAATTTTGTGATAAACTTTAAAGAACTTGCAAAAACGTTGAAATAATTATCCTTTGCAATCCGATGTCCAAAAGCGATATAACGGGGTATGCGAACAAATTGACTGAAAAGAGATCTTCATGAAAATAGAAGTTATTAATTCCGAAAAACAGGAGATAATCGAAACCTATTCTGTATCAAATTTACCTATGTTTGAATTTCAGGAATGGCAGGTACTAAACGAAGTTGTAATTGACTTGGATCAGTTATCAGTTGCCATTGCAAAACTGGATTCAAAGGATCCGGAAACCAATGAGCCTATATCAAATCTACAGGAGGTTGACTTCTATCTTCCGGATCCAATAAAAAATCGGGTCCTGTCTCAATTAGCAAAGTCGCAAATGGACACAGAAGGATCCGAAGATCAGATTCATAACGAGGTTGCTGAGCGTGTTTCTATGCCAAAGTTGAAATCAAATACAATTTTATCCGCTGTGGCAACAGAAATCCTACAAAACCATCAACCGCACTCTGACTACAAAGTGAGAATTTCTGATGGATAGTAAATCTGTCAAATTGGATGAATTCATTACTGAATACCGATTCTGGGGTGAATGGGAAGTTTCGTACACAGATGGAACTCATCTTCCTGAGGATGAATATGTTAAGCTGGGCAAGATCATAATTGATGCCTCCAAGGAAACTGCACAAAACTACCCAATTCTTCCTTTTCTATTTCTGCCCACGACTGACCAAGAGGTAGAATGCCGTTTTTCTGAGTTAATTGAACTCCTCTTTGAATTATCAAAAGAACAGGAGAAAGCAAATCAACCGGATGCAACCAAAAAACAAAAGGAGCGAGTGAATGCCCTCAATCGACAAGCGGATACACTCAAGAAGCAAGCGAAAAAAGTTATAGGTGATCAGCTCGCCGACAGCATGGTCCGGACAGGTCTTCTACGACCAGAATTTTGGTTGATGGAAGAGCAAATCATTAAAATGGAATTCCTTGAGGTGATGAGGAAACTTTCAAAACATGTTTACCTAACATTTGTAGTTGATACTAGTGCTTTGCGCCGGGCAACTATCTCTTTCTTGCACAAAACTTTGTCTGAAGTTCCGATTTGGACGGTTGTTCCTGTTTTTGTGATGACCGAAATCCAGCGTCAGGCACACGAATTAAAGAAAATCTGGTTTAGCAACAAAAGCAAGACTGACCTTAAAAACTGTAAAGTGTTAGGGATGCGTCCACAAGTCTCAGTCATCAGTCGAGAATTGAATCACATTCGCCAGTGGAGACCTTTAGAAATGCTAACAACTCTTCCTGAACACTTAGGACAGTTCAATGGTATTTCAAAAATTGATCGGTTGATTATCGAGAGTATGAAAAATCTCAAGCGAGAACGGGGACTTCACCAAGGGGTCTATCTTATCACTGGGGATAAAGATATGGCCTCTCTTGCCACTTTGGAGAATCAAGGAAGCCTCCATATTGGGGTTCCAGATCATATCCCTTCAAAAATTAGTTCTGTTAATTACGACTCTCACAATGAGAAACTGGTGCTGACACCTGTTCACTATCTATTGTGGGATTTGGCACAGGTTTTCAGTACAATTCGCCTTAAAAACAAAGAGCTTTGTCGAACCTACGAACTGGCTTACTACTCAGAAGCAAGTGGAGGATTTTTTGCTAACGACGTAATGGAAATCCAGGAGGGATGATAGGTGGATCCAATTACTATGAACAAACTATTGTCTGTCGCCGATGGGATTGAGACCCATCGTGAGACTGATCGTGACAAGAATCAACTCTCGCTGGATGCGTTCTACAAAGTTGTTGAGAGTCAGGGAACAGTAAAACGCCTTAACCGACGGGTTCAGGACATTTTGCGAATCTTTGAAGCATCGCAATGGATTGCGCGCGCTGATCAAGATCGGAATATGCTATGCTTAACGGAAAAATACGATAATTTTATTCACGCTTGGAATTCCGGGGACTATCTGTTGCCAATGAATGAAGGTTTAGCAAATTATCCGCCTTACGCACGTTTCCTTAAGTGCCTGAAACAGGAACAAACGATTGAAATTCCACGGCGCGAGGATAAAGAAGCGCGAAGGGAATTGGGTAGTAACTTAAAAGAAAAATATAACATAACCTTTGTTGCTTTTGATACATTTCAAACATGGGCGGTGTCTGTAGGTCACGCTTATCGGTCCCCTTTTAAAGCAATCCTCTATTGGGGTGGAGAGTGGGATGCGGAGCAACCGTCATTAGAATCTTTCAAAGCATCTTGTTGGGAGAGTTATAATTGTGAAGATAAAACGTCTGGTTACGCGAATCTTGGTCGTTTAGCACATCGCGTTTGTCAGAAACTCAGTATTTCCTTCCAGGCGTTTGAGATGAAGATGAATCAATTTGTTGAGGCATGCCGTGGCGAAATCACACTTGCGCCTGCGACGATCCGGCGGGAAGTTTCTGGGAATTTCCAGATTGTCTCAATACGCCCAAGAAATGAGGTTCTTAGAGAGCGACTTTCTACCAGATTACTGGGTGAAAAACGACCCCAAAAAACGCGCTATAGGAAACAAGAACTAAAGTGGATAGAACACCGCTATATAGAAGATGGAATGCGTATCAATGGTAAATTGGTTAAACTCGTTCGATGGGAGGGACCAAAATGACACTTACAAAAGACCTTGATCTATTTAAGGCAAAGCCTGAAGAACTCAATCCTTATGAAAAGCATTTTCTCTTTGGAAATCCGTTTCCGGGCCGTGGTGAAACAGGTTTTGATGTTTGTACCGACCAGGACATTGTAAAAAAGGAATTTGTCTATCAACTACAAAATTTTTCTGCAGATGCGAAGCGGTTGCGTATTGATGGCAAAAACGGTGCAGGGAAAACAAATATCTTGCGGTACTTTGAACGTTTGACGGATGAAGCGAGACGGAGTAAACTTATCAAAAAACTTTATCCGATCTATGTCAACTCCCCCGAAGATAGTTACTTCAACATTCACGGACAAATCGTTGATAGACTTGCAGGCTTCTTCTTAAGTGATTTAATCAGAACGCTACAGTCGAAACAAACCCCAATTGAAACACTTTTATCAGGAGTTAAACCAGCGGCCGAACTTGTGCGGGGGATAAAAGCGATCGCCCAACCCACGCTCACTTCTTATCCTGATCAGGAAGAACGCGAGAAAGATGCCTTCATACGTTGGATGAAGGGTCAAAAACTCACCGCAGCCGACAAACACCTATTAAAGTACCAAGGAACCCTTCCCACCGATATTTCAAGTTCCGCACTCGCTATGCGTTTCTTATATGGATTGCTTGTTGTGCTAAAGGAACTCGACTTATGTGATGGCATCATCTTATTGTTTGACGAATTTGAGGAAATTTTTGAAACATTGACTCGTTCTCGTCAATCCCAATATGCTCAAGACTTGCGCCATCTTTTCGACATTTTGAAGGAATCTGTTTTCTTTGTAACCGCAACCGTTCCAGAGCCGAATGATCTTGCACAATATCCCGCAATTGAGCGACGCTTAGGTGATCCAGTTATACTCCAACCCATAGATAGCCCTGAACTTGCAATTAATTATGTGTCGGATTACCTAAACAGTGGGCGCAACAAGTATGAAACTTATCTTAAAGAATACGGAAAACGAAGTGAGCGTAGCCGTCCCAACGGGTTAAAACCTTTGACGACGGATGATGTCAAGAACGAATACTTTTCTGTAAAAGAAGAACTTGAGAAAACTGAACTTGCTGTTTTGCCAGGGCACTTTTTACCGAAGATGCGCGATCGGATGAGACAAATTGTGGAAAGTGGCGATTGATGAATCAAGATGTAACATACTCCTCCGTCTTTTCAAGAGTTCCTTTGGAGACTCCCAATCTGTTTGCTGGCTACCGCATAGGTGATTACCCACACGCAGGATTGCGGCATCCTCCATGGGAAATGACTGGGACCCAGGCGGTATTGGTTAACGCTTTTGATATGTTAGAAAATTACCGAACTCGCAGATTTACTTCAGAAATCAGAGAAATGGAAGGTACACTTCGCGAGTACATCCACTTTGATGGTCCATTGATGCTTGATTCCGGCGGCTTTAATTTTCAAAAACTAGATGAAATTAGTATTGCCTCGCTTGATGTTCTTGAGATGGGAATTGAGTTTGAGGTAGATGTCTCTGTCGTTCTTGATCATCCGTTCCTGCCTACCTCCACACCTGAGGAAATGGAAGATCGTTGGGAAAGTACCGTAACAAACACCGAGGAAATGTTTGAAAAACTAAAAGATGCGGACTTACCAGATTACTTCGAGTTGATGCCGGTACTTCATGGTTATGATCCGGAGACCCTCAGGCAGTCTCTTGATCGTATTATTGAAATTTGGGGAAAGGAACCTCGGATAGTTGGGATAGGGAGTTTGGCACCGCTGGCACTCAATGGTAGTAAACGCACAGTGATTAATATCATCTCGACAGTCAGACAACTTCTCCCAAATGCTCACATTCACTGTTTTTCATTGGGATCCGCGTTGTTAATGCTATTCGCTTTTTATTGTGGTGCTGACACAGTTGATTCACAAAGTTGGATTATCAGTGCTGCTTTCAAAAATGTGCAATTGCCCGGTTTTCCTTGGACGCGCTTTTCTTCTCGTGAGAGGGACAAAGATACTGACAAATATGAAGAGAAGCGTAATGCATTTGCTGATCGTTTATTGGAATTAATAGAAGAAGAGGAATTTGCTGTCAAAGACTGGGATAAAGAAGAAAATTGGTTAATCAGCGATAAACAAGACGCGCTTGCTTACCTAAACTATCTTGAGCATCGGGACGGAGAAAAACATATTCATCGCCGAGCTTGCCATAATTTATACGCATTCAACTTTGAGGCGAAACGTGTACGCGAAGAAAAGGAGAAAGGCATAAGAGCATTTGAAACGTTTATTGAGGGACGTATGAAAAGTCCTGTCTATCGGAAAGCTTTTGCGTATGCTATTGAGAAGGTTAATTCTAAGTCCTAAAGAACATGCGTTCAACACAAGCGCGTAGGGACAGTTGCCATAGTTACCTCAATCAACCAACGAAGGTTTCCACAGCCATTTTTTCAGTTGGACCTGTTTTTTTCCTATCGTGCCGTAAGCGACAATTGATTCTGTAAACGCCGGAATTAATTGTTGCCAATCCTTAAATGCCTTGAGATAAGTTTTCCCAAGCACAAAACAGATTGAGGCATATTTGTTCTGTAGAATATTTGAGAACTTGGTATTAACTTGTGGCTGCAACTCTACAGCCCGTGATGTGTTCATCTTTCGATTGTACAATGGAGTAGGGAAATTCCCCGGGATAAGCCCATAGGCAGCGGACAAGATATACACATCTAGGTGCCTTGCCTGACGTGGACATTCACGAATAAAGCGACGTAAGACAAAGAATAAGGGACCGTTGTATCTCTCTATCGCAGGTAGAGGTTCCGGAGAATCGGATTTGCGCTGTGAACACGATAGAATAAGTAACCGTTTTTTATTTTTCATAGTATCTCTTTGAAGAAAAAACTTGTTCCTACAATACGTTTTATGATCTTCAAAAATTTTGGTGCAGATCCAGTGCGGTTAGGAAACCGCACCTACCAGATTTAAGATAAGTCTTTTACTGCATCGGTGAAAACGGGGCGGGGAGTAGAAGTTTACTCTCTTGTGTGATAGGTCGGACAGAGCCTTTGGGGGGCCAGACACCTTTCTCTCGCGTCTCTGCTCGGATCCGTTGGCGTTCCTCAAAGCTCTTGTATGCCCACAGATGGATGAAGTTGTTGACACCACCGTATTCCGAATACCAGCAGCCTGCTAACGGTGAGAACTTCACGCGTTCAGGGATAGCAGCACCCCACGCCTCCAACACTTGCGGCATACCTTCAGAAGGATAGGTATACAGACGCATCTCATACAAGGGTCCGATGTCTTTTTCACCTAACGGTTCCATAAAGGGGGCAGGCAAATAAATCTCGGAGACCATTGATACAATAAGATCACTCGTATCGGGGGGCCATACCGGATTTGGTTCGGCTTCCGCGGCGCGTCGAATTTCTGCCCGTTGTTCAAGACTTTCGTAGGGCCAAACGGCGACCATCTGATTCAACGGTCCCACTTCGGTGTACCAGTGTCCACCGAGTTTTGAGAGTTCCTGCCGACCGGGTAACTTTTCGCTGAAACGTTTCCAGTATTCGTTAAGTTGACCGAGTTTCAGGTTATAGGTTCTTATCTCGTAGATCACGCTATCTCTCCTATATTTTGAGGCTTTACTCACTTAGCATCGAATGAATATCATCTTCACAGATGAAATCAACTGTGACACCGTTTTGATGGAGTGTGTCGCGGTAGGTCCACCAGGCACTATCTACCGCTTGCAGGATGGGAGGGTTCTCGGAGTGAGCGAGTGCTACAGCGATGAATTTTCTATCATCCTCATCAAAATCCGCTAACGCTGGGTCTGTTGGAAACTTTTGGAAATTAGTTTCTGAATCATCAACAGGCGTAATAGAAACCAAATCGCATTTTTGCGGGTTTGCCCAATTGATTTCTGCCCATTTGAGGAAAGCGTCTCCAACACCTGGAAAACCCCCCGGATTCAACTTATTCCGGTATTCCGAGATGATTCGCCGTTGATCATCCAACACTAATTTTACGTTCCCTTCGGTAATCTTCAACAGTTCATCAATACAGGTTTCCACGCAATCTTCAGAGGCTTGTTCTGCTCTTCCATTGGCAACCAGTGGGACGTTTGTATCTACAATAACTTTCATTATTTATTTGCTTTCTTACGTTTCATCTCCGCTTTAGTTTTTGCTGCCAAGTCGCCCATCTCATCGCCGAAGAAGTTTTGTGGCCAATTCGTGATGTTTCCGTAGTCATCTACATTGAGCCGCTCAATTTCAGAGACACCCTCTTTCATTTCGCAAAAATAGAAGACGGTGTCGTCTGCCGAAATTTGTTCTTCAGCGATGCGCCGCATTAACCGTATCAGCAGATGCTCACTATGGCTTTCAAGGATAATCTGTAACTGTCGCTCTTTTACAACCTCAATGAGCAGATCCGCTAATTCCGACTGGACTTTCGGGTGGAGGTGCGCTTCGGGCTGTTCAAGAATAAGAATGCTTCCCTCGGGAACGTAATAACAAAGCACCAGTACCGGTAGTACCTGCGAAACACCGAAACCGACATCTGTGAGTCTGACTTCGGGTCCGCCCTTGTACTTTCGGACAAGGAATTCGTAATTTTTTTCTGAGTCAGAGATAGGATTGAGGCGATAGGAGTGGATTAAATCCAGCCTCTGTAACCATTCCATTATCTGTTTATCAATGTTTTGAAGTTTTACTCTCTTTGAAAGGATAGCGGAAATCATCTCCTCCCCGCGCAGTCCGGTATCTTTCGGATGGTTGCCTTGCCATGTGTAACGCGAGTAAGGGAATTCACGAAGTGAAGCGAGGTAGCAAATTCGGTGGAATAGATTCTCAAAGGCATCTTTAAGAGGCTTGAAAGATTCCAGGGGTCCAAAGGGATTAGCAACACCATAGCATCGAAACAGATCCGCCCTTTCCCAATGAGATCCTAATTTGTATTTGTACCCTGACGATCCCCAAACTATCTCAAACTCACTTTCACCATTTGAATAGTGAAAATTATCTAATTGCACCGAGTGTTCATATTTTTTTCCAATAGACATTGAGAAAGACAGAAAATTAGTCTCAACCGAACCCAAATTCTGTTTTTCAGGCAGCTCCCATGAGACCGCAACATCAAGATTTAAATCTACATTGTGTTGGTGAATGGTTTCGTCAAAACTGCCTAAGTTAACGAGGGAGTTATCATCACCGAAATCAATTACGCCTTTCCAATCCGATGGACGTTCCACAGTCTGCTTAAGCATAAGTAGCGTTTGCAGAAGGCTCGTTTTGCCGGAACTGTTCGCGCCGAAGAAACCGGTTAAAGGTGCTATCTGCAACTTATTCGTATCTTTCCATGATTTGAAATTTTGCACGCTGAGTTCGGTAATCATGATGTCTACCTCGCTCGCTGTCTCTAACACAGAAGTTGGAAACAGTATTTACTGTTCACCCTGTTGGCGAATTGCGACCAACTCTTCGAGAATGCGCCTATGAAGACGATGTAATTCAAGACCTATCCCGATGCCGATGGCAGCCAACACACCCGCTCCGATAATAAGTTTCGTTTTTAAGGACATGTGCTGCTCCTCTGTTGTGCGCGGTGGAAGTGCTCTGTTAGAAGTTTTCGATAATCGCTGCGCCGAATTCGGAGGTACGGACCTTTGTCGCGCCTTCCATGAGACGCTCCAGATCGTAGGTCACGCGTTTTTGGAGGATGGTCTTCTCAAGTCCAGCGATGATTAGGTCAGCGGCTTCCTGCCAGCCGAGATGCTCCAGCATCATCACCGCAGAGAGGATGAGTGAACCGGGGTTGACAACATCTTGATCGGTGTACTTCGGTGCGGTGCCGTGGGTGGCTTCAAAGAGTGCGACTTCGTCGCTGAGGTTACCACCGGGTGCCATGCCGATGCCGCCGACTTGTGCCGCTGCAGCGTCCGAAAGATAGTCGCCGTTGAGGTTCGGCGTGACAATCACATCGTACTCATCGGTACGTGTGAGAATCTGCTGAAGCATACTGTCGGCGATCCGGTCATTGACGATAATCTTACCTTCGGGACACTCACCGTCGTAGTCACTATAAAGTTCGTCTTCCGTGATGGTTTGTTCGGCGAATTCCTCTTTAGCGAGTTCGTATCCCCAAGCGGAGAACGCGCCTTCGGTAAATTTCATGATGTTACCCTTGTGGACAAAGGTAACGCTGCGTCTGCCGTGATCGATTGCGTATTGGATCGCCATGCGTGCCAAGCGTTTCGTCGCGAAAATACTGATCGGTTTTATACCGACCCCCGAATCTTCGCGGATCTCTACACCCATTTCGGAGCGGAGCAGCTCAATAACCTTTTTGACTTCCGGGGTACCTTGTTCCCATTCGATACCGGCATAGACATCCTCCGTATTCTCACGGAAGATAACGACATCCATCTTTTCGGGATGTGTGACAGGAGCAGGGACACCTTGGAAATAGCGGACGGGACGGACACATGCGTAGAGTTCAAGCACCTGACGCAACGTCACGTTTAAACTCCGAAACCCACCCCCGACGGGGGTCGTCAGCGGCCCCTTTAAGGCGACGCGGAAGTATTCGATTGCGTCAAACGTATCTTGTGGCAGCCATTCGTTGTATTTTGCCATGGCGTTTTCGCCGGCGTAGACATCAAACCAGACGATCTGTTTTTCGCCGTTGTATGCGGTTTTAACGGCTGTATCCACAACACGTCGCGTCGTCTTCATAATATCTCGTCCGATGCCGTCGCCTTCAATAACAGGGATAATCGGTTTATTCGGTACGACGAGCTGCCCATCGGTGAATCCTATTCTTTCACCCTCTGTTGGCACTGTTAATTGCGATAGTTCTATCACGTGTATTCCTCTCTAAAAGGCGTTTGGACCTGCCATCCGTTTGTGTAATGCTACGACTTCGTTCGCTATTGTCATATCATCGATCGGTTTCGGAATGACATCTGGGTGTGGTGGGATAACGGGTCGGATAATCTTCAACGGGAGTTGTTCGCGGGCATCCATCATCCACCCGAAGCCTCGGAAGATATATGTCAATAGGGTTCTATCGTGTTCATAGATGTCCAATCCTTCTTGGACAGCCCATCCGCCGAAATCGGTATTCGGCGTTAAGCGGAGCGGTGGATCGTTTTCACGTCCTGGACGGACGAATCCTTCAACGAAGGCGAGTTGATAGATGCGTTGGATAATCGTTAACCGTTTTTTCTGCTGGTCGTTGAGTTGAATATCGCCGTTATCAATAGCCTCAAGGAACGGATTGAAGTAGATCGCGGGTCGCGGGTCTTGCTGAATTTCATCGGCGCGTCCGGCGGCGGCGATCTCTGGGTGTCCGAAGGTCGGTAGCGCGGCTTGCATCCGTTCATGGATAGCGGCTTCAAGCGCATCCGCATCGAGGGATTCGATCTGATTAATAAACGTCGTCATATCGTGAATCGCACCGAAATGTCGATTACCGTCTAAAGCCATCTGCGCTGCAACGAAGAAGTCGGATACAGCACCGGTGTGTAAAGTCGCGAGATAACGTGCGACGACATTGGACCCCGCGGACCCGTGGTGTATCTGTATGACCCCCATCCGTTCTAAAATATCGGCTTCAACAGCAGAAGCGTCGCGTCCTAAGAGGAGACTATAGCAAGTCTGAAAGGCAGTCTTTCCGCCCTTTTGATACTCAGTGATGAGATCGGTCGCGCGCATTGCGAGAACTTGCGGGTGTAATGCGGGGTTCTCACGGAGTTGATGTCGCATATACGCCGAAACTGTGCCAACAGCGACATTTTCCATGTGCGTTTCAATCAATTCGAGGAGGAGTGAATCGGGTTCCCGTGTGCCGGTAATCCCTTTCTGATTCGGAACACCGAGTTTACGGAGTGTTGAGAAGTGTTGAATAGCAGCCTCGGGTCCGGCTTCGGGGAAGGCTTTAGAAAATTCTGCGACCTGATTAACGAGGCGTTGTTCACCGGTTAGACTTGCTCGGCGAGTTGTAATGAATTCATAAAATTTCGTATCTATTAGGTCTGACAGTAGTTTCTCTTCATCAAGTCCACTGTCATCTGTTTCGGGTCGCCTACCGAAAAGTCCTGTGAAGATAACGAATGCGGGACTGAGTTTGTCAGCGACGATTTCGCTTTCGGAAACGATACCACGGATAGCAAAACTACGGATATTCAAGGTTATCTGTGTGCCGTCACAATCAACTGCGGTTTTGTGTAGTACCGGATTCGCGAAAACAGTTGTGGATTGGGGCATCGAACTGAAACCGTTGAGGACTGCTGCGATTTTATCCTCGCTTAATTCAGCTGCCCTATTTAAAGCGTCTGTTACGGGTGTATACGTCGAGGTTTCTGGCACCTCTGACAGGATCTTTCGGAGTGCGGCTTCCTGCTTTACCTCCAAATTCTTGTTCAAAATGACATCTCCTTCGTTGGCTGTTTTTAGATAATACGTTCCATCTTGCGAACTTCACCGAAATTTTGATTCGTCCGGATCCACAGAACCACCTGTCACATGAGGAGAGGTGAGGTGCTCCAACTTCCGTTTAAAAAAGTTCTAATCATTCATATTCATAGTCTATAATATTTTATCAGAATTCCGATTAAAAGTCAAGACAAAATTGGAAAATGATTATCAGTCGTCAACCATCGGTTTTCAGTGATTGCATTCGGCAGAAAAGGTTAAATATAGACGTCGCGCTCAAAGTTAAAATTTGACTTGCAGAAATACCGATTTTGTAGTATCATTATTAACGAGCGTATTTGATTGAGATACCTATGTACGTACCCATACAACAGCAAAAATACAAACAGATATCAGGGGTGCGTTGCGGGGTATCTTGCATTCTATTTTTTTCTACAGATAAGGAGTTTAACTACATGCGCAATGAAGCATTAGGAATGGTTGAAACACGCGGACTTATCGGAGCGGTTGAAGCTGCCGACACCATGGTGAAAGCCGCGAACGTTAAATTGGTCGGAAAAGAGCAGGTCGGTGGCGGTTTTGTCACAGTGATGGTTCGCGGTGATGTCGGTGCGGTGCAAGCAGCGACAGATGCGGGTGCCGAAGCAGCGAAAGCGGTCGGTGAATTGGTGTCGGTGCATGTCATCCCTCGCCCACATGCAGATGTGGAGACCATTCTTGGCGGCGGAAATTCGGCGGAAGCGAAGAGTTCCGGAAGTTCGGCGGAAGCGAAGAGTTCCAGCAAATAAATCGGAGTGTAGGGCGAGGGATGGCTTTCGTACCTTTGCCCTACTTCGCTTTCTTTTTTCTTTACCAGAGAATGTGTTAGCTGACCACGGGTTTTGTATCTACGGTGCCGCCCAGTGGTTTTGTTAGCTGCGCCTTAGGTGCGTCGGACGCAATAAGGTATACTGGAGGGCTGAATGGCACAAATTGACGAAAAACAGATTGAAGAAATTGTTTCTCAGGTTTTAAAAACACTGCAGCAAGACGGTTCGACGGCGGCAGAACCGACAACTTCCGTCGGTACAAATTCTTCTCGGGCTGGCGTTTTCGCAACAGCAGCAGAGGCTATCGCAGCTGCGAAGACGGCACAGGAAGCGTTTGTTAAGCTCGGATTTGCCAAAAGACGTGAGATTATTGAAGCGATCAAAGAGGTCTCGCTTGCGAATGCGAAACGTCTTGCCGACTTGGCAGTACAAGACACGAATATGGGCAATGCGGCACACAAGGTAATGAAGAATGAAGGTGCCGTAACGCTTTCTCCGGACGTAGACGATCTTATCTCGGAATCGATTTCTGGGGATGCCGGGACGCTCCTCATTGAGTACGTCCCTTTTGGTGTTATTAATTCGATCACACCTACCACGAACCCGACATCGACGGTAATTAACCACGCGATTATAATGCTATCGGCGGGGAACGCTGTCGTCTTCAGTCCGCATCCAAATGCGCGTGACTGCACCGAAGAGACGATGCACGTCATCAATGAGGCGATGGTTAAGGCGGGGGCTCCGCCTAATCTGCTTACCTCCGTTACGAATGCGAGCCTACGAACAGCGAAAGAGATCATGGAGCATCCTGACATTGCGATGCTCGTTGCCACTGGTGGTGCATCTGTCGTGAGGACAGCCTTATCGAGCGGTAAAAAGACAATCGCCGCTGGACCCGGTAACCCACCCGCGATTGTTGACGAAACCGCCGACATCCAGCAGGCAGCGAAACACGTCATCGCGGGTACCAGTTTTGATAACAATCTCCTCTGCATCGGTGAGAAAGCACTTTTTGTCATCGAATCCGTTGCGAACGAGACGGTTCAGGAACTTACTCGGAACAACGGTCATCTGTTGAGTGCAAGTCAGCTTCAGGATTTAGAGGCGGTTGTCAGTGAAAAAGGGGAATCAAACAAGGAATACATCGGTAAAGACGCGACGACTATTTTAAGTGCTGCCGGTATCACTGCGCTTGCAGGGACGGTGGCGATTGTCGTAGAAGTTCCGGCAGACCACAATTTTGTTATTAATGAATACCTGATGCCGATCCTTCCGGTCGTTCGGTGTCGCGATTTTGATGAAGCGTTAGCAGGCGCGCTCAGAGCAGAAGGTGGACGTGGACATACCGCGGTGCTCCACACGAACAATACCAAACGCATTACGCAATTCAACAAAGCAATGGATTGCAGCGTCGTGGTTATCAATGCCCCCTCTTACGCGTCATGCGGACTGGAAGGCGAAGGCTTTTTAGCGATGACCATCGCTGGACCGACGGGCGAAGGGTATACGCGTCCCCGCACCTTTACACGCCAGCGGCGATTAACGATCGCAAGCGATCTGTCAGCACATACACAGTGACGCAAGTAGATTGATTCGCGACCGGTCCAGGTTGCTTAAAATCTTTCTAAAACTGGATAAAGTGTCATGCAGACAGAAATTAATGATCTGAGAGCATTAATACGCTATCATGAGCGTAAATACTACATTGAAAATCAGCCGGAAATATCTGATGCTGAATTCGATGTGCTTATGAAGCGGCTTGAGGAACTTGAGGCGGCATCTGACGCGCCTATTCCACCAGATTCGCCAACTCAGCGGGTCGGCGGTGGTGCTGTGTTAGGTACCCGCATACCGCATCGCAACCCGATGCTGAGCCTGAATAACAGCTACGACGCACAGGAACTACGAGAATTCGGAGAACGTGTCCAGCGGTTATTAGAAGATGCACCTGCCGAGTATGCGACAGAGTTAAAAATAGACGGTTTAGGGGTCTCGTTGATTTATGAGGATGGGGTATTTGTTCGAGGTCTCACCCGCGGCGATGGTGAATACGGCGAGGATATAACAGACAATTTACGGACAATCCGTTCGGTACCGTTGCGACTTGTGGAAACGGAAACACGGATCCCCGCGGTATTGGAGGTCCGGGGTGAGGTATTCATTCCGAAAGACCGTCTCAACGCTATCAATGCGGCGCGTGAAGCAGCGGGGGAACCGCCTTTCGCGAATCCTCGGAACGCCGCTGCCGGGTCGCTACGGCTACAAGACGCATCTATCACCGCTTCTCGTCCGTTAGATATTTTCGTCTACAATCTCAATTATGTGGAAGGGTTTGAATTCGCAACACATACGGAATCGCTTGAACAGATGAAGCGTTGGGGATTGAGGTGTAATCCGCATACTGCCTGCCATAAATCTATTGAAGAGGTTCAGCGCTACTATGAACAGTGGGTCGAAAAACGGCATGACCTCCCTTACGAGACCGACGGTATTGTCGTAAAAGTTGACCGGTTCTCCTACCAACATGAACTCGGAGCGACCTCCAAATATCCGCGCTGGGCAATCGCCTACAAGTTCAATGCACAGCAAGCCACTACAACCATTGAAAAGATTGAAATCCAAGTAGGACGCACAGGTGTACTAACACCGGTTGCGATTCTGAAACCTGTAGTGCTTGCGGGTGCCACCATTACGCACGCTACTCTACACAACGAACAAGAAATTCAGACAAAAGACATCCGTGTCGGTGATCGGATTGTCCTCGAACGCGCTGGGGACGTGATCCCTAAAATCGTTGAAGTCCTGACAGCAGACCGAACCGGCACTGAAGTCGCTTTCGTATTTCCAGATCGCTGTCCGGTGTGTCATACCGCTGTCCAACGTACAGAAGACGAGGTCGCTGTCCGGTGTGTGAATGTAGGATGCATCGCACAACTGAAACGGCGAATTGGGCACTACGCCTCGCGCAACGCACTCCAGATTGAAGGTCTCGGGCCCGCTACAATCAATCAATTGGTAGATAAAAAACTGGTTCGCGATGTTGCCGATCTTTATGCTTTGGAAGTAGAACCGCTAAGCAAACTGGATCGAATGGGTGTTCCGTCTGCGCGTAATCTTGTCCACCAGATTGAGCAGAGCAAGGCTGCACCTGTAGAGAAGGTGCTTTTCGGACTCGGTATCTTTCACGTCGGAGAGACGGTCGCGGAGCTGCTCATTGAACGTTTCTCATCCTTGGACGCGCTTAGCAAAGCGACGCTGGAAGAGATTGAATCGGTAGACGGTATCGGTCCGCAGATAGCAGAAAGTGTTGTCAACTTCTTTTCTCAGAGTCAGCCGTTGCTTGACAAATTGCGGCAAGCCGGTTTATACTGTTTTACGATAGCGGCAGTCCCTACTCGTACAGAAGTGAGTGAGGTAACTGATAGTTTTTTCAGCGAGAAGACCTTCGTTGTTACGGGGAGTCTTGCAGGTATGACGCGGACGGAGGCATCCAAAGAGATTAAGGCGCGGGGTGGCAGGGTTACCGGTAGTGTGACGAGCAAGACGGACTACCTTATTGCTGGGGAAGGTGCCGGTAGTAAATACGCCAAAGCCTTGGAATTAGAGATCCCGATTCTCACTGAAACCGATTTTTTTCAAAAACTTGAACAGCGCGCCGCTGAGTGAACCGACCCTCTACAGTCTTCAACATTTCTGTATCCGTGAACCATCTATTTCAGTATCTCTAAGATTCCTGCTCAGACGCATTGTAATAGGCACACGATGCATGTAGACGACACTCTTGGCATATTGGCGTTTTCTTTAGACAGACCCTTGCGCCGTGCCGGACGATCAAGGCGTGGTATTCATTGAACAATTCCGCATCGTGCGGGAGGTTGTCCATAAATAGGGCGCGAAGTTTCGCATAGTTATACTTCCCTTCAACCCATCCTAATCGTGAAAAGAGTCTATAGGTATAACTATCGACAACAAAACTCGGTTTACCGGCAGCGTAAAGGATAATGGTATCCGCTGTTTCGGGGCCGACACCGTAGATAGAGAGCAGTTCTTCACGCAATTCGGCGACATCCTGCGCAAACATCACGTGCATCGGACGCTTCTCAATATATTCTACAAAGGCGCGGACTTTCTTTGCCTTCATGCGGAAATAACGCGACGGTCGGATCAATCGTTCCAATGCAGCTTGGCTGATGGAGGCGATCTGTTCGGGTGTAAACGCACCGGCGTTTCTGAGATTGTCCATCGCTTTTTCGACATTGCGCCACGATGTCGCTTGTGTTAAAATGGCGCCGAGTGCGACTTCAAATGGTGTATCCGCGGGCCACCATTTACGGTCTCCGTGTTGCGCAAGGAGTTGGTTGTAGAGCGTATATAGTTTTTCGGTGACGTTTTCATGACATAGAATTTGCATACGTTAAAAGTCCTCAATATTGTAAAAAGAGAGAAAATTATGGATTTAAGTTTCAGTACAAGCGCGGGCGACGGCGGTTGGAGCCTCGCTGACTGTGCAGCGTGGGCAAAGGCGAACGGGTTTGACGCAATCCGTCCTAATGCCACCGGTGCCTTTGAACCGAGTGTCATTATACAATCTGGTGGCGAGGCGGTCAAGGAAATTCTGGAAACGCACGGGGTCTATCTCGCTGCTTTAACATCACACTGTAACCTTCTTGACGACGATCCGGGAACACGAGAGAAGGCGCGCGAGACATTAATGCAGGCGATTGAAGCAGCACACATCCTCGACGCGCCAGTCGTCGTGACGTATGCCGGGAGTCCTGTCAGTTGGCACTTTTATGGACAATTCTCTTCGGAACCTGGAAACCCGGGCGACCGATCGGTTGAACTTGTCGGACGATTCAAGGAGATGTGGACACCGGTTGTCCGTTTCGCCGAAGAGAGAGGCGTGCAGATGGCACTGGATTGCGCCGTTCGGATGGGCAATATCGCCTGTAACCCCGAAATGTGGGAACGGATCCTCGAGGCAATTCCGTCAAACGCACTCGGACTCTCTTGCGATCCATCGCACTGGTTATGGATGGGTATTTTACCGGCTGAGGACGCTATCCGTATGTTCAACGGCAAATGGTATTATGCGGATGTAAAAGATTGCGAAATCAGTCCGCACATGAAGTTCCGTCAAGGGATTATAGGAAACTGGTGGTGGCAATACCGTGTCCCCGGACGCGGGCAACTGAATTGGGGAACCATCATTGGTGCGCTACAGGAATCTGGTTACGACTATGTGCTGTGTGTCGAAAACGAGGACCGAGGCGCGCCAGGGTTAGACGGTTTCGCACTCGGTGGTAGATATCTCCGGCAATTTCTGTAATGGTTGTCAGTCGTCAGCCATCAGCCATCAGAAGTTCGGATTTTGAAACCTGTGCTACGTAAAATCCATAAAAAAAGATACCATCTGGTATCTTTTTTTATAGCGGGATGGAAGAATGATTATGTTGTGTGTTGCCGGATTAGTAGTACTTTTTCATTTGTGCCCAGGTGACAGCCAGTTTACCGCGAGCGTCAACAGCAGCAACCTGTGACCAAGGTATGTTATTGCCGTTTCTGTCAGCTTGATGGACATCGTCAAAGTTGGGATGCCCCCAACCGCCGCTGCTATTATCAATAACCAC
Organism: Candidatus Poribacteria bacterium; assembly: GCA_022827225.1. GTDB lineage: Bacteria > Poribacteria > WGA-4E > WGA-4E > WGA-3G > WGA-3G. The sequence continues at coordinate 45,029 of JAJDTJ010000128.1, read as the reverse complement.
AAGCTGCGCGAGTTTACCGTGGAGGTCGGACACATCCCATTCCTGTCGGGCCATGGTTTCGGTATTATTCCCGGTCATTGTGCGTTCAACCTTTTCATCGATGACAAGGTTCACACAGCAGGGTTCAGCAGTGCCCCAAGCGCGATTGCCGCCTCCAATAAGGAAATTCATTGTGCTCCCGATAATTGTGAACTTCATTGAAGTCAATGTACCTTGCGGGGCATCTACGCCATCCGCGAGGTCGCCGGGATTCTGTCCGAGTGCCTTGCCTTTAACGGGCCCCTGGTATTTCTCAGCCAGTCCGAGCCACCAATCGCCTTGATGTTCAGAAGGCTGTCCACGGTTTCGAGCTGTTGGGTTATCGCCCCAAGTCGGCTGAAAATCAAAAGCTGTTCCTGTTTTCTCCCAATCTGTGAGATCGCCCGTTTCAAAATCGTTGTTGAATGCACGTGCAAATACAAGATTAATAGGCGAAACAAACAGAACGACAAGAACAGCGCAGAACATAAGGTGAAAAACGTTCTTCATTTTCTACCTCCTTATATTTCTGAAAAGTTGTTTCAACTGAAATTAGTTGGACATTGTGCGTTTGAGTCGTTTACAACATAATCGTTCTTCACTGCGTTTATCGTAACAATAATACTATAAGATAAGGGTGTTTGTCAACACAAAGACCGAAAACTAAATAGCCTCGGGTCAATCTTCTTAAAACTTGAAATTGATTGAGATTTGTGGTAATCTACAGATATATTTATCCTGACTGAAAAGACGCAGAAAAAATGGAACAGCAGTTACAACCGAAATCACACAGAATAGCGATCCTTGCCGAAGGTTCATTCGGTGTCCTTGAATCGAAAACCGCCACGGTGTTAGTTCGTTACCTCCCGGATAACGTCGTTGCTGTCATTGATAGCACGAAGGCGGGTCGAGATGTTAGCGAAGTCATTGAGATCGGGGAGGGAATTCCAGTTGTCCGGGACCTCGCTGAAGCGATGCGGTTCAATCCGACGATGCTTGCTATCGGCATTGCGCCACCCGGCGGCGAATTGCCACATCCTTGGCGCGCAATCCTTCGCGAGGCAATACACAACGGTTTACACGTTATGAGCGGACTCCACCGATTCCTGGGCGAAGATTCGGAATTGTCCGAACTCGCAGCGGCACACAATGTGGTTCTATGGGATGCCCGGAAACCGCCTGATGATTTACCTGTCGCGACGTGCAAAGCCGCCGATGTCGATGCCACGGTTATCCTGACAGTCGGTTCCGATTGCCGTGTCGGGAAGATGCTCTCTGGGATAGAGGTAACGCGCGCCGCACGGGAACGTGGCGTGAATGCCGAATTTTGTCCAACCGGACAGAACGGGATTATGGTCTGGGGGTGGGGCATTGCGATTGACGCTGTCGTCTCCGATTTTACTGCCGGTGCAGCAGAGCAGATCGTGCTTAATGGTGCAAAAAATCACGAACTGCTTATCGTTGAAGGACAAGGTTCGTTAGTGCATCCGGGTTATTCAGGCGTAACGTTAAGCCTGCTGCACGGCAGCCTACCCGATGCGATGATCTTCTGTCATCAACCCTCGCGGGACACGGTTGCGCGGTATACAGTGCCGTTGCCGTCGTTAACTGAGATGATCGCACACTATGAGACGTTAGCAGCACCGATAAAACCTGCGAAAGTGATTGGATTAGCGTTGAATTGCTTCGATCTCTCTGAAAATGAGGCACATGAAGCGATAAAAGCAGCAGAGGTGGAAACGGGGCTGCCAGCAACGGATGTCGTACGGTTCGGCGCAGATAAACTGGTTGATGCTGTGCAAAAGATACACGAAAAAATAGGGAGAGACTCCAATGAGTGAAACAAAAAAGCCTGAAACCTCAGAGGTGCCAAAGTACCCGAATGTCGAAATTGCTGTCAAGAACTTCGGTCCGATAGCAGAAGCGACAATTGACCTCCGTCCATTGACAGTGTTCGTAGGTCCGAGTAACACTGGGAAAACTTATTTTTCTACGCTTATCTATGCGTTACACGGTATTTTTGACGGTTTTTCACGAATACCTCTGCCAGCGATCTTTAGAAGTCTTTCAAAAACTGACCATGGTTCTCAAAAGGGTTTATCTGCTGCCTTTTTCTCCTCCGAAGAGGAAGCTCAGCATATAGTTTCCAAGCTAGCAGCGAGTAACAGACCTTTCACATTCTCTGATCTGCCACAGGAAATTCGTAAATTAGCAATGTCCAATTTTAAGGATTCAATCTTTTCTGGGCGCGCTTTAGAAGTTGAACTTGGACGTTGCTTTGATATTGGTTCAGTGTCCGAGATAATTCAAAAAACGGACAGTCAAACTGACGAGATGAAAGTTGCGTTGAAAGTCTATGAAGAAAGTCAAGCTCTCTGGAACTTTAATATAAAGACTGACAAATCGGAGGCGATTGGAGACGGGTATCTCAACGAAGACATGATACTTCTCACCGAGAATAAGTGGTTGGCAGCAGAAAGTCTTGACCTTGAAGAACTCTTAGTGCTTTGCCCTGAAATTTTCCCTGGACTTAACGTAGCACAACGAGAAAGGTACTATTTGCCTGCCGCTCGGAGTGGTATCATGCAAAGTCACCGGGTTATTGCGAGTTCCCTTGTTGGCGGGGCAACCCGCGCGGGTTTGACCCCTTTAGCGGTTCCAACCTTTTCAGGCGTGATCGCAGACTTCATGCAAAAACTCATACTCCATAGTGAAACTACCGAACCTGACGAAAGAATAACTTACCTAGCTGACACCTTGGAATCAGATGTACTTGCAGGACAAATTCTCATGAAACCTGTCCCCGGAGGATACCCGGAATTCCTTTATCATCCAAAACAAATAGAAGATGAGGTTCGACTCACTCGCGTCTCCGCAATGGTATCTGAACTTGCTCCTTTAGTTCTGTTTCTCCGAAGTGGTATCCACTTCAACGATACACTCATCATTGAGGAACCGGAGGCGCATTTGCACCCCGGGGCACAAACTGATATAGCACTAACTCTTGCTGGCTTAGTCCGCGCTGGCGTGCGTGTCGTTGTAACAACCCACAGTGATTGGCTCCTTAAAGAAATAGCGAACCTGATTCGGATAGGGGAACTCAAGCGAAAAGGTGTCCAGAAAGTGAAAAAGATGGCACAAGTACATTGGTTGTTACCAGAAGAAGTAGGCACATGGTGGTTCCAAACAGATGGGATAGTGAAACAGATTCCATTTGACCCCACTGAAGGCATAGAACCAAAAGATTACGAAGATGTGGCTGATAAACTTTATGACAGTTCTGTTAACCTCCAAGATCTACTCGAAGAAGTCAACAGGGAGGGCAAGGAGTGGGATTAAAGGAGCTTCTTGCAGAAATCAAGGAGCAAGTCAATCAAGAATGCCTGAGCAACTCTTGTAGTGGGGATGGATGTCGTGTACACCTCACTGATGTTCCATCCGATAGCGCTATTGTAAACCTTGAATGTGAATTTGAACAACAGAAAATAAACACGAAACGGTGTGACTATGTTCTCTTCTGTGCGGGCGACACCCAAAACAGTTTATCTGTTGTTCTCATAGAACTCAAGAGTGGTACCTTCAAAACCTCGGGAGTAGCCGACCAGTTGCAAGGTGCAGCTGACTTTGTCGTGGAGGTATTCAGGAAATTATCAGAGCCTGCGATAGAAGCACTAAAAGCACTCAAAATCACATGCATTCCCGTCCTGTTTTATGGTAGAGGCATAGATAAGTCGCAACGCTACAAACTTGAACGTGCCAAAATTCGTTTCCTTAGTCAAAACATAGCAATTAAGAGAAGTAAATGTGGACAAGCAAAAAATCTCGCCTTAGTCTTGAAAGGTTAGATTTATTCTAAAATTTCGGAACCCTTTCAAAAAGAAACCCCACAGAGTAAAGGGACACATATTGTAATTCACTATCTCAATAGAGTTAAGGAAGGAGATTAACCGATGACAGATGAAGAAAAATTTCGATTTGACTTGACCGGTTTCCTCGTGCGTCCGGCGATCCTTGAACAGGACGAAGTGGGCGCAATCGTTGAACAGATTGAGAGAATACACCATAACCCTGAATCCTTGCCACCGGAACACCGCGCTGTGCCGGGCGGTCCTGCAAGCGTCTTGATTGACCATCCGAAGGTGTTGGAGGTATTACACCAAATTATTGGTCCCGATGTCCGGTTAGAGAACAGTTTCTCTGTCTGGCGTAGAAAAGGACAGGAGCACGGTGGACTTCACGGCGGCGGTCCGCAACAAGGCGATCCGATCTTTGGATATCGCGTTAATAACGGACGGATTCATGCCGGGATGGTGCGTGTCGTCTTTGAACTGACGGATATTAGTAAGAATGACGGTGCGACACACTTCATCGCGGGCAGCCATAAGTCTAATTTTCCAATGCATCCGGATCACATGTCGTTAGAGGATGGGAAACGGAGTCCGTTCCTGATGACCTATGAGTGCCCGGCAGGGAGTGCAATCTTCTTCACGGAAAACCTGTGTCATGCGGGGCCTGTCTGGCAACGCGAAACCCCACGAGTGGCAGTGCTAAACGCCTATGCGCATCTGGCAACACATTGGCACCGGCTCCGGGTTCCACCCGAAGTGCTTTCCGCCTTACCCCGTGAAAAGCAGGCATATTTCCGCGAACCGTGGGTCGCCGATTTCCGTACAAGTCCAGCGACGATTAACACCATTGAGCGGTTTCTTAACAACGATGAGCCGCCTGTTAACACGGACACCAAGCCGTGATATGTCGTTATCAGTCGTCAGTTATCAGTTAAAGAGGTTGCTGTTATAAGTAGCCTCAACGGTGGCGAGGTCCCAGATAAGGATGGTACCATCTGAGCTGCCGCTAGCAAATTCTCTGCCATCAGGACTGAATGCCAGCGTGCGAACCTTATAGTTCTTAATAATTGCACGCTGTTGGTGGGTAACAGGATCCCATAAACGTATCGTACTGTCCTCGGCATCACCGCTGCTTATAAGCGTGCGTCCATCCGGTGAAAAGGCGACTGCCTCAACAGTGTCGGTATGCCCTGTAAGTGTAGCAATATGCTGACAACTGTTCATATCCCAAAATCGTATGGTATTGTCCGAACTCACACTGGCAAGGATGCTCCCATCCGGTGAAAAAGCGACCGCCTTAACAGCCTCCGTATGTCCCGCAAGGACGGCGAGATAATGACCTGTAGCAGCATTCCATAACCGAATTGTCTTATCTTCGCTGCCACTGGCGAGGGTTCTCCCATCTGGTGAAAATGTGACCGCCTTAACTTCCTCAGTGTGTCCAGTTAAAACCGCTAATTGGTTTTGAGTATCAATATCCCATAATCGGACAGTGTTATCGTAGCCACCGCTGGCGAGTGTGGTGCCGTTCGTTGCAAACGCCAATGCGGTAACCATATCCGTATGATCCAATATCGCTGTCTCCGTGCCGGTGTTTACATGCCACAAGAAAATCCGCTCATCTTGACTTGCGCTTGCAAGGATTGTTCCATCCGGTGAAAAAGCGACATCATCAATCAGATATTCATGCCCCTTGAAAGTTTGAGATTCAGTGTAGGTGGACAGATCCCACAACTGAAGCGTTTCGTCATCACAGCCGCTGGCGAGAAGGTTACCGTTAGGAGAGAATGTTATAGCGTTGACCCATTCAATATGTCCGTCGATAATAGTCTTCTCTACGCCGTTGGCTGGGTCCCAAAAACGAATGGTATGATCACCACTCGCGCTGGCGAGGGTCTTACCATCTGGAGAAAAGGAGATACCGTAGATAGCATCCTTATGCCCTATGAGGGTTGCCAGCTCGGTTCCTGTATCCGCGTTCCAGAGTCGAACGGTCTGGTCCCCACTTCCACTTGCGAGAAGCGTCCCGTCGGGTGAAAACGCCAAGTTACCCACAACACCGATATCCGTGGCGAAAGTTTCTAATTTTTTAGCAGTAGTGGTCTCCCATAAACAGAGCGTTTGGTCTCGACTGCCGCTAACGAAGTTCATACTGTTAGGAGAGAACGCCAACGCCATAACGCCATGTGTATGTCCTGTGAGGGTGGAAAGCTGCTGCCCCGTGTGGGCATCCCAGAGTTTGATGGTGAAATCATTACTGCCGCTCGCGAGGACTTTGCCATCGGGCGATAACGCCAAGGTAGTGATAGGATATGCGTGTCCGACGATTTCAAAGTGCAAACGCCCCGTGTAAATATCCCAAAACCGAATTTTCCCGTCCAGTCCCGCGCTGATAAGTGTGTTACCATCCGGTGTGACGACGAATGCCCAGACCTCGTCTTCATTATTCGCGAGCCTCATTGTGGTGCGACGCTGTCCGGTCTGGATATCCCATAGCGAAATGGTGTTATCCCAGTTTCCGGTTACAAGGGTCGCGCCATCGTGCGAAAATGTGAGCGAAGTCGCCCCCTGATCTTGTCCGTGTTTAAGGAGTGTGATTTCGCTGCAGGTGTGTGTATTATATAACCAAACGCCGATATAAGTGGCAACGGCGAGGCGGGTTCCGTCTGGTGAATGCTGAATATCTGTTATCGCGCCTTTGCCGAGGCGCGCCAGAGCACCCGGTGGTAGATTCCATTGTGTGTAGGGTTGTAAGTTTTGTGTGTTCATACGTTTCACCGCGAATTTTTTCGGCTGATTCGTGCGACAGTATCAAGTATCTTTGTGATGTTCTTCTTTGTTCAATCGTATATTAACCCAATTCATCGTAAAAAATTCATAAAAATAGTTTCAACGATGTATGTTCAAAAAATCTTGTTTTTTTCCACCAGGTAAGGTATAATAACCGTGCATTATCCAGCATAAATATCACTGTCTCGTGTTATAAATTTTAAAATAAATAATACACCAGGCTGACGATAAAAACGCATAACTTTCTGATAGGAGGGAACTCAATGAATACTCTGCACGGTTTAAACGAGAAACAGATAGAAGCAGTAACGCATAAAGACGGTCCCCTTCTTGTCATCGCGGGGCCCGGCACCGGGAAAACGAAAGTCATTACGCACCGTATCGCTCACTTAATCCGCGAACAGAATATCAGACCTGAGAAAATCCTTGCGATTACGTTTACCAATAAAGCTGCCGAAGAGATGCAGCAACGCATCAACACCGAAATTGGCGAACCACACGGATCCAGTGTTAAAGCCTGTACATTCCATGCGTTTTGTGTCAGAGTGCTAAGGAACCATGCGTTGAAGATCGGATTGAGTGAAAACTTCACTATCTTTGATCAGGAGCTCCAAGACGATATTTTAAGGGAAAGCGTCCGTGAATTGAACCTCAATCCTGACGATTATCCGCCGTGGTTGCTAAGAAATATCATCAGCGATGCCAAATGCACACTACAGGATCCTGTTAACGCGATAGATGACACGGATATTTACGATGCCGAGACTGTCGAGGATATCCGAAATGCGCTGCAAACCTATCAAGCTAAACTCGCCAAGTATGATGCCCTTGATTTTGACGACCTTCTTGTGAAAACCGTTGAACTCCTACGGATAGAAGAAGTAAAGGAAGCCTATCATCAAGAGATTTCCTATATCCTCGTTGACGAATTCCACGATGTGAACAGTGTGCAGTACCATCTGCTCCAACTGCTTTGCGCGCCGACACAACGAAATCTGATGGTTGTCGCTGACGAAGACCAGTCTATCTATAGTTGGCGCGGATCGAACCCAAAGTATATTGAAGACTTCAGAACGGATTTCAACCCGCAAACTGTCGAATTAGATGACCATTATCGGTGTAGCGAGAAGATATTACGCGCCGCGGAGGAGGTTATCTCCAGAAATTCGGAGCGACAGAAACAGCACACCCTCAGAACCCACAAAGATGCGGGACGCGACATTTTTCACTATACCTTTGATACACCGGTAGCGGAAGCCCTCGGCATCATTAGTGTTATTGAGAATTTGGTAAAGCGGCGGAACTACTCCTATCGCGATATTGCCGTATTTTACCGGACACATAAACTCGCGGACGTTTTGGCGGAGCAGTTGCTACGTGCAAACATCAAATTCCAACGGATTCTACCGACGAATTCTTTTGCTGAAGGAAACAGTAAGGGCATTCTCGCTTACCTCCGTTTCATCCAGTGGCAACTGCCACAAGACCTGGAACAGGCAATCAATTTTCCTGAAACCTATATCGACGACTTGACATGGGTACGCCTCAAGTGGATCGCGACGCGTGAAGACATCGATTTCATGGAACTTCTGAGAAATATTGAGGCATATCCCGAAGATGTCGGTCCCTTGACTCGCCGAAATGTTCGCCAATTTTGGACGCAACTTGAGGAACTGTCAGATGAAACCAAAGGCGAGAAGATTGATAAAATCATCCAAGGACTCTTTGATACTTTGGAACGGGCGCGTTCACCCTACCGCGCCGAAGAACTTGAAGTCATCGAAAAACAACCCGATTTACCGAACTTAGCAACTGCACAGGATGTGCTTTATAGCGCGATTGACCTGGGTGAACCGATTCAGATTATTGCCAGCCACGGAATCGACGAGTATTGCGCGGCGCACATCATTTACCAGACGCTTGAAACCTATTTAAACCAGAGCGTGCAGCTCGAATTCCTATCGCCTGATGACAATAAACCGACACAACTGGACGACGGCGTGCATCTGCTTATTGGTGAGTTTGAAGAGCTTGGCGAAAAAGGACGCGACGCGCGGGTAATCCTTATCGGCGCAGCAGGTACCGCAGATAGCGAGATCATCCATCTCGAAACCGAAAGTGTTCGGAGTCTCGCGGCACTCAAACTCTGCCAAGGTCTCATCAATCGCTATGAGAGTCCAAATATGGCGGATATGGTTGTTTATGACTTGGAAACCACGGGCATCAATCCGACGACAGCAGAGATCGTTGAGATCGCCGCGCACCGTCTGAGCCTAATTGGAGATGAGGTCGAGCGTTATTATTGCTTGGTCAAACCCCCTGGCGGATATATCCCGCGTGCAGCCACGCGTGTTCACGGGATTGATATGGAGACCGTCAAGGACGCACCAGGGATTGAAGCCGTCTTACCGGAATTCTACGGGTTTATCCATGATCGGATCTTGATTGGGCACAATGTCGCGGAATACGATAACTTGATCCTTGCAAGGGACCTCAGAAGACACTTGAAACGGAATTTATCTGCTCCGCATTATGACACGCTTACGACGGCGCGTCGGCTTTTCCCGCGACAACGGTGTAGCCTCGGGGCACTTGCTGAGAAATTTGGCGTTGAATATGATCGCTTACACGGCGCCTTAGAGGATGTTGGCGTCAATAGAGAAATCTTCAAAGAACTCATCAAAATTGATGCTTACAAACGGGAGTTAAAATCTTTAACCGAACTCCTACCGCTTGTAGGGCTTGGCATCCTTGCGAAAACAGAGGCATCACAATCAGCAGTCGCGCCTACAGCGGAAACAAAAGACACCTTAACCGAGACGGATGCGTTTCTTAATGCTGCGAAACGTTTTGTTCAGAGCCATAATACGCAATTGCCGGATCGATTTCCGCTTGAAGCATCAGAAGCGATACAAGCAGAAACGTATATAGGGGAACTCCAGGAGAGTCCGGTACGAGAGTTTCCAGAGGACGTTGAATGGCGGCAACGCCGTATCCATTTCATGAATGCAGTCCTCCACTTTGCATCTGGGAGTGGCGAACATCGACTGACTGACTTTTTGGATTACCAGAAGTTACTTACCAATATTGATGAGATGGACGACACAACTGAGCAGTTAACGTTGATGACGTTGCATGCAGCAAAAGGGACAGAATTTCCGGTCGTTATTATTCTCGGCATGGAGGAAGGAAGTTTTCCGATGTGGCGGCAGAACATCACAGAAGTAGAGATTGAAGAAGAGCGTCGCCTCTTCTATGTCGGTATGACCCGTGCGCAAAACCAACTCTATCTATCCTCTACGACCTATCGCACGAGTGACCGAGATCGATCCACGTCTATGTTTGTTCGTGAGGTGCCGTCTAACTATATGATTAAGTGGCCTCAGCCCCGGCGTGGGTAAACAATCGTCAGTGATTATCGATCTGGACGGATCTTATTCCAATCCGATAGCAGAATTGCGCCCCCAGCACTCCAACTGGCGAGTGTCTTACCATCGGGTGAAAACGCGATTGAAAAAATTTTTCGTGTATGCCCGGGCGGAAAATGTCTAATTCTGTTTCAACCTTGATTCATATCATAGTGTTAATTGATTCTTTCTACTTCAAAATCAACATTTTGCGTGTTGATGTGAACTCGCCTGCGGTAAGTGAGTAGAAATAGATACCGCTTGCAACGGGTTCACCGACGTTATTTCTGCCATCCCAATAGGCGGCGCGGCTGCGGCTTTGATAGATACCAGCAGGCATTAGTCCTAACCGTAACGTCCGAACCTTTGTACCATTCACAATATAGATATGCAAGGTAACCTCCGCGGGTTCGGAGAGTTGATACGGTATCCATGTCTCTGGGTTGAACGGGTTCGGATAGTTCGGTAGCAGTGCTGTCTCTTCAGGGATAAGGGCAGCCAAAAGCCGTTGGAGATTCGCGATGCCCTGTTGGAAAGTGAGCGACCCGTCGTCTTCGGCGCGTGCCTGTTTTATCCATGCTTGAACTGTTGCAGGGTCTAATCCTTTCACGTCTTCCATTGCGACAGCCCAAGGCGCGGCGGCTTCCGTTGATTCGCCGAGATGTTGTGCAACAAGGACGAGATCTAAGATGTTGATAGTTCCATCACCATTGACATCCTTTCGCGAATTAACGGAGGCAGGCTGCCCTAAGTCTTGTGAAACGAGAACGAGATCTAAAATGTTTACTCGCTCATCACCATTGACATCCGCGATCAGTCTTTCCTTCACAACAAGAGTGACCTCAAGGGGACCAACACGGGTCGATTGACCTGTGTTAGAAGTGAGTTGAAAGTTATTGAGCATCAATTGTGTCTCACCACCCGCTTTTGCTGCAAAGGTCACCGATAGCAGCAATCCTGTACCACTGACACTGTTTCCATTGAGTGCTGCTTCACTGAGACCTGTAATGTTCCCCGACTGATTATCAATTGTGCCTTTCTCGAAGTCGGTTGCCCCACCCTCCGATTCCAGAAAATAGCCTTTGCGGACCTCAATTGCTTTGAGACGTGCGGCATTAAACACGAGGTCAAACTGCCATGCTGCTAAATCTGCCACATTTTCTGCGTAGATATCGAGTGTAAACGCATCACCACTATTGATCTCATCATTGAAAATAGCATATCCGATACCAGCAGAAGGTTCCAACGTATATTCAGCATTCGATCGAAAGCCAAAATACCCACTCCAAAATCCACCTTGTGTGTCAACAGCGACCAACAAGACATTTTTGCCCTGTTTTAAAGTGACAGGGAAATTACTTCTGTAATCATAAGCACTCCATTTATTGATATCCTCGCGGACCAAGGTGCCATTAAGCCAGATCTTTACGCCATCATCGGTTCCATAAAATATTCCTGTATTCTGTTCCCGCGGTGAATTCAATGCGATGGAACCGTAGATGACATTGTCTTGATTGGGTTTTTCCCAATTGAGAGCATCTATCATACTGTTGATGTTATTTCCGCGGCTGTAGCTTTCAGAAAGTTTTGCAGAGGTCCACACGTAGTCACCAACTTTTTCTCCTGCAGCTACCCCAGTGGTTGCGACTTTTTGTTCAGTAACAGTTTCATCACTTACTTTCGCCAGCAGGTCTGTGTTTTCATCAAAACGTTGTCCTGACAATAACACCCATAACCACGGACCAGCTATTTTCGGGCCGCCTTCTCCGTTAGGAGATAGCACCGTATATTCCGTATCCGCTTGAAAACTAAAAAAACCACTCCAACCTCCACCCGTGTTGCCAACAGCGATTAACAAGATATTTTTGCCCTGTCTTAGGGTAACTGGAAAAGAACTTTGATAATCAGTGGCACCTCTTATAACAATCTCTTCGTGAATGAGTTCACCATTGAGCCAGACCTTGACAGCATCATCACTCCCAACATACATCCTTGTGTTCTGTTCTTGTGGGGAATCTAAGCCAACTACACCATAAATAACACGGTTGTTACCGTTCCAGCCCAGTCGCTTCGTCATATTAGTGATGTTGTTTTCGCCGCCAGCAGATATTTTGAGAGGTGTCCATTCATAGTCACCAACTTTGTCTCTTGGTATCGGAACTTCAGTTGCGATTTGTTGCTCGGTAACAGCACCGCCACTCACTTTTGACAGCAGATCCGTGGTTTCGTCAAGACGTTCATCCGGCACCAACACCCATAACCACGGGCCTACTATTTTTGGACCGCTTTCTTCAGAAGGTATAATTTCTTCTCCGTTAGGAGATAGCACCGTATATTCCGCATCCGCTTGAAAACCAAAAAAACCACTCCAATTTCCAGTAACGTTACCAACAGCGACTAACAAGGTATTTCTCCCTTGTTTTAGGGACACAGAGAAAGAACTCCGGTAATCCCCAGCACCCCTCGCAATGATTGCCTTGTGAACGAATGCACCATTGAGCCAAACCTTGACACTGTCATCACTGCCAACAAACATCCTTGTATTTTGTTCTTGAGGTGAGTTTAAAGTGATGAATCCATAAATGACACGGTTGTTTCCGTTCCAGCCGATAGGTCTCGTCATTGCGGTGATGTTATTATTACCACTGGCGGATATTTTGAGAGGTGTCCATTCATAGTTTCCAACTTTGTCTCCTGGTGCTACACCATTAGTTGCGATCTGTTGCTCAGTAACAGCACCGCCACTCGCTCTTGAAAGCAGATCCGTGGTTTCGTCAAGACTTTCATCCGGCACCAGCACCCATAACCACGGACCTACTATTTTCAGACCACCTCGTGTCGGATCCAAGTAGCCATCTTGAGCATCAGAATATCTTTCGGGGCGCCCTGGATCAACGACAATGCTTTCAACAAACGCTTGATGCGCTTCTTTGACATCATCTACCCATATAGGCAGTGTGCCTAATCGCAACTCCAGTTGTGCCTCGTAAAGTGATTGTGGCGAGACGTGTGTGCCATATCCCTCAAAGTAGGCGTTGCGAGGGACGGAACCTCCCAACGTCTTATATCCGATCAAGCTGCCTTGAGTGAAGGTGGAGTGGTCGGGTACCCACAGGTTAAAAGTCCTATCGGAAAGGATAGTATTATTCCAGCGTATGTATCCATCTAAATGGTGCGGCAAACTATCTCGTCCCCCACCACTTGTATGATGGCTGATGCTGTTGTAATTATCGAACAACGAATGGCGCGACTGTGCCCCGTGTGTATCAGGTCCATTTACTAAAGTCCCCGCAACATGCCATACAACACTTCCAGCTGAGTAATGCGACACCGCTGTACCGTGAATCATACCTCTATCGGTATGATCTTGTAAGAAAGCCACCATGCTATATGTCGATTCAAAAATACCACCTAAATTGTGTCCAAATCTACCATCAACTATATTGTTAACTGCCGAGCCACAGTAAGATTGACTGATTGAAAATGCATCAATAACATTAGAAATCCGACAGCGGCGAATCCATGAATGTGCAGTTTTCGATAATGTGATACCACCGCGCCCCGTTTGAACTAAATGCTCATAAATCTCGTCAAAACCGCCATCAATATGTAAATCTTCAAAACCGATACCTACTGTTAAATCTTGCCAAAGAATACTCATACCCTGTTTTAGGGGCGTTACGAGTGGGGCTTTTAGATAAACACGGTTTCCTTCAATTCTATCAATTTCATGGTGTTCTCTAACCTTAAGACCTTCTCTAATTCTTGTATATGAATCAGGCATATCCGTTAACGGACGTGAAGAAAATTTATTAAAATCCTCTCCAAAAAAATGATCTCCCCTTACCGTAATAAATCGGTGTCCTATAAGTGGAGTTGCATTGTTTACATCAAAGTATTTCATTCCACTTGGAAATGAACCAATAACACCTGGTTTATTACTAAAACCATTATCAACAGGTGGTGTAATAAACAATCTTCCACTACCTTCAGTAAGCTCATTGTGCATCTTAAGAGTTGTTCCACCGCTGCTGGCCCCTTGCGCTCCACTACCGCGAACAATCACATGATGTCCTCTGACAATAAACGGATCTTTTACATCATCATCAAGTAAAACATCATATTGTCCGGGTGGAAAAAACACAATACTCCTACCTGAAGAAGCTGCACTTAGTGCTGCTCGAATACCAGCACTGTCAGACTTGCCATCATTAGGGATTGACCCATAATCCGTAACATTATGCACTTTATACCCAAAATCTTCGGGTATCCCTTCCTCGCCGTTTTTATAGCCAGCATAGGAATAGTCAATCAGATCAGGCGTGCCCGCGGGGACCGGTTCACCGATGAATTTCTTCCAGATGTTTGGTGTGAGTTGCGCTGACGCGAACGGCAACAGGAATAGAAACAACGCTGCAGTGACTGCCCCATTTTTTGTTTTTTTGGTCATCTTTCGCTTCTCCTTCTTTCGTCAACTTTTACCTACTTGCGGATCAACATTTTGCGTGTTGATGTGAACTCGCCTGCGGTAAGCGTATAAAAATAGACACCACTCGCAACGGGTTCACCAACGTTATTTTTGCCATTCCAGTAGACGGCGCGGCTACGACTTTGATAGATACCGGCAGGCATTAGTCCCAACGCTAAAGTGCGAACCTAGGGCTATTTAGTTTTACACATTCACTTCATATCTGTGTATAGTCTCCACTGTAGGAGCGAGTGTTTTTGCTTACAAGAAATCCGCAGACATTTCTGGCTCTCTCCTCTTTGCATCAAGTGGTTAATTGGCGATTGGTCTTCATATTTTAAATCATAGCACAAGTGTCGCGAAATGCAAGAATTTTTTCCGAAAGGCAATGGCGCGGTTTGGAAACCTCGCCAATAAGAAGTGAAGAGTCGGGATTCGGAGATCCCTCCTACAGAAGAGTGAAGTGCCTTTATATTTCAAAAAGATTCCTTGATAAAAAAGCGGTAGACATGGCATACTAAAAGACATATAAAAATGAGCCCTCTTGATCGAAAAATGCGAATTGATTGCCAGAGCCATATATTTCCACACACTTATATTGACATCCTCGCGCAGAACCCGCATCCGCCGCAGGTAATCCGTCACGGCAGCGAGGCTGTTGTTACGTACGGCGATGTACAAACCTTTCGGCTACAAGATGAGGTTTATGACCCGAAACGTAAACTCAAAGACATGGATGAAGCAGGTGTTGATATGGCACTGCTCAGTACGAATATACCGCCGCCGTGTATGCTCACACCTGCATTGGGCAACAACGGTGCGCAAGCGATTAACAATGCCATCGCTGAACTTGTGGAGGCATACCCACATAGATTCGCAGGATTGGCGTGCCTGCCGTGGCAAAACCCAGATGAAGCGATCACAGAGATGGATCGCGTAAAACAACTCGGTTTTCGCGGGATTATGCTCTATTCGCATATCGGAGGGAGACCGGTTGATGCCCCAGAATTTGAACCTGTCTATACACACGCCGAAACGTTACAGCTGCCGATTGTCATGCATCCCACCGTTCCGACGTGGGGTGAAGCGATCAAAGACTACTGGATGATCGGTATGATGGGGCTACAGGTGGATAACAGTTTCGCGCTGTTACGGCTGATTCTGAGCGGGATTCTTGAACGGCATCCACGTCTTCAACTCGTGATGCCACACATTGGCGGGATTCTACCTTATATGAGCGGACGACTCGACCATCAGACCGAAGTGTTGGGGAGAGCAACGGAGCATATAACACAACCGCCGAGCGCGTATTTACGACAGATTTATTTCGATACCGTGTCGCCATCGGCACAAGCATTGCAATATGCCTACGAGTTTTCTGGAGCGGATCGGCTGTTGTTCGGGACAGACCATCCGTGGGTGGATATGCCACGATTTGTCCGATTAATTGAGAAATTACCCATTCCTGAACTGGATAAAGCACGCATTTTTGGTGGAAATGCTGTAGAGTTGTTTGATTTATAGTAAAATCCGAAAATATGTGAGGACTCTGTGATGGGGACCTGACATTACACGCTCGTTGGGGAAACCGGATAACCCGGTCTCCGCAACGCCCCATCGTGTAAAGGAAAGAGGATTGACGACATGCCACACGAATTGACTGATGCTGAGAAGTTCTTTTTTCAGAACAACGGCTATCTCGTTTTGGAAAATTTTCTCGCGCCTTCACACATTGAAATACTCAGGAGTGCTCTCGCTGAATCTGTAGAGATACGGCGGGAACGCGAGGAAAAAGGGGTACCCCAGACTGGGATGACACATATTCACGGCGAGAAGAGTACCCGTATCTTCTATATCCTCGGTGACCATCCGGCGTTCTTGGAACTCTTGGATTGGCAGCCGATGCTATCTTACGTCACAGGATTACTCAACAAGATGCCACACCATCATGCTTCGGATGCTATCGTTGAGCACGGTTCGGATCTTATGGAACGTTCGATGGGGTGGCACATTGATGGGCACGATGAAGGCTACCGCAACCTCCGCCCGATTCCGTTTCTGCAACTGAAAATCGGTTATTATCTCACGGATATGACAGAAGGTGGACAAGGGAATCTGTGGCTCATACCGGGCAGCCACACAGCGATGTACGATCCAAGTCATGAAGACCTACGCTATCCATATCAATATCCGGGTGCACTTGAGGTGTGCGCGCCGCCGGGGAGCGCTATTCTCTTCCACAACGCCGTCTGGCATTCCGCTGGCATCTTCACGAAACCGGAGGGTCGGCGCGAGATGCTCTACTACGCCTATGAACATCCATGGATGATCGCCTCGCAGGAGCATTGGGGGTACCCTAAACATTTCTACAACAAACAACTCTCGCCAGAACAGCGGAAGTTTTTCCACGGATTCGTCTTTGATCCACCCGAACAGCGATGGGGATAGCGTCTATAACGCAAGGAGGACGCAATTATGCATTTGACTGAATCTCACGTCTCGTTCTTTCAAGACAACGGATATCTACTGCTCGAAGATGTACTTGATGAAAACGATCTGGGTCCTGTGATTGCTGAGTATGAGCGGATTGTTGCGGAACGTGCTGAGAAATTGCACGTGGAGGGAAAAGTTAGTGATAAACACGCCGATAAACCGTTCACGGAACGGCTGCTCCATCTTGCGAACGAGGCACCAGAGGTAACGGCGAATTTGGATATTATGCAGGCGCGCGGTGAAGCGACGTTTAACTTCCTCAAGAACCCGAAGATTCTCGACATCGCAGAGTCCTTTGTCGGTTCCGAGATTATTTGCAATCCGATCCAACATATCCGTGCTGTTCTACCAAAAGAGAAATCGCAGCGGGCACCCACACCTTGGCATCAGGATGCAGGTGTCTGCTGGCCCGATACCGATCCCTATTTTATGCTAACCGTCTGGATTCCGATTGTAGATGCGACATTGGAAAATGGGTGTCTACAGGTGATGCCGGGGAGTCATAAGATGGGGCTTTTCAGACACGACTGGAACGAGGCAGGGTTGACAGTGCTACCGGAACATCGCCCCCCTAACCTCACACCGCAAGCGTTGCCGATCCGTGCAGGCGGTGTTATTCTGTTCCATAATTACACGCTCCACAGCGCGAAACCAAACGAATCGGAAAGCGTCCGCTGGAGCTTCGATCTGCGGTATCACGATGTCTATCAGCCGACGGGTCGTCCGTTCTATCCAGCGTTTCTGATGCGGAGTCGTCTGCGTCCTGAAGCCGGTAATACGCAATACGAAACGTGGTGTCAACGGTGGGAATTTGCGTTAGAGAATTCCAAAGGGGCGCAAGCGTATCGGTGGCCCCGATAGAAAGTAGCAAGGGCACTCTGTTGTGCCGAAGTAAGGACATAGGAGGAAGACGTGCTTGAAATCTCGGATCTGCCAACAGTCAACGCAACACTAAACACAATCAGTGGCATCCTGCTAACAATCGGGTATGTATTTATTCGTCAACGAAAAATTACGGCACATAAAAACTGTATGCTCGCGGCTTTTGGTGTGTCTGTGCTTTTCCTTGTGAGTTACGTTATCTACCACGCCAATGCTGGGTCAAAACCGTTCACACAGCGGGGATGGATTCGTCCCGTCTATTTTACCATCCTGATTTCGCATATCCTATTGGCGTTTGTCATCGTGCCGTTGGCGTTGCGTACGCTCTACTTGGCGTGGCGCGAACGGTTTGATGCACACCGTCGCATCGCAAAAATTACCTTTCCAATCTGGCTGTATGTCTCGGTAACAGGTGTGATTATCTATTTGATGCTGTATCAGTTAGGTTGACCACAATAACGACGATTGGATTTTAATACATAATCCTACAAGTGTTTCTTGGGGAGCATCCGATTTATGAAATGGACACTTACTGTTATCTCTGCAATGCTGCTCATCAGCATGCTCTTTCTCCCATCTACCTTCGCGGAAGATTACATGCGCTGGAAATTGCCTGAAGATGCAAAGATGCGCTTCGGAAAGGGGCAGATAAAGTCTTATCAACTTTCGCCTGATAACACGCAACTCGTCGTGATGAGTTCAATCGGGGTATGGCTATACGATGTCCGGACAGGTAAACCCCTAAAGCTTCTGGCTGGGCATATTGACGCTGTCTTTAGTCCTGATTGGCAAACATTCGCGAAGAAGGGTAAGGATGAAAACACAATTGAACTTTGGGACTTACACACAGTCAAACTTAAAGCGACTTTTGAGGGGCATGCGGCACGGATCGGATCTGTTGTGTTTAGTCCTGATGGCAAGATGCTGGCGAGCAGTGATTCTACAGGTACTATTTGGTTATGGGACATTGCGTCAGGAGAACACAAAAACATCGTTACACCGCATGAAGACCGGAGCAAAGTGGTGTTCAGTCCAGATGGACAGACAATTATGAGTCGGAGGAATAGTGATTTCCGATTGTGGAACATTACTACTGGTGAATTTAAGGCACGACTAGAGGATACGACCTTAAATGATAGCATTAACTTCAATCCGGATGGAACCCTCCTTTACGGTATAAAGAAGGGCACAAGTCGCGGGGAATTTCGCTTGTGGGATTCTGACACCGGAAAAATCAAGATGAGATTGGGTGTTGCGAGTTATTATCCGCGTCCAGTATTTTCGCCTAATGGAGAAACAATTGCGAGCACAAATTGGGGTGACGACAATACGGTTCAGTTATGGGACCCACACACAGGAAATTTGAAACGTTCGCTTCCTATAAGGGATCAAAAGTATGTTAAAATGATTATGATTTCCAATAATATTCCTAAACTGGTGGATTATCCGATAAAGCATGTTGAATCCACTGCGTTTAGTCCAGATGGACGCACCCTCGCGATTTCAAGTGATGGCGAGATTGTATTTTGGGACACTGATACCGGGAAACATAAGGCAACACTAACAGGAAAGGGTGATTTCCACAATCTTCTATTCAGCTCCGATGGTCGCATCCTCGCAGCGCGGAATAGGTCTGAAATCTATTTGTGGCATATAAACACTACAGATATTGATAATTCCGAACTTCAGCATACTATTAGCGGCTATAGTTCAGAGGTGAATTCTATAGCATTCAGTCCGGATGCACAGAAACTCGCCAGTGGATATGAAAACTTAATCCGCTTGTGGAATACAACAAACGGTCAGTTCCAAGTTCTCAATTCTTTTCATCTATCAAGGGTTCAGTCGGTTGCGTTTTCTCCGAATGGGAAAACACTCGCGAGTTTACGTCTTACTTCAACATCGGATTCAAAAGGTGAGATTTTCCTATGGGATGCGGTTACAGGTGAATACCAAGTCACACTCAAAGGACATGGTAAAATACCGGACAATCGAATTCCAAATCAAAGCGGTCTTGCTTTCAGTCCAAATGGCGAGATACTCGCGACTGGAAGTAGTGACGGAACGATTCGGTTGTGGGATGCTAAGACTACAGCCCGCGATTCCTTTTTCCATCGTCTACGCGGCGATCTCTTTGGGCACCATAAGGCAACATTCAAAGGGCATACAGATCATGTACTTTCTGTCGCTTTTAGTCCGGATGGAGAAACAATCGCAAGCGGAAGTTCTGATAAAACTGTCCGTCTTTGGGATTTGCGCCGTCGAAAACTGAAAGCAACGCTTGAGGGACATGTCGGTAAAGTAAGCGCGATCGCCTTTAGTCCGGATGGTCAAACACTTGCAAGTGGCGGTGGGCGCGGTATTCTACTATGGGACCCTATCACTGCCCAACATAAAGCAACCCTCATGCTAATGTGGAATCCTGATACCCTGCAACACAAAGCCACCCTTACTGAGGATGACCGATTGTATCTATCCATGGTCAAACCTACGGTAACCTCCACTAAAAGCAAAACACCACCGGATCCGATTTTTCATGTCGTTGGTATTACATCTCTCACTTTTAGTCCGGATGGTAAAACGCTGGCGTGTGCAGGAAGAAACGGCACAATTGCGTTGTTGGACATGTCAACTTTGCAGGTGAAAAAGAGTTTCAGCCGACACGGGGCTTGGATCAATTCAGTTGCGTTTAGTCCCAATGGACAAACACTTGCAAGCGGAAGTGAGGACGGGACGATCCTGATTTGGGAAATAGAGCCGTAATTTTCAGAAAAGAGGGTTGCAGTTAAAGAATAGGCGCGGTTCCAAACCACGCCTCCGAAAGTAATAATTCCTATATTTGTCTATTGTTGTCCTTATACAGCAAACGGTCGGAACCCACGTAACATCAAACCCCGATCGCTATTGGATTTCTTTGCTTCTTCAGCTGCAGCGGCACGTTTTTCTGCTTCGGCGCGGTTTGCTGTTGTTGTCCCACCGATGATTACGAAGTCATCTGTTCGACGGTAGCGATTGATGAAAATTGGACGTGGTTTATCCGACATATTCTGTTTGGAACCGTGTACAGTCTTGACGTTAAAGAAGATCGAATCGCCTGCGTTGCCAGAGACAGGGAGCGCGCTCTCCCAGGGCCACTCATCCTCCGCCAGACCGAGGTGCGAAAATGTATCAATATGCTTGAGTTGTCCGAGACGGTGTGAACCGGGCACGACATGTAACGCACCGTTTACCAAGTCAGTGTCTACAACATAACTCAAAATACCGACAGGTCCCTGATAGCGGTGTTCAAAGTACGCGGAATCCTGATGGAGATGTTTCGGGTGTCCACCGACCGGTTCCTTATAAAGGCACTGTCCGTTGCCGAAAATCTCGACATTCGGTCCTAATATCGCCTCGACGAGATCGGCAGTGTTTTCATCAAAAGCGGATTGGAAAAACGCCGCGCTCGTCTGATAATTTACGGCTAACACCATGATCTGTTTGTCGCGTTCGTAGCCGTCGGGTGCCGGTAGGAACAGCGTACCGTTCGGCGTGCGCCACCCCTCAACAATCCGTTCTGCTTTGTCGAGTAGCGATATGGATTCCGCAGCGGCTGCTTCAATATCTTTGTGTATCGCTTCAATATACGGTGCCATCAGCCCGCGGACGACAAGACAGCCGTGTTCCTCAAAGATGTCAGCGGCTTTCTCAACATCCAATGCATCTACGGACATCTCAATATTTTCAACTGTTACTTTAGGTTCTTGATTCACGAAATATGCTCCTTGGTTCGTCAAACTTTGGCATTTGCGGCACATCTACTCTTCTTCACCCCATGAGGGGCGTCTGCCTGTTAGTTCTTCGAGATATTTTGCTGTTCGGTTAATTTCTGCTTTGAGTTTACGGGTTGACCGACGTTTCGCAAAATCTTCTGCCATGTGTTTCACCTTGTATGTGTCTTTTTGAGTTTGTCGGAGAACAAACACACCCGAGACATTCTGACTCACATACCGGAGCATATCATGCAGGAGCCAATAGACATCCTTGGACGAATATCGGAGTTTATTCTGCGCTGACCGTTCACTTACACCATCAAGCGTCTGCTTAACAAGGTCAATGACTTCGCTGAGTGTATAAAATTCGTTTTCAGGTATACAAATATTATTTTCTTTTTCCCCATCAGTAAGGTCAGAAACATTGATCCACCATTGCACTTCCCAACCTTCCGGTTCGCGTGAAGGAAAGATACCCACGGCTTTGAGAGCCTCCTTGTTGCGGTGCCAAATATCCCAAAACTCCGGAGTAGCAGTGGCGGTGCGGAGATCGCGGGGACCATTGGGAGTGTTAACAAATACTGATGGCCCCCAATTGAGTTGGATATCTTCCAATTCGTCTGGCTGATCGATGTGGGCAATATCCTCCATGTAAATATCATACATTTTTCTCGCCTCCTGTCACTTTAATGGTCGGCATTCGTGCGGGTTGCGCGTCAAAGGTCTGGATATTTTCAGCGGCGTTGCGGACCTGGATCAACTGTGATGCGATACTGACAGCAATCTCCGGCACGGTCTTCGAGTTAATATCTAACCCGATCGGTGCATAAACCTGCTGGAGTCTCTCTTTAGAAATCCCGACCTCCATTAAATCGTCAAAGATCAACTTAATCTTACGACGGCTCCCTATTAAGCCGATATAACGCGCATCTGATTCGACAACACTATGTAACGCAGATTCATCGTGCTGGTGTCCACGGGTGACAATCACGACGTATGTGAGCGGGGTAATCGGGTAATTTCGGAGTTCGGTAGCGATGTCGCCGATGATGATCTTGTCTGCTTCGGGCAAACGTTCAACGGCGGCAAAATCGGCGCGATCGTCAACAATAACGACATCGAAATCTAACCAACTTGCGAGATGGCAGAGTGCCTGACCGACGTGACCTGCCCCGGCGATGAGCAGCGTCGGGCGGGGTTGCAACGGTTCTAAAAAGACTGCAGCTGTCTCGTTTTCACGAAACAGGCGCGCCCGGTTGGCTTCGAGGACTCCGGCAGTTTCCGCTTCGACGGCTGTCTCCAGCTCCGAATCACCCAATGTGCCGATCCGTTCACCGGTCGTCGCGAAGATCATTTTCATACCGACATCAACGCCCGGTTTACTGCTCGTCACGACGGTCGCGCAGACGATAGGCGTTTTTTCGGCGTTCAGCGCTTGGAGACGTGCGAACATCTCGGCTTCCGCTTCAGTTCTCGGTAGGTCAATGAAAATTTTCATATTCCCACCACAGATGAGTCCATCGTCCCATCCGTAATCGCTATCCAATTGGAATTCGAGGAGTCGCGGTACTCCACCTTGCATCAACCCTATCGCTTGTCTGCGCGCTTCCGCTTCTACGCAGCCGCCACCGAGCGTCCCGATGTTCCGCAAATCTGGGAGGATGAGCAACTTCGAGCCGGGTTTTTGCGGTGTTGAACCTTTCGTTTCGACAACCGTACAGTAGGCACCGACTTGATCGGATTCGATGAGTTCAGGGATTTTTTGGTATATTTCTCGCATTTTTTGTTAGCAGTCAATCGTCAGGTCCAAAAAGCCGTTGAGTTTCACTGTGTTCAACCCAACCTACGATAGCGAAACGTCGAAAATGTTAAGGAGCTTGGTCTTCCGCGCTCTGGATGACTAACTTTTTGAACCGCTCGCGCTGATCCGCATCCAATTCAAGCGGAACAATAGCCTCCACGCCGTTACTCCCGATTTGGGCAGGTACATTCAGGTAAACCGATGTTTCACCAGCGGATATATGTGTACCAACACTCATCACCCGTTTTTTATCAAGCGCGATTGCTGAAACGATTTGTAAAATATGGCTTATCTGTGTATATTCCGATTGTGTATTGTTGGTGTAACGCTGCGATACGACTTCACAGAGACTTTCGACATCAGCATCTGGGATGAGTTGTGTCAGCGGTATACCGTTCACTCGACAGTACTGTGGAAGTGGGTACGTCTCTGCGTCGCTCCCGATCGTCAGTGCTGTCACATCTTTTACTGAGACTTCGGCACGTTTCGCAATTTCAGCTGTTAAGTGTGCCGTTGCGATTCCGTTTCCGAGCCCGATAATTTTTCCACCGCCGAGTGCCTGATACAGCCATGCAGCAATGAAATTCGCGGGTGATATTGCTACCAAGACGGTAGCATCAGATGCGTGCTGCTGGATTTCGGGTACAAATCGCTTCACAAGCGCGAGACCCGTCGTCTTTGATGCTTGATGTGATCGGAAACCGGATTGTCCGGTCGGAGGGAGTAGGATAATTACGTCTGTACCAGACAACTCCTCCAACGAATCGGAAAATGAGATGGTTGTATCACTTGCGCTCAGTGCGTTTGATTCTACGAGATCGCGGAGACTTTCTGGTGTACCCTCTTTTGACGGGACAAACCTATTTTTCGTCGATGTCGCATCCGACACAAAGACAATTTCGCTGGTTTCCGTCTCTGATTGACACAAACCCCAGGCAGTCGAAACGGCGAACTGACTGTTGCCCAACAAAACTACTTTCATTTATCACCTAAAAGGTTATCAGTTGTCAGCGTACTGGTTATCAGTAATCCGTACGGGTTGCGCCCTTTCAGTTATCAGTCATCCCCTTGTGGCGGTTACTTTTCGTTTCACAGTCTTCCATAAGGAACCTCTTAACTGACCACTGAAAGATTCTTCGCAGAAAAATCGTACTGACGACTGACAACTGGTTAACGTATCGTAAAGTTCAAGGTGGACAAAGCACTACACTAAAAGGGATTCAACGATCGCTTGAAATTGTTCCTCAATGTATTGGCGATGATTGTCTATTTCGGGATCCGCTGATAGTTTCGTGGATACCAGTTCATCGTAACGTTCGACGTATTCCAACAAGGTATCAACCTCTTTCTCATAGCAGATTGCCGAAGCGAGGACCTTCTCTTTCAAGAGGAGTGGGAGTTCAGTTTCCGTAATCTGGGTTAATTCCCATCGCCATACTTTTTCGGAGATGTAGGTGACAAATTGGTCGATCAGATCGCCCTGATAATCATTACTTTGAAGTGCCTTCACCTCTTGAATGAGCCCTAAGACGTGGTTGAAAAGTTCATCAGGAAATTGTTGTCGCAGCTCCATGAGTAACCGACCGGTTGTGGAGATCGGTATCTGATTTTGCAGGAGGAACATCCGCAGATTCGGATAATCTTCAACGCCTTTGCTCTCATTGAGCCAAGTTTCACCTATTGCGGGTAAGTCGCTGACATCGAAACTGAGGACCTGCTGTTTCCGTATCTCCTCAAGTTTTGAAGTGCGTGGATTAAGCCCGGCAGTCGCTAAAGTGACAATCACCTCTTCCTGTCGGTAGGGCTTCAGGAAAGTCATCAACGCCTCGACTTTTTGCTGTTCAGCCGTGATCGTCTCAACATCAGATGTGCTACCGTTATTCGAGCGTCCACGTTTCCGCTTTTTCCCCTTCTGCGGTGTGTTTGTGATTCTATTTGCTCTCTTTGTTAAAGTATCGTAGTACCCCGACAATTCCTCGTAGAGTACTTCGAGGAGTGTATCGCCGTGGATAGCGAGCATAGTCACGGAGGTGATATTTGCCAATTCGTGCCCGGTCTTTGAATTGATTGCCCGATTCAGATTGCGTTCTATCAACTTCCGATCCTTTTCGGCGTGGATAATCAACGCGCTTCCGAGCATAAGGTTAATGAGTCGCTTTGTCTGATCGGGGACGCTGAGGTTAATATCACAGGTCGGCTGGACATTGGCGAGGAGTTGTTCGCGTAGCCTACCGTCTAACAATAGCGTCCACAAGGTTGCGTAATGCTGTTGTGCGTCTGTATTCGGGGGCAAATTCGTCAACCACTGCTTTATGGTTGATAGATGCAGTTTCACGTGATCAAGCAACCGACGAAAGGTCTCATCAGGAATTTCGAACCCTGGAAAGTTGGTCGTATTTCCGCGCTGTAGTGCTTTTTGTGATCGGCGCTGCACCTGTCCGACGCTTGCTGCTAATAAAAGATCGGCTAAAGGTTGAATAACGGTTTCAAAATCTTGTTTCTGCTGGCTAACAAAGTTAGCGAGTTCAATTAATTCCAACCAAATAGTCGTCAAACGTTCGATTTGGTCAGCATGGTGGGTTGACCGGAGTCCGATGCCTGCCATTTTTTCACGCACGGTCCCGCGCGTCCATTCCGGGAGATAGAGCGCCTCGAGCGGCTCGTTATTTTCAAAAGTCCGAAGTTCAACCTGCTTGACAAGACCTGTTTCGATGAAATCCTGCTCAAAGACTAAATCATGAAACAACCCTGCAGCTCTGTCAAGCACCTGATTCGCCAATCTGTAAGAAGATTGGATGAGGTGATTGAGTGTTAGCTGTTGATTATCTTGTAACTGCCAGAATTCTATCATGGGTTCGATATTCTGGCTGAGTGCCTCCGTTTTCGCGGCTGCGACATCCTCGTGAAAATGTTCGTTGAGATATTCGCTATAGAATTCGACGAAAGCGAACATTGTGTTCCGTAGTTCTCGAACCACGAGGTCGTCCCAAACTTTATTGTGAACGCGTTGCCCAGGTGCAAGTACGAGGGCGCGCAACCGAGTCTCCACGCCTTGCTGGAATTGTGCCATGATCTGGTGGGCGTGTTGGTTGACTTTTATGGTGTACGTTTCAATCTTCTTTGAACTCTCAGTGATCGCTGTCTCAATTTCTTCAGCAGATGCTTTGAACGTGACAGGTTTTAGTTTGAGTGTGTCAGGTTCAAGCGGATCGTAGACCGCCGCTGTAGCAAACACTTGGATAGAATCTGGTGCTTCAACTGTCTCTGGTCTCTCCATATCTTCATCGGAAACCGAGATATTGGACAATCGGGTATTAAGTGTGAGACTGTACTCCAAATCCGCGAGGTCCGGATATTGCTTAATATGCGTCCGGAGCACGACGAGAAGTACATCATAATCCGTCGCGAGTATTCGGTCAAACAGAACATCTTCATTGAGATGGACACGGTGTATGTGGGTCTGCTCTGGGATAATGACAGTCGCCGAGTGCATATTCTCAACGAGCCTATCATCAAGTTGAGCGAGTACATACCCTCCGGTTTTAACGGTACTCGGTATTGCTAAACGTGCTTTCAAAACATCCAGTGTGAGTTCGGAAAGCGTCAGAGATTTTCCCAAGTTTTGGATGGTTATATCCGAGACGATGCCATCGGCGAAGTCTGTGATTTGGCGGGCGTTCCGCTCCAATTCCTGTATGCTTCTGTGGACCCGATCGTAGTCGTCGTTTGTTTCAGCAGCGACCTTCGCTTCATCAATCCAAGAGACCCAGGCTCCTGGTCGCGGTCGCATTTTCACTGTCAGTTTACCATCTTCTGAGTCAAACCCGGGCAGAATGTCGCCTTCGGAAGTCTCTTTCGGTGTCCAGATGATCAGATGTTTATCCGATTTGACACCGAGTCCTAAGCCGAAGGTATCTCCCCAACTCATCCGTCCCTCAATACTGGATTTAATTTTATCAGTCAACGTGAAAAGCGTTTCTGAACGAAAATTAAGTGATAATCCTTGCATTGGGTCGATCTGATGTGTGCCTTTCAAATATTTTAGGCAAATATTTTTGCGAATGACCGGTATATCCACAACGTCCTTCACGGAAACCGTTGTGACCGGTCGGTTAAATGAATTTTGGTTGAAAGCGAACACAGCAGAAAACAGATATTTTCTGTATGAATGTGTTTACATCAACCGAAATAATAAAAAAATAAATAAATGCTTTGCTCCTGCCTTATCGGCGAATATGATATTCTGGGAGCTGCATAACAGTCGTCAGCCGTTAGAAAGAGACGTTCGGATTGTCAGAAACCTCTTGTAACTGATAACTGCGTGCTATTAAAACAGGTTTTGGCGGGACTATTGAACTTCAAGTCCCCATGTATCCCATCCGCGTGTCTGTTTACGTGCAAACAGTTCGATTTTAGGCTGATGCGGGAACATTTGCTCAATACGTTCGCGCACGGCATCCGGTTTTTCAGAATGGCGTGTCCGTTTCGTTTTAACGAGTTGCTTAATGTTTCTTGCGCCTCTCGGTTGTGGAATTTTGCCGCGTTTGAAAACGAGACACAGTTCACATTGGCTCATCGTATAGAATCCGGGGTTCACGCGTTGTTTGTCCCAAACGAAAGCGACAGTCGCCCATTTAAAGCCCCAAGCCTTGCCGAGTCGAATCGCCTGATCCAGGTGCGGAGACGATGTCCACATAAACAGGAGGCAATCTTCTTCACTAATCGCGGCAATATTCCACGTCTCCATTTCTGAAACGGGTAGAGTCGGATAGTGCCGCACTGCGCCGCCACTCTCTTTACCACCAACACCGGTATGTTGGAGTTGCCCTTTGTAATCCCACGGCGGATCCGCATAGATAATACCGTACTTTTTATTCGGTAAAGGCGCGTATAATGCCATCAATTCTTACTGCGCTTCAACGCTGAGCCCTTCTTGCGGGATATCATTGTTAGCGACGAGTTTATCTCGGTCAAAGATGAAATCGCTGCGTGAACTCCCGAGGCTTTCACCCTCTTCTTGGCGTTCACGGAAGTATTGTGGAAGCGTTAAGCCTGTCATGCGTATAGCGTCCTCGGGGCAAGCCTCAACGCAGTATCCACAAAAAATGCATCGGAGCATATTGATCTCAAAGACATCGGGATACTTTTCGCGTTGATAACCTTCTTTGGTGAGCCACCCTTCCGGTGCCGGTGCCGCTTGAATTGTGATGCAATCAGCAGGACAAGCGGTAGCGCATAAGAAGCATGCGACACACTTAATTTCATCTTTTTCTGTCGTCGTCAATTTGTGGATACCGCGGTACCGTTCGTTCCGTTCATCCACACTTCTTGGGTCTTCTGGGTACTGGTACGTTAATTTCTTTTTCGGGATGTGCTTCAGCGTGGTCAACATCCCTTTAATCAATGCTGGGAGATAAAGTCTATCCCAAAAAGACATCTCTTCGTTGAGTTTCATATCCTTAATTATCGCCTCCTTGGCTAAAGAACGCCCAAGTAAAACCTCTCTACTTCGTTTCGGGCAGGTTTCCGTTGAAATTGAACCGTCTCCGTAACTTGCACGTCTATCTTTTTTACGTTAGCCGTCAGTCTTCAGTCGCCGACAGCGGAGTGAAAGACGTGTGAGAATAATAGTTATGCGTTAAGTTTTGCTACCGTATAATTCGGTGCTTCCTCGGTAATGTCAATATCGTGTGGATGGCTTTCTCGGTAGCCGCTGCTCGACATCCGGACAAATTGGCTATTGGTGCGTAAGGCGTTAATATCCGGAGTTCCACAATACCCCATCGCTGAACGGATGCCGCCGACCAACTGATAGACGAAATTGCTCAATTTACCTTTATGAGGGACACGACCTTCAATGCCACGGGGTACGAGTTTGGATAGGTCTTCCGTGCTATCAGACAGGTTTCGGGCACTCCGTTTCCGCAATGCCCCGATGGACCCCATCCCTCGATGGATTTTATAGGTTCTGCCCTGATAGATGACAGTATCGCCGGGGCTTTCGTCAGTCCCTGCAAGCAAACTTCCAATCATGACAGAACTTGCCCCTGCCCCAATCGCTTTTGCGATGTCGCCGGAATAACGGATACCACCATCAGCGATAATAGGTACGCCGGCTTTGTCTGCTTCTTGCGCGCAGTCGTAAATCGCTGTGATTTGGGGGATACTGACACCCGCGATGACGCGAGTTGTACATATAGAACCGGGACCAACCCCGACCTTAACCGCATCGGCACCCGCATCAATGAGGCTGCGTGTCGCTTCAGGCGTGACAACATTACCAGCGACAAGTTCAACATTTGGAAAATGAGACTTTAGATATTCCGTTGATCGGATAACGTTTTTGGAATGCCCGTGTGCCGTATCTAATACGATCACATCAACACCTGCTTCGACCAGACGGTCAATATTTTCCAAAGGTGTTGACGGGAGGACAGCGGCACCGACCCGTAACCGTCCGGCACTGTCTTTACAGGCTTGTGGAAACATTTGAACTTTATCAATATCTTTAATCGTAATCAACCCACAGAGTCGAAAATCTTCATCTACGATTGGCAGTTTTTCTTTACGAGATTTATGGAGTATTTCTTTTGCTTTGTCGAGTGTAATTCCTGGGGCAGCCGTAATCAGTTTCTCTTTCGGGGTCATCCGCTCGGTTATGGGGAGATCCAGATTTTCTTCATATTTAAGATCACGATTGGTAATTAAACCGACGAGATACCCATCCTTGGTAACAATAGGCACCCCACCGATGTGGTAACGTTCTGTCACAGCCAAGGCATCACGGATGGTTTTATCCGCTGTCAGCGTAATTGGCGCTGTAATCATACCGCTTTCAGATCGTTTGACTCGGTCGACTTCAGACACCTGTTCGTCAATAGAGCAGTTGTAATGGATTATTCCAATGCCGCCTTCCCGGGCAAGGGCAATAGCAAGGGTAGATTCGGTGACAGTATCCATAGGTGCACTACAGATAGGGATATTTAGCCAGAGGTTACGCGTCAGTTGCGTACTCGTATCCACTTGATCCGGCAGCACCTCCGATTCAGCCGGAATCAGCAAAACATCATCGAAAGTTAACCCTTCTTTTGCAAATTTCGGGGGGAAGACATCGGACATTTTTGTCTCCATCGGAATCGCCTCCTTAATAGCACGTTGAGATAGATAGGATAGGCTTAGAAACGGTGGTTAGGACACCGCTACGGGGGCACAGATTTCACATTTACACCGAAAAACTTCGTTCTCCAATTCTTCACAGATATTATAGTATATTTTTTTAGGCTTGTCAAAACATTTGTTATTTTCTCAAGAATTATACAATATAACGAAAATTATAGCAACCAATTTTTTCTCTCAAAAATCCGTATCTATGATATAATGCTTGAATATAAAATTTGCAATTATTGACCGGGGTGTTGCTGCGGATGTTAGAATACCTCGTCACGGATAAAAGGAGCTGCGAAATGGATAATTTAAACGTTGGAATTGTTGGACTCGGTTGGGTCGCAGGGGCTCACATCGAAGCCTTTAAAGCCGTTACAGGTTCAGATGTCACGGCTATCTGCTCACGCCGCGAACATGACGAATCTGTGTTGGCAGAAACTTATGGAACACCGTTGAAAGCCTATACAGATTACGACAAAATGCTTGCTGACCCGGACGTACATATTGTCGATATTTGTACGCCACACCCTTTTCACGCGGAACAAGCCATCGCCGCTGCAGAAGCCGGGAAACACCTCATTATTGAGAAACCGATCTGCCTCACCTACGAGGACGCGAAAGCGATTCGGGACGCAGTGAAAAGTAACGGTGTCAAGGTGTGCGTCTGTTTTGAATGCCGATACAGTGCGCATTTTACAATGATCCGTTCGGTCATTGACAACGGATTGCTCGGTGAACTTCACTATGCTGAGGTTGACTATTACCACGGTATCGGGCCCTGGTATGGACAATACGAGTGGAACATCAAAAAAGACTTCGGCGGTAGCACCCTACTCACGGCGGGATGCCATGCGCTTGACGCGCTCCTCTTCTTTATGGACGGAAACGTCGAAGAGGTGACCAGTTATCACACACAATCCACAGGTGCCGATTTTCAACCCTATGAATATAAGACGACAAGTGTGAGTCTCCTTAAGTTTGAAGGCGGCGGAAAGATTGGGAAGGTCACCTCCTGTGTCGATTGTTTGCAGCCCTACTACTTCCATATCCATCTCGTCGGAAGTGAAGGGAGCCTCCTTGATAACCGCATCTATTCAGCGAAAATTAAAGGCATGGATAAGAGTAGATGGAGCACACTTGAGACTTCGCTCATTGATTCCGGTGATGTGAGTGATCATCCGTATGAACCGCAGTTCCAAGCATTTATAGACAGTATCGGACGCGGTGAGTCGATGCCGTTGACGGATTTCGATACGGCGTTTGAAACGCATCGCGTTGTGTTCGCCGCCGATATGTCTGCAGAAGCGGATGGCAGAACGGTTAAACTATCCGAACTCGCTTAAACTACCATCGCATCGCTGCCTCGCGATAGAGTTGGATCTGCTCCATATTGCGAGGTACTGCGACTTGGATAGACTTGCGTTTCCTGTTCATATCTTTGATCACAATCGGTGCCCGGAGCATATTCGTCATCGTAACAATGCCGGAATGGTAGAAAACCCACATCCGTTGTTCTGTGTAAGGGTTGAGAACATATTCTGAAGTGTGTTCGGAAGGGTGTCCACCTGCGCCAGCGAAGAGATCATATTTTGGATAAGTAAGTTCAACGCTTGTATCGTGTCCCTCTAAGACCAATTTTTCAGGCGGTGGCTTCGGTGAATACCCGCTCAATTTACAGTTCCGAATCCGGATCGGTGTACTTGATTTGTTAATCAGATGTAGCGAGACGACGATAGCGAGACGGTGGTTATCGTCGCGGTTGATGAACCATGTCTCCTCTGGAATCACCTCTACTGTGAGTCCGGGAATCTGGCGTTTTTTGTGATAGATAACTGCCAATACGATGAAAGCGATCACGCCGAGGGCGACCCAATTGCCGGTCGGAGTGGCTAAGAATTGCAGCAGTTGCTTTAAGGCTTGTTGTAGCACTTAAACTCCTTAGCGAGGGTCTCTTCTGAGATCACGCCGTGTCGTCTAATAACCGGCGGTGAGACGGAGATGTCGTACACTGTAGACGGGATAGGTCCTGGTGTTTTGCCACCATCGACGATCAGATCAATTCGCGAGGCAAGTTCTTCACTGATTTCTTGTGGAGAAGTGGCTGGCGGTTCGCCTGATAGATTTGCACTCGTTATCGCTGCGGGTCCACCAAAGGCTTGAAGGATCTGCAGGAGGAGCGGGTTATCTGGGATGCGGACACCGACGGTATTACCACCGGCTGTCAGTACCGGAAGTAGGTTCTTTGCCTCAACGATGATTGTCAACCCGCCGGGCCAAAACCGATCTGTGAGATGAAAAAAGTAGTCGGGTAAATTTTGGGCGACGCGGTAAACATCGGAGACCGAACTTAGAACAAGCGGTATCGGTTTACCGTCTGGTCGTCCCTTAAAAGTATAGAGTTTTTGGACAGCATCCGGGTTAAAAGGATCCGCTCCAATTCCGTAAACTGTATCGGTAGGAATAGCGATAATACCGCCTGATTTCAAGGTTTCCACGGCTGCAACACACATATCAAATTTTTTAATTTTTCCTTGCGGGTAAATAACGCATCTCTCGGTTATCAAGTGCGTTTTTTTAATCTGAAGAAACACCCAAGCAAAAACACCCCTCCATTACATTACGGGCTTACGTTTTTGAATGCCGGTTTTTAATTTTTTTGTTCAATTGTACCGTTCGGAGTAGCATTCAGAGAGAGTTCATCTCGGAGTCCCTGCTGATATTTCTGGTAAGCGATCCCTGCGATCATCGCGCCGTTATCTGTACACAAGTTCATCGGTGGATAGTAGACTTCGGCACCGATTTCCGCAGCGGCGGTTTTCAGGGAAGCGCGAAGCGCACTATTCGCGGCGACCCCACCCGTCAACGTTATCGTTTTGGCACCCGTGGATTTCGCAGCAGCGACTGACTTGTAAGTGAGGACATCAACAACAGCGGCTTGGAAACTGGCAGCAATATCTTCAACGGTTACTAAATCAGGGGTCGTATCTTTAGCAGCCGCTTGTCCATTCTCAATGAGTATGCCTGCGCGGCGTGCCTTCTCCACAAAATAGCGGACGGAGGTTTTAATCCCGCTAAAACTGAACTGATAGTCCCCACTATTCCGCATCGGTCTCGGAAAATCTATCGCTGAAGGGTCCCCTTTCTGTGCGAGATCGTCAATGATCTTACCGCCCGGAAAGCCGAGTCCGAGATACTTCGCGACTTTATCGTAGACCTCACCGGCGGCATCGTCCTGTGTGCTGCCCAAAACCTTGTATTTCCACCCTTCATGGACCTCTACAAGCAAAGTATGCCCACCAGAAACCGTGAGACAGACATGTGGAAATGTTAAGGCATCATGTATCATGTAATTGGCGTAGATATGTCCCTCAATATGGTTAATGCCGAGCAAGGGCAGATTGTGGCAATAGGCGAGGCTCTTTGCTGCTGCGACACCGACGAGCAGAGCACCGATTAATCCGGGACGATTCGTTACCGCGATCGCTTCGAGGTCTTTGAATGTAACATCTGCTTCCGCCAATGCTTTATGGACGATGTAGTTGATCGCCTCAATGTGTTTGCGCGAGGCGAGTTCCGGTACAACACCGCCGTATTCTTGGTGCACTTCGATCTGTGAAGCGACGATATTGGAAAGCACTTCTCTACCGTCAGCAACGACTGCAGCAGCTGTTTCATCACATGAAGTATCAATGCCGAGTATTCTCATAATTCTTCGTTTAACTGCAAACGGGCGGAAATAGGTAGGTGAAACAGTTCTTCACGCAATAAGCGCGTGGAGAAGAACAAGACTTCAAGATTCTCAATGTCACCCGTGTCTGGATTGAAACGTGCAATAATCTCATCAG
This sequence comes from Candidatus Poribacteria bacterium, assembly GCA_022827225.1. Taxonomy (GTDB): domain Bacteria; phylum Poribacteria; class WGA-4E; order WGA-4E; family WGA-3G; genus WGA-3G. Next base: position 10,561 of record JAJDTJ010000128.1, on the reverse strand, counting down.
CAAGTTCTTCGCTCTCTTGCTCTGGATACGGCGGACAAGTGTTTACGTACAAAATATCCGCCTTTCTGTCGTACTGGAAAGTCAAATTCGTTCCCATTTAACATCTCGTTTTCTTTCTGCTGTGAGACAATTTACGAACTATTTTTAGCAAACTGTTTCCCCGGGAGTTGCTGGACGACACCCTTGAGTTCCAACATCAGTAGCACGCTCGAAACCTTACCAATCGGGAGTTGCGTTGTGCGAACGATGGTATCAATATGTGATGAGGGGGCTTCAATAGCATCAAAGACTGTCCTCTCATCCGGCGTTAAATCTGGCGGAGGCGTGATCTGGGGAGGATGTTCCGTTTCTACAGGAGGTTGTGCGGCGGCGCGTTCAGGGGCGCGCTTCTCAACAGGCTGCTCTTGTGGAGAAGGTTCGGTCTCTGCTTCCGGCATCGGTGATGCGGATGCGCCGGACTGTATCTGGCTTAATGCGTGCCGCGGTAACTCATTGAAGAGATCATCGACAGTATTGACAAGTTTCGCACCGTTATTGATTAATCTGTGGGTGCCGGTTGAGAGTTCGGAAAAAATCTCACCCGGTACAGCGAACACTTCCCTACCCTGCTCGCCAGCGAGGCGTGCGGTAATAAGCGCACCGCTACGGTTCGACGCTTCCACGACGACCGTCCCGAGGGTCAACCCACTAATGATACGGTTACGCCGTGGAAAATTTTTCGGTTTCGGCGTGGTTTCCATCGGAAATTCGGAAATAAGTGCTCCGGATTCCGTGATTTTCTCGGCGAGGTCGGTATTCGTCGCCGGATAGATGAAACTCAATCCGCTTCCCATGACGGCGATGGTTCTGCCACCGGCTTCCAGAGCGCCGCGGTGTGCTGCGGTATCAATACCGCGCGCTAACCCGCTAACGATTGTCAATCCGCGCTGCGCAAGTTGATAACTCAGCCGATAACTCGCCTTCCGCCCGTAATCCTTCGCATCACGGGAACCGACGAGCGAGAGGCTCAGCGCATCTTCCGGTGTTAGTTCACCTTTAATGTATAGTACAATCGGCGGTGTATCAATTTCCTTCAAAGACGCAGGATATGCGGCATCATAAAGCGTCAACACCTGACAACCGTATTCCTGTATTAATTCCAGTTCACGTTCTATCGGATATTGAACCGGTTTACGCCGCAAGAGATCGCGCATAGCAGTGGGCAGCGCATCTATCTTATTGAGTTCACCAGCTGTCGCCTGAAGGGCGCGCTCTGCACTCCCAAAAACATCTCGCAAGACTTGAATGGTTTTCAGTCCAATGCCTTGAATCATATTGAGATGAATGAGGCTGATCGTCTCATTAGAGAGCATAGTTCACCTTGCGCGATGTTATAGATAGGATGACCTGTGAAGGTGCTATTGTTCCGCTGTTCCGGCTTCGGTTGTTTCGGCTTCCGTTGTTTCGGGGGGTGGAAGCGCGTAATAGAGTTCAATTTCTTGGATTTTCTTGTATTCGCCTGCACTCGGTGCCCCAGTTTCGCCACGTGTTGAGCGTTTCTGTCCGCCTACGCGACGAGAATCCGAACGCCGTGGCACTTTCAGACGGAACTTGGTCGTCATGATCGGATCTCTCAAGGTGAACCGATAAACCGGACGCATGTTGTCCCGGACCTCTTTTATTGTGATCCATGTGCCATCTTCATCTATATACTGCGCTGCGAAGAATTCCATTTGTCCCGGTTCGGCTTTCACGACCACCTGTTGAATGGTTTGCGGTTGTCGCCATTTGAGGACTGCTTCAGTGTAGTCGTCAGACTCCTGTTGTGATGCCTCATCCTTCTCATCTTCGAGAATGGGGCCTGTCTCTCCAACCGAGTACATATTATCGTCATGGTATTTCGCATCCTCGCTCGTCGCGTCAAGAGCAATATTTTTGCTCCAGTTATATGACGGATTTGACGCGAGGATACACCCTGACAATCCGATGACTACACAGAGAGCCATCACGAATAATACAAAACGCATAAATTGCCTCCTTATCGCTTAGAACGGAAAAGATCCGGTCGGCGATCGTATTATGAAATTGAGACGGTGTTGACAACAACCGTCTCGATTCTGTGTTCCATTTTACTCCAATTCGAGTAAATCATCAAGTTCTTTCTCCCGTTTATCCGAAGCGTCTTCGGCTGCTACCTGTTCGGCGGTTTTGTAGCCGTAGAGTTCAATTTCTCGGATTTTGCCGGGTGCTCGTTGATTTTCACCGAGTACGCGGACTCTGCCTGCGTATCGTGCGCTGTTCCGTCGTCTCAGCATGGCATCATCCTCGGTGCTCAGTACTCGTAACCGGATGCGGTCCGTAGGAAACGGCACCAGGACTGAAATTTTAATTGGGTTGGTTTTAACACTTTTCACGTCAGCAATCATCTGCCAATCTCCGTCAGAAACGATACCTCCTTTATCCGCATAGACATCAAAGGTTTTTAAATTATTCGCGTGAATGACAATCCGTCGAATAATTTTCTTTTCTGGCAGCGTGATAACGACTTCGGAGGGTGGACTTGATCCTATAAACATTTCCGAGCCTGCCGGAAAAGTTGTCTCACCGACTGTGTTTTGGCTGCCATCAATCATTTGCGGGCTGGTAGCCTGTACGCCTTCCATGAGCGCGTAGTTTTCGCTCCATTCCTGCTCCGAAAAGAGGGCGCTGCATCCTGCGATAAGGATAGAACAACAGAGAAGTGAAAGGATCATAGTGACTCGATACATCATTTTTAAACTCCTTTTTTCGTGTGTTATCGGTTCATCTGGTTGATATTCATCAGGATATCCGATTTTGTTAACTTCTGGACCTTAAAAGCGTATTTCGTAAAGAACGGTACTAAGTCGACGCCTGCAGCTTGGCTGAGATAATAGACGAGGAAACTCGTCGACATTTTGCTCGGTAATTTGTTGTGGAGCTGGTCAGCATCCATCAGCCGGAAGACTTTGATATAATAATCCGGTCCGTACCTTTTCCGAAGTTCTGAAACGATGGTATAGGCGTAACTGTATCGCCATTGGGTGAGCCTTGAGCTCCCGCCGTGGGATGCCCAATCTTCAAGATCGTTGATACCATCCATATTCCGCTTTAGATGTGTCTCAAGATTGTCAAATTTCGGGGGCAAGCCGCCTTTCGCCCATTCTGTTTCCATGAGCACGGCGATACCTTCGTTGAACCACGTCGGTAGGAAATAGATGTTTGTAAAAGCGTGCGTAAGTTCATGCACTCGGGTCGTCGGTTTTTCATACATGGGTATGGGAAAATCCATCTTGATGCCGGTCACCGTTTTCAGAGTGGTGTTCCCCTGGCTCCGATAATTATATTGCGTGGTGGTGGTAGCCACATTTGTTGTACCCCTATAAATTTTATGGAGCGTTACATGAATTTTATGCTCAGGTTGGAATCCGAAAACAGCATTCATTTCGTTGTAAAGACTTTCCATATAGGCGAGAGCACTTTCGGCATAGACGCTCCGCTCTGAGATTTCATCAAAATTCTCATCTTCTTTTAAATCTTCAGCGAAAGTAATGGTGTAGTGCGTACTTTCCGCTGTTTGTGCTCCCTCTCCGATTTGAAAGCTATCATCTTTAGCGGGCGTTAGCAGTAGATACTGCTCATCCCGCTGTTTTTTTATCCGGGCTTCCCTGCGTTGCTGCGCTTCTTTCATGGCGGTGCATCCGCTGAAGCAGAGACAGCCAATAATAAAAATTGGCAGCAGATGTGTTAGCAGGCGTGGAAAGGCAGACATTTTTACTCGGTTGTTTAGGATATATGTGTGTATGGGCATGATCTTCTCCCTGCAGCCGATTCTATTCGGTGCGATGTTAGGTTGCTGTCAGTTTTCCTGTGAGTCTGTAATCGTTTTATAACGTCGTTTACGTTCTAAGTCCATTGCCTTGATTTTTTGCATTTGCTCTGGATTTAGGGCTGGTGCTGCGCGTAGACCTTTTATACGTTCAAAGATGAAGATCCTTTCGACTTTGAATTCGTCATCATAGTCAAACTCAATGCCTCTTGCCCAGTACCAATGTGATTTATTACGGTCTTTAATTTCTTCAGCAGGTCCGAATTCATCCTCTACCTGCTTAAGGGTGCTTCCGACACCAATTCCGCCAGGTGTCTTGGATTTATTGGGTCTCCGTATAAATATATCTGTAACGTTGTTGCCATTATCAACGAAACCGGAGATGCCGATGTCCCTATATGTAAAGTGATCGTCCCGACCAATCGGGTCGTCTGGTTTCCCGTAAAGTGCTATGACTTTATTGAAAGGGTCGCCTAAGTGAATCCCTGCGGCTCGATTTCCGGGGATGATATTGCCCTGTGGCACCTCCGGAGGGCGTTCTGTCACATAGGTCACTGTTCTGGAACGCGTGATGCCACTATCAGGACCATCACTAACTCGGACGGTGATAGTAACCGATCGGGTATCGGAGGGTGCCGTCCATTTTACTGTGGATCCTGTCGTAGCATCCAGTTTTCCTGCGGATACACGCCATGTATAACTCAGTGTGTCCCCATCTGGGTCGTGTGCGGTAACTTGAAGTTCGATTGTTTCACCTGGCTCGAATTCCTCAGGGATGGTTAGTTTACGAACCATTGGTAGACTATTAGCCGGTTCCTCGGATAGCTCCTCAGTATCAGAGCCGCATCCACTGAGCGCGAAGATAAACAAGCATCCGATAACGCATGTTAGAATAACGTACTTATTGTGCATTATGGTTCCTCCTGTAGTTCATAACGGTGTCGTCTCTGGTATAAAGAGAATTCCTTCGCTGCTTGTTGCCGCTGCGCTTGTTCTAACAAAGGCGCTGCTTTTGCAGGAGCCGCACGTGTTGGTGTGAAAATGTGAATCTTTTCGACCCGAGAATCAGCGTCATAACTAAACGAAATGCCCCTGTTCCTATGCCAGTGTGGGCCATCAGGTTTACCAATTTCTTCAGCGGGTCCGAATTCGTCCTCTACCTGCTTAAGGGTGCTTCCGATACCGATTCCGCCAGGTGTTTTGGATTTATTGGGTCTGCGTATAAATATAGCTGTAACGTTGTTGCTATTATCAACGAAACCGGAGATGCCGATGTCCCAATATGCAAAGTGATCGTCCTGACCAATCGGGTCGTCTAGCTTCCCGTAAAGTGCTATGACTGTATTGAAAGGGTCGCCTAAGGTAATCCCTGCGGCTCGTTTTCCGGGGATGATAATTAGTTTTGGCACCTCCGGAGGGCGTTCTGTCACATAGGTCACTGTTCTGGAACGCGTGATGCCACTATCAGGACCATCTTTGACTTGGACGGTGATAGTAACCGATCGGGTATCGGAAGGTGCCGTCCATTTGACTGTGGATCCTGTCGTGGAATCCAGTTTTCCTGCGGATACACGCCATGTATAACTCAGTGTGTCTCCATCTGGGTCGTGTGCGGTAACTTGAAGTTCGATTGTCTCACCTGGCTCGAATTCCTCAGGGATGGTTAGTTTACGAACCATTGGTAGACTATTAGCCGGTTCCTCGGATAGCTCCTCAGTATCAGAGCCGCATCCACTGAGCGCGAAGATAAATAAGCATCCGATAACGCATGTTAGCGCAACGTACTTATTGTGCATTACGGATCCTCCTGTAGTTCGTATTCGATTAATTCGGTTGTTCCGTTGTCATTTTCGATCTTGACCATTCCGACATCGGGGGCTAACCAAATTGTATCGGTTTGCGTTGTAGTGGTGTCTTCTTCCTCATTAACGATTGTCGTGATTTTCAGATCATATACAATTTTAGAGGTCTTTTCAAAAGTGCCGGCGGGCGTTTGTATAGTCTCACTGCCGACGACTGCCCCTTTGATGAGAAAATGTATTTCAAACGGAGTGCTCGCGTTAAAGTCCACAAAATTAATGTTCCCTTTAATCTTCAAATCTAAGACATCCCACCTACCTGTTGGTGGGATACGAAAGAAGATGAGTTCATTTCCTGATACAGCATTGACGCTGATTTTCGTGTTATCTTCTGCAAATATAGCCTCGAGTTGGGATCTGAGGTCGGTTTCAAAATAGCGATTAATTTCATCGCCGACAAAGAATAACACGCGGTGTGGGGTAATACGATAGGAAGGGACTCTCAGATAATCGAATTGAGGGTCTTCAATCGGTGGCGTGTAGTCAAAGACGCGATAAATTCTGCCTGCCAGGACACGTTCTCGTGTGACCTCGCGTGTCCATTGGGAACCGTCGGAATGCTGATAAACCCATCTATTACCGATGGCATTCGGATAATAATCGGGTACCCTTCTTTCAGTCGTAGGGGTTAGGATTGTCTCATCATCATCTTCCTCAAGTGTATCGGTCCCGCATCCGGCGAGTACAAGTACAAGTGCGCCGCAGAGAAGTAATTTTATGAATTTCACAGATTTCATAACATAGGTTCCTTGTTGTTAGTCTACTTGGTTGTAAATTTCCAAGTTGTGCTGTGATGGGTATCTTGTATTTGAATATTGAGTTCTTTGAGTCTGTCCCGAATTTTATCGGATGTTTCCCAATCCTTTCGGTTGCGTGCTTCCTGTCTTATCTCCAAAAGGAGTTTAACAAGTTCATCACGTTGTTCCACGTTGTCGCCCGTCTCCTCCTGAGTCTCTACATTATTATAGATGCCGAGGACTTGACAGGTCTCAGCCAACGCCTGATAGGCTTCAGCCAGAACAGGCGCCGCCATTTCATCAAGGGTATTGAATGCTTTGTTAACCTCACTGACGAGGCTAAAAATGGCCCCGAGTGCTTGTGCTGTATTGAAGTCGGTATCCATTGCCTGCGTAAATCGTGCCTTCATCTCCTGTACAGCGTGCTGTAGCGGGACATCGGTTTTCTCATTCAGACCGACTTCGCCATCGTATTGTTTTAGAGTGTCCAAACAATTGTTTAAACGTCTGAGTGCGCCTTCCGATTTTGTCAAGCTCTCTTGATTATAGTCGAGTGGGTGTCGGTAGTGTGCGGAAATCAGAAAGTGTCGGATGACTTCGGTAGGATAGTGATCGAGGGCATCTCGGAGCAAAATAAAATTCTTCTCTGATTTCCCCATCCGTTTACCATCAATTTTTAGGAAAGCGACGTGCATCCAGTATCGTGCGAAGGTAACACCGGTCGCCAATTCACTCTGTGCGATTTCGTTTTCATGGTGTGGGAAGAGTAGGTCTTCGCCGCCCGCGTGGATGTCAATCGTTTCACCGAGGTGCTTCATCGCCATAGCGGAGCACTCGATATGCCATCCCGGTCTACCTTTCCCCCACGGGCTATCCCAAGAAGGTTCCCCCGGTTTCGCGGCTTTCCACATATCAAAGTCTCGAGGGTCTTCTTTCTCCTCATTAATTTCGACGCGCGCGCCAGCAAGTAAGTCCTCCGGCTTTCGATTGGAAAGTTTGCCGTATTCGGCAAACTGATCCACTCTATAATAGACGCTTCCATCAACGACATAAGCTGCCCCCTTGTCAATCAGGATTTGAATTAGGTCTATCATCTCTCGAATGTGTTCAGTCGCTTTCGGGTGGACATCTGCGGGTTGAATACCGAGCCGTTGGGAATCCTCAAAGTAGGCTTCACCGTTCTGGTGTGCGAGCTGTTTGACACTGATACCTAACTCAGCTGCGCGCCTGATAATCTTGTCGTCGATATCTGTCAGATTTTGAACCAGTTTGACGTTATAGCCTTTATATAGAAGATAGCGTCGGATAATATCGGTTACCAGAGCGGTGCGAGCGTTGCCCATGTGAATGTAATCGTAAACAGTGGGGCCGCAGCTATAAATCGTCACCTGCTCAGGGTTCAGCGGTTCAAAATCCTCCAATCGCCGGTTCAGCGAGTTATAGATTTTCATACCCATTTTTCTGGTTTTGACTCCTCTTGACATTACGTAAAAAAAACGCCTACATTGCGGAAAGCGCAGCGATAGCGTGCGCGACAATCGCTTTACCCTCTCCCACGACACCTAATTCTTCTGCCGTAGTGGCTTTAACGTTTACTTGTGCCACGGCGATTTCAAGTGTTGTGGCGAGCTTTTGGCGCATCTGTGAGATGTAAGGTGCCAATTTCGGGCGTTCTGCGATGACTGTGCTATCTATATTTTCGATTCGATAGCCGCACGCCGTAACTTTCAATGCCGTATCGCGTAGAAAAACGAAACTATCCATTCCGTTATATCGGGCATCCGTATCAGGAAAATGTGTGCCGATATCGCCGAGTGCGGCTGCGCCTAAAATTGCGTCTACGATTGCGTGGGTAAGGACATCAGCATCTGAATGCCCTAACAATCCCAAATGATATGGAATCTCAACGCCGCCCAAAATCAATTTTCTATTTTCGACCAACCGATGAACGTCGTACCCGATACCGACTCGCATTTTTTGCATAGATACTCATTTCGCAAACGTAAAACGGCACTAGAGTTCAAAGATCGCGAGCGCAGCTCGCTCCTACAACTCATTATTTTATGTGTTCAAAGATCGCGAGCGACAAGAAACACCGTTTTTGCTGGGGGTGTTTTTGCTTGGGTGTTTCTGCGGATTGTTTGGGTATTTCTGCGGATTTCTTAAGCAAAAACACTCGCTCCTACAACCCATAAAATTTGAAATGGATGTAGCACTAATGTGTTGAATCCGAGAGTAGAGCCTCAGCGACTCGTAAATCCTCCGGTGTCGTTATTTTCAAATTCGCGTAATTGCCCATGACTAACTTCACGGGAAATCCGAGTTGTTCAACAAGCGCAGCATCATCGGTCGCTGTGAGTTGTTGCTCGCGCGCTGTCTGATGTGCCTCCTCTAACAGAGATTTCCGAAAGACCTGCGGTGTCTGTACTGCCCAGAGCCGTTCGCGAACAGGTGTTTCCACAATGAAAGCGTTCTCGTCAGAAATCTTGATTGTATCTTTGACGGGGACAGCGGCGACAGCGGCACCGCACTCGTCAGCTGCAGTCAGACAAGCAGAAATTGTCTCGTCAGTTACAAACGGACGCACCCCATCGTGCACGACAACAAAATCGACATCTGTCGACAGGGCGCGTACCCCGTTATAGACAGACATCTGTCGCGTCTCGCCACCTGCGACAAGTTCTTGGACCTTTGTAAAGGCGTACGGTTGCAGCACATTCGTCCGGCAATCGCTGAAATCATCTTTGTCAACAATGACGAAAATCGCGTCCACAGCCGTATTTTGTTCAAGCCGTTGAATCGTATGGGCTAAAATCGGTTTCTGTGCCAGTCTTAGGTACGGCTTTTTAACCGAATTCGCCATTCGGCTTCCTTTACCAGCTGCGGGAATAAGGGCGCATATCTTGCTGCTCATCAATGTCCACTTCATCTTCTTTTATCCGAGTGAAGATCATCTGCCCCGCGCTTGTTCGCAACATCTGCGTGACCTCAACGTTAAGAGTTTGCCCGATATACGGCTTCCCTTCTTCAACGATTACCATAGTGCCATCATCAAGGTAGCCGACCCCCTGGTTCGTTTCCTTGCCTTCTTTAAGAAGGAGTACTTGAATCACCTCGCCAGCAATTACGACCGGACGAACAGCATTTGAGAGTTCATTGATATTAAGCACCTTTACGCTCTGTAATTCAGCGACTTTATTGAGATTTAGATCGTTCGTTATGATCGTAGCATCAAGTTTTTGCGCGAGATGTACTAATTTCGCATCAACTTCCGGTAGATGTGGCACCTCTTCTTCTGTGATCTCGACCTCAATTGCTGGATTATTCTGAAGGGCACGCAGGATGTCAAAACCGCGCCGTCCCTTATTTCGGCGAAGCGGTTCCGTAGAATCTGCGATGTGTTGCAACTCGTTGAGTACAAAACGCGGGATAACAAGTGTGCCTTCAATAAACTTTGTTTGGCAGATTTCGAGAATCCTACCATCAATTATAACACTTGTGTCTAAAATTTTTAAGTTATTTTTAACATCGCCCGCGGATGCCTCGGTCTGTTCGCCAGAGCCATTTGACTTAAGAACCGACGGAAAGGACATCGTTGTAGAAAACCGATAACCGATCACGAGACCAGCGTAACCTATACCCAGGGCGATGACGACTCTAATGTTAGCATTTGACTGAGAAAAAAGATGTAATATGCCGAACGAAATTAATAAACCTATGGAGAGCCCTATCAAACTGGCTATAACACCACGTATCGCAGATACTTGTAAACAGAGCTCTGCACCAACAAGGATGAGTGCTACAATAAGCCCGATAAGTGTAACCCACGGGTCACGATAGATAATGTAGCAACTCGCCGTGCTCACAATAATAAAAAAGAGACGAATACCCCAAACTTGCATTTTGTGTCCTTTATTCGCCAAAGGCGAATGCAGTGTATAATGCGTAGACAAGCGAAAACGCTTCTATGCGAATTCTGAAAAATAAGTCCTATATGATTATAATAACCCAAGTTGCCACTTGTAAATCCATGGGATATCCTTTATAGTGTTTTTAACGCAAAAACAAAAGGAGAACCCCATGGACTTGACTATTGTAGCACTTTATACGATTTGTGACGATCTTTTAATCTCAATCGG
>JAJDTJ010000043.1 GCA_022827225.1 Candidatus Poribacteria bacterium | reverse complement strand
CGGGAGGCTTCAGCTTTTTTACCGCCTTTTTCAATAAAATCTAAAACGCGTTTGCGTAAATCTGTTGAATATGTCATAATAGACACAGTCTATTACAAAATACAAAAAATGTCTCTTTAATTCTGATGGTCACTATAAATGACCCTAACCGCGGAGTTTGTTGGGTATGCTTGCTTTTATCGCGTTTATTGTAATTACGACTCTTCTGATCATAATTACGAGACTGCTCAGAGATATTGAAAAAAGTCTGTATAAGATTGAGAAACATCTTGAGCGCATGAATAAAAAATAGGTAAACGCGATACATGGCACAACAAACACGGGTTGTTTTCTATCGTGAAAAAAGTGGTCGAGTTCCAATCGAAAAATGGCTTATGGACTTGCCAAGACAACACTATGGGAAGTGTCTGTTATCAATTAGGCGCTTGCGCCGAGCTGGGCATCGCCTCCGACATCCACATGCACACGTACTGGAAGATGGAATCTACGAACTGAGACCGAGGTATGGTAAAGTCCGGTACCGGATACTCTACTTTTGGCACAGCACCGGTGTAGTTATTTCTCATGGGTTCGTCAAAAAGACTGACAAGGTTCCGCAAAGCGAAATAGAACGGGCGCGCAACAGAAAACGGCTATTTGAACAGAATCCTGATCTTCATACACAGGAGGTTCACAATGTTTGATAAAGACCCTACCTTAAATACCAGCAACATCAAGAATAGTTTGTTTGATGAAAATCCTGACATGATAGAAGAGTTTAGGGAAGAAGAAATTAAATTGGATATTGCTGAACATGTTTACTATTTACGCGACGCTACCGGGCTAACGCAAGAAGAATTTGGTGAATTGGTCGGCATCGATCCCGTTATTATTGATGATCTTGAGGAATCAGCCTACGAAGGCGATTCGCTGGCAGTCCTTGCGCACATTGAAAAAGCCCTCCGCAGACACGTTGAAGCACCCATTAAACCTGCAGAGACCCTCTATCCGAATGCCCTACTCACCGCAACGATAACTGGACTCAAATTGCGGTTGTTCCGATACCATATCGGCAGAAGAACAAACACCAAGAATAATAAAGGGCTTGAGACGAGAACGCCAGAAGAGAAACAGGATATACTGAATGAGTTAGAACCGTGGCAAGATGCGCTTGTACGGAATATGCAGGAACTGCAGATGTTCGCACTTGCAGGGATGACGGAATGGTGTCACCTTGATGGTGGACTGCGGGGCAATTTCTCCGGAAATCCCAACGAATACATCGTTGCAGCATCCACACACCACGAATTAATTGATGCACTTGTACAAAACATCCACAGTGGAAGACGCACTGTCCTCAAGCAATGGCAACAAAATATCGGAGTGCAAGAAGAAGCACGCTATATCAATGAACTGGAAGCTGCCCTGGAACAAAATATTTTTGGCGAGTTTCCAGATACAGAATGGCTCGTTCAGACGCTTCTCGAATTCTTAGAAATGTCCGCACTATAGGCGATCGCCGATTTCATGAGTTTCAACGCTGTGTGAATCTGCGGCAGCTCCTCAAACCCATAAGATATGCGTAACTGCCGCTTCCCGACCTCAACCATATCGCCGTTGGGATGGACACAGTGTTCACCCGGAATATAAATCACCTTTGGATGTTGGCAATCTGCGGGCCCGTCAATAGTTTCCTGTCCAGTCGTTCGCGTCAAGAACTTGAAGAAGTCGGATGCCGAACCCGTCGCGACGTTTGCCAGGGTCAAATAGAAATAGAACCCAGCACTGCCCCCGCGGCATTCCTCAATATTATCCCCCAGTAATTCTACCATCCACGTTTTCACCTGTTTCGCCTTCTGCTGGTACCCGTTATTAACCTTTTCAATTTGTGCTTCAATGCCGTGGTCGAGAAGGTAACTGGCGATCTCCTGATTGATTAGCGGCGCGCTGAAACCGATGTCGCTGGTGCGTTGGATGATACTGTCGAGCAAAAGACCTTTGGTACCGATGAGGTAACCGATGCGTAGTCCAGGCGCGAGGATCTTCGACAACGTGCCGACTTCATAGACGATGCCGAGTTCGTCGTAGCGGAGCGCAGACACCAAAGGTTCAACGGTGCCGTCATGTACAAGGTCGCTGTAGGCGTTATCAAAAAAGAGCGGGATTTTCCGTCCAACTTCGTACGACAGCTGGGTAACAATATCGACCAGTTCTCGCTTACGGTTATTCGACAAGATCGTGCAAGTCGGGTTGTTTACCGTCACAACGTAAAAAAAACGGATGGCTGCTTTCTCATCATCCAGTGCTGCGAGTTTTGACTTTAGACGTTGTGTGTCAAGCCCTTCCGAATCTTCCGGTATCGCTATGACCTCGAAACCTTTCCGCTCCAAGTCATTGCAGTAGATATAATACATCGGATCTGCGGTAAGCGCAATACCGGTAGGTAGGACATGCGTGATACTCTCTAACAGGCTCGTTGCGCCGTTCGCACCGATAACGATGTCGTGACCGTTTAGCGTCTGTTCGGTGATGCCGCCGATCCTGTTTTCGATGTAAAATCTTCTCAGCGATGCAATCAGGTTGGGGGAACCTTGCGCGCCACCGTAGTTAAGCGCTGCTCGGTACTTTTGCGGGTTCGAGAGAACTTGCTCACAGGCGAGTTGAATCGTTCGGTGCGGGATTGTCCGTTCATTGACGTATCCGACACCGAGATTAATATCGCGTCCATCTCGGAAACCGATTGCAAAATCGGTCATCAACCGATTGACAGGGGAGGGGATACTTGAAGCTGCTCCGTATTCAGAAAGCAGGACATCGTGGATTTTCGGCATCTGCGTCTCTATAACAAATCCCTCAGAGCGGATTCAAGCGTTCGATGTCGAAATTCGTACCCGCTGACTTCCGTCTTCTCAGGGAGTACGTTCTGACTCAGAACAATGAAGTCGGCGAATTCACCCATCATCAATTTTAGTCCGAATGTCGGGATCGGAAACAGTGTAGGGCGTCGGAGGACTGTGCCGAGTGTTTTGGTGAACTCTGTGTTTCTGACAGGTGTCGGGGCGGTTGCGTTCAAGGCGCCACGAATTTCGTTATTCTCTAAGGCATGCAAAATGATACCGACGACATCATCAACATGTATCCAGGACATCCACTGCCGTCCGTTACCGAGTGTACCGCCAACCCCCATTTTGAACGGAGGTAGTACTTGTGCCAACAATCCGCCGCCTAATCCGAGGACAAGTCCGATGCGCACTGTGACGACTCGGATACCGAAGTCGATTGCTTTTTGTGCTTCCGCTTCCCACTCTTGGCAAGTTTTGGCGAGGAAATCGTTTCCGGGTGGCGATACTTCAGTGAAGTGTTCGTCGCCGCTGTCGCCATAGTATCCGATGGCAGAAGCACACACAAGCACATCCGGCTTTGTATCGGTTGCTGTCAGCGATTCGACAAGATTCCGGGTAGAGAGGATCCGGCTATCCCGTATCCGTCGTTTTTTTTCGTCATTCCACCTGCCTGCGATTGTTTCACCTGCCAGATGAACGACCGATACCATTCCATTTGTTGCTTCTGGAGGCAGTTTTTCGGTTTCAGGGTTCCAACCGTGGAATGCTCTTGCTGATTTCATTTTCGTTTGTGCGCGTTCCGGGCTTCTTGATAACACATGCACTGTATCGCCTTGTTCGTGGAGAGCAGCGCAGACTCGACTGCCGATAAATCCGGTGCCACCAGTGACCAATACGTTTGCCATTTTTTCCTCTTTCGTTTCGTCTATTTCGAGAGTTGTGTTATAACGACTTCCAGGTTTCTGTAGTCATCAACAACTGCATCGCTGAGTGTGTCATCTCCATCGCCTTTGTTGAAGCCGGTGAATCGGATCGCCTTCATTCCAGCATTTTTCGCTCCGACGATATCGGTTCGGAAAATATCGCCGATATGTACTGCTGCCGAGGGTTCGGTGTTCAAGTCAGCAAGTGTGGTGTGGAACTGCACGACTTCCGGTTTGGTGTAATCTGTTTCGTCGGAGAAGGTAAATGTTTTAAAATATTGTAGGATGCCGTCGCGCCCCATCAATTTCCGAACAAAACTACCCGGTGTAAGTGCTGAATCTGAGATAATTCCGAGTGGATATTTTTCACTTAACCGAGCGACGACAGGTCTAACGTGCGGTATCATAACGGGAGGGGACTCCAAGAAAGCTGCGCCGAGGCACGCAATCAAGGCATCGAGGTCTGGCTCTTGAAGACGGATTTCAAGTGACTCCGCAAATCGACGCATACATCGTTTGACCGATACGCCTTGATGTTGGTGCCATAGCGTCATCACCAAATTGTACGCTTCTTCGAGTCCGAATCCGACATCATCTAAAGCACACCCGTAACCTTGGTTATTCAGATAAGCGTGACACAGTTTAATACGTATTGACTGACGATTTTGCCAATTCTGTTCCGAATCCGCATAAAGTGTTTGCCAGAAATCGAATGTGATCGCTTTAAGCATTGAAACTCTCGTTTTTAGGAATGTTAATTAAAATCTGCAAAATTGTATGAAGATGGTGTAAAAAAGTCCGTAAGGTCCTTTTATTTTATCTTATTTGCCAGAAAAAGTCAATTGATATACCGTTTCACTAACACAAAACAGACAAATAGACTTGCAATTTCCTTTTAAAGATGATAATATTAATTAGGGTGAGGATTGTGCCCGATTTTTGCGGAGGAAGATAGTGTTGTGGTTGAATCGGCAAATTATTCCAAGGTATACGACCACGCGTTTGATACTCGTTTACTTCGTCGTTGGTCTCGGGATGCTGATATTCGGGTTTGCCTATTACAACCAGCAAGTCTCGCAGCTGAATGCCGATATAGATGCCCAAATAGACATCTTCGCCAATTTGGGGGTGCTACTTCCGAGCGTGAAGGACTTGGAGTTACTACAGAAGTTAAATGACATCTTCAAGCAGGAATCATACGCCGAAGACAGAGTACGAGCATTTTCTTTTATTATCACGGATACGGAAGGCAATGTCTTAAAAACGCGAGGGGTTGACCTAAAATTAGACGCGAAAATTGATAGTTTAGATATAACTGTCAACGAAAACGTCGAAGATTCGTTGACAATAGATGAAAAGACGTTACTGCAATCGACCTTGGCGCGCATGAAGGAAAAGAACCCGCCGAAGGATGTGCCTGTGCGGCAACTCAATGGGTATGTTTATTACGGTGATGCCGCATCGGATGAAATCGCGCACCTGCCGTTTGTCATCACTGATGCTGAAGGTAGACCACAGAAATGGCAGATATGGGGTGATATTGTCACAGCGGAGGATGCAACCGACGAGGAACGGGAACGGGCGGAGATCTTTGTTCAGAACGCACCCGGTTCGTCTATGATTGAGACACCATCAGAAGGGTCCGGTTTTTACTTTTATTATGAGCGAAAACCATACTATGGGTTGGTTGTCCCTTTCATTGTACCGATCATCTTATTAGTGTTTGGAGTCGTCTGTTTTCTGGTCTACCAACGAATAAAGTCTTATGAACATTCGGCAATTTGGGGCGGTTTAGCTAAGGAGACGGCGCATCAACTCGGGACACCGATCTCGTCATTGATCGCATGGACGGAACTCTTGCATGAACGGAGCGAAGAAAAAAATGATGCGCCGCTCGTTGAGCTTGCCGAAAGTATGCAAAATGACCTTGAGCGTTTGCAGAAAACGACTGCACGCTTCGGTATGATAGGTACACAACCGCCGCTAACTGAAGTGAACTTAGACGAAGTATTTGAAGAAGTCCGAACTTATTTTAAAAAACGGCTGCCGCATATCAGTCGTCGCGTTGAAATTCAATTGATACACCGTGAGGTGCCACCTGTCCTCGCAAACGCCCAGTTGTTACATTGGGTGTTTGAGAACCTGATTCGCAATTCGTTAGACGCTATGGATAAAACGGAAGGATGGATTCAGATTGAACCGACGTACGATAGTCGATATAGCAATATTGTGATACGATATGCCGACAACGGATGCGGTATAAACCGCAAAAATCAACAAAAAATCTTTGAACCCGGAATGTCCACAAAGACACACGGGTGGGGACTCGGATTAACTGTGGTGCAGCGTATTATTCGAGAATACCATCACGGTAACATCCGCATGGTTAAGACGAGTCCTGAAGGTACGACTTTTGAAATTCGGTTGCCGGTCGCGTAAATCCGAATTAACGTAGGATTATAGAGGAAGCAGAATACCGGTTTTTGTTTTACTTTTCTAATTCAGTTAATTTTCGTGGCGTACCGGGACTGGACTGTATTAATGAGTTTTAGTATGTCCCACCACATTTTATGGATTGACGATGAAATAGAGGCGTTACAACCGCACATTCTCGTGCTACGTGAACGCGGTTATACCGTCACGCCTGTTACAAACGGCGAGGACGGTGTCGCGCTTCTAACAAATGAAGATACGCAGTATAGTGCTGTCCTACTTGACCAGGTGATGCCTGGTAAAGATGGGATGGCGACGCTTGATGCGATCCGCACCGTTAATTCACAAATCCCTGTCATTCTTGTCACCCAATCTAGCGATGAACAGTTTGTTGAGGTTGCTCTCGGCAAACAGGTAACAGATTTCTTGGTAAAACCGATCGGTGTTGCACAGATTGTTTCAACACTGAAGCGCATCCTTGATCAACCCCAGCTCATCGTGGATCAGATTCCGAGCCGATATACCTCGGATTTCAATACGATCCGTTCAACCAAAGAATCAGCCCCGACGTGGCAAGATTGGGTCGATGTCTACCTTAAGTTGTTACAGTGGGATTTAGTGTCTGAGAAGTTAGCCGATGGTGGCTTGGAAGAGACGCATCTTGCACAAAAGAAGGAGTGCAATACGGAGTTCTCCGATTTTGTGGAGGCGAATTACCACGACTGGGTCACTGGCAGTCCGGATGCGCCGCCATTATCTGTGAATGTTTTAGACCGACATGTTATTCCACTACTTGAAGCCGGAAAATCTGTCTATTTTATTGTGGTTGACTGCTTTCGATTGGATCACTGGCTGGCAGTTGAATCACTTCTATACCCTTATTTTTCTATTGAACGCCGATATAGTTTTTCGATTCTACCGAGTGCTACGATGTATTCTCGGAACGCACTGTTCAGTGGGTTGTTCCCAGCCGAGATCGCCGAACGCTATCCAGAGTACTGGCAGGAGGAATCCGATGGCGATACGAGTACGAATCGCTATGAGCGGCAGCTCCTTACGGAACATCTGAAGCGCAGAGGTATCAAACTGAAGACGAGCCCCCAATATTTCAAGATTTTCGACGTACGCGGTGGAAATACCTACAAAAAACGCGTTGCTGCGAATACGCGTGTTGAGTTGTCAGCGTTGGTTGTTAACTTTGTTGATATTCTAACACATCAACGGTCGCAGTCGGATGTGCTGCAACAGCTTGCACCGGACGAATCTGCTTTTCGGGCACTTGCACGTTCATGGTTTTCGCATTCCGTACTATTTGAGGTTTTGCGGATGGTTGCAACACAGAAGGCGACTGTCGTCCTTACCAGTGACCACGGGTCCGTCTTTTGCAACCGCGCGACCCGTGCCCGTGGTAATCGCGAGACGACCACCAGTCTCCGGTTCAAAATTGGGACAAACCTCGGTTGCGATGAGAGTGAAGCCGTGCACCTACATGATCCAGAGGTGTATAGACTTCCCGCGGAAACCCCAAGTAAAAACTATATCCTCGCGAAAGACGATTACTATTTCGTCTACCCCAACGATTTTTATAAATATAAACGGCAGTTTCAAGGAGGGTTCCAGCACGGTGGAATTTCAATGGGTGAACTGATAACACCTGTTGTAACACTGACACCGAGGCTATAAGACGCAGCTCGCAAGTTCAGATTAATATAGAGAGTGGATCATCCTATCGTTTATACTAAATTCACTTTAGCGTCCGAAATTTATAAGTAAAACCCACACAGATAAGTGTATGCTATTTGAGGCGGTGGGCGTAGATAACCTCATCTGCAGTGCGATGATCGTGTAGATCAGCCATAGGAATGTCAATATATTTTTAGGGTGGGCTATAAGATATCGGAACATTGAGACCTTAAGATACTGGCTCGTTACCCGGTGATTTGGTGCCACTCCCACTGGGGGCAACCGCACACTTGACGCTATTCTTTAAAGCCTTCATTGCTTTTTGCAACGCTGCCGATTTTGACATGATAATTAACCGATGTGCCTCTTGATATTGGGCACAACTGGAGGTAATAATGGAAAAGGAGATACTTATTTCCGATGATGAGTATGAAACGCGCTGTGCGGTACTTGAGGAGGGGGTGCTGAATGAAATTTATATTGAAAGGAAAGCAGCGACGCAGACATTGGGCAATATCTATAAGGGCAGGGTCGAAAATGTTTTACCCGGAATGCAGGTGGCTTTCGTCGATATCGGATTAGATCGCCACGCCTTCTTACATATTTCTGACATCAAATTCGAGAGTGTTAGCGATGATGAGACTGACGATGAAAACCCAGACGGAAACCGAGGCGCAAATAAGAATGCTGATACCTTAGACTTAAAGGCAAAGTTAGGTAAATCATCGCGGGGCGGACGCGGATTCCCATTTCTTATCAGCGATCTCATCTCGAGGAGAGAAGAACTTCTCGTACAAGTCGGAAAAGAGCCGATCGGTACAAAGGGCGCACGCGTCACCAGTAACATAACACTCCCAGGGCGTTATGTCGTTTACATGCCAAATGCCTCTAATATCGGTGTCTCGCGACGGATTGAGTCTACTGCTGAGCGGGACAGGCTACGCAATATGGCGAAGACCATTAATGCCGATGTGGGGGGCGGTTTTATTATACGGACAGCGGCGGAAGGCTTGAGCGAATCCGAATTTACAGCCGAAATCCGATACCTCACCAAACAGTGGGCGGATATTTGTGAACGCGCGCGGCGGAAATCAGCACCTTGTCTCATCAGCGAAGACTTGAGTTTCACGAATAGGATCGTCCGAGATATGCTGACCAAGGACGTTAAGCAGTTTCTCATTGATTCAAATACCGGGTATCAGGAGACAATGGATTATGTTTCCTCTGTTATGCCGGACTTGCAACCGAGGGTATCGCTCTATAAGGATACTGCACCGACGCTCTTTGAGGCTTATGGTGTCGAACGCGCGCTCAAGGAAGCACTCAGTGAGAAAATCTGGCTTAAGTGTGGTGGGCATATTATCATCCAACAGACTGAAGCCATGGTCTCAATTGATGTTAACACAGGAAGGTTTGTCGGGAAATCTGACCCAGATAATACGATCCTTAGTGCTAACCTTGAGGCAGTTGAAGAGGTCGTCCGCCAGATTCAACTGCGCGATCTTGGCGGTATTATTGTTGTTGATTTCATTGATATGGAAGAGGCAGCACACCGGAAGCGCGTCTTTAAAATGCTACAAGAGGCACTCCGGAAGGACCGCGCCCGCACCAATATACTCCACTTCTCAGACTTAGGTTTGGTCGAGATGACGCGCCAACGCACCCGCCCAAGCCTCTCTACGCTACTCAAGGAAGAGTGTCCTTACTGTGATGGGCACGGTACTGTGCTTTCTATTGAAACGGTTGTTATTCAGCTACTGCGTGCTATTAAAACCGCACATGGCCAGACGAAGCACTCGAAATTGCGCGTTATCGCTAACGACTATGTTGTCTCGCATATTAAGTCGCAAATGTCGCATAAATTGGGTGAACTCAAGAAATCGTTAGAATTGGATTTAACGTTGGAACCTGATCCGGATCTGCACCTCGAAGATTATCGCATTTTCGTCAGCGACGGTGAAGAGATCTTCCTGGATTGGTGAATTCCTACTCTGTCCAGTAGGTTCGATTTGCAACAACTGAGGGTTGATGGTTAGTAATAAAATGTCAATCTAAGTTGACATTGATGTGTTTTTGGGGTATAATTTAAGGAGAAAGGAGAGATTTTCAAAATGTATGCAGTTTTTGCGAGCGGTGGAAAACAGCACCGTGTAGAGGTCGGGAACCTCATTGATGTTGAAAAACTCGATGCAAACGTTGGTGAAAGTGTTACATTCCCGTCCGTTTTAGCTGTCGTTGATGATGACGGTCAGTTGCAAGCCGGCTCGCCTTATCTTGAAAACACCGCTGTTACAGGTGAGGTCATTCAACAGGCACGTACGAAAAAAATGATTGTGTTCAAATCGAAACGACGTAAGGGGTATAAACGTAAATTAGGACATCGGCAATCATTTACACGCGTGAAAATTACCGCTATTGGCGCGGTGGAGGAAGAATCTAATGGCTCATAAGAAAGGCGGCGGAAGTACTCGCAACGGACGCGACACTATCGGTAAACGGCTCGGTGTCAAAAGGTTTGCTGGAAATTATGTTACCGCGGGGAGCATCCTCGCCCGGCAGCGCGGGACACATATACATGCTGGTAACAATGTCGGAGTCGGAAGGGACTATACACTCTACTCGAAAATTGATGGATACGTATGGTTTGAACGGAAAGACAAATATCGCCGGAAGGTGAGCGTCTATACAGAGCGTCCTGAATATTAGCGCAGGCATCCGCACAAGGAACGAATGATCAGAAGCCTCGCCTTAGGGGGTCGCATCGCGCACCGCCCGAGCGAGGCTTTTCTACTCTAAAATACCGATAAATTCACACGCTTTTGATGCGAATTAAATAGGGAAACGATTATGAGATGGATAATTTGTTTCATTGCGATGACGATGCTACTCGGCTGCGGTGGTGAATTACGACAACTCGCCGTTGAGACAATGCAAAACGCAAACGTGGCAATCACGTCCGCGGAGGCTGTCGGCGCGCAGGAATCCGCCGGAACACCGTTCCGCGCTGCACAGGAGATGTTGGTTACGGCTGAGAACGCCAGGGATGCTGGTGATGCTGAACGAGCGTATCGATTGGCACTCCGCTCGTATCTCCATGCACGAATCGCAACTGAGACCGCTGTCGCTCTGCGTGAAGAGGCAGGTGTTCAAGAAGCGCAGGCACAACTGACACTCAGTGAGGAAAATGTCACTGAAGTGCTACAACGACTTAAGACGGCGAAAGAGGAATTTGATGCCTTACGAGGCGATTAAGCTGCACATTTGAGGGTGAATTGATGAAATTCTATGGATGGTTGTTTTTATCTACTTGCCTTGTCGTCTTTGGGTGTACGAAACCGGAGATTAATGAAATCGTGCTAGAGACGCAGCTGCAAGACGCACAGCAGGCGATTAGTGATGCGGCGACATCGGAAGCGGAGTCTTTGGTACCGGAGGAATTCGGACGTGCTGTGAAACTCCTGAGCTTCGCACGGGATTCATACGAAAAAGGGGACCTCGCGCAAAGCGCAGAGTTCGCATCTCAGGCGGAATTGGTTGCACAGATCGCTATTGCAAAAACGCGGCAGCATCACGCCAGGCAGCAGGTTGTTACCATCCGAGAACAGATCTACCAGCAGATAATTACGGCACATGAACATGAACTCGAAATTGCGAGCCTCCATCAGGCGATCACAGAGATACAACTCGCCCGCACCCGAAGCGCACGTAATACCGGTGAAGAGCAGCAAGCAGAACTTGTAAAAAGAGTCGCTGAGTTAGAGACACAGTTACGCCAAACTGCACTGCGGGCGCCAGTCAAAACTGCCAAGTCGCTTGTGAACATCGCAGTGGAAATTTTTCCGCCGATTAAAAATAGTGCGGACTATGAGCGGACCCAAGCGACAATTGCATCCGCGTCGGGTTTCATTGAACGTGAGGCGTTTACTGAGGCGGAGAAGGCTATCGCTGACGTAGAGACGCTTGTAAACAGTCTTTACCAATTGGCGGTGCAAAATCAACAGATAGCGACAGCGGCAGAAATGGACGCTCGGATCGCGATTGCACAGGTAGAGGTTATCCTCCAACGTGCGCAAATCCTCAACGCTGTACAGCACTCACCGGAGCAGTTCCAAGAAGCGAGTGCGCAGCTGCAACAGGCGAAACAGGAATTTGATGTCGGGCGTTACGAACAGGCGAAGCAGTTGGCTGAAGAAACGAAACAGATTGCTGACGCAGTTGTCGAAACAGCCGGGATAAAGGAGTACCAGCAGCACGCGCAGCAGGAATTAAACGCACTTATAGGGCAAGCAGAGCAGGCAGTTGAGGGGTTAGGCAAAAAAATTGCCGCGCAAGAGAAGACGCAGGTGCCACAACTGGAGCCGCAGCTTTATAAACTAGCTGATTCGGCTTATGAAAAAGCCATATCTGCGCTTGCATCTAAGGAATATCAGATGGCTATTGATGCCGCCAAAGAAGGGGAAGATTACCTCCAACGCGCCATTACAAACGCAGTGCGCGTGACATCAGCAAAGTCCGAGTTGGTGGCAGCCTCAAAACAGATCCCAAAGGTTACTAACGTCATAGAGCAGCGCAATAGTGTACTCGTCCGTATTAATGGAAACGTGTTCGCACACGGAAGTACACATCTCCAGAAAGAGTTTTTCACAACTTTTTCGGGACTGGCAAAAGTTCTACGGACGGCTGGGTTCGATAATTATCCTGTCCATATTGAGGTGCACACGAGTTCTTTGGGGACTGCGAACGTCAATCAAAATTTGAGTATCGAGCGCGCCGATACAATTAAGAAGTACCTGATTGAGGAGGGGCGCGTAGATACAAACCGGATTACAGCGGAGGGGTTAGGTGAGACCAGACCTATTGTGAATGAGGGTCCAGATAAAGAAGAACAAAACCGCAGGATTGATATTATCATCAAAACAAATTGAAATATTGTGAAAAATATAGACCCTTATGTCGTCAATCAGATTGCAATGAACCTGTTTGGAGACAGGTATATTATCATTTACGGGAATACGATTCAGTTTCACAACCACTGTTACTATGTGCGGTGTATCGACGCACCCGGACACGTGTATCAGGGGTTTTACTATTTAGAGGACGCGAACACAGGTTTGGCTATGTTGAACGATACTGATTTCGCGCCTCCAGGATCTTATGGCGTAATTTTCGATTCGCAGACCGGTAGTATCATCGGTCCCGAAACGATGCCTAACCAGTAAAGAAATGGCATTGATAGACAGATCAGGTGCCGTCTATTGAGATATGAGTTACACGACTGAAAGTGTATCAACACAGCAAGAGACTATTCTTATTTTGGATTTCGGTTCGCAATACACGCAATTGATTGCGCGACGGATACGCGAACAGAACGTCTACTGCGAAATTCATCCGTACACCTTAACGTTACCGCAGATAAGAGCCATCGCACCGAAAGGGATCATTCTCAGTGGTGGGCCCGCGAGCGTCTATGAAGCGGGAGCACCAAGGAGCGATCCGAAACTTTTTGAACTCGGTATACCGGTATTGGGTATTTGCTACGGCATGCAGCTCATGGCAGCACTCTTAACGGGTGGAAAGGTGCATCCTGCAGTCGAGCGGGAATATGGACACGCACCGCTTCAAGTGCTCAGCGGAACCGACCCTCTTTTTGCTGGGCTCGCCTCGAATTTCTCTGCATGGATGAGTCACGGGGATCGGATTGAGGCACCCCCAGCGGGTTTTCAAGTCATCGCGAAGACAGAGAACGCTCCGGTCGCCGCTATGACGGATCCTGATCGAGGGTTTTACGGGTTACAGTTTCACCCGGAGGTAGAGCATACACAAGATGCCGACCGGATTTTGGCGAACTTCGCACGCGAGATATGCCGGTGCCAGAGTACTTGGACGATGCGTGCTTTCGTCACACGCGCTACAGCACAAATACAGGAACAGGTCGCGGATGAACGTGTCCTCTGTGCCGTCAGTGGCGGTATTGATTCTATGGTGTTGGCGACGCTGCTCCATCGAGCTATCGGTGATGCACTCGTATCTGTCTTTGTTGATAACGGGCTACTCCGCAAAAATGAGGCTGCTGAGGTCATTGAAACTTGTAAGAATATCGGCATCCCGCTAATAGCTATCAACGCCGACGCACCGTTTCTCAACGGGTTGGCGGGGATCACTGACCCTGAGAAGAAACGGAAGGTGATCGGCGCCCAGTTCATTGAGACCTTCAAAGGCGCGGTTACCGATATAGGACACGATTTCCGTTTTCTTGCACAGGGGACACTCTATCCCGATGTCATTGAAAGTGTTTCTGTGAAGGGACCTTCTGCAACGATCAAGACGCATCATAACGTCGGCGGGCTTCCATCCGATATGCCATTTGAGTTACTGGAACCGTTCAGGGAACTTTTTAAAGATGAGGTGCGCGCTGTTGGTGCTGAGCTCGACGTTCCGTCTGATGTCCTCGGACGGCACCCGTTTCCGGGACCTGGACTTGCTGTCCGGGTCTTAGGTGAGGTGACGCATGAACGTTTGGAGGTGCTCCGCGCGGCGGATGCCATTTTTATCTCTGAGATCAAGGCTGCGAATTTATACAACGATATTTGGCAGGCACTGGTTGTGCTGCTTCCAGTGCGAAGTGTCGGTGTGATGGGGGATGCACGGACGTATGAGAACGTGGTCGCGCTCCGTGCTGTCACAAGTAGCGATGCGATGACAGCGGATTGGGCACGCATACCGGCGGACGTACTCGCCAGGATTTCTAACAGGATTATTAACGAGGTTCAAGGCATCAATCGTGTCGTTTACGATATAAGTTCAAAACCCCCGAGTACGATTGAGTGGGAATAGCGGCGAGTTAACAGTTTTCAGTTTGGAAGATTGGAAGTTTGGAAGATTGGAAGATTGGGGGGGTGTCCTTCCATCCTTCCGTTCCTTCCATCCTTCCGTCCATTAATATCTCTACTCTGCGTAAGTCCTGAACTGTTAACCGTTAACTATAAAAACTAAAAACTAATACACTTGTGCGGCTGCCTGGGCAGCTGTTCCCGGTTCCACGCTGTGTCCGGACGCAATCAGGAGTTTCTCCAATGCGTTGAGGACAAGCATCACATTTCGTTCATTGGCAGATTCACCCATCAATCCGATCCGCCACGCTTTCCCACCAAAGATACCTAATCCTGCGCCGATCTCTATGCCATAGTCTGTAATGAGTTGTTGTCGGATAGTTGCGTCGTCAATGCCGTTCGGGATATGGAGCGTTGTGAGCATAGGGGCGCGATATCCGGCTTCGGCTGCAGGTTGCAGCGCGATGGCTTCCGCGCCAGCGAGAAGCGCGCGTGCGTTAAGTTCGTGCCGTGCATAGCGAGCTGCCAACCCCTCTTCTAAGACAACGCGTAGAGCTTCCCGTAAGGCGTAGATCATTGACATGGAGACGGTATGATGGTACCCACGTGTGTCACCGTGCCAATAGTTTTCCAAGAGCGTCATATCAAGATAGAAACTCTGAATCGGCGTTTTTCGATTTCGGATTACGTCAACGGCGCGTTCGCTGAAACTGATAGGTGAGAGCCCAGGTGGAGCGGCAAGGCATTTTTGCGTGCAGCTATAGGCAATATCGATGCCGCGTGCATCCATGTCGACAGGCTGCCCACCGAGTGATGTCACGCAATCAGCGAGGAAGAGTGCACCGCTGTTGTGTGCAATTTCGATGGCATCCGTTAGTGGTTGAAGAATACCGGTAGAGGTCTCTGCGTGGACGAGTGCGACAAGTTTCGGTGCACCCGTTTTCTCAATGGCTTCTGCAATGCTTTCTGCGGGGATGTGTGTCCCCCACTCTGATTCTACGGTTGTAACAGTGCCACCGCACCGTGTGGCGATGTCGGCGATCCTCTCGCCGAAATAGCCGTTAATACCGACAACCACACCATCACCGGGTTCGATGATATTCGCGAGTGCTGCTTCCATCCCCGCAGTACCAGTTCCTGAGACAGGGAAGGTCAATCTGTTTTCGGTGCCGAAGACTTCGCGGAGCAGTGCTACCGTGTCATCCATCACTTCAACGAATTTGGTATCTAAGTACCCCAACATCGGGGTCGTCATTGCTTTAAGGACCCGCGCGTTTGCTTCACTCGGTCCGGGACCGAGTAGCACGCGCGGTGGTACTATTAATTCATCATACACTTTTGGAATGCTCCTTGGAGGTTCTTTTATTTTCAATTTCGTAGTAGATAGGACTAACGCATATTTATTTCACCAAAAATTATGGATTCTTGGCATTAGGGGATTTGAAGTTCGAGGTGAGCGCATAAGACAGGAGGATGCCATCAGGCATCCTCCTTCATTTATAGAAGCCACACTCAAGAGCGTATGGCTGCAAGAGAGCCGAAGACGCTAGTGATTACTCACCGCCGCCGCCAACCCGGTTAACGCCTTCACGTATTTCCAGATTATTTGCCCGCATGTAACTCAAGATCCTTTGGACTTGGCTTTGGGCATACGTGAGTGCGTTGTTAACTTTTGTATCGGGCGGAGGAATGGTCTCGTATTTCTCCCACAAACGGTTGAAATACTCCAATGCGTCGTTGAAGTAAGCGTCATCGCTATCTGCTAACACCATGTATCCTTCGCCGATCTGGACGAGACCGAGGTCCGCATACGTGCTCGTCGGATACGCTTCAATAATTTTCTGGAACCCTGCGATGGATGCTTCAATCTTCGTTTTCTGTTCGTCCCCCCTGGCGAGTTTCCCTTCGTTTAGCATCTTATCTGCCTCGTCGTATTCGTAGTAGGCAAGCGCGTTGGCAGTATCATTGAGATAGCCTTGCGCCGTCGATTTCGATTCGGCACCGATGCCGGGGGTATTGATCGCTCTCTGGTAGTGATCAATCGCCTGTTGATAGAGACGGATACGTTCGGATTGTTCAATGCCTTCCTCTGAACCCGCGTTGAAATACTTGTTCCCGATGTTGATAAGGGCATCGGCAGTGTAGGCACTTTCTGGGTATTCAGCGGCGAGAGTCTCGTTAGCGGCGAACAATCTATCGTACCAACGTTGTTCTGCTTCGGTATCGCCTGCTTCTATGGCGGCTTCGCTGAGCAGTTGTGCACATGTCGAAATAGCATACAACGATTCAGGGGCACTCTTATGAGTTTTGTTCACTTGACGAACCTTGTCGTACTCTTCGATGGCTTTCTCGAATTGCTGCGCGGCGAAGTAGGATTCACCGACGTGGTACTGCCAGAACGCTGCGTCGTTAGCATTCGGATAGCGACGCACCATATCCCGGAACACATCCGCAGAGGCAACAAAATAGTTGACGGCTTTCTCAGACATCTCACCGTCTATACCGACCCGCATCCTCCCAAGTTCAAAGTTGGCACCAGCTATGTAGTTCAGAGCTGTCTCAACATTTTTCGTCAGATCATCCGATTGTGGGAAGATACCTTTATCAGCATACGCCACAAATTGCGAGAGAGGTTCCCGGCAGTTGACTAAGTCCGGCGGCAACTGAGTCGGGTCTTCGGAGTATTTAAACCCTACACCGACAGAGTAATAAATTTGACCCGCTTGGAACAACGAGTTCTGGACATACGGAATAACCGTCTCTTTATTTGCTTGTTCAACCGGGGCCGCGATTGTATTGACTTCAAAGAAAGTAGATGCGGCTTGACGACTCGTATCAATGTACGGTTTCGTCGATGTCCCCTCGCCAGATGGGAAAACCGAACGGGCTTTATCGGAGTAGAGGAAACCGAGGTTGTATTGTGCAGCGGCTTTCTCTGCCACACTTGCATTCGGGTTCGCCTTCGTCCGACTTAGTGCCTCCGTTGCTTCGGCGATCGCTTCGTCTAAACGTCCCAATTCAACGTAGAGTGTTGAACGCCGGATCCCAGCATCAGCCACCATTGAGGCAACGCTCGTATTGTCAGAGCCACTGTATTCGCCGATGAGAGTTTGGAAAACTCCTAACGCTTTGTCGGGCTGTTTCAGATCGTCCTGATAAATCAGACCCATCCGATAATAAGATTGCGCTTTGGTGAGGGGATCAGTTACCAATTCGATGGCGTTTTGATAACTCATCAACGCCTCCTGATGTGCGTTGAGTTGTTCTTCTTGCGCGTATGCCATAGCGAAATAGGAACGTCCTTTCAGGTCAACATCCTCAGTATTTTCGATGATGTACTGATACTCTTGGACGGCTGCGGCGTGGTCGCCGAGAGTGCCATTGAGTTCAGCGAGGCGTGAGTGTGCCTGGAAGACGAGGGTTTGACGCGCTTCATCTTCGGTTTGACCTTCCAGAGCTGTGACTTTTCGGAACGCATCCGCTGCGCCTTTCGGGTTCTCTAACCCTAAAAACGCTAACCCGGCGGTGTAATTCGCACTGATGAGATTGTTAGCATCGTTTGTCAACGTTGCCACTTTTTCAGCGGCACTAATGGCGTTCTGCAGGCTCAGCTGCTTGCTACCGGCATCCGTCGCAGTCTGTGAAATTTGATAGTGGCATACCGCCGCTTGATATTGCGCATTCGGGGCGAGTTCGCTGTTCGGGAACAATTCTACGAAGCGGAGATACTCCGCGAGTGCCTCGTCGTAGCGTTTCGCACCGTAGTAGGTATGTCCAATCTTCAATTGCGTACGGCTACGGGCTTCTACCTCCATCCCTGTGTTATCAACGATGCGCTTGAGTGAAGCCACTTGCATATCAACATCGATATCTCCACCGCTGTTTTCAATGGCAGTGGCTTTAATCAATTCGATCTGTCCAAGTGCCTTGAGCACTAATTCATTATCGCTTGATCCAAACTTGTCGTTCGCTTCATCAGCGAGATCGAGGATGAGGGGCCATTTTTCCGTATCATTCTGTTTTTGGGCAGCATCACGATAGGCGAGAGCCAAACCGTAATAGGCTTCAACAGCGTTAGGGCTATCGGCATAATCCGCAATCACACGTTTGAACGCAGTTTCGGAGGGTGCCAAAAGTTCCGGCTTCTCAGATGCCGCTCGGTAGTAGCAGAGACCGACGAGGTAGAGGGCATCGTCGGCATATTCACCCGTCGGGTTACCGTCAACCACGGTTTGATACTGAACAGCTGCTTCCTCGAACCGTTCCTCGGCTCGGAGCAGGTCAGCGAGTTTGATTTCTGCTAAGGAGCGGTTGTCAGCATCAGCGAGTTTGTCTAAAATTGAATTGTAATAGGTAATCGCGCCCTCTTTATCGCCTTCTTTGACGTGGCTGTTCGCGATAAGGAGAAGTGCGCGTTCGTAGTGTTCACTCGTCTCTGGAATCGATGCGTACCGGTCGCGTGCTTGCTCCCAGCTACCGAGCATCTCGTGTGAGAGTGCTTCGTTCATGATGCAGGCTTCCACCTGTGTACCCCGTTCGCTGAAGTCATCATACCGTTCTTCAGCGACACCTGGGAGGAATGCTTCGTCGTTAAACTTAGCGATCGCATCTTGATACGCTGCGACGGATCTCTGGAGGTGTTCTTGGTTGAAGCCTTCGCCGGGATCGCCTTCTACGTAACCTTCAGGTTTAGCGGCTTCGTAGTAGGAACGCCCTTCAAAAAATTTACCCATCAGTTTGACGAGATGGAACTTCGGCAGATCACGGTACTCCCACAATTTCGCATATTCTTCGGCGGCTTCAACATACTGTTTAAATTCCGTCCGTTTGATGTCTGCGAAACGGAGTTGTACCTCAGCGGCGAGGATGTCGAATTCGTTGTCGTTTTTGTTTTTCTCGATGAACTCACGAGCGACTGTTTCGAGTTCTTCCTGCCGTTCGAGATCATTGAGTGCCCAGATTGCGCCGTAGAGCGCGTGCGGGGCCACAGGGTCTTGCGGGAAGTCGTCAATCGTTTTCTGGTACCACTGCAATGAGAGTTCGAGCGTGGCTGTCCCGGTATCAATATCGCCGCTGGTCCGCTGTTCAGTACCGAGGTTGTAGTAGGATTCGCCGATCCGGTAGGAGCAGAACGGGATGAAATCTGTCTCTTCAGGGTGTTCGTTAATAACGCGTTCGTAAGCAGTACTCGCATCGCTCCAGTGTTCTAAAAGGAAGTGGCTATCACCGATACCGATTTTCGCTTCGGCGATGAACTCGCTCTCAGGATATTCTGTGAGGAGCAAATTATAGGAGACGATAGCGTTTTCGTAATCCCCCTGATCGAAATAAGTACGCCCGATCTCCGACTGGATATCGGCTTGGACGGCTCGGTCAGCGGTATTTTGGAGCGCTAACTCGTAGTTAACGCGTGCGTTGTCATAGTCTTTTTGCCGTGCGTAAATCGCACCTTGGTCGAAGTACGCCGCCGTAACAAGTTGGTTTTCTGGAAACTGCGTGATGAAATTGGTATACCGACCAATCGCTTCATCGTCTCGACCGAGTTGGTTCAAACTGAAAGCAGCTTTGTACATCGCTTCAGCTTGCAGTTCCGGATAGTTCTTGTATTCCTCTGTTGCGATCTTGTCGAACTCTTGATATGCCTGCTCGTAGTTGGATTCGTTGAGGAACGACTGGGCGATGAGGTGCTGTGAGTCGTCCTTAAAATCGGAGTTCGGGAACCCGTCAAGCACCGCTTTGAATGCTTGTCTGGAGTCTTCGTAGTTCTGAAGCTTGTAGTTAAGCTGTCCGATACCGTACCAAGCATTTTCGACGAAAAGACTGTTCGGGAAGTTTTCGATGAGCTGCATGAATTTCGGCTCAGCGAGTTCAAACTGCTCCGTCCGGTAGAGGATGTGTCCCCAGAGATAGGTTAAACCCTCTTGGTGTTTTGGAACGGTCGCTGTCGGGGCAACCTTTTCGATGTACTCAATCGCAGTGTCGTAGTGATTGACATCGCCAGACTGCTCAGCGAGACGCGAATAACTGACTGCGATCCTAAAATTACCGAGCGTTGGGAAGTCCTTATCAATAACTTCGGTCTTCACACCGCGCTTCGTTGATTCTTCGAGCGCCTCGTTATACTTAGCAATTGCACCTTCATAATCCGCTTGTCCAAACAGGTCTTCAGCATCGTTATAGAGCTGCTCAACCTTTTTCGAGCTCCCCATCATGAAGGGTGAAAGGAGGGCAATGATTAAAGCGAGGCCTCCGATAATTCCCAAAATCCTTGGGTTCATTATGTTCTCCTTAGTTTACATCGGCGCGCAGAAAACACGCCTACGAGATTAGATATTAATTAGCAATCAGCCATCAGCAATCGGCTCTCAGCAAGAATGACTGTCGGAAACCATCGGCTATCGGCTCTCAGCAAAGAGGTTTCTGATGAAATTATACTCTCTGGCTGATTGCTGACGGCTGACGGCTGACGGCTAATTGCTATAACTCTATCAGATCGTATCCGACTTCGACAGACATCATTTCGATCGGTACGTCTAACAAATTGTGTGAAAATCCTCTGAATTCGCTCCGTTTCCGTTCGTACTCTTGGTGCGCGTGCTGCCTTGTGTTGATGCCGCGTAGCAGCAGGAGGGCATACCGTCTATCCGTGAGTACGTCTCGACCGGTCAACTGTGCCCAGGTTGCATCTTGTGCTGGGAATTCAGCATACGTGAGTAATTCGGAATCGATATCTAACGCAACGTTCGGTACCCTATCGGAACTCTCTTTATGGAGTGTTGTAAAGATATAACCATCTACGACGCGGTCATTCGTGAATTTCCAAATGTCGGACCCCGAGTCTACACTCGGTATTTCTGTTTTTCGTTCACTGTTGAGATTTCGACGCGTCCCGATGCCGTGCGACGCAGCATTCTCCTGTTTGACTCCCAGCGTTACACCGGGATGGATGGCGGTAGATGGAAAACGGACAGAGTCGCTCCCGTTGTCTAATGGAAAATGTGTTAACAGGAACGGTGTCGCTATTAACATCAGCATCGTTAAGGCGAGTACATAGTAAGGGAGTACCTGTTGTCTAATGGAGATGAATCTGCTGAGTCGGAAGCAGTCGGTATATCGGTACACTTGTGTCCGCAGCTGCCAGCCGAAGCGGGTTACGGCTGCAGCGATCCGTTGATACGTCGCAGTCGGGGCACTCTCTTCGATGCGTTGCTGAAGTTGTGTTGCGAACTGTGCGTAATAGGTGTCCGATGCTTCCGGTTCAGTGTAGAAGTTTTTGAGAAGGTGTTTCGTCTTTTTCAGGTCGGCGACCTCTCGTTTACAAAACCCACAGGAATGGATATGTGATGTCACATCGGCGGCTTGCCGTTCGGACAGTGTACCGTCTATATAGTCGGATACAAGACGTTCTATTTTATGACACTTGGATCTCATCGGTTTTCTCCACGAGACTGTGTGCTTCCTATTATACTGTTCTGGCATCCATATATGGCTTGAGCAGTGTTCGGAGTTTCTTGCGCGCGTAGTGCAACCGTGAACGGACTGTCCCTTCCGAGCAGTTAAGGATTGAGGCGATCTCGGCGTGCGTAAGTCCTTCAAACTCATGAAGGATAACGACTGTCCGATGTTTAAGCGGTAAACTGTTCACCGCTGCTGTAACGTGTTGCCGGAGTTCTGACTTCTCCGCTTGCGCGTGCGGATCGTTGGCGACCTGCGCGCTGTGACGAACGGTTGACTCGTATTCCGATTCTGCAGCTGTTTCGAGCGTGCTCTCTTTTCGGCGATCTCTACGCTTGACAAAGTTGAGTGCCTCATTCACAGCGATCCGATAGAGCCACGTCTCGAAAGTGGCATCTTTTCGGAAGGTGTGAATTGAGCGGTAGACCTTAATAAAGGTCTCTTGCATGACATCATCGGCATCAGCACTGTTTTTGGTAATCTGCACCGCAAGGCGGTAGACCATCCGTTTATATCTTTCGATCAAGGGTGCCAATGCCGTCTCGTCACCTTCACAGAGATCCGCAATGAGTAAGGCTTCCGTTCTATCCACCGAACTTGCTCCTCAAGGTTTCTGACTGACTAATTGGTTAGACAACAATTTTTTAAAAACCGTTCAAAAAAAATGGTTTTCAGTTTCTTCACCCCATAGGGCGTTTGCTTGGGTGTCTCTTCACTATGTCTATAAACAAGTGGCAACTCGCGCTATTATAGCATTAATGCAAAAATTGTGTAAATAGAAAAATGGCAGTCAGCCATCTTGCCGATAGCCATACAAAAAAAGGCAGCGTATGAAAAATACGCTGCCTCGTTATCGAAATAGCCTCAAATTTACTCTTTAGCTGCAGTTGTGAAGGTAATTTCGACAGGAAGTTCGTTGCCGGCTGCGTCGGAGACAGTCCCTTTGATAACATAGGTCGTCTCGTTGCCGATCTCACTACCTGCGCGGAGTTCAAGGGTGGCTGTCATGCCATCAACAGAACCGATCCAACCAACGTTGTCGCCGGCTTCGGTCTGTAGGGCGATGTTACCCGTGACTTCTTCACTGAAGGTAATTTCGATTCCGCCGTCGTTGATTTCCGCGGGATCAACATCTTCGTCGCCATCAGAGACGGTTCCGCCAGTGATTTCTGGTGGTGTGTTGTCCGCTGCTTCGACAGTGTAATTAAGCGTGTGGCTGCCATCACCATTCGGCCAGCTTAGCGCAAGTGCCAATGCTCCTTCGGGGAACGGACCCTCGATTGTACGACTTTTACCAGAACCTGTGACGGTAAAAGCACCCGCCGTTAATTCGCCGGGGTCGTTATCAAAGGTGACAGTGATTTTGGCGTTTGCTGCGATAGTTGCACCATCTGCCGGATTTGCGCTTGAGAAGGCTGCTGCTGGTGTTTCTTCTTCGTCGTCATCACCGCCGCAACCAACTATAAGCGAAAGAGCGAACAAAGCTGCAAATACTAAAGCGAAGGTTCTAAACAATTTTGCCATTAGAGTTAACTCCTTAAAAAATTGTAGGTTTATCAAAATACACCCTTCGGATGGGGTGCCGTAAAAACTTTCGGTACTTTTTCATAAAGACGTTTATAAAATTGCGTCCTTAGGAAACTCCTGGCTCCGTTTTTGGCATTGAGTATACGTTTCAACACCTGATGGAACCCACGATCATATTCTCGTTAATCGAGTAACGTAGGGCTATTTCGTTTGTTGTCCTCAACGCAAAACGTTGAGAGCAAACTAACACGTTGAGAATAGAATTTCGTGAGAGCAATTAACTGGAAAAACACAGTCAATAATGTTAAATGCCCTGCCCGAAAGTCTAATGTCTAAACGCGTACC
Source organism: Candidatus Poribacteria bacterium (assembly GCA_022827225.1). Classification (GTDB taxonomy): domain Bacteria; phylum Poribacteria; class WGA-4E; order WGA-4E; family WGA-3G; genus WGA-3G. The sequence continues at coordinate 27,083 of JAJDTJ010000043.1, read as the reverse complement.
TCAAAGTTTAGCAAAAAATGCAAACTTTGTAAAGGTTAAAATGCTGATTTTCGCTAATTATACGAAAATTAGTCTCTTTTGTCAAGAGAAAACTTCATTATTTCCTATAATTTTACCTTAAAGTTAGACAATGTCAAGAAAAATAAGGTACACGTTTGGAACAATCAAGTTTAAGGACATTATATAGTATACTACAAATTGAAAAAAAAAGCAATAAATTTTTTAATGGCTGACGGCAGTCAGCCGTCAGCTGTCAGCCACAAGAGGTTTCCGATTAACAGAAAACTTTCTTTGCTGTCTGCTGTCTGCTGTCTGCTAATGGCTAACCGCTATCTTCAAATAGTCCTATCTGTTCGGTGGCGGCGCTGCTGCTGTATGTTTCGAGGCGTTCGGGGTGCGTCAACACATCAATAACTTTATCGATTTCGGTAGGTGTGAAGCCGAAAGCACCAGTCCGAATCAGTTCGCGGGGTCCCTCGCTCAATGTGTGCTGTGTTTCCCATCGACATGTGAGGACTTTTCTGCCTTGACGTTCTGCGTATCGTGCTGTGTGCATAGCACCGCCAGTTTTCGATGCCTCGATGACGATTGTCGCCATAGAGAGTCCACTGATGATCCGGTTGCGTTGGATGAGGTTGCCAGGTGAGGGGGTTGTCGGAAACGGATGTTCGGAAAAGAGGCATCCGTGCTCGTAGATTTTCGTGGCGAGTGAATTGTTCCGGGGTGGGTAGATAGCGGAGAGGTCGGTCCCGACGACACCAACGGTTTTACCCATCCCAGCGAGTGCACCAGCATGGGCATAAGCATCGATACCGGCAGCGAGTCCACTAACCACGGTGAACCCGGCGAGTGTGAGCTGTGTCGCGAGTGTGAGCGTCAATTGCATGCCTTCTGCCGTCGGTTCTTGCGTCCCGACGATCGCTACGCACCGATCACCGATGTCCGTTAATGTACCAACGCTGCAGAGGATACCGGGCGCGTCAAGTAAGCCTTGGAGTTGGGACGGATACGTGTCGTCTTCTGGGCACATCACCCTGACCTCTTGCGATTTGAGCGCGTCAAGTTTTGCTCGAAATGTCGCGAAGTTGCCAGCGACTGTGAGTATCCGGGACGCAAGGACAGGGTTGAAAGATGGGAGGCGGGCGATTTCTGGGAGCTCCGCCTCAAAGATCGCTTGCGCGCTCCCGAAACGTGCAATGAGCCGCCGAATCCGGACGCTACCGAGTCCTTCAACGGAGGCGAGTGCTAACCAGTATTCGAGGGGGGTTTTCATAGTTATTTTATTTCTCAGTACGATTTTTTCTCTCAAAAGAACTTTCAGGTGTCAACTTATAAGAGTGGAATATCTATAGAAACTTAATTAAAGTATAGCACAAATAGCGGCAGATGTCAAGTGACTGTCAGTCATCAGTCATCGGCGGTCAATCGTTAGCCATCTTGCTGAGTGCTGACAGCCGTCAGCTGTTTGCCGTCTTGCTGACAACTGTTAACTGCGTACTGATGACCAGTAAAAAAACCAATTGACTTACACCTTTTGATTAAAGTATACTTAAAAGCAGAGACCTTGATAAGGAGACGAAAATGGAACATACGTCCGTACGACTGCTTGCAACGAATGTGCTGAGCCGGCATTATGGCGGTGTCATCGCCTTGTCGGAAGTGACGATGGCGGTACATCCGGGACAAATCTTCAGCCTAATTGGTCCCAACGGTGCCGGTAAAACGACACTTTTTAATTGTGTTACAGGACTTGATAAACCAACGTTCGGAACTGTTGAATTCTTGGGGAAACCGATCTCTGGACTCCGTCCGGACGAAGTTACAGCGCTCGGTATCGGTAGGACCTTCCAAAATATACGACTCTTCTCGGATCTCACAGTCCTTGATAATGTCAAAATCGGGAGACATCCTCGAACGAAGAGTACGTTCATCGGCGCGGTCTTCCGTACGCAGCGTCAGAAATCAGAGGAGTTCGCCATTACCGAACGTGCTCACGATATGTTGACATTCGTCGGGTTAGATGACCTCAGCGATCAGACAGCCGGCAACCTCTCCTACGGCGACCAGCGACGCGTCGAGATTGCACGGGCGTTGGCGACTGAACCGAAACTTTTGCTCCTTGATGAACCCGCCGCCGGAATGAACCCACAAGAGACACAAGAACTCATCGATCTCATCTATGCGATACGCGATCAAGGCATCACCATCCTCCTCATTGAACATGATGTCAAACTCGTCATGCAAATCTCGGATTGGGTAACGGTTTTAGACCACGGCGAGAAAATTAGTGAGGGTGAACCCGCGGACGTACAGAACGACGAACGCGTCATTGAAGCCTATCTCGGGGTGGCGGATGAGTAGTGATTAGCCGTCAGCCGTCGGCTGTCAGCGGTCAGCGAAGATCGAGTTAGCTGTCGGTTTCCGTCAGCCGTCAGCCGTCAGTAAAGAGAATGTTTATTAAATCGGATACCTCTTTACTGATGGTTTCCGTCAGCCGTCAGCCGAAAGCCATATAATCAAAACCTCTTATTGCTGTCAGCTGTTGGTTGTCTGTAAGCCGAGAGTCGTCCATCGTTTAGGAGAGAGTATGCGAGATTTCAAGAAATTAAAAGTGTGGAGCAGATCTCACGATTTAACTTTGCGGATATACGAGTTAACATCCCAATTTCCAAGTAGAGAAATATATGGACTCACAAGTCAAATCCGTCGGGCATCCGCTTCAATACCTACAAATATCGCTGAAGGTTGTGGAAGAGATAGTTCTCGGGATTTTGCTCGTTTTCTTCAGATAGCATTAGGTTCCGCAAGCGAAACGGAGTATCTCACCCTTCTTGCTCACGATCTGAAATACCTTGAGGATGATCAGTACGTTGAGTTAGTTGATACAATCGTTAGCCTCAAGAAGATGCTAAGTGTCTTACTAAGAACTATTAAATCTGATGGCTGAGGGAAACCATCGGAAACCATCAGCAGGAATGGTTTTCGGCAAGATGGCTTTCGTCTCACAACTAACTGCTGACGGCTAACAGCCGACAGCCAATGGCTAATTATTATGCTTGAACTTAGAGAGATTCATACCTATTACGGCAATATCCGAGCTGTGCGAGGGATTTCGCTGACTGTTAATGCTGGTGAGATGATCTGCTTGATTGGAGCGAACGGTGCCGGAAAATCGACGACACTCATGACCGTCTCCGGTATCCATACACCTATTGAAGGCAGTATCCATTTTGAAGGGCAAGATATAACCGAGACCTCAGCAGAAGACCGCGTCGCACTCGGCATCTCACAGGTACCGGAAGGACGGCTCATCTTCCCAGATATGACCGTCCTTGAGAACCTCGAACTCGGTGCCTATAAACGAAATGATAAGCTCGGTATCATCGAGGACCTCGACAAGATTTTCCAGTTCTTTCCCGTCCTCCAGGAACGTCAGAAGCAACGCGGCGGCAGTCTCAGCGGTGGTGAACAACAGATGTTGGCGATCGGACGTGCCCTGATGTCCCATCCGAGACTTCTTCTGCTTGATGAACCCTCCTTAGGACTTGCACCCCTCATCGTTAAACAGATCTTTGAGATCATCGAACAGATCAATACCGACGGCACGACAGTACTACTCGTCGAACAGAACGCACAGATTGCCCTGCAAGTAACCGACCGCGGCTACGTCATGGAAACAGGTGAGATAACAATTGAAGGTACCTCTGCCGAACTGTTAGCCGATGAACGCGTCCGACAGGCGTATCTTGGAGAATAATTCAGTTTTAAACAATTTAATGGGACACATACTTTGAAAACTATCATTTGCAGGTAGTAGAAACACTGAAGCAGCAGCGAATTGTGAACCCATAATTGAGGAGAAGAAATAGCGATGTATCCGACGATTGTCGATTTCGGTCCGGTGGGTATCCATAGTTACGGACTGATGTTAGCGACGGCGTTTATTACGTCTGTATTTGTCATACAACACGATTTGAAACGGCGCGGGTTTGTGTCGGACATCGCTGCGACTATCGTCGTGGCAGCGGCTGTCGGCGGTATTGTCGGCGCGAAAATTTATGCGGCACTCTTAGACGGCCAAATCACGTTTGCGGAACTCTTCTCAACCAGCGGGTTGGTCTGGTACGGCGGTTTCATCGGCGGCTGTCTCGGCGTGATCTTCGTCGTCGTCCGATCACCGAACCCGACGCTCGCAACGATTGATATTGTCTGTCCAGTGGTACTCCTCGGATACGGGATCGGGCGGATCGGTTGTCTCTTAGCAGGCGATGGCGATTACGGTCCACCCTCGGACCTACCCTGGGCAATGGCGTTCCCGAACGGCACGGTCCCGACGGACGTTCCGGTGCATCCGACCCCGATCTATGAGACGCTGATGTCGTTCACATTTTTCGGTCTCCTCTGGTCGCAGCGTCTGAAGTGGGAGTCGTTTCAAGGGTTATTGTTCGGCGCGAGTCTGATTTTATTAGGTGTTGAGCGTTTTATAGCGGAGTTCTGGCGTATCACACCGCGGGTATTCGGTTGGATGACAGCGGCACAGATTTTTAGTATTGTAGCGTTTGTTGTCGGTATCGGTATCGTCCTCTGGGCGCGTTCACGTCCGCCGGTCGCATTAGCGTCGGGACCAGCCGTTAAAAACGATGCCGTGTCGGAAACATCAGAAACGTCGGCACCACCCCGCAAACGCCGCAGACGGCGGTAAGTGGCTGTCGGCTTTTGACTATCGGAAACCTTCATCAGTAAGAAGTTTTTGATTAAACTAACCTCTCTTTGCTGACTACTGACGGCTAACAGCGAATAGCCACTATATACCTTAATATATAAGGAAAACCAAAAACACGTGCAAACAAAACGGATTTGCCTCTGGTCGGGACCACGAAACGTTTCTACTGCGCTGATGTACGCCTTTGCACAACGCAGCGATACACAGGTCATTGACGAACCACTCTACGGACACTATCTCCACAGAAAATACGGCGCCGATGCTGCAAATAGCACACACCCCGGCACCGCCGAAGTCCTCGCATCCATGTCAACCGATGCGATGGTCGTGATTCGCGATGTTATCCTCGCGCCGTGCGCCAAACCGGTGCTGTTCATGAAGCAGATGGCGCACCACCTCATTGACATAGACCTCAGCTTCCTACAACAGACGCTCAACGTCTTTCTGATCCGCGATCCGCGTGAGATGCTCCCATCGCTTGCGAAGGTCATCGGTACGCCGGTGCTCGCGGATACCGGATTGAAGACGCAACACGATCTGTTGCGCTCACTCCGTGCTGCGGGTCAATCGCCACCGATTCTTGATGCACAGTTGCTTTTAGAGGACCCGTGTGGCGTTTTGGCGCAGCTCTGTCAACAGCTCGGTTTAGCGTTTGAAGGTTCGATGTTATCTTGGGACACGGGTGGTAACGCTGCCGATGGTGTTTGGGCACCGTATTGGTATACGAATGTGCATCGGAGTACCGGTTTCGCGCCGTATCGTCCGAAATCGGAGCCGTTTCCATCGGAATTGAGAGAGGTATTATCCGAATGTTCGCAGTATTACAAAGTCCTCCGCGCCGATGCGATCTGTTAACTATCGATTCCCCTCCGCCTTCAGCATATTCGCGATTTGTTCGAGGAGCTGCCGTTTCTGTGCAGCAGTTGACGCGTCGAGCTGCTCGAACTGCTGGAAAAGTTCGTCTATCGTCATCGGTTTCTCACCGTTTGCCGTTTCGCCATTCGCACTTACAGGTGCCCCTAAGAAGATAACATTCAACGCCTCATCAAGCGTCTTCGCTGTACCGACATCCTTCGACCCCGCTTTCACGACAACCAACTCCAACTTCGGACGCCGCGCCGTACCCTCGTCAAGCGATGCCTTTTCACCCTTCTTCGCTGTCGGTTTTTTCGCTTGTAGATAGATCGGTTCGACATAAAACAGGGCATCCTCTACAGGGATAATCAAGAGATTCCCCCGAATCACATCACTTGTCTTCTCCCAACCGACCTGTTTCTCACCGGTCGCTTTATTAATGTCTTCCTCAACCTGTGTCGGTCCGGGTACGTCTGCTTCTAAGGTGTAGACGATCCGTTCGCCGTAGTGGGGTTCATCGCAACGTGCGATCATCCACGCCTTCAGGCGCTTCTCCTTATCCGGCGGTGTGAAAGGGACGACGTTGACGAATTCCGTTTTCTCTTCGCCCGGCAATCTGAGGATAGCGTAGTACGGCATCATCTCTTGATCCGCTTCCAGTGAGTAGTACGCCTCTTTCGGTATTGTCCATGTATCGTTGCTGTCGTAGAAGTCCGAGGCGTCTTGGTGATATTCGCCGTAGAGTTTCGCTTGGATGCGCGTCAGGTAGTCCGGGTAACGGAGATGTGAACGCAAACCTTCCGGCATCTCCGATAGCGATTTGAACAGGTTCGGGAACGCTGTCTGATACGTCGCTATCACCTCTTCACCTTCCTTGACAGCGTAGAAATTCACCGCACCCGTGTAGGCATCAACAACAGCGACCCCCGAGTTGCGGATATAGTTGAAAACCTTGAAATCCGGTTCATCGTAAGATTCACTCGTGATCTGTGCAGTATCGTCGTCATACATCTGCGCGTTTGGGTAGTAACGGCTCGTCACGTAGAAGTCGATGATCCAATAGAGTTTACCCTCGTTGATGACGATATACGGGTCGGGGTCATAGTTAAGGAAAGGTGCGATATAAGAGACGCGATCGCGGACGAGCCGTTTGTCGACGCGCGTACCGATCTTACGGCGAAACATGATCCGACTCTCCGGGCCCACTCGCTCTGAGAGGAGAATTCGGAAGAAGTCGAAACGTAGGGCGAAACAGAACCGTCGGAACCAGCCGCCAACCGGTACACCACCGTTGCCTATATATTTATGGTCGGGTACTTTGTTCGTGGTTTCCGGGGTCGTTTGTTCTTCTGTAGTCGTTTCGTCCATCTCTTCTTCTGTGAGTTGTTCTTCTGTGGTTGTTTCGTCCGTCTCTTCTTCTGTGAGTTGTTCTTCTGTGGTTGTTTCGTCCGTTTCCTTGCCTGGTGACGGGATCGTTTTAACGATTGCATAGTCGGTTGTCATTTCGCCATAGTAGATTTCTGGGTTCTTATCGACGTTGAGTTCTTTATAAACGCTTTTAACCGGTGTACCCTCGACCCAGAAGTCCGGGTATCCATCTTCAACGAATGCGTTCACCGGGGCAACACAGACACCGTAGCCGTAGGAATATTTTACTTTCAGAAGGTACCAGTCAGCAATTATTGGAAGGGGGGCTACCTCACGCGCCGCGATGAGGACCTGCCGATATTCGTCACCGACCTTGTATCTATCAACATCCGTGTAGGGGTGAAAATTATAGTGTCGGACGATCTGTAACTCTCGGAGTGCTTCCCACATCACACGTCGGTCCCAGAGTTGGATATTCTTTTTAATCTCGTTGTTGTCTTTTATCATTTCAAGGGTCGCGAGCCCCTCTTTCTGTTTTTTCACGATGATCTTATCGAGTTCAAATGCCCGGCGTGTCTCTTTGATGTGTTGCTCCAAGTACGGCTCCTCTTTCGGTTGTGGGTCCACACGCAAACGGACGTGGACACCGAGCGGGTATAGATGGATCAGCACCACGTAGCTGAGCCCCCAGAAGCCTGCTGTTACGTACCATAACAACCGTCGCCGCCAGAAAAGGTTCAGCATGATAACAACAGCGATGCCGATGAGCACACCGCAATAGATTTTCGTTGAAACCGCGAGCTGCGAATCTGTGTAGAACATCCCGTGGACAGTCGCCAATTGCTCAGTGCGCGGTGTGGTATAAACCTTACCCCAAAGGTTCGCAAAACTCCGCCAGCCTGCAACGATAAGCAGCAGAAGCCAGAGTGCAGTGCCGTGGAAAACGATGTGCCGCTTCACGCGCGCCATCGTGTGCGCATCGCGACGGTAGTAGAAATTATAAAGCAGCCCCACAACGGCGCACGTCACCCAGAGCAGCACTTGTATCCAGAGGCTCATCCATTTGTGCATCGGGTAATTAAAGAGGTAGAAGTTCCGATCTTTCCCGAAGTGCAGTCCGTCTTCAGCGACTGCTACCTCTGCACCGGGGCGGTTGAGGTACCGGACGACGGTATCATCGAGTAGGAGCATCGGTATCGCCATCAGAAGCGCGAGGACGATGGTGATACAGATGACAGTCCGATGGAACGAGAAGGTCTGCGTATGCGTCCAGCGTCGGAAGGCGCCTGATTCAGGACACAGAACATTCGCAATCGCGGCGTTGATGTTCATGAACCCTGCAGCAATGATGAAGCAGAATAGGAAGAACCCCCACCGAATCCGGTGGATCCGCCAGAAGATACCCTCGTAACCGAGGTTCTCGTACCAGAGGTGTTCGGTATACAGGAATGAGAGTGGATAAAACATACTCACCCCGACGAGTCCACCGAATATCCAGAGCAGATATGCCTGGAGTTTCGCAAAACGGTTCCGGCGGTAATAATCACCCCGCCGGTATCGGAAGATACCCCAAACTAAGGTAACACTAACGATAAACGCGCTAAAAAGCAGCTGCGCAATAGCGATGTTCGCTGACATAATTCTTCGACCTCCTGATTGTTACGTTATAATATAATAACACAACACACCTAAATTTAGCAAATGGTTGTCAGCCATCAGCGATTAGCGAGCAATTTGATATATCACACCCGCGATCATGGACAAGCCTATAAATCCCAGAAATCATAGAAGTATTCAGTTAATAGTACGCAGTTAAGGTTGGATTTCAAACCGCACTTGCAAAAGCGAAGCGGAACTGCCTACTGACAACTGAAAGGTTTCGTAGAAAACCGTACTGAGCACTATTAAAAAAACTTGCATTTTTTTGTAACCTTTTGTATACTAATGATGTTAAATAGGGTAGGAAGAACTCGCATACTAAAATCGAGTCTATCTGATGAGGTCGATTTAAGGGGTTCTGACACCGAGAAAAACTTTTTTCAGAATTAATTTGACAAAACTTGCAAATACAGGTATAATTAACGCAAGTTGATGCGATGAGACGCAAAATCACACCCGTTTTTGCCGATATTCGCACCAAACACAAATTTTTTCAAGAAAAACTTGACATCGTATTACCGATGTGGTATAATATAGGTACATACAAAAAGGTTAGTTCAGAATAGATTTCATCCCTGAATCTGTTCTTGGTTTTCATAGGAACCTCGCTAAAACGGTGTTCCTGAAAAGTTAGTGTTTTTGTTTTCTGAGGAGGAGAATACGTAAATGTAACTTTCAAAGAAATTGACATTTTCCTTAGCAAGCTTAATTGTCTTGTTCGCCATAGTGCTCTGTCTTCCTGTAGATGCTACAGAGTGAGACAGGGCTATTTTTTGTTTTAACCATAGCAAGTGGAGGCACGCATGAAATCGTACATAACAATATTATTATTGACACTCACGGTGCCACTTGTACTACAAGCAGCATCTGACTATACCGTCACGAACAAGCACCGCGTCATCCAAGAGGTCTCGCTCAGCCATAACAAGGTTCCCATCGACACCCAATTGCCACGCCTCAACTTCACGACGCTCAGCGGCGATACATATACTTTAGACAGTCTCACCGAAAAGGGACCGGTCGTTGCCGTATTTCTTGCTACCCAATGTCCCGTCGCGCAACGCTATGCGATGCGTCTGAAACGGCTACACGCCGAATTCACGACAGACGACAAGCACACCACCTTCGTCGGTATCTATGCCAACGAAGAGGACACCCTTGACGATGTGAAGGCATACATCCAGAAAGCAGGATACACTTTTCCTATTGTTAAAGACACGACCGGTTACCTTGCCGAGCTGCTCGGTGCAACAATGACCCCGCAGGCGATCGTCCTTGACACGAGTGGTACACTACGCTACCGGGGTCCGATCGACGATAACCGCTACGAGACCCGCGTCAAACACAATTATCTACACGACGCGCTCCTCGCAACACACACCGGCGACCCGCTCCCCCTACGAGAGGCACCGGCATTCGGCTGCACCATCCATCTTCCCGAATCGAGCCTTCCGTCCGAGGTCACTTATAGCGAAAACATCGCCACGATACTCCAGAACAATTGCCAAACCTGTCACCGGCACGGAGAGGTCGCACCCTTCACGTTGATAGATTACGGCGATGCGAAGGCGTGGGCAACCGAAATCGCCGTCTACACGCAGGCACGCCTCATGCCACCCTGGAAACCTGCACCCGGATACGGACACTTCAAGAACGAACGACGACTCACAGATAGTCAGGTTGAATTAATCGCACGCTGGGTAGACGCAGGCGCGCCGCCCGGGGACCTTAACGCTGTACCAACCGCCCCCGAATTCCACGACAATTGGGCACTCGGTGAACCCGATCAGATATTTGAGATGCCTGTCGAATACGAAATCGATGCCGAAGGCGAAGACGAATACCGACAGTTTATCATACCCACCAACTTCGAGACCGATATGTACATCCAAGCCGTTGATGTACAACCCGGCAACCGGAAGACCGTCCACCACGTCATCCCGTATCTTGATGTCAACGGTGAAGCACGTAAACTTGACGCGCAGGACCCGAAACCCGGCTACGTCACCCCCGGCACCGGTCCAGGGTTTGACGCTGTCGGATCGCTCGGTGGTTGGGCACCCGGTGTCACACCGTCTGTCTTACCCGAAGGTGTCGGCTACCTCTTACCCAAGGGTGCCGATATCGTCATGCAGGTACACTACTACCGCACCGGACACGTTGAGTATGATCGTTCGCGTCTCGGTCTCTATTTCTCAAAGACACCAGACACAGCACGGCTCCACATCGGCAGTGCCATTAACTCTGAATTCGTGATCCCGCCCGGCGAGGCGTGGCATGAAGTGTTAGCGTCTCGGAAGGTTAAGGAGGATGTTTATCTCTTAGGAACGTCGCCGCACATGCATCTGCTCGGACGCGATATGCGTCTCGTCGCGACGACCCCGGAAGGCGAAGCACACGATCTCATCTGGATCAAGGATTGGGACTTCAATTGGCAGGATGCCTATCACTATCAAGTACCTCTATTCTTACCTATCGGTACAACCATCGAACTGGTTGCACATTTCGACAATTCCGCAGAGAACCCAGCCAACCCCAACACCCCACCGGTTCCAGTGGGCTGGGGCGAAAAAACAACAGATGAGATGTGTATCGGATTCTTCTACTATGTAAAAGCGAGCCAATTCTCGCCGAATTAACCGTTCTCTTTCTGGCGATTTCTCTAATTTTCTGCAGGCGGGGTCGAAAACCCCGCCCTCTACTATTAGCGGATTGTATTCGCGAACCGATCCCATTCCCGCAAAAAATCATGGGCTACCGGAACCATGACCTGCTTCACACCAGAGAACTAACCTTAACTTTCTCCAAATGTGCCCGCTGCGATGCCGCCAGCGTATCCAACATACGGACACCCGCCTCCGACGATACACTCGCAACGAGATGCGCCATCATTTCACCCTCGACCGCCAAAACCAACTCCGCCAACGTAATGTCCGATAATCCACGCGCAGGTAGATACCCATCGGTATCACCTCCCACTTCGTAGATCAAACCCGCCGACTTGAACCGCTCGAAGTTTGCCTCCACAATCTCCAGTGAGACACCCGCACGCGCCGCCACCTGCGCCGCCGTACACGCACCTTCACCCTTCGAGAACTGTTCCGCAACAATCAGGAACAGCACAATAACACCCGCACTATTCACATAGCCGTTGCTATTGTGTTGCGAGGGCACCTGCCGCGCATTTCGCCGCCCAAAATGCTGGAAGGCATTCGCTACTTCCGCACCGAGCAGGATAACTACCCACGTCACATACGTCCAGATTGCAAAGACGATCAACAGTGCCATCGCACCGTAGATGTCGCTATAATTCTTCCAGACGAGCCCAAAGTAACTTCCGAACGCAATTCGCGCCAACTGGAACAACGTCCCCGCAACCAACGCACCGAGAAGCGCAGCACTCCATTTCACCGCAGTATTCGGCATCGCAAGGTAGATCAGGAACAGCAGACAGTAGACCAGCATCCACGGGAAGATATGCGCGAACACCCAGTTCTTCGCAGTTAGAAAGAACAGCGAGATAAGCAGCGGACCCACCGTTAGCAAGGTATAGAAAACAGCATATTTTTGGAAGGCTTGCACAATCGGTAACCGCCGCCGCGCACCCCAGATATCGTTAAGATGCTGCTCCACCGAGATAAAGAGAAGCGTTGAGACGAGCAGAAACAACAGAAAACCACCGATACCGAGCCCCCCAAGATTTCTGTTGGCAAATGCTGAAAGTTCTGCTACAATTTCCTCGGCACCGTAACGCGGTAGGAAGTTATCACGAAGCGCGACGATCAGGGGCGAATTCGCATCCGTGACAGCACCAAACGTTTTCAGCAGGAAAAGCGCGACAGCCGATAACGGCACTAAACACAGCAACGTGTGAAACGCTAACGATGATGCCTGCTGAAGGCATTTATCCTCAACGAATTGATGCCAGATACTCGCAACTAAGCGCACAGCGGATTTCCATAAATCGCCAAGGTAGCCAACATATTTTTCGGATTTTTCGGAAAGGTTGTTTATAGCCATACGTATGACAGATTTACAACCGGATCTGATTTCACGTGTCAAGCGTAGACTCAGACAAAACCGGTTCTTATCCTATCTCATTGGATGTCCTTACCCAGCGCCGCGCTGGAACCGTTGTGTCAAACGGTTAATCCGTCAACTCGGTCCTAACGCGAACATATTGGATCTCGGTGCCGGCAACCGCCGACACGCTCCTAACGTCATCAATCTCGAAATTGAAGCGACCCCGGAAGTCGACATCATCGCTGATGGGCATCTCTTGCCCTTCAAGGATAACGCTTTTGATGCCGTCATCTCTGAAGCCGTGCTTGAACATGTCCACTCACCGACCCGCGTCGTCTCAGAGATCTATCGTGTTTTAAAGCCCGGCGGCTACATCTGCATAGCGGTACCGTTCTTACAAGGCTACCACGCCTCACCGCACGATTACCAGCGATGGACGGTGACAGGCATTGTTCAACTCTGCGCCGCGTTCTCGGAGATAGAGAGCGGCACCTGCGCCGGCCCGACAACGGCTTTACACTGGATCTTTCGAGAATATATCGGGCTTATCTGTTCTTTCGGAAACCTCCTCATCGCGAAGGCGGTTTCTCTGCTCATCGGTTGGTTGACCTTCCCATTGCTACTCATAGATGCCTTGCTCTCGCGCCATAAGCATGCTCATATTTTAGCATCAGCAGTCTATTTCTTCGGTAAAAAAAAGTAGGATAGTTATCTGTTGTCAGTACGGTTTTCTGCGAAAACCATCGGTTGTCAGAAAAAGTTCATCTAACAAAACCGACTACAGCCAAAAATGCGTAAGTCCTGTTTAATATGTTCCATATCGGTATTATATCTTATTTATTTTTGGATGTCAAAAAAAAACGGCGAGGTCTTCCAACCTCGCCAACGAGAAAATATGCTATAGGCAACACACGCGCCGCTACCGTAATGTAATCTTACCCTTTTCCGCTTCCGTAAGCAGCTCCCTCACGATCTTTAGCGTTAATTTCGAGACTTTATCTGAAAATTCCGAATCCGTGAGGGTCCGATACCGCGATGGATTTGCAGATGTGATCCGTTCACTTGCAATCGTTAAGGCGGTTGACAAGAGCGGTGTAGGGACCTCAATCGGCTCAAATGCTGCGCCAGATACATCTTCTGCTTCAAATATATCTTCTGCTTCAAGTGCCGACAGTGCCGACGTTTCTACCTCACCTGTCAAAAAACTTTCGCGTCGCGACTCGATTTTGGCTAACACCTGCTGTGAAGCGACTTGGTGTGCAAATTTTTTTGAACCGGCGACAGGCTCCGGTGTCTCGTGAACCTGGTCACCGTAGGACACTTTCACCTGCCACTGCGGCGCGTCCGACGGGCCGAGTTGTGTTTCGGTATACGTCGGCTGATGCAGTCCACGTTCTTGGCAGTATTGAATCAAAAGTCCTTTATAATTTTCCGTAGCTCCGCCATTAGCCTGATTTGTCATATATGCGTCCTTTTGGTACCTTAATAGGATCCGCGCCCGTTATAACTGTTTGAATGATCGCCGGATTTGCGCGGCTTAACTTTCCGCTGGCGCTTCATTTCGATCCTGCGACGTTTCTCGCTCGGCTTCTCATAGAAGCTCCGTTTTTTGATTTCTGTAACAATACCGGCTTTACCGCACATTTTTTTAAATCGTGCCAACGCACGATCAAACGCTTCACCTGAGTCTACGCTCACTTCTACTTGGACCATTGCTTTAAGCCTCCGTTGTGAATTGGGATTGTGTAAATACTGTGTATATTATACCACATTTTAAGAACGATGTCAAATATTTCTGGGGAATGGTTTTCAGTTAACAGGACGCAGTTTTCAGGACAACGACTGCCTCGCCTTTCAGCTATCAGCACGCAATTATATATAAGGATTCAGTCATATTTTCTGGCAGTTACAAGAAAGCATCCACCACAAATCGTCTCTGAACTGACAACTGGTTACTGAAAGGTTTCGTAGAAAACTGTACTGACAACTCCTTGACAATTTACCTAAAATTCGTTATACTCATCGGAGAAAAAAGGAGGCAGCACTATCTACGAAATTCTTATCCTTTGCTTCGGCGCATGGCTCACCGGTGTCAGCAAAGCCGGTTTCGGCGGCGGCATCGGCATGATCGTCGTCCCGATGTTCACGCACTTCCGAAGCGCGCGAAACGTCATCGGACTCATGCTCCTGCTCCTCTTCTCGACGGATGTCTTCTCACTCCGGCACTACTGGCGACGCTGGCACCAGCAGAGCGTCACACGGCTCATCATCGGCTCCATCCTCGGTATCGCCTTGGCAAGCCTTATTTTGAAGGACATCTCCGATGACCACCTAAAAAAAGTGATCGGGGGGGTCGCCTGCCTCTTTGCAATCTTGGAATTCCTGCGTCCCTACTGGCAACCGCTGCTCGGAAGTTCGGACCCGTCAATGCCTGCGGCATTCCAATTTAAGGTGTGGCAAGGGCTGCTGGCAGGGCTGCTGGCGGGTGCGTTTTCAACACTTGCACACATGGGTGGACTCGTCGTCGTCATGTATCTCCTCCCCCAACGTCTCAGTAACACTGCCTTCGTCGCTACAACGACCGCCACCTACTTCATGCTAAACCTCATTAAAATCCCGTTCTATTACCGTCTTGATCTGTTTTCTTTGGATATCCTGATTGAAGCCGCCGCGCTTTTACCCTTCATCGCACTCGGTGTACTAACAGGCATCGCACTGAACAACCGCGTCTCGGAACGTCTCTTTTCCAGAATTGTCCTCTTCTTCCTCTTCGCCACAGGCTTGCATCTGCTTTTTAGTTAGTTGTCAGTTAACAGTACTCAGTACGCTGCGCTTTCAGTTTTGACCAACAACTCGTGCCTTCGTAAAAGTATCTGTAGACGAGTTGTTGGTCAAAGTTAAAGAGATATATTGTGGCAGTTAGAGAAAATGTTCCCGACACAGTGTGCTAACTGAGTACTGAAAGGTTGCGTAGCAATCGTACTGAAAACTGATAACTATTAACCCCTTGAAATATTTCCCGTAACCATATACAATGCAACCCAAACAACACAGATGAGGTGAAAAAACAATGCGTTTAAAATGGGGCGTGCTCGGCGCGGGAAGCGTCGCCCAACGTCGGGCGATGCCAGCTATCGAAAAAGCAGACGGCGCAGAACTCCACGCCCTCCTCTCACGAGACACCGAACGCGCAGAGCGACTCGCTCGCGAATACGGGGCAACCAACGCCTATACCACCGTTGACGCGCTCCTCACAGACGACGCACTTGATGCAGTCTACGTCTCAACACCGGTCCACCTCCACTGCGAACAGGTCATCGCCGCGGCAGAACGCGGTTTACATGTACTCTGCGATAAACCCATGGCACTCACGCCACGCGAATGTCGAGAAATGATCGCCGCTTGCGATGCCAACGGTGTACATCTACAGGTCTGTTTCCTTTTTCGATTCCACTCCTGTTTCCAGCGGATCCGAACATGGGTAGACAATGGACAGTTCGGACAGATCGTCCACGGACGGATGCCGTTTCTTAAATCTTATGAACTTGTCTCGGACGAATGGCGCGCCCAACCTGAATTCGGCGGCGGCGGATGCTTCATGGACCTCGGACCGCACAGTGTCGACCTGCTCCGTTATCTTATCGGTGAGGTCAACGCCGTCAGCGCTTTCTATAGTCGCGCAACGCAAGGGACAGCTGTTGAAGACACCGGCGGTATCTTCATGCGTTTCGATAACGGCGCGCAAGCGTTCACAGACCTCAGCTTCTCGGTTTCACAGTGCGACATCGTACTTGAACTCTACGGAACAGAAGGTGCCGTCTGGGTCTACAACGACGACGGTTGGAAAATTAAAACCTATTTCGGAGACGATAAGCAGCTGATACCCTCCGGATACGAGGACCTCTATCAGTTCCAGTTCGAGCATTTCGCCGACTGTGTAGAACGGGACGTACCAGCGATCGCAACCGGTGTAGACGGGTTACGCGCAAACGAGATACTCGCCGCCGCTTACCGATCCGCCGAAACCGGACGCACCGAGCAAGTTGGTTAATAGCCGTCAGCGGGAATAGTTATCAGGGGTCGGTTTTCAGTTAGGAACTTGTGTCAGGGACATTTTCTTTTACCGCCACAATAAACCTCTTTAACTGAAAACTGTTAACCTTTAACTGATAACCCTAAAAGACATCTGTGCCAAAATGGCACAGATTGACCATCCATTTCTTACGTATGACAATATGTCGCATCCAAAAACCTGCCAAAATGTCACGTTTCCCACCGCGACCTTGATAATATAAGGGTTTTAAACATTGGCATGAAACTTGCTCTACTTATTATTGAAACAATCTTAGGGCGGTATTTTTTTACCGTCTTCTGATAAAATAGATAAGGCGGTGGCAGATGCGCCTCGCCTACAACTTTCATGCTAACTTATGGAGGAATTCAACGACATGGCACTTGTACCCCTTGGCGATCGAATTCTCGTCAAACGTTCAGACAATGATGAACAGACAACAAGTGGTGGGATTATCATCCCGGATACAGCTAAAGAAAAACCGCAAGAAGGTGAAGTCGTTGCCGTCGGTAACGGTAGGCTTCTCGACAACGGAGAGCGTCAACCGGTTGATGTCGAAGCTGGCGACTTGGTACTGTTCGCTAAATATGGCGGTACCGAAGTTACTTATGACAATATCGAATACCTCATCTTGCGCGAAGATGACATCTTAGCCAAGGTTAACTAGGAAAGGAGTTAAACACATGGCAGCAAAACAACTAGCGTTTGATGAAGAGGCAAGGAGCGCTATTAAACTCGGCGTTGACAAACTCGCAGACGCCGTCAAAGTTACATTAGGTCCTAAAGGACGCAACGTCGTACTCGACAAAAAATTCGGGGCACCCACGATCACGAAAGATGGTGTTACTGTCGCTAAAGAGATCGAACTTGAAGATGCTTATGAGAATATGGGCGCCCAGATGGTCAAAGAGGTCTCCTCGAAAACCAGTGAGGTCGCTGGTGATGGCACAACCACAGCTACCATCCTCGCACAGTCGATCTATCGTGAAGGCTTGAAAAACGTCGCCGCCGGACACAACCCGATGGCACTCAAGCGCGGGATCGAGAAAGCCGTCGATGTCGTCGTCGATGAAATCCACACCCTCAGCAAAGAGGTTTCCGAAAAAACCGAAATCGCACAAGTCGCCGCTATTTCCGCAAATAACGACAGCGACATCGGTAACCTTATCGCTGACGCTATGGAAAAGGTTGGAAAAGATGGTGTCATTACCGTTGAAGAAGCGAAAAGCCTCGAAACGACGCTTGATGTCGTTGAAGGTATGCAGTTCGATCGCGGGTACCTCTCACCTTATTTCGTCACCGACCCTGATCGGATGGAAGTCGTTTTGGAAGATGCCGCTATCCTTATTCACGAGAAGAAGATTAGCAGCCTCAAGGACCTTGTACCTGTCTTAGAACGCACAGCGCAGCAGGGCAAACCGCTTTTGATTATCGCTGAAGATGTTGAGGGCGAAGCACTTGCTACCGTCGTCGTCAATAAGATTCGCGGAACCCTCCGTTGTGCCGCTGTTAAAGCACCCGGCTACGGTGATCGCCGAAAAGCCATGCTTGAAGACATCGCAGTCTTGACAAACGGGCGCGTTATCTCTGAAGACCTTGGTATCAACCTCGAAAACATCACCCTAAACGACCTCGGGGCTGCCAAGCGCATCGTTATTGACAAAGATAACACCACCATCGTTGAAGGTGAAGGGACAACCGAAGCCATCCAAGGACGGATCGACCAGATTCGCAGACAAATTGAAGACACGACATCTGACTACGATCGCGAGAAATTGCAAGAACGCCTTGCGAAACTCGCCGGGGGTGTCGCCGTCATTAACGTCGGTGCCGCTACGGAAGTCGAGATGAAAGAGAAAAAAGCGCGTGTTGAAGATGCTATGCACGCCACACGCGCCGCCGTTGAGGAAGGCGTTGTTGTCGGCGGGGGCGTCGCACTCGTTAGATGCCAAGCCGCACTTGACGCACTTCAACTTGAGGATGCCACCGAAGCCGTCGGGGTCTCCATCGTCCGTCGCGCACTCGAAGATCCGCTCCGTCAGATCGCTAACAACGCCGGACAAGAAGATTCTGTCATCATCGCTAAAGTCAAAGAAGATGGCGG
This sequence comes from Candidatus Poribacteria bacterium, assembly GCA_022827225.1. Classification (GTDB taxonomy): domain Bacteria; phylum Poribacteria; class WGA-4E; order WGA-4E; family WGA-3G; genus WGA-3G. Next base: position 8,279 of record JAJDTJ010000043.1, on the reverse strand, counting down.
GAACATCGGCTACGACGCACATCAAGACCGGTTCATTGACATGTTTGAAGCCGGTATACCGGATCCAACGAAAGTTGTCCGTGTCGCACTCCAGAACGCAGCGAGTATCGCAGCGTTGATGATCACCACAGAAACCCTCATCGCCGAGCTCCCTGAGAAGGAAGCACCAGCACCGCCGATGCCTCCGGGTGGTGACATGTACTAAACCGCTGAACCCCAATCAAAAGGCGCGCCTCGAAAGCGCGCCTTTTTTTTTGCCTTCGTCTGAAATCTACGCCAAAAACCGATCGCATTCCCGGAACACGCTCTCGACCCCAATCGACCACATACACGGTGATGTTCCGTCCGGTAACGCCTGACAGCCGTATTCAAATCCTAAATTCAGACACGGGCTGCACGGCATCGCTGCACGAACGATACTCACATCACGACTCCAAGGTCCCCACTGGGCAGCGTTCGTCGGACCATGCAATCCGATGACCGGTGTCCCTGTTGCCGCTGCAAGGTGCATCGGGCCGCAATTCCCACTCACCACCAACGCTGCATCCGAAAAGAGTGCCGCAAGTTGATTAACGTCCGTCCTACCGGTCAGGATAACTGCTCGGTGTCGCGTCTGCGATGCGATCTGTTCGGAGATGTTGACCTCATCGGGCGCACCTGTCAAAACGATCTGCACACCGAACCGTTCAACGAGTGCGTCTGCTAAGGCGACATAACTTTCTGGAGACCACCGTCTACGGGGTTCACCGCGTCTCCCCGCCTCAGGATGTAGTGCCACGAGCGGCGCATTAGGCGGCACCTGTTCCTGAATCAACGTCTCACGGACCCACGTCCGCGCTGCCGAATCGCACCACACTTCGAGATCGAACGCCTGGACCGGACACGCCAATCGTGTTGCAATGTCCAAGAAATTCCGTACTTCGTGTCGTCCTCCGATATGTGGCACTGTCTCTGTGAACAGGAAATGACGACCCTGTCCCTTCGTCCGAAACCCGATACGCATCGGGGCACCTGTGGCATAAGTGAGCAGCGCGCTCAACCGGGGCCAATGCTCCAAGTCGATTGCCCAGTCAAACTGTTCGCGACGGAGCAGCCGAATCATCCGATACACCGGCATCTGGAACCGGATACGTTTATCAATATATGGACAGTTTGCGAGATAGTTTAGGTTGGGACCCGACGCTAACATCGTAATCTCAGCGTCTGGAAAAGCCTGCCGGATTGCACGGATAGTCGGGACAGCCAAGATCGTGTCCCCCAAGGCGGAGAGTTGGATGAAGAGAATCTTTTGCGGATGGCGGTGAGGCTCCCGAACATGTCTGCAAAACAGACTCAGGAGACCACACAGCGGGATACCCACATAACGGTCTAAGTATTGTTGAAGACGGTTGGATTGCATAAAACTATAAACCGACACTCACCTTCGCCGCCGATTTTGATTCAATCCCTCAATATATTTAATGATGTCTGCTTTAGTTAGAAGCCGGACATTAAAATAGAGGTTCCGAAAGAACGGAACAAGGTCTTCACCCGCTGCCTGGCTGAAATAGTAGATGAGTACGCTCGTCGGCATCAAGTCCTCTAATTGTTCGGGAAGCCCATCCGCTTCCATCAATTCAAAGACCTTAATATAAAAATCTGCACCGTATCGTTCCCACAATTCAGCGACGAGTGTATAGGCGTAACGGTACCGCCACTGTGTCAGCGGGCTATTTTCTGTATGTCCACCCCAATTTTCGAGTTCGTTCTTACCATTGATATCGACGCGGGCATCCACCTTGAGGCTACTAAGTTTTGAATGTGTGCCACCTTTGGCATATTCCGTCTGAATCAGGACAGCGGTGCCTTCCGAGAACCAAACCGGTAGATTATAGATATTTGTGAAGGCGTGCGTCAGTTCATGTACCCGAACCTCGTGTTTTTCATACATCTTCATTGGAAAGTCCATCTTTATGCCTTCAATGTATTTCACGGATCGTCCGTCCCGCATACCGCGCTGGTACTGTATCGTTGTAAATGCACTGAGTCTACTACCTCTATACATGTCGTGCAATGTTACGTGGATTTTATGTCCTGGATGGAACCCGAAATGTTTGTACATCACCTCGTAGAGACTTTCCATAGAGTGAAGCGCTTGGACCGCGAATTCCCTGCGTTCGGCGATTTCATCAAACGCTGGCAGCCGTTGTAAATCTTCAGCAAATTTAAGCGTATAGTGATCGCTCTCACTTAACAGCGCATCTCCTGTGGTATGAATCTTGGATTTCGGCGTTTTGAACATCAGGGCGCTCACGTTCCATTCTTCAAGGCGCTGTTTCTCACGACGCTTTTGTGCCTCTTCGAGCGCGCCACACCCGTTGAAGACGAGAACCGCGACAAGCAGCATCGGTATCATGCACCAAAAGGTTGCGACAACGGGTCGTCTATTTTGCTGTCTCATGATGCACCTCTCTTTAGAGCGGTACCGCCTTCGATTTATCACCGATACGGCGCATGGTAATCTCCTGTTCAACCGTCGGATCGGGCAGTCCTGTTTCGGCGAGTCGGCGTTCCAGAAAAGCCGCCATGTCCGCTTTCAGGCGCGCAACGACTTCGTCCGCCTCCTCAGCGAGATTATAGACCTCGTCTGGATCCTCCTCAAGGTCGTAGAGCTCCAAATCCGGCGTGTTATAAACGGCAGGCGTACCACCCGTCTCAACGATAAGCTTCCATTTCCGTGTCTGCCAACCCCGTTTCTTCATCCACCCGCACTCTGTCAGGTAGACCGCTTCCGTTGTACCGTCATGCCTGCCGTTCTCCATCAACGGACGCAGGCTTACGCCTTCCATCTTTTCACGTTCCGAGAGAGATTGTAAACCGGCGTAGTCGAGAATCGTCGGCGCGATGTCGGTGAGACGCACGAGCCCCTCGAGCCGCTGCCCTTTCGGAACAAGTGCCGGGCAGTGGACAATCAAGGGGACATGACAGTTCGTTTCGTAAAGTCCATGGTGATCGTACCAGAGTTCGTGTTCGTCAAGCTCTTCGCCGTGATCCGCCGTAATGATGAGCAGTGTCTCCTCGAACTGTCCAGAGTCTTGTAGATACCGGAAAAGTTGCGCCAGACACGCATCCAGATAGGCGATGGAGGCATCGTACTGCGCATTGACATACCGCCGATCTCGCCAGAGTCGTTTCTTTGCAATATTTTCTGGGTCTGCCGGGTCCGGCGTACACATCCACTGACGGAAATAGTCCGTGAAAGGCTCACACGCGTAAACGGCATCCATACTCCGATTTTTCGGATCACATTCATCGCCGCTGTAGAACATCCGTTCAAACGGAAGCGGTGGGTGATACGGTGTATGTGGATCCCAGTAGTGAAGGAACGCGAACCACGGTTTATCTTGCGCTTGGGCAAGGTCTAACAGTTCCGTTGCTGTCTGATTGACCGCTTCCGCCTTTCGCGCTTTACGGAAACCACTCTCCCACTGATAGCCACGATACTGCCCTTCAGGGAAACCGCGCTGGAACCAGCGTCCCAAATTATCCGCAGCGACGGTGAAGTAACCTGCATCACTCAGCAGCTCCGGTGTCGTCTTAACATCCGTCGCTAAATTCAGCGCACCGCCCTGTGTAATAATTTGGTGCGACAAGACATCCTTACCCGTGAACATCGTGGTATGGGCAGGATGCGTCGGGATATGTGGACTGATACACTTCTCAAAAAGTGTCGATTTTTCCACCAACGCATCGACATGCGGCGTTGTTAGGTTAGAGTGACCGTAGCAACTCATACTTGATGCTCGGAGTGTATCCAATGAGATAAGAATAATATTCCGCAAAAGATGGCTCCTCTTTTTTTCACATCGGCAAGAGAGACTACGGTGCTGCCGGGGCATTCACAGTTATCATACTGTTTTGAAGCGTAGCTGCCAACGTTTCATCGTTAGCATCGGAGAGGTTGACCTCCAGCAAGTGAACAGTACCCGGTGTTGCTTCAAGCACTTCAAAGGTGAGTGTCGCAAGCGTTCCATCGCCATCTACAGCGATCGGATTCGTGTCAGCACCGAGGGGTGATGAAGCCAAAATGGAGAATGCCAAGTATACCGCCCCTGGAGATACGAACTCAGGCGGCAACTGCGTCTCTGGAATCTGAAACAGTACTTCATCTATTGAGAACTCTATTGCAGCCTCGGGGGCATCTGGGGCAACTTCAACGCGTGCAAGTACACCCGTTGCTGTTGAATCCGCGACAGTGAGTCTCACTTGATAGTTTCCATCATCGCCTAACTCAGGGCTCATCCAGATACCGCCAGCCGGTAGGTAGTCCCCTTGTGTTGTGTTGATATACTTCAACGCCGTTGTATTAAAGACGAAGAAGGCTCCGTAACCAGCGACCCCTTCTCCATCTGTTATTTTAACGTCGATTTCTATTTCCTCACCGACACTGGCAGTGGTGACATCCGTCGTCGGTACGAAAGAGATAACATTTTTAGCCGACATATCATCGCCAGTTGTCATATCGTTAGGTGCGGGTCCCAACATGGAATCTGTTCTCTCACAGGCTACCAACGTAACACAACACATGATGAGGATAGCAATTAAAGCGGTTTGAAATTTTAACATTAGTTAATCCTCCGTTTATAGTAAAATCCGAAGATATATTTACACTTCTTCATGTAACCGCACTATTTTTTTTGCGCTGCATGGATCGCCTCACACAGATAGGTAATCCCTTCTGGGATATCGTCTACATGGCAATACGCATATGCCAGCCGGATCGCTTTCACCGGTTCGCTCGCGTAGTGGAACGCACGTCCGTTGCTATAGCCGACCCCTTTCGCTGATGCCAACTGTTGCAACTTTTCCATATCCGTTGTTTCCGGCAGATCTATCCAGAGGAACAACCCGCCGCGCGGACGCGTCCACGTACAGATGTCGCTGACGTGTTTATCAAGTGTATCCGTCACTGCTCGACACTTTGCACCGACAGCAGCGTTCGTTTTCACGAGGTGTGATTCGAGATGTTCCATAAAGAACTCAGCAACGATCGCACTCGCCAAGGCGCTCGTACCGCCATCCCATCGGTTCTGGTGGATCTGACCGTAGTACGGTTGTCTCGCCACAAAATAGCCTTGCCGTACACCTGCACCTAAGATTTTGGAAAACGTCGCGATGAAGATGACACGATTTGCCGTGTCCAATTTAAAGAGCGATGCCGGTGTCGGTGTTGATGTAAAGTCTATATCGCCGTAGCAGTCGTCCTCGACAATCACGGTATCGTATTCTTCAGCGAGTGCCAGCATTCGGTTCCGTCGTTCCAACGCAAGGATCGCACCTGTCGGGTTCTGATGGTTTGATGTCGTATAGATCAAAGATGGACGGATGTTTTGGGCTTTTAGTCCCTTGAGCTTCGATGCCAGCGCGTCCATATCCATACCGTCAATATAATCCATTGACACACCTTCAATGTTCGCTTTAAAGTGCCGCATGATACCTAAAGTGCCGCTATAGGTATATTCCTCAGTTAGCACCGTATCACCCGGATTGATAAGCGTTCCAAGCACGAGTTCGAGTGCTTGCATCGAGCCAGAGGTGATTGAGATATTATCAATCGGCAGTGGCACACCCTCACGCCGTTCAAACCGCATTGATGCCAGTTCACGCAGACCACGATACCCGGATTCACCCGGATAGTTAACCAAATCGCCGCCCAATTTCCGAAGCGCTTTTTCACTCGCAGCGATAAGTCCCTCTGTCGGGAACGTATACGGATCCGGACGCCCGCCTGTAAATGCAAAATCTTTCATAACAAATCCTTTCTATGCACGCATTCCTTATTGTTGAAAATTATAGCAGACTTTACCAAAAAAAGCAATGAGTTGTCGGGAAACTGATGACCCTCCATCCTTGACATCAATTCTGACATTATGGTATACTGCATGCTATCCTATAATCTTGTGCCGATTGACTTGATATGACAACCCGAAACTTGCTCCCTAATCTCATATTTGAACCGATGCACGCGGACGACCTGCAGCAGGTCTTAGCTATCGAAAACCAATGCTTCGAGGATCCGTGGAGTGCTACCTATTTCAGGTTGTCCCTGAAGCGACCGCGGTCGGACGAATATTTTTACGTTGCACGACGTGAACAGACCGTCGTCGGCTACATAATATTCTGTATCTTTCACGAAGAAGCGCAAATCTTGAACATCGCCGTGTCGCCTGCCTGTCAACGGCAAGGGATCGGTAAATACCTGCTCGCTTCAGCTTTGGAGATAATACAGGAGACCGATGGCGAACGCGAGGTCCTCTTAGAAGTCGCCGTCAGCAATCTACCGGCGCAATATCTCTATCGACAGTTCGGATTCCGCATCTGTGGCATCCGAAAAAATTACTACGGACGCTATAAAGACGCTTACGTTTTACGCAAAGGAGTTGAAGCAGACGATGCTACTTAACCTCTTAAACCACACAATTTCAGTGGTACCAACGCTATCGCTCTCAACCCGCCGACAGGAGGCGCGAACTGTTGGAAGAAACGGCTGGCGCGTCATTGAAGAAGAGGTACACTGGACCCCCGCTGAAACAGCGATTATCGTTGTCGATATGTGGAACGAGCACTGGTCTTGGGGCGCGACTGAACGTGTGAATGTCATGGCACCCCGCATGGACATTGTGCTCGGACGCGCCAGACAAAACGGCGTGCAGATTATCCACGCACCTTCCGACACCATGGATTTTTACGAGGAACACCCGGCGCGCCGATGGGTACTGAAACTCCCACACGCCGAACCGCCCGCCGAACGAGAGATACCCGACCCACCGTTACCCGTTGATGCCTCCGATGGCGGTTCAGATACCGGCGAAGAAGAAAGCTACAAAGCGTGGCACCGACAGCACCCCGTCATCGAAATCCACGACACAGATGCTATCAGCGACAACGGACAGGAGGTCTACAACCTACTCCACCACAAAGGCATAAAGAACCTCATCTTCATGGGGGTTCACACGAATATGTGTGTCCTCGGACGCTCTTTCGCCATTAAACAGATGGTGCGTTGGGGATTAAACGCCGTCCTCGCACGCGACCTCACAGATGCAATGTATAACCCCTTCAAGCCACCATACGTCAGCCATGAAGAAGGCACGCAGCTGATCATCGAATACATCGAGAAATTCTGGTGCCCAACAATCCTCAGTGGCGATTTGACAACACCGAAAGTGTAAAGTATCCGACAAAAAAAAGCCCACGGTAACAAAATTACCACGGGCTTTTTTCGGTTTAATACGTCCTCTTACCGGCGATCGTCTTTCAGCGCACCCCACGTTGTCGTGAGTTTCTGCTTCGGATCCACAGCAGTGCTTGCAGAAGGCACAGCCTCCAAAGCACTGAACATCGCATTCAGATCGCCTGCACCGGTATCACCATTTCCAGCGAAGTTGAAATCGAGCGTACCATCGCTGACCTCAATCCCTGGATAAGTTTTGATGTCAATTTCATGACTGCCCGGTGTCACATAGAGGGGTTCGACGTTTTCGTCTTCAATGAAAATATCGAAGCCGCGGTTATTCGGAGACCAATGTTCACCGACGAGGTACGTCACATCAAAAGTACCGTTGCCGGTCTTGAACTGGTACTTAACAGTGTCAGGAAAAGCTGCCCAACTGACTGCATAGAAGAGGTCCACATCGTAGCGAGCAGCTTCCGCTTGTGCTTGTGCCGCCGCTGTCAACTCTTTCACCTCAGCTGTCCGAGGCGCTTTTTCAATCCAGCCACCCCACGATTGGTTTTCCTGCTGCGCGCCGCGCCAGACGCGTCCCTGTGAATCTGTGAAGTCGTCTGTCTTGCCACCCCACACACGGAATTCCTCCGCAGGTAGCAGTGTCGGGAGGGCAAGAACCGCGAACAAAAGTGCTATCGTTAAAACACTAAAAAATCTCATCAAAAATTGCCTCCTTCTATCTATTGATTTTGCCGTTCCGATTTCAGCGCACCCCATGTTGTAGTGACTTTCTGTTTCGGATCAACGGCTAATGCAGGGATTACCTCTATCCCACTAAACATGGCGTTGAGGTCTCCGGCACCGGTAGCCGGGTTGCCAGCAAATTCAAGGCTCATCACCTTGTCTTTAACCTCAATACCCTCATAGTACTTAACGCAAGTTGCCACCTATTTCAGACATAGCACTCCGCTGGAGGGCAAGAGGTTAAACACACAATTTTCTATAGACATACCACCCCTCTGGGGTGGGGAAAGCGTCTGAAAAACTGTGTTGAAACGGGCAAAAGTTGTTA